>DASXSC010000202.1:0-15409 GCA_036506215.1 Pyrinomonadaceae bacterium | reverse complement strand
ACATTTTGCGGGAATAGAACAAATGCTCGATCTCAACTACGTGCGGGAAAATCTCGAGAAGGTGCGGGCCGCGCTTCAGACGCGCGGGGTTGCGCCTGAAGTCCTGGATAGCTTTGCAGAAGCCGATATCGAACGCCGGCGAATTATTGCCGAGTCGGACCAACTCAACGCCAGCCGAAACGCTGCCAGTCGCGAAATCGGCGCTCTGATGAAGGAGGGTAAACGAGAGGAAGCGGAAAAACGGCGCAAGGAGGTAAACGAGTTAAAGGAACGCATCGCGGAGTTGGACCAGTCGCGCGAGCAGGCCGAGACTCGCATGCGTGATCTGCTCACCTCGCTTCCGAATCTTCCCGCTGAAGGTGTGCCCCCCGGTAAAGGCGAGGCGGAAAACGTAGAGGTGCGGCGCAGGGGAACCAAACCCGACTTTGATTTCGAGCCTAAGGATCACGTGGATCTGGGAACGGCGCTCGGCATTCTCGACCTTGAGCGTGCGGCGAAAATCTCCGGCGCGCGATTCGGAATTTTAAATGGTGCGGGGGCTCGTCTGAGCCGCGCCCTCGTCAACTTCATGCTCGACGTGCAAACGCGCGAGAATGGCTATGAAGAAACGTTGCCGCCCTTCATCGTCAACGCCAACGCGCTGTTTGGAACCGCGCAGTTGCCAAAGTTTGAAGAAGATCTATTCAAACTTACTGACGAACGGGGTCTTTATTTGATTCCCACTGGCGAAGTCCCGGTCACGAATTATCATAGCGGCGAAATACTTGATGCCGCTTCACTGCCGGTCCGGTTCGCCGCCTATTCACCGTGTTTTCGTTCCGAGGCCGGCAGCTACGGCCGTGATACGCGCGGCATTTACCGGCAGCATCAATTTGAGAAAGTCGAGTTGGTGAAACTGACAACGCCGGAAGAGTCGATGAACGAGCTGGAGAGTTTGACGCGCGATGCAGAGTCGATTCTCCAGAAGCTGGGTTTGCATTATCGGGTAGTCGAACACGTTACGGGCGACCTGGGATTTTCCGCTGCAAAGTCATATGACGTAGAAGTTTGGTTGCCGTCCTACGGCGAGTTCAAGGAGATCTCGTCATGTTCCAACTGTTCGGACTTTCAGGCGCGTCGCGCGCAGATTCGTTTTCGCCGCGCGGGCGGAGCGAAGCCGGAGTTTGTGCATACTTTGAATGGATCGGGACTGGCGATCGGCCGAACGTGGATTGCCATTCTGGAGAATTTTCAGCAAGCGGATGGATCGATTGTAATTCCCGAAGCGCTCAGACCTTACATGGGCGGCTTGGAGAGGATTACGAAATAAATCTGCGGATAGCTCGGTCACTTGATTTCCAGATCAAACGGCATCAGCAGCGACGATTCGCCGTTCTGCATCCGTTCAAGCAAAGCCATGTAGCGCACAGCCCGGCGCGCATTGTCCGGCAATGCTGCGAGTATTGCTTGCTGTTGCTTCGCCTTGATTCGCGTTTCATCACCCTCACTGAGCAACTCCTGAAGCAACGTTCGCGGGTAGGGAAGAATCACTCGCTGCACGCCTTTATCTTTGGGAATCTTTGCCAGGTCCTTGGCAATTTCTACCGCGCGATCAAGGCCACCAAACTCGTCCACCAGTCCTCGCTCTTTACCTTGTGCGCCGGTCCACACACGACCCTGAGCAACTGAGTCGACGTACTCGGGAGTTTTGTTGCGACCCTTGGCGACCTTGGGAACGAAGTCTTCGTAGTAAGTGTGCTTCACAAATTCTTCAAACTTGGCCCGCTCCTCAGGACTGAATTTCTCCGACTCCCGGAAGATACCTGCTTGCTTGCCGCGAAGAATGTATTCGTTTGAGATTCCCAGCCAATCGTAAAAGCCCTTCAAGACCGGCTTGCCGGCGAAGACGCCAATCGAGCCGGTAATTGTCGAAGGCTCGGCAACAATCTTGTTCGCCCCGGTGGAGATGTAGTAGCCACCGGAAGCAGCGACGTCGCTCATCGAAACTACCACCGGCTTCTTCGCTTTCGCAGCTTCCACCGCATGCCAGATGATGTCGGACGCCAGCCCTGAACCACCCGGGCTATCCACTCTAATTACAATTGCTTTGATGGATTTATCGTTGCCGGCATCTTTGATTGCCTTTGACAGAGTGTCGGAGCCGATCGACTGTTCGCCTCCCGGACTGTTCTCAGACTTTCCCGAACCGATGCTGCCGGTCGCATAGATGACCGCGATCTTCTCACCCTTGTCGAGGCCCAGCGATCCGGGTTCAACCTGACTATAAGCGGGTCCCCTGACCACACGAAGTTCGTCAGATTCCTTATAGCCTAACTTGGTTTTCAATTCCTTTTCGAGTTCATCCGTATATGCGACGCCGTCGATGAGTCCAAGTTCTTTGGCTCTGGCCGAGTTGTAGGGAGCATCGTCAATGATGGCGCGCACGTCTTCCGGAGATTTGCCACGTGCTTTGGCAACTGCTTCGAGATAGCGGTTGAAAAGATCGTCGAGCAGCGAGTTCATGAATTCCCGGTTGGCATCCGACATGTCCTTGCGCGTAAAAGTCTCGACGGCCGTTTTGTATTTTCCAACCTGAACCATGTCCGGATAAATACCCAGCTTATCGAGCGAGCCGCGGAAAAACAGTACGTCAGCGGCCAGGCCGTTGATGAACAATTCACCCGGCGGCGCCAGGTAGATTTTGTCGCAGGCGGTGGCGAGGTAATACTCCTTGTCCATGGCGTATTCCATGTAGGCGTAGACGGGTTTGCCGGAGGAACGGAAGTCGGCGATGGCGTCGCGAATCTCCTCTGACTTGCCCCAGCCGGCGCCGGACATATTGACATTGAGAATAATTACTTTGATTCGATCGTCTACCTTGGCTTTTTTGAATTGAAGGATGAGATCGGAAAGCGATTGGTCTGTAGTGCCAAAAAGCCTTCTCAACGGATCATTGGGCACATAGTCGGGCAAAGAGCCAGCTACGCGGAGTGCGAGTACGCTGTTGTTTTCGATGGTCGGCTCGTTCTTCCGGAATGCGGATACCAAAACAGCGAGACCAATCAGCGCCACCAAAACAAGCCCTACCACAATGCTTGTAATAATCAGAACCGTTTTTCGCGTTCGCGACATTGCCATAGTATTTCCTGCCTTATATTTGTGTAATTAGCCGATAGTTATTCGTGGTTTAGGTACGTTTGAGGCGGGGAAAAGGTTTTGGTAATCAGGAGGCAGACGGGAGGAGGCAGACGGCAGGAGCAGGAGGCGGCCGGCAGGAGAAAACACGAAAGAAGCTGGGCGCAAGAAACCAGCGAAACCCCGATTGAGATAACTCTAAGTGCCGATTTTCCTGCCGTCTGCCTCTTGCCGTCTGCCTCCTGCCTCCTGCTCGTGCCTCCTGTTTTCTACTGCTCCTCCATGCTCTTTACGATCCAGCCACCGCCGACGACTTCATCACCGCGATAGAACACCGTGGCCTGACCGGGCGTAATGGCGCGCTGCGCCTCATCAAAAACAACGCGAACGCGCTCATCGCGGTCGCCCTCGAGCGGTGTGATGGTTGCCTCCGCGGGTTTGTGCCGGTAGCGCACGCGCACTTCGGCACGAACAGCCGTCTCGGGTTTAGAAAATGCGACCCAGTTAACCCCGGCGGCGGTGAATTCCCGTCCCAGCAAATCATCCTGGTGCCCAATGACCACGCGATTTTTTGGCGCGTCGATATTGATGACATAGAGCGGTTGCGAACTGGCAATGCCGATGCCTCGCCGCTGGCCAATCGTGTAACGGTGAATGCCAGCGTGATGGCCCATGACCGTGCCGCTGGGATCCACTATCTCGCCTTCACCCGGTAAACGGTCCGCCGCATCTTCCGCATCGAGGTAGCGATCGATGAAGCCGGCATAGTCGCCGTCCGGAACAAAACAGATCTCCTGCGACTCGGATTTCTCAGCCACCGCGAGTGCGTGCTCCCTCGCCACTTCGCGCACCTCCGGTTTTGACATCTCGCCCAGGGGAAACATAGCGCGCGAGAGTTGAGGCTGTGTCAGCTCCCACAGAAAATACGACTGGTCCTTCTCGAGATTGCGCCCGCGGAAAAGCCGGTAACGATCCGCCGCCGCGTCATACTCAACGCGTGCGTAATGGCCCGTCGCCACCTTATCGCAGCCAAGACTGGCGGCGAGTTGATCGAGTGACGCGAATTTCAAACGACTGTTACAGGAGACGCATGGTATGGGCGTTTCTCCGTTGAGATAGCTCCCGACAAAGGGCTGCACGACGTCGCGTTCAAACTCGCGTTCAAGATTGAGCACGTAGAACGGAAAACCCAACTCCTCGGCAACGCGACGCGCGTCGTAAACATCGTCGAGCGAGCAACAACGCGAGGGAAGGGGGTCACCGTTCTCGTCAACGCTGATGCCGCGACGCTGGTTCCATAACTGCATCGTGAAGCCGACCAGGTCATGGCCTTGCTCCTTGAGGATTGCCGCCGCTGCCGACGAATCCACCCCACCAGACATTGCTACCGCTAACTTCATAATAGTTTCGAGTTTCGAGTTCCGGGTTTCGAGTTATGTCCCGCAATACTCTAGAATACCGTAGAAGCTCTCTTAAGTCAGTCCGTCGCAAGTTGAAGTACTGGTGCAGTTTGAATACTACCGGTCCCCATGAGGTCATCAGTACCACCTCGCATGTTGCTAATGTGCGCATCGTTCAAACTGCATCAGTACCCAAGGTGAGCTCATTTTGCACGTACTTAATGGATTATTTCGAACCAAAACTCGGAACTCGAAACCCGAAACTCTTTAACCATGCCAGAATCAGCTATTGAAGAATATCGAGTTGCCCAGGAGCCTTACTACCTGCCGGTTGGGCGCGAGGTGGATCTTTTCGAGGCGGCCCACTCCGCGCGCCTGCCCGTGATACTCAAAGGCCCGACAGGCTGCGGCAAGACTCGTTTTGTCGAACACATGGCCTGGCGGCTGGAGCGTCCTTTGATCACGGTCGCTTGTCATGAAGACCTTTCAGCGACCGATCTTGTCGGACGCTTTTTACTGGAAGGCGAAGAGACAATCTGGCATGACGGGCCGCTGACCTCGGCAGTACGCAATGGTGCCATCTGCTATCTCGACGAGGTTGTCGAGGCGCGCAAAGATACCGTAGTCATCATTCACCCGCTTACAGACCACCGACGCCGGCTACCTATCGAAAAGCGAGGAACGATACTGGACGCGCCGCCGGATTTCATGCTCGTCGTTTCCTACAATCCAGGCTACCAATCCATTCTCAAGGATTTGAAACAATCAACCCGGCAACGCTTTGTGGCTATCGATTTCGACTATCCGGCCCCGGAAATGGAAACAGAAATCGTGGCACACGAGGGTGGTGTTGACGAAGGCACGGCGCGCGATCTGGTTTTGATCGGCCAGAAGGTGCGCAACCTGCGCGGCCACGGATTGGAAGAAGGTGTCTCCACCCGCTTATTGATTTATGCTGCTCAACTAATCACGCTTGGTATTCCACCGGTCACCGCCGCCGAAGTAGCAATGTGCTCTCCCATCACCGACGACCGCGAGCTGCAGCGCAGCATTCGCGAGATCGTCACCACAGTGATTTAGTGATAATTAAGGCCAAAGTCTATCAAGTGCGACAAGTACGGACCCGTTTTATTAAAATACAAGCTCGGAGGCGATCTATGACCCATAAGTACGAGGTTATTATTTACTGGAGCGAGGAAGATCAGGTCTATACCGCAGAGGTTCCAGAACTATCGGGGTGCGTGGCTCATGGAGATGCTCACGAGTCCGCCCTGGCAAACGCTAATGAAGCAATCCAACTCTGGATTGATACTGCCAAGGAGTTTGGCGATCCTGTTCCGGAAGCTAAAGGTCAGCGTTTAATGGTTGCCTAGCTAGACTAGTTTTCACGCGTGCTTGGCCCCCGCTCAACATTCGCAAGATCAGATCTAATCAATACCGAGATGGAAGACGACTCCCTCGAAAAAGGAATACACAGTGCCGAGCGTCAGTCTTTTCTCAAACTAACCCGCGAGCTGGCAAGTTTACCGCTCGAGCAATCGGCGGCGGCGCTGGAGACGAGCGCCACGATTGCCGCCATCTCGCTACGCGCGAGCATTGAGTTTTTGCGCGCTGCGCCAGCGGCCGCTGAGATTTTAGGTCAGGCAGAACTGCGCTCGTGGGGCGATATGGGCCGGCGGCTGGCGATGGGTGACGTTGAAAACGCGATTACCTTTTTTGCTGAAGGAGTTGGTGGCCTTAAGGACATTCCGCCAGGTCTTCGCAAGTTAGTTTTCCAACTCTGCTCGCGGCAAATCACACTTTCATCACCTATTGCGACGGAATCATTTCGAAACCTGCCGGCGCTTGCAAAAGCTGTCAGCGATCACAACCTGCTAAGCTCCGTCCTTGAAGTTGCGACGGAGATCTCACGCCGTTCCGCGAAACACAGCGCCGAGTTTCTCAGCAAAGCGCCTCAAGTCATCGAGCGCTTGCAACGAATCAAGAGCCCGGAGGTTACGCAAAAGGCAATCGAGCTGGCGGAGGAGTTTGCATATCGAGCCGGCGGAATTGCGGCGGATGCGTGGGCCGCGCTTCCTGTGGCACTCGCGAATCTTGAATCAGATCATGCACTGAAGCTGCTGACCAACTCAGTCGGTTTTCTCGAACGCGGCGGCGGCTCGGCGCTGCAAGTACTGATCACTGGCGGCGAGATTCTGCGGACGCAGCCGGAGATATTCGATGACTGGGTAAAACTGCTATGGACGGTGGCACAACATGGCAACGCGAGCCTGGTGGCTTTCGTGCGCAGCAGTCCACGGTTTGTGCGAGCATTGGCGAGCCAACCTAACCACAATCGTCTTGTTAACCTGGCGCTGCGTGTAATAAATCTGACGCGTGAAATCGCAGAAACTGACGGTGAAGCTGCGCTTGCTTGTTTTCGTTCGAGCGGGTTGGCGCTTAAGACAGTCTCAATCGAGCAGTTTGAGCAGTGGGCGAAACATGGTCTTTCTGAGCACAAGAAAGACGCGCGCGGCCGCCGCAGTTATTTCGCGCTGGAAACGCGAGGCAGTTACGACGCCCTCCGCAGTGGCAGCAATGGGTTGTCACTCGAAGAAGTCCGCGAACTTCTAAAGCTATACATCGAAGGATTGACCGGGCGCGAAGTTGAAATCAGCCCACTGGCCGCGGTTCCGGTCGAGTCGCGCATTGGCGATGGCCGCACTATACATCTTCCTTCCGCGGTGGCTGAGTTTGCTGACGATGAGCTCGACTTCCGTCTCTACAAAGTTTTGGCAGCGCACGCTGCCGGACAAATCGAATTTGGCACTTATGAACGCGGAACCGCATCGTTGCAGGCGGGTTATGCAGCGCTCGTCCAAACTTATAGTCCGGGAAACGCAGATGCGCTTGCCGCTTTTTCTCTTCCTGACGAGATGGTGGGACAGACACTCTTGTCTGTCTCTAAATTGGACAGGCAAGAATCCCTGTCAAACAACGTCGATTATCGCCGCGCCCTGCAAGTGTTTCCTCATCCACAACTCGCTCGTCGCATCTTCAGCACGGTGGAGAATTACCGCATCGACCGCCGGCTTCGTCAGCAGTATCGCGGGCTGGCTCGCGATCTGGATTTGATTCGCGACCACCTGCGAAGTGGCCGTCCTTCGGTTACCGAGTTACCCGCAACTCTGGTTCCTTTTGAATTGCTTTTTCAAACTACGCTGCTCGGCGGTGCGACAGACGATGCGCGACAATATTACGGCCAGCTTGTTTCCGAGCTTGAAACTGTGGCCACGGAGTATTTATCGAGCGCCTCAGCCACAGTCGCCGACAGCCTGATGACGACGAGTCGCCTTTATTCATTATTTCAATCGCTCGTTCCCAACGATGATTCGATTCAGGAAGTTGAGACTGAGGAAGAGCCTTCCGATTCAGAAGACGAGAACTCGATTGCTACGGAGAGCTTTAATCGCCGCGCGTCTGAAAAAAGACCGCAGCGAAGGGATGCCCGCGAACTTTTCAACGCCTGGAACGATCCCGATAGCGAAGGTGAGCCTGATGAACTTGCGGGCGCCGAGGCCTGGACGGAGGCGGAGTTTCCCGAGCAGATGATTGAAGCAGGCGAAGTCGCCTACAACTATGACGAGTGGGATCGCGAGTTAACCGATCATCGCATCGGCTGGTGCCGCGTAATCGAAAAGCGCGTCAAGCACGGCGATAAAGTTTTTGTTGAGCAAACGCGTGAGCGCCACAAAGGAGTGATTTCCTCGATCCGCCATCAGTTTCAAATGATGAAACCGGAGGATCTGCTGCGCGTTACAAATGAGTTGGACGGCGAAGAGTTTGACCTCAGCGCGGTCATCGACTACGTGATCGATCGCCGCGCCGCGAAGGTTGGGGGTGGACATCAATCCGAGCGGCTTTATACCAAACGCCTGCGACGACGGCGCGATGTGGCGGTCTCTTTTCTGCTCGATCAATCTTCGTCGACCGCGCGCACGATTGGGCGCCATCCCCTCCAGCCTTATACGCGACCTGGCCGGCGCATCATTGAGATCGAAAAAGAGGGTTTGGTTTTGATGAGCGAGGCGCTGGAGGCTGTCGGCGATACCTATTCCATCAATGGATTTACTTCCGAGGGACGGCGCAACGTGAAGTTTTATGTAGTGAAGGATTTTGACGAAAAATATTCGGATGATGTGAAGCGACGCATCGGCGGCATTACATTCCAGAACAACACCAGGCTGGGGGCGGCAATACGCCACGCGACGGCGAAACTTGCGAAGCAGGAAGCACGCACGCGCCTGCTGATCGTGTTGTCTGACGGCAGGCCTTATGACCACGACTATGGTGATGCGCGTTACGCGCGCGAGGATACGCGCGAGGCCTTGCGGCAAGCAAAGAATCAGGGCATCACACCTTTTTGCGTTACGATTGATCGCGAGTCGGAAGCTGAGCTGCGCGACCTCTATGGCGAGATTGGCTATACGATCATCGATGATGTGCTGTCGCTGCCGGAGCGGATGCCGGGGATTTATCGTAGGCTCACAACATAGAAAAGTATCTTTTGTAGTTTGAAGAAATCGAACCGGCGGAGGCAAGCCCACTTTCCCAACCTTAGAGACTTTCTATCGACGCGGTTCATCTCCGTGAACGCCTCTTGAGTAACGCTCCAAGCTCAAGTCTAATCAGCTCATGGTAAGGAAGTTCACCATGTCCCCAGTCTATACAGAAGTTGGGCTTGCCCCCGCTTCTTTCCCATATCGTTCAACTTGAATTCTTCCCGAAGCCACCGCCACCGGGAGTTTCAATTCGCACTCGATCGCCGGCTTCCAGTTCCCAACTTCCTTTCGATCCAATCCTGCGCAGGTGGCCCTTGCGAATAATGGAGGCACTCCCAACCTTTCCATCTTCCCCGCCTTGCAAACCGTAAGGCCCGCGCTTACGTCTATCGGCTAACAGCGACATGCGCGCGGGTGCCAGCGTTTCAAGCTCCCGGATCACGCCGTCGCCGCCGAGCTGTTTTCCTTTGCCACCGGAGTCCTTGCGAATCCTGTACTCACGAACACGTAACGGATAAGCATACTCAAGCGCTTCAGCCGGTGTGTTCAAACTGTTCGTCATGTGCGTGTGCACCGCGCTCAGGCCATCGTGACCAGGCCGCGCGCCCATGCCTCCGGCGACAGTCTCATAGTAGGAAAACTCGCGCAATTCGGAGCCACTGCGCGGATCAATTCCCCCAATGGTTAGATTGTTCATCGTTCCCTGACTTGCGGCGGGAATTCTATTGGGAAGCGCTATGGCCAATGCCTTGAACAAGACATCGACAATGCGTTGGGAAGTCTCGACATTGCCGCCGGCCACTGACGCCGGATGAAGTGCATTTACGACTGTGCCCGTGGGCGCGATGACTTCAATCGGGCTCATTAGACCAGCACTAGCGGGCACGTCATTGCCAGGCAGCAGACAACGAAAAACATACGAAACGGCAGAGACCGTGATTGCTTCTACAGCATTGATCGGACCTTCAACCTGCGGAGCGCTGCCGGTGAAGTCAACGCGTGCATGTTGTCCCGCGATAGTAATTTGCACCTTGATATTCACTTCTCGGTCACTTACACCATCATCATCAAGCGCGTCTTCGGCTTCGTAGTGGCCATCGGGAATCGACCCGATCGCATGGCGCATTAATCGTGCAGAGTAATCGATTAAATGTGTGGCGTAGTCGGCGGCTTCGCGTCCACTGCGTCGCTTGACGATCTCCAACAAACGCGCGGCGCCGGTTTTCAACGAGCCAATCTGCGCCTGAAAATCGCCGCGTCGCTCAGCATGAGTGCGAACATTTGCCAGGATTAAACGCATCACGTCTTCATCGATCTCGCCGTTTCGCACGAGACGTATTGGCGGAATGCACAAGCCTTCGCCATAGATATCTGTCGCCATACCCATCGATCCCGGCGTTCCACCGCCAATGTCCGCGTGATGCGCGCGGTTGGCAACATAGAAAAGGCAGTCGGCAGTCGGCAGACGGCCGGAGGCAGGAGTTACGCTTTTTGCTTTTGCTGCCGTCTGCCGACTGCCGTCTGCCTCCCGGCGAAAGACTCCCATTACTAAGGTGACATCAGGCAGATGTGTGCCGCCGGCAAACGGATCGTTCAAGGCAACCACGTCCCCGGGTTGGAGCTCGATCTCTCTTAACGCGGAAGCGACGGCCATTGGCATCGAACCAAGGTGCACTGGCATGTGATCGCCTTGTGCGATCACGCGGCCCTCGGGATCGAACACAGCACACGAGTAGTCTCGCCGCTCCTTGATATTTGGCGAAAAGGCGGTGCGTCTGAGCGCAATGCCCATCTCCTCGGCGACAGAGGTATAAAGTGCGCGATAGATTTCGAGAGTGACGGGATCGAATGCTTTCATGATTCTGTTAACCGCCAAGAGAGTCAAGAGAAGAACGGGCGCCGAGACCGCCAGGAAATTCACTTCACTTGAATAATCAGGTTTCCCTGTCTATCAACTTCACCGGTAGCGCCTGGCGGTATCAGAGTAGTTGACGAATACTCTGTTACGATGCAGGGCGTGCGAAGCTGTGCCCCAGCGGCCAGTTCATCTCTCCGGTAAACCGCTACCCTAAGTTTCTTTCCGTCCAGGTCTGCGGTCGCGCTGTTAGCCGCTTTCGCAAATGACTTTTGGGCTCCTGCACTACGGCTTCGCTTGACTAGCTTCTCCACCAGCCCGGTGGAACGAACGCGCGCGCTAACAATCTCCACGATGTTTGATTCCTGAGCGTAACCGTAGCGTTCACGATGCGCCCGATGAAAATCGGCGGCGAGATTCGCGCCCGTCTGTTTGATGTCCAGTTCAAACGATTGGCCCTTGTAACGCAGGGCCAACCAGCGGTCATGCTTTTGTTTCGCTGGAGGAAAGCCCTCGCGGCGGAGAGCAGCGGCAGCGACGCGCTCCATCTCTTTGAAAGTTTTATCCAGCTGTTTTTCAACTCCGGGAGAGAACTCCAACATCGTTGTCCGGCTCTGGTCTTTAACAACGTCGGCCGTCAACACGCCAATCGCCGAAAGCGCCCCTGCGGAATTTGGCACGATGATCCGGGAAATACGCAGCGCTCGCGCGAGATCAACCGCGTGAAGTCCGCCGGCGCCGCCGAAAGGAAGCAGCGCGAACTCGCGGCTGTCGAACCCACGCTCAACTGAGATTCGCCGGAGCGCGCGTTCCATGTTTGTGTTTGCCACCGACAGGACGCCTCGGGCGGCCTCAATCGCTGAAACAACGCGACGGGCAGCGTTGCTCATTTCACTCGCGAGTTGGCTCATGGCTTTTCGCGAGCGCGCTTCGTCAAGCGTAAAGTCGCCGCCGAGTAAACCCGCGCCGCCAAAGTGGCCGAGGACGAGATGGGCGTCGGTGACGGTTGGCAAGAATGAACGGCCGTAGCAGGCCGGGCCCGGATCAGCTCCCGCCGATTCAGGACCAACGCGCAATGAACCGCCTTCGTCAACTCTCGCAATCGAACCGCCGCCGGCGCCCACCGTGTGGATGTCCATCAATGAAACCGCGACCGGTAGGCCCGCTACCAAAGCCTCATTTGTCATGCGCAACCCGTCGCGTTCGCAAAGAGCAACGTCAGTAGAGGTTCCACCCATATCGAACGTAATTATTTTTTCGAAACCCGCCGCACTTGCAGCTCTGAGAGCGCCGACCACGCCACCCGCTGGCCCGGAAAGAATGGTGCGTACCGGTTCTTCTGCCGCTACGAATGCAGAGACGCTGCCGCCGGAAGACTGCATGACGCGCAGGTTCGGCGTGTTCGCTGCCAGGCGCTGGAGGTAAGTGCCCATCAGCGGCTGGAGGTAAGCGTTGATGGTTACAGTTGAAGTGCGCTCAAACTCTCGATATTCAGGAAGGATTTTATGAGAGACGGATAGCGGGAGGTTTAGAGCCGATAATGCGCGTGCGATCTCTTCTTCATGCGCGGCATCGACAAACGAAAAAAGCAGGCAGATGGCGACTGAATCGACCTTCGCTTTTTTTATCCGGTTAACCAGGGCCGATATTTCCGCGGCATCAGGCGACTGAAGTACTTCGCCAGCCGAGGTCACGCGCTCCGGCAATCCAAACCGAAGACTATCGGGCACCAGCGGAGGCGGACGGACCGCGTTGAGGTTGTAAAGTTCGGGGCGTGCTTGTCTCCCGATGACCAGCACGTCCTCAAAGCCGCGCGTCGTGATCAACGCGGTGCGCGCGCCGCGTCTCTCGAGCAATGCATTGGTACCTACTGTTGTGCCGTGAACCACTTGGACATTCTTCAGCGGTACTCCTGTCTTTTCTGAGATGGCGCGAAGACCGGCTGCAATTGCGATCGAAGGATCTGAGGGTGTGGACGGAAGTTTGAATATCTCGAGTTGAGCGTTTGCTTCGAAAACAAAATCAGTGAACGTCCCCCCGGTGTCGACGCCAACGACGCAGGAGGCAGGAGCAGTCGTCAGGGGCAGGAAATTTTTCATGCAGGCTGTTTTGCCTCCTGCCGTCTGCTGTCTGCCTACTGGATCCGCGTCCAACAGCCGCTCTCATTCGA
Organism: Pyrinomonadaceae bacterium; assembly: GCA_036506215.1. Taxonomy (GTDB): domain Bacteria; phylum Acidobacteriota; class Blastocatellia; order Pyrinomonadales; family Pyrinomonadaceae; genus PSRF01. The sequence continues at coordinate 2,329 of DASXSC010000202.1, read as the reverse complement.
GGCGCGAGCCGCGTCGAGCACAAGCTGTACGCGATAACCATCTTCGAAGGTGGCAGCACCTTCCACAGTCTTGCGGCCTTCGTTGAGCACAGCAACAATTGCACAGGAGAATGTCGTGAAGCCTCGCGACCAACTTCCATCGCGCATGCCGGGCGCCACGGTGTCCTGATCAACCGCCACCGGTCGCCAGGCACCTGAACCGGCGGGAGAATGCCAGAGGTCACCGGTCTCCTCAACCATTAGCGCCCCACTGCTGCCGTAAACTTCGAACTGGTTCTGGAGCTTTCCTGATTCCACCACCGAAAGAGAGGCGGAGCCGGTAGCACCTTTAGTCAATGAGGACTCAGCGAACCTGAAGAGCATTCTTACTGTGTCATCCGCCGTAACTGACCGCATAGTTCCGCTCGTCTTGTCCGGCCGTTCGGCAACGTGCGTCGAGAGCACGCAGCAAACTTCGCTGACTTCTGTGTTGAGCAGCCAGCGAAAAGAGTCAACCGCATGCGAGCCTATCGCGCCGAGCGTGCCGCCACCCATCGTCACATCCGACCACCAGTCCCAGCTTCCCAGAACGCCGCGGTAGTCGGAACGGAAAACGTAATTGCAGTGACGTACCGCACCGATTGCGCCGCTGTGCAACATCGCTCGCATTTTTTGCCGGCTGCTGAGGAACCGTAGTTCATGATCGATCAACGCGAGCACATCAGCTTCGCGCGCCCGATCGACCATGCGCTTGGCTTCCGCAACATTCATTGCCATCGGCTTCTCACAAAGCACGGCCTTGCCTTGTTCCAGAGCTGCGAGCGTGATTTCCATGTGGGTCGCGGGAGGAGTAGCTACGCTTACCAGATCGACGTCATCCCTGGCGACAAGGTCCTTCCAATCATTAGCTACGTGTTCGATGCCGAACTCAGTCGCGACACTCTCGGCGTGTTCGCGACGCCGGCTGGTAATTGCGACTACTTGCGCGCCCTTGCAATTGCGAAAGCCGGGAATTTGGGTGGTGCGCGCGAAGCCGGCGCCCACAATGCCGATGCCGATAGTTCTACCGCTAGTCAATTTCTGCTTATTCCGCAATTAAAACGCGAGCACTAAGCTCCTGGTGCTTCATGCTGCTGTATATTGTCCTGAACGTTTGGCGGGAATGAGTGTATCACGCAGTCCTTTGGGGGTTGCAAATCGCACGTTAACCTCCCAACTGCAGAAGCGAATGACCACATACGACATCTCAGTTCCCCATTCAGCAAGCTTTTCAAGTTGCTTTCCTGAGTGCGAGTACCGACAATTCTGTCGGGTGCTATCCGAGCCGCGGTTTTGAGTAACATCGAAATCAATCATAAATGTTTCCTTATTTTTCTTAGATAACTTTTATGTCGTTCATGAGGAAGACAGCAGCGTTCGTGGGTATGAAGGCCCTGCGAAATTTGGTCTCAGATTCGATGGCTATCGATATGGGATCGGCGGCAACTATCATCTCTGTGCGTGGCCGGGGCATAGTAATCGATGAGCCATCCCTGGTCGCCATCGACTCCAATACCGGAGAAATCATAGCGATTGGGATTGATGCGCAACAGATGTCTGGTCGCGAGGCGCGCGATGTGACGGTGATAGCTCCGTTGCTCGACGGGGTAGTCGCAGATTTTGAGGGAACTAAGGAGATGCTGGCGCATTTTGTGCGCAAAGCACGCGGCGGCAAGTCATATTTTAGCCGTCGCGCAGTGATGAGTGTCTTGTCTGGAGTAACGCAAGTCGAGGAGCGGGCGTTGCTCAACGCTGCTGAGCATGCGCGTATCGGCCGGGTAGTGATGATTGAAGAGGGCCTTGCTGCTGCATTCGGCGCAGGTGTAGGACCAAACGACCCACACGCTTCCGCGGTTGTTGATATCGGCGGGGGAACCACCAATGTGGCCATCATCGCGAAGGGCAATATTGTTCAAGCACGAGCTGAACGGATCGGAAGCGAAGACATTAACGCGGCCATTGTCGACCATGTTCGTCGTCACCGTGGGTTAATCATCGGTCCGCAGTCAGCGGAGCGTCTGAAGTTGGAACTCGGTTCAGCGACGCTGCCGGCCGACCTGGCGGAGGAGGTAACGATCAAGGGTGTCGATGTTCTGACGAGGAGTCCTGGAGCTGTCGAGATCACGGCCGGCGAGCTGTATCCCGTCGTTCTGCAGGTTGTTCGCAAGATCGTTGAAGGGGTGAATACGACTCTTACTCAGCTTCCCCCTGAAGTTGGCGGGGACATCTACGAACGGGGAATCACCCTTACGGGTGGAGGTGCGCAGTTTGACGGCCTTCAAGATTTTTTTAGCGAGCAAACCAAGCTGCC
>DASXSC010000201.1:0-15188 GCA_036506215.1 Pyrinomonadaceae bacterium | reverse complement strand
CGATTAGGCTTGTATCCGAGCTCGGGCACTTGTCGAAACGAAGCGCTAAGGCTGCAAAACAAGTTGAAGCGTATGACGAACCACAACGCAATCAGGCCGTCCATAAGAACAATCTTCTTGCCCTCGGCGTAGGTGCGCCCGTAGTAACTGATCGGCACTTCGTAAATCGCGAGTTTCAGTTTCGCGATTTTGGCTACCACTTCCACTTCGAAACCGAAGCCGCTGGAAACGATCCTCATGTTGCGAATGATGTCGCCGCGGAAAGCTTTGTAACCGGTTTCGACGTCGGTCATGTTGAGATTAGTCAGAACGTTGGAAAGATAGGTCAGTAACTTGTTGGCGATGTAGTGATAAAAATACAGAACACGCGCGGCCTTGCGAACCAGAAAGCGAGAGCCAAAGACAACGTCGGCATGGCCTTCCAGGATCGGACGGATAACTCCGAAAATTTCCGACGGATCATATTCGAGGTCGGCGTCCTGAACGATAACGACCTCTCCGGTGGTGAGCGCCAAACCGCTTCTTAACGCAGCAGTTTTGCCGGCGTTTCGCTCATGACGAACGAGGCGCACCTGCGGATACCTCTCGGCAAGCTGCTGCGCCTCCTGCCTGGTTCCATCAGTCGAGCAGTCGTCCACGATAATGATTTCGAGGAGGCAGGGAACGTCCAGCAACTTACGCACGACCTCACCCAGCGTCGCCTGCTCGTTGAAGACAGGTACGACTACTGAGAGGCAGGCCGGGTACTCAAGCTTTCCCTGCAACTCCTGATTGTTTGATTCTTCGTGATTCATCCCTAATCCAAGATAAGTTTAAGCATGACGCTTCTGGCCGCCGGTGGGTTTTTGTCATCCCTCTCGCTCTTAACGAGCGCGCAGCGATAAAAGAACCGACCGACAGCATTCACCTTCCTACTCCGACTACCTCAAGCTCAGACTCTGCTTCATCTCAGGTACTGCTTCAGCGACAGAAAAAAGTGTCTGTCCTGCTCCGGGTTCCTTTGCGATAGCGAAGCCGAGTCGCTCGCGCACCACATAGAGCGGACGCAACTTGACCTCGGCATAGATGCGCCCCACATACTCGCCAACTATACCAAGACGGTGCAGTTCCCGGAGCACTGCCTCCTCGTTGTAACAGGGGACCACGATAGATAAGAGCATCTCCTCTTCCTGGGAGCGCGGTTGTTGCGCCTCATGCTTCCTGTCCTGATGGCCAACCTTGCTTCGAATCATTTAGTATTTATCCCCTAACCCTTCTTTGCCAGGATGAAAGCGCATGTTGTCAGGGTGTTTTTTCAAACTGATGATACTCACCTGTCACTTTGAAGGCGAGTGAGAGACTGCTCACATCGTGTTGGCGCTCCAGAACCTGAAGCCAGAAATTAAATCCGCGCAGATCACCGTCGGGCGGGTCGTCCGGATTACGGCGCAAGTAGCCAAAGTAATGCAGTGCAAGCAGTGAGCGATACTGCTCTTTTTCGATTAGGCGCGGATCATCAACAATCTTCAGCAACACACTTGCACGTGTCTCTCCCGCATCGGCCAATCCGCTTACCAACGCCTGGCGGCTGGCTGGATCAAGACTGATTCCGGCGTTCTCGATCAGGCGATTCACATATTGCATGTCATCGAGTTTACTAAACGTTTTGATGAAGGCTTCGCGCTTAGTCCAGTCTTCCAAAAACTCCGCGAAATTCATGGCGAATTGTTGCTCCTGTTCATCAGATCCAACAACGACCCCGCGTCCGATTCTTTCCAGGTCGCTCATGAATTCTTCATAACGCGGCATGGCCCCAAAGCTTGTCAAATGCACTCGGTAAAGTTTTTGACTCCAGCTTAGTGGTTGACTCAGAAGACTGACTGGGTCGTCATGGATCTTTCCCGCCCAGTCCCGATTTGAGAGACCGAACGGTAGCGCAGCTTCACTCTTCGCCTCAGGTTCGTTCTTCACCACGGCGTAAAGATCGTCATGTCCATCGAAGCGATTGATGAATCGCAATCGCCCGGCTGCAACTGAACGCGCCAGGAAAACTTCATAGTCGGTCCTTCGCTCGGGCATGATCGACTGGTTAGCAACAACAACGTAGGAAGTTGGAATTGCCTCGAGCATGTTCATTAGTTCAACCGGGATAGCTCCTGTGCGGGTCAACGCTTCGATCCGATCCTCTATGGGCGAGTTGAACCCCGACGTGCCGACGATGAGGGGCTTCTGGTGATCAGCCGCGCGTAGCATATAACGATAATTAAGATCTCCGCCCGCGGGGAGTTCGACGATTCCGCCGCGCATCAATGTCTGTTTTAGTCTCAGCGTCACCGCGTCGGCGTAAGGCTCACCAAGGACGATGGCCAATGGCGCTGCGTTCAACTCAGCTAGCAGGAAAACGCAGGCGAGTCCAGTAACCAGGCCGGGTCGCAACCACGGAAATCGCGCGGGCAGGACCTGCGCGAGATGCTTCACGCCAAGGCCGGCTAATAGAGCAAGCCCAAGATACGCAATCATCGCCCCCCTTGTGACCACACGAATGCTCTTGAACATTGGAATGAGGTCGTAGCACAAGCGGTAAAAGAAAAAGTTCCAGCCGAGGGAGTAACAAAACCCGATGACAGTCAAGACTAGCCCGAGCCAAAAGGCGTCACAACGTCGATCGGAACGAATGGTCTCGACCAGGTTAGTTCTCGCCGTGGCCAGGAATCGCGGATATGCAAGACATAGCCGCGCCACGCCGGCGACTGTCAACAGCCCCAGCATAGACTCTGAGGTAATGGCCTTAAACAAACCCCGAAACGCGTCCGAGCGATCAAAACCAATGGCGGGAATAGAAAGAGCAAACGCAGTGACAATCACCGCGTCGAGTCGAGTAATCCAACGTCGTCTCGCTTCGAGATCCACGGGTGGAGACTTGGAGTTAGCGGTTTGACGATCAGCTTGGCCGAGGCCCAACAAGGCAGCAAACGAGAAGAGTATTGGTAGCAGCCCGGGAAAGAGCTTGAATCTCCAACCTTCGGTAATGGGCTCTCCCATCCGATTCCAAAGCTTGTTACGGTTTTCAACCGAAAGCCAATGGATCGGCCATGCTGAATTCGCTTTGATCTCTGCGATACTGCGTTTGAACCCATAAAGACGCGATGCAATAACGTATGGCAGGAAGAAAGGAAGCAACAAAACCGTTGCAGCGCTGATCGCTACAGCGCCGCGCCGCCAAAACTTGCGGTCGCGCCAGAGGCCGTAGCGCGTCAAAAGAATCGCCGCTGCCAGGGCCAGTGGAATCAGCGAAAAGGTGAACCATGAAATGGTCGTCAGGCCATTCATGAAGAATGCGAACCCGAGCCAGGCAGCGCGCTTTCGACTACGCTCGCGCACGAACAAGACGAGGGCCTCGAAGACGAGAGGTATCCACGGAGAAAAAAGGTAAACCACCTGCGACATCTGGTTAAAGCGATACGGGACAAAGGCGAAAACAATTCCCGCGACCCACCCTACTTCAGTCAAGCCGGTCAGTGTTCGGCCCAGCCGAAAAGCACCATAGCCGCACAACGCAAAGCCGAAGAACATCGCGATGGCGTGGACCGTCAGCGGTGTTAGTCCCAGTGCATAAAGTGGAAAGAACAGCACGGCTATCCCGTAGCTGTTCTCGCTAAAGGCAAGCGTATATTTTAGTGGGTAAAAAACATTCGCATGGAAAAGGTGTAACGGATCCGTAAAAGTCTGGTGGTAATCCCACCACAGAATCCAGGCCATGAGATACGGATCGCCAGTGTCGACGACTACGTCACGCAATCTCGTCACATAGGGCCATGTCAATAAAGAAGTGAAACCGCAGAACGCCAGGATGACCAGGATTTCACGGACAAAACTCAGTCGCAGGAAGACTTGAACGAGTGACGCCAGCGCACTTTCTTCTCTTGCTGCCCCATGTTTGCTCCGAGACTCGCGGCCGACCGAAGTTGTCATTTTGGTGTGCACAGTGTTAGCTTTAGGCTCTTTTTCGGTAGTCGGTTTCGATACGGATCCAGAGGTGTGAATCCCGCAGCAGGTGCCTTAATCAGCTGGACATTCCGCGGCCGTACTTCTCCTACTTTGAGTCGGGCATTGTGTTGGTCTGGATAAGCTGATGTCAAGAACTAGCTATGATCAGGAAGAGGAAGCACAGCGCGTGAGTGAACAGCCCGCTGCGCTCGCATCGCCCAGGAAGGGAATCCCGAATACCGGACCGGCGAAACCGTTAGATCCAAGAGGATGGGTTAGCCTGGTAATACCCGCCCGCAACGAGGAACGATGTATCGCCGAGGTTATTGAAAAGTCTCTGCCCTTTTGTGATGAGATCGTGGTGGTTGATGGACACTCAGTAGATCGAACGGTCGAGGTGGCAGAAAGCTATGGTGTTCGGGTAGTCAAAGATAATAAGTGTGGCAAAGGTGACGCCATTCGGGTGGGGGCCATGGCTGTATCTCACGAGATCGTGGTCTTTATGGACGCGGATGGATCGCATGATCCCTCCGACATTCCTCATCTTACAGAGCCGATCCTGGATGGCCGCGCGGATCTGGTCGTAGGCTCTCGGGCCACGGGTGGCAGTGATGAACTGCATGGCGACATAGACAAATTGTTTCGCATGGTCGGCTGCGACATCATTCTCATTGGCATTAACATGAGATGGAAACAGAACCTCACCGAGAGCCAGAACGGTTTTCGCGCCATTCGTACCGATGTCATTCGTTCGCTCAATCTCAAGGAAAACATCACTACGATTGAGCAAGAGATGATGATGAAGTGCTTGAAACGCGGCTATAGAGTCACTGAAGTTCCAACTCACGAGTATTCCAGAAAGCACGGCAAATCCTCCATCAAGCTCCACAAGGTTTGGTTTCGCTACATCTACAGCTTCATCAAGAACCTGTTTTGAGCCGCGAAAGTGAGAGAGCACAGACACGGCCGGAACGTGAGGCGCTCGGAAACGGCGGGATGACAACTCGGACCGAACAGCCAGCTTCGTTTTTCCGAAAAGCTTATGCAGGCGCGCGGCGGCGAGTCGAGTTCGGCGACGCGCTGATCTTTCTGTACACATTAGTCCTCGCCCGGCAGTATTTCTGGATCCTCGAAAATAACCTTCTCGCCTGGATGCTGACGATCGCGCTGGCAGTGGTCTGTTGGTATTTCTACGTTTCAACCAAACAATTCCCAGCGGAAAAGTTTGGGCGAAGTTTTTGGCTAATGGTGGGGCTACCGCTGCTGGTGGCCTACCTGCTGCGTGCGGCATTTCCGGACCATTCTTATGACGTCTGGTCGTATCACCTGCTGCATGCCGAGCGTTCTTTGCGCGGCACACTCTACAGGGCGGGCGATTTCTTCCCGACGGCTTTGCCATTCAACCCAGTCGCCGACATGCTGACAGGCATCAGCAATTTCTTTCTGGGATTCAGGCTCGGCACGGTCATCAACCTGCTGGCCCTGGTTTGGGCCGCACAAATCGCGGACAAACTCCTGCGGCCATTTATTGGTCGCGCATGGTTGCGCTCGGCGTGTGTGTTGCTGGTTGTCTTGTCTGAGAATCTGCTGTTTGAGATCAGCACGTACATGGTGGATTTGCTGACGCTGCCACTTCTGCTGCAGGCGACGCTACTCACTTTGCGTGCGGACGAGGCCGAAAACCGGCGCGCAAATTTTGTCCACGTGGCCCTGCTGCTTGGGGCGAGTACGGCGTTCAAGTTCACGAATCTTGCCGTTGCATTGCCGCTCCTCGCTGTATGCGCCTGCAAAATGGTTGTAGGCTCGCGCCGGGTCCCGTCGAAGCAGTTAATGACAACCGCATTGCTCATGTTTGCCGGCTTCCTGGCGCCACTCCTGCCGTTCACTCTTTATATCTTTCGCCTGACCGGCAATCCGATCTTTCCAATCGCAAACGTCTTCTTCAAGTCGCCTTACTGGCCAACGCACGGTGGGTGGGATGATCGATGGGGTCCTCACAGTCTCTGGGAAACCATCGCCTGGCCCGTGCTGATTTGGTTCAAGCCAGAGCGACATTCAGAACTGGGGGTCTACTCGGGCCGGCTTTCGCTGGGTTTCATCGTCGCCGTTGCCGGCCTCTTGCTGGTATGGCGCAACACGCGCGCGCGCACGCTCTGCTTGATTCTTGTGTCAAGTTCGCTCCTTTGGAGCGCGGCTGCTATGGGCTACAGTCGTTATGGTTTGTATCAGGATGTGCTGGCGGGAGTCATCGTTTTGGCCGTTGCTGCGGCTCTAATCGGGAAAAGCTCCTGGCGGCAGTTTTCCTGGCGCACGGCCCTCGCTTTGGTCTTGTTCGCGGTGCTCGTGGTCCAGGCATCTTTTGCGTGCTCATATGGGCTCCACAAGGAATGGGGCGGGCGCACTAGTTTCATCGCCAACCCCGATATCTACGCACAAGAGGCGAAGCTAATACTGCGAGATCACTCCATTAGAACCTTCCTTACCGACGATGAGAGCGCGCGCTTTGACAGCGTTCAGGTTTGGTTCGAGACTGGTCCCACATCCACCGGGTTTGAGGTGTTGCTGAACCCGCGGGCCCCCATCATCGCAGTGCGTCAGCCCGAATATTTTGCCACGCGCGAGTCATGGCGACAGTTTATCCGCACAGTCGAAGCAACGCCCAAACAACACATGTATTCGCTTTGCCTTAATGTTGATTTGCCGGCGGCAAAGCAGGCGATCGCAGAGCGAGGCCTCGAGCTGGGACAGCTAACACCCGTGGAACTTCCTTTCTTTTCACCTCGGGACCGGATCGGTATGATGCTTATCGAGGTTCGTATCCCGCAGGACGCCGAGGCGCGCAACCAGTTTGAGTCAGCTTGGGTGAAAGGGGCGTTCGCGGCCTCCGACTACCGCGAAGAGATCGTCTCATTTGATCCTCCATCGGTGATGCATCCCGGCGAGAACCTCGACATTCGATTCAAAGTAAAGAATCTGGGTTCTGCCACCTGGCCCGCGGTCGGGACTAAAGATTTCAGGTATCAAATCAACATGGGCGACCGTTGGATCCGGGCCGGTGTGACCACCGAGGACAATCGCGCGGTGATGAAGGATGACCTGCCGCCCGGCGGGGAAACAGAGATTAAGATGACGGTCAGGGCCCCTCAAATGCCGGGCGATTACACACTAGAAATAGATATGGTGCACGAAGGAGTGACCTGGTTTAAGGAGAAAGGCGCGCGTCCGTTGTTACTTCCCGTGCGTGTCCAGCCTTAACTACGGGTGTGTGCATCTGCAAAAATACAATTCCGAGACAGAGAGGAACATTTGTTTATGAAGTTGAGAATTGCTTTGTTCGCCGCGGCTATCAGTTGGGCGGCAATGTGGGCGGGTTGTAATCCGAAAAATACGACGACTACTACCACCTCTGACAGCAACCCTCCGGTAGTTTCGAAAACGCCGGGACCGTTGCCCGATCAAGGTTTCAAGGCCGAAATCACGTTGCCCGACGCTCCGTCAAAGCTTCGCGCGGGACAGAAGGAAATCATTACTCTCAAGGTCAGGAACGCAAGCGACGTTGTTTGGTTGCAGCGCGGTGGCGAGACAAACGACAGGCCCGATAATATGTTCTACATCGCCGCCGGCAATCGTTGGCTGGACAAAGATGGGAAGCTGACGTCGGAAACGGAAGGCCACAACGGCATTCCCAAAGATCTCAAGCCCGGGGAAGAAGTGGAGATGACGCTTCAGATCACTGCCCCGAAGCAGCCCGGGGAGTACATCCTTGATTTGGACATGGTGCAGGAAGGAATCTCCTGGTTTGGTGAAAAAGGCTCGCCAACCACGAAGGCAAAGGTCACGGTTGTAAAATAGTCAGTAGGCAGACGGCAGGAAGCAGGAGGCAGCGACGATGCTGCTTACTGCCGACTGCTAACGTGGACTGCTCTATGAAACTCGCTTACTTCAGCCCGCTCGGCCCGCAACGCTCCGGGATCAGCGACTACAGTGAAGAACTTCTGCCACATCTTGCTGAGGCGGCAGAGATCACTCTCTTCGTTGATGGCTTTCAGCCCGTGAACCGCGAACTGAATTCGCGTTTCGAAGTCTGCGATTATCGGAGGCAGCGCTCATATCTGCGCCAGCTTGATCGCTTCGACGCCGTCGTTTACCACCTGGGTAACGATCATCGTTATCACATAGGCATCTTTGAAGCGATGAAACATCGTAGCGGCGTGGTCGTGTTCCACGACTTTGCTCTGCAGGAATTCTTTCTGGGGATGGCACGCGAGCGTAATGACTTGCGCTTCTATCTCGACGAAGTCGAGTTCTGTCACGGGAAGCAAGCTCGCGAGGAAGCTGCAGAGAGTTTAGCGAGAGGCGCGTTGCCCTCAATACTTGCGCGGCCGATCGAGTTTCCCATGAACCGCAGGATTGCTGGATCAGCTGAAGGAATCATTGTCCATTCAGAATGGAGTCGCGCGCGTTTTGCCGCGATCGCCTCCAACGTCCCGGTTGCACGCATCGCCATGCCGGTGAAATTGCCAAACACTTCTCCGCCGCACTCAAGGTCCTCCGACGTAGTAAAGATTGCGAGCTTCGGTCTGATTACACCCGGCAAGGGGATTGAGCATAGCTTGCGCGCGCTTTCTGCTCTCAAGCACAACCACCGCTTTAGGTATTCACTGGTGGGCGAAACAAATGCCTTCTTTGATGTGCGCGATCTCGTTCGCCGCTATGGGATGGAAGATTGCGTCGAGATCACTGGCCACCTCTCTCTCGAAGAGTTCAAACGGCGCATTGATGAAACTGATATCGCACTCAACATCCGCGAACGGACTGTGGGCGAGACCAGCGCAAGCCTCTGCCGATTAATGGCCGCGGGAGTTTGTAGCGTTGTCACTGAAGCCGGTTGGTATGCCGAGCTTCCGAATGATTCGGTCGTAAAGATTCCGCTCGACTCCGTCGGTGACGAGCTTCTCCTGGCGTATCTCGAGCGGCTAATCGAAGACAGACCCCTTCGCGAGCGCATCGGCGAGAATGCTCGGCGTTATGCGCTTGATGAATTCAGCGCGGAACATCGTGCAGCCGACTATCTGACTTTCATTCGCGACGTAATTGGCCGGCGACCGCGGCGCGATCTCATCGCCGGCGTTTCGCAGGAACTTACTCTGCTTGGCGTTAAGTCCTCACAAGAGGGCTTCCTGCGCGGAGTCGCTGAAGATATCGCCGACCTGTTCCCCGCCAAACTCTCCGGGTCCGAAACTGTTTCGTCATTCCGTGCCGGCGCCGGCGCCAAAACTGAAGCAGTGGCGCCAAACGGCAATCAAAGTACGGTTTCCTCTCAACATACTTTCACTGGCGGGCGCATGGCGAAACCTGAAGGCATTGACTACAAGCGTGCTGCCATTGAATATCCAGGCAGGCTCGACGCTGAGCGCAGCCATTACCTTAAAACGAAGCCGTTTTACAATCTCGCGAACAAACCTGACAAGCACCAGGGCGATGGCATGGATGCGGAAACGCATCGTCATTTTTGCGACTTTGCCAACATCGCAGTCACCCTTGGTTTGCCGGCCGGCAGCCGCATTCTGGATGTTGGTTGTGGATCGGGTTGGCTGAGTGAATACTTTGCGCGGCTCGGCTATCAAATGAAAGGCATCGACATAAGCCCGGTACTGATTGAGATGTCACGCGAACGCCTGGCACGAGTCCCTTACGACGTCGACCATGAAACGGGGTTGCGTTGTTCGTTTGAAGTGCACGACATCGAAGTCGGCCCGCTCTCAGAACAGTTCGATGCGGTCATATGCTACGACTCACTCCATCACTTCGAAGATGAAGGCGCGGTGCTGCATCACATCGCCGCTATGCTACCGGTTGGTGGGGTTCTGTTTATCCTCGAAGGCGAGCGCCCACCTTTGGGCTCAGCAACTGAAGAAGAACTTTATGGCGTGATGAACGAATATGGCACACTCGAGTCACCATTCGATTATGGACACCTGCGGCAAATCCTGGATGAGCACGGCTTCGCCGTAATTGGAGACTATGCCAGCGTCAACGGATTGTTCGAGCGGGAAACCATCGCAGACGATCTGCTTCCATTAAAGAATGTCGCAATCAATTATCATTATCTTGCCTGCAAGAAGGTCGTTGAGGGCGCGCCGGCGTCATCCGTTTTTGATAGCCGCCATCCGGGATTACTCCGCGCGCACATCGTTGCGTTGGATCGCGGGCCAGAGCGCCTCGTGCCCGGACAGGCATTGGATATTGAGTTGGAGATCGAGAATGCGGGCAACACTCTGTGGCTTGCCGGCCAGGAAGCGCGAATAGGGATCGTCATGCCGGGGATACTAATCATCGACGATGCAGGCACGCTCGTCAGCGAATTCCACGGAGAGCCACCACTGCCACGTGCCATGGCACCGGGCGAAACAGTCCGGTTGAAGATTGAACACGCGGCACCGGAACGGCCTGGCCGCTATACGCTCAAGTTCGATCTGGTTAACCAACACGTCTGTTGGTTTGAAGATGTGGGCTCTGCGCCGCTTACGATCGGCTTTGAGGTGATCGAGAAATAATTGGAAGACAACCGCAACCAATAGTTTGTGTTGCCTCATCAATCCCGCACGGCGACGATGGTATGCCGCGTCTCGAAGCGCTCTCCGTAATGATAGTAATACCGGGCATCAGTGATGGCGGCGATCCTGAAGCCGAGCATTTTGAAAACCTCGCGGTAAACACCCTCTGAATAAGTCCACCAGGTGAAATCGTTCTCGGGATGGTCTGCCAGGGCTTCGAACCTGGCGACTCTTTCCTCGGTCTTTAGCACGGGAGAGACAACCACTATCGTTTCTTTCGTCAGCCGCGCTATGGACGCAAGGGCGCTGATCTGATCGCTCAAGTGCTCCAGGACCGAACCGACAATCGCAATGTCAAACTGGCCGAGCTCCATTGGCAAATCATAAACGTTGCCGTAGTACACTTCAGCCTTTGAATCAAGCAACCGATGACAAAGCCAGTAGCCGTTTTTCCATTGCTCGATTTCGGCGCCGTATTGTTCGGCCCAACGCTCGGGATTGCGATAATAGAGTTTATCCTTGAACGGAAGAAACGTCTGTTGGCGCGCATTGCCAATGTCGAAGGACAGTACTCGCGTCGCGCCGCTTTTCTCGGCTTCGAAACTAAGGAAGCCGGTTGCGGCGCCGACGTCTATCACCGACTTACCGGCGAGCTCGACACCGCCGATGTACTCGTTGAATCGGCCGCGCAAATCCCAATGCCCCCGGACTTCACCAAAGCCAGGCAGGTCCATCGTGTGGTAGAAAAAGCAGTCGTCTAACTTTTCTACATGACGCGGCTCGCCCATCGTGATTGGGCTTTTTTCTTCACTCTGTCGCATAAGTTTGCAGCAAGTCCGTCCGGTCCCGGGTGATTACCCCGCGTTCATTCTTGCGCTGGGGCAGCCGCGACCTTCCTCCCGCCGCGTGACAAACCTATCAAAGCTCCCACCGTAAGCAGAGAAAGCAACAGCCCACCCATCACAGACCACGGGCGATAGGCGAAACTAACGTGATGCTCGCCTGGTGGGACGAGAACTCCGCGCAAGCCATAGTTCACGCGCAGGACGTCGACAGACTGGCCATCGATATAAGCGCGCCAGCCGGGATAGTCATTCTCGCTCAGCACCAGAATTGAAGTTCCACCCGAGTGGGTCTGCAAATTTATTTGGCTTGGTTCGTAGGTCGTGATTTCCGCACGTCCATCTTGCGCGGCGTTCGTTAAAGGATTCGCCGGTTCGGCCTCGACCAACGCGGTTTGCAGCGGATCCCATTTTGTTCCGTCAGGCAATACGCCTGTGCGAACTACCTGCAGCGTCGTACCTTCGTCGAGCACGCGCGCGCTGGTTGCCAGCCATGCACGCGGCAAGGCCCGTCCATTCTCGTAAATGTCTACATCGCGCCCCTGCGCCAGGAGTTTCCAGCGATCACCTTTGTCGTCGTGCGGCTGCGGCGAATCTCTTGATGTCGACGTACTCTCGACCGACATCATCTCACGAGCGAGCGCGTAAGACTTCCCTCCGCTGGCATTGACGAGCGAGACGCGAAAAACAGTCAAGAACAAATTTGGCCACTGAGTTTGTGGCTCAAGCACCACTTCCCCGCTGACGATCGCAACTTTTTCCGGAAGCGCGAAGGAGGTTACATAGGTATGGCCCGCATATTTATATTTCGCGTCGCTGACATCATAACTGGTTGCGACTGCCGGATGTTTGTGTCGAATGCGAGCTCGTATGTCGGGACGATCATAGGCCCAGTCGGCGGTGTCCACACCTGCACGCAGCGGGAACTCAATGATTTCACCATCCTTTGCTCTCAGACGCAGCCGGCCGACAATCGCATTGTCGGGCACATCCTCAGCCCATGACAGGTTAGTTAACAAAGCGACATGGTCGGTCTCAACAGCCGGGACGCGAAAGCGCACACGCTTGTGCGGTCCAATGTTCGGCAGCGATAAATCGGTTTGAGAAAACATGAAGCCGTCATACTTCTCGGTCGCCGGCGGAGGAGCGGCAGAAGGCGCCAAAGAGACATCACCGTCTGATGAATCTGCCTCTGGCCCGTCGGATCGTTTTCGGATTGATACAAGATAACGCGCGTTCAGCAGATCTATTTCACGACTGTTGCTGCGAAGGGTGGCGTTGGGATCAGTTAACTCGCCCCATAATTTCATTTGGCCCGCGAGCTGGCTGTAGCGCTCGAGTCCAAAACCATCGTAGCCGGCGACATTCGGAATTCCATACATCATGTAAACATCGGGCTCCGTCCAAAGTATCCAGTCAGGCGAGTGCGGGTTGGAAAGTGGAACTGCCGGGTCGAATGTTTGCCGCGTAGTCAGAATTCTGTAGCGCGCTGGATCCTGGGGCGCCTTATCGCGCAGAAGTCTGACACTCTCCGGCACGCCCCAGAATTCCTCGGGGATTCTGCGGCTCGACATATACCATCCACTCGACTGACCCCACAAAACCAGATCTATAGCCAAAACAGCCAGTAGCAACGTTGCCCCTCTGTGTCTCTTTCGCGCAAAAGACCAAAGGACCCACGCGCTTAGAACGGCAATTAAGATCGGCAGGAACAACTCAGGCGCCCGCAGCACGCTGACCGGCGCCTCGCGAGCTAGACGAAAATTCGACGGACGCCACCAGGTCACAACCAGGCACGTCAGAAGAAAGACAGAGCCAGCCGCGATCGCGACTCGGCGCTTCGCCTGTCCACTTCCCCGCTGCACCGCCAGCGAAGTTAGTCCGCGCCCGGCAAGCACCGCAATGGCAAGGTTGACTTCCATCAGGTGGCGCGCGGGAACACGAAATAGATTCAGAACCGGCACAAAATAAACACCCTTGTAGAGATCAAGCGGTGCGTATCTTCCGAACGCCAGCACAAGACCTACGAGCCCGGCAATTGCCCAAAACTTTGTTCGCCTGTCAGGTTTGAGTAGTAGTGCAACCAGCGCCAGCATGATCGCCAATACGCCGGCATAGGCAACGTATTCGGTATAGAACGCCTGACCAGTGTAAGGCGCGCGGAACAGTCTCCCATCGCCGCCGCCCACGACATATGGAGCAACGAAGGTTAATACGAAACGGCGTGGCATCGAGAACGATGAGAAGAAGTCATAGGTGGCTGTCGCGCGTGGGCTGTTGCGAAGCAACTCCCACGTCGGTACGATCTGCACCGCCGCAAGCAACACCCCGGCTGCTGTAAAAGCGAGCGAGGATAAATAGCGTTTGCGCAGGTGAATATCTCCAAGCGCCATTACGATCGCATACGCCGAAACCAGCAAAAACGCATAGGCAAATGCTTGCTGATGGCCCGCAAAAACCTGCAGAGCTACCAAAGCGCTCAATATGGCGCCGCGAGTGTGACTGCCGGTGACAACGTACCGTTCTACTGCCCAAAGCACCCACGGCAACATAGCTGCCGTATGAACTATGTTGATGTGGCTGATCTGTCCGATGAGAAACCCGCCCGCCTGCCAGATTAGGCTGGTTGCTATGGCGCCCGCTATCGATGTCCGGGTACGGCGCGCATAGAGATAGGCGCCCAGAGCCGCGATCATGTACGTTGACACGACCATCACGTTTGTGGCGACGGCCGGAGAGAAGAAGAGATAGAACCAGTTTAGGGGAAACAGCAATCCGCCCTGCGCTGCGCCGAGCAGTGGCATACCGCCAAAGATGTAAGGGTTCCAGAGTGGCAGATGCCCCGAGACCAAAATATGGGCTGCTGCTACCCGCAACGGCACATTAAAGAGCATTCCGTCGTCGGGACCCAGCACCAGATGATTCCGCAGTGCCGGAAAAAAATAGAAGATCGGTGCGACAGTAACCCCGAACGCTGCGACGTAGTCAGTTTTTACTCTCAAGCGAGGTTTGAATGGAAGAGTCATCGAGTCAAGAGTCTACGCCTGAGTCCACGTTCATTGTCGTTGAGCTACGTCGAGCGCTGGCACAGATACGGCGTTGGGCGCGCGAACGACGCGTTCGGCTGATTTGTGCCGCATTGCTCGGCGTCATGAGCCTACAGATGTTGGGAGTGGCTTCGCGCAAGAGCATCAGCACTGACGAGATTGTTCATATACCTGCCGGATATTACCACCTCGTTGTCGGCGACTTCCAATTCCTCAACTTGCACCCGCCCGTGCCGATGATGATTGGAGCTTTGCCACTGCTCTTCATACAACCAGGCGAAGTATCTGCCGTCGAGCGGCAGAAGATCCCGCGCGACAACAATTTCGTGTTCGTCATTAGTGAGCGGTTTTGGACATCTAACGACTCCTTCTTTCGGACCGTCTCATTCTGGACGCGGATACCGATGATCGCCTTCACAGTGTTGTTCGGCATTGTTATCTTTCTATTCACGCGGCGGCTGTTCGGTGAACGCGCGGGGATGATCTCGCTCGCTTTGTTCACGCTCGAGCCGACTATGCTCGCGCACGGACCACTTGTCCACACCGATGTGACCTCAGCCTTCGCCCTGCTGTTGTTGGCTTATGCATTCTACGTGTATGTTTCTGGACCTTCGTTGCGACGCGCACTATGGCTGGGAGGTGCGACAGGACTGGCGCCGCTGATGAAGTTCTCGATGGTCGCGGTGGCGCCGCTGGCAATCCTGGGCGTGGTCGTGCTGTTGGTTTTCCCTTCGCAGCTGAAACTAAATCGCAGGGAAGCGTTCACGCATGCCGCC
>DASXSC010000200.1:0-18415 GCA_036506215.1 Pyrinomonadaceae bacterium | reverse complement strand
CCATCGCATTTCGGTGTGGCTCCGTCCCGGAAATCATCGATCCCGGAGTGACCGGATTTATCGTCGAAAATATCGAAAGTGCCGTGAAAGCTCTCGAGCAGGTCCCGGGCTTCGACCGGATGCGGTGTCGGGAGATTTTCGAGGCCCGTTTCTCCGCTGAGCGGATGGCAACGGACTATTTAAGGATATATGGGAGCTGTATCTTAAGGATATATGGGAGCTGTATCGGCGCAAAACGCCGGGCTCGCCCCACAATGGCCCGACCAAAGGAAAGAGCATCTCCCACGCCGAGCATTGGCCTCTAAGGTTTTGATCGGATAGTACCTTTTATCACGGAGCCGGCGAACTTTTTCCAGGTCCGCACATTTCTGGCGGTACCGCCCCGATTGCCTTACAGCGAAACTGGCCGACAGTCGAAAGCGACGATTACGCGTGACGAATAGAGAAGAATTATCACTGGACTCAGCAGTCAGGCACATCCTGGAAGAATGCAGAATGGTTCTGCCGGGCATTCAAGCGCTGTTTGGATTTCAGTTGATTGCTGTATTTAACGACGGATTCGCGCAGAAATTATCAACCGTGGAGCAGCAAATTCATTTTGTTTCGATCGTTCTGACGGTAATTGCCGTTGCTCTAGTGATGACTCCCGCCGCACTTCACCGGCAGACTGACCCACTGGCCGTAACCCAGCGCTTCATCCGATCGAGTACGATCCTATTGCTCCTAAGTATGTTTCCACTTGCGGTGAGTATTTGCTTGGAGATCTGCCTCATTGCTCACATCATAACGAGCCTTTTTTGGTTGGGCTTAGTATCCGCTGTTGGGCTTTTCTTGTTGTTCTTCTCTCTGTGGATTGTTCTGCCCCATATCGAGAAAAGAAAGGATTGATCCAGCGCGACTAGCGAAATGTGCCGAGGAGAAACGCGGCGAGTCGAGGAAAATCCGCGTGAGCACCACAAAGGCTGCTCTGGGGCAGACTGTATAACTTCGGAAGAATCCGGATTGCACGATTGGACTCGTGCTTCGTGCCTGGCCTAAGATTGCAGGAGCCATGTTCGAGTCCCTCCAGTCGACCGCGCTGGTAAGATTCATCTTGCTTTATGCCGCGATGTATGCGGCGTTCGGAGTCGCTTCGCCATTTCTACCTGCCTTTGTCAGCGCGCGCGGTTTGCCGCCCGAACAGCTCGGGCTCGTGCTCGGCGCGGGCACGGCCGTGCGACTCCTCACCTCGCCGCTCGCAGGCCGCATCGGCGATTTGTTCCAGGCGATCCGCCTCGTGCTTGTCATCTGCATCGCGCTTGCCGCCTCGGTGACGCTCGGCTATCTCGCGGCTCATGGATTTTGGATTTTGCTCGGCATGAGTCTTCTGCATGCCGCGTCACTGGCGCCAATTACCGTCTTGGCCGACGCATTGGCGCTCGGGTCCGCAGCGGCGCCGCCGCCCAGCGATCGCCGCGGCTTCGAGTATGGCTGGGTGCGCGGCACCGGCTCGGCCGCCTTCATCGCCGGCACTTTACTGTCCGGGCAGGCGGTGAGCGCATTCGGGCTCGACGTGATCGTCGGTCTGCAGGCCCTACTGCTCGGCGCGGCAGCTCTTGCCGCGGTGCTCGTGCCGGAACTGATGCACCCTCGGACAGCCGATGCCGTGCGCGCGCCTGCGGGCGGTGTTCTCATTCTACTCCGGCTGCCGCTGTTTCGGAATCTTGTTCTTGTGGCGGCGCTCATCCTCGGCAGCCACGCCATGCACGACGCATTCGCGGTGATCCGCTGGAGCGCCGCAGCCATCAGCCCGGTTACCGCGAGCTTGCTTTGGTCGGAATCGGTCGCCGCAGAGGTGCTCGTGTTCTTCGTCATCGGCCCGGCGCTCGTGACTCGGCTGACGCCACCCGGCGCGCTCGCGATCGCGGCACTGGCCGGCATGCTTCGTTGGGCGGTAGTGGCGCAGACAACCGATGTGATGGCGCTTGCGCTAGTGCAGCCGCTGCACGGCATCACCTTTGCGCTGCTTCATCTCGCCTGTATGCGTCTGATCGCCCGCATCGTGCCGCAAGGCCTCGAAGGGACGGCGCAGGCGATCTATGGCACAGTCGGCATCGGAGCAGCCACCGCACTTCTCACCCTCGCCTCCGGCGCACTCTATGGCCGCCTGGGTGCCCAAGGATTTTGGGTCATGGCTGCGCTGTGCGCGCTTGCTTTCCCATTGACCTGGAAGTTGAAGCAATCCGCATTCGGCGAAAGCTGAACCTAATAAGCTATAAGCAGGAAAGGACTTGAAAAACGTTTGCGTGTTGATCGCAAGGTTGAAGTCATTCGTATTCGTACTGGCGTAACGCGCCGTGAAATAATTTTTGCTGATTTTTCATTACGTACTTGGAATAGAGAGGCAGATTTTGCTTTGGTATCCTCCGTTCCGCAAGTGACTTAAGATCGCATAATCGCCATGCAGGGCAGTAAGTGCTAAAGTGCACGTTCTGCTCTAAGCGCGTGAATCAAACGTTCGTACTCTGTTTGACTATGGAGCTATTGAAGCACTCCGGCAGTTTCGCGGTCCAGACGCTGAAGGCTTTTCGCGCTAATCAGGGAGTGCTTCTGGCTGGCGCGGTCGCTTACTACGCGCTTCTATCCATCGTTCCCCTGCTCATCCTTACGGTCATCGCGCTCTCCCACGTTATCGATCAGGCCGAGTTGCTTAATGCCTTAGGCCGTTATCTGGAATGGCTGGTTCCAGGGCAATCCAAATCGATTGTGGCTGAGCTGACAAACTTTCTTGACCACCGCGACGTCATCGGCTGGGTACTATTGGCGTCGATGGTATTTTTCAGCTCACTCGCTTTCACCGTTCTGGAGAACGCGATGTCGGTAATCTTCTTTCACCGCGTCGCCATCCGTAGGCGCCATTTTTTGGTCTCAGCGCTGCTTCCTTATTGCTACATCTTATTCCTGGGGGTCGGCGTTTTGCTGGTTACGCTCGTCTCCGGTAGCCTGCAAGTAATCGGCCAGGAAAACGTCGATTTTCTGGGGCACCACTGGTCCCTTGGCCGTCTATCTGGCGTACTTCTCTATTTGCTTGGTCTCGGCGGAGAAATCTTCGTCCTTACGTCCGTATATCTGGTCATGCCGGTCGGACGGCTGTCGCTGCGGCATGCGCTAATCGGCGCCATCTCGGCCGCACTTCTCTGGGAACTCAGCCGCCATGTGCTCGTCTGGTATTTCGCCACTCTGTCGCAGGTCAGCGTAGTCTACGGATCATTGACGACGGCAATCGCCGTATTGCTGAGCTTAGATATCGCGGCGACGTTGCTTTTGCTCGGCGCCCAAGTCATCTCCGAATACGAGCGAATCGGCAGAACCGACCAGGACGCGCCGCCGAAGCCCTTGCGCACCAGCTAATGTTCGGCAATCTTCGTCAAAGCGTTTCCTCTGACCCTCCAGGGCATCGAGCATCGAGCACAGCCTCGGACAGCTCATTTCTGATCTCCGCCTGCATTTTTGAAATTGAACCCTAGTCGGTACGCATTCTGTAAACGAACCGTAAACCGGACTTAACCGATACTTGCAAAGTCGCGGGCAGACTGGCGTCCACAACGGCACACCGGATGAAACTCCGAATGCTACCGGTGCTTACAGGTTCCGTGAAGTAATCTTGCTTGTTCTATTCTTGAAACTGCGCCACCGGCGAAATTCTCATGGCTAGGACACATGGGAGTGAAATTTTACAAAATGTAATTGTCGATGATCGCAATCGTTATGGCACAATCGATGCGAGCGGTTTGTATCTGTAGCAAGGGAGGTTTTATGTTTATAGAAACTTATTACAACGATAGGGCTGCGGTTCCCGGAAACATAAGTGAAACAGGGATACCATATCCTGAATTGGCGGGAGAGGAACTGACCGTGTGGCGGAAATACTTACCGTTTAACAGGCAGGTAGAAAGTCTCCACTACTCGTTTAATGGCGCGCCTGTTCCTGACATCGTGAGTGCAGAGGTAGAGAGAGCCAAAAAAGCCCCACATTTATTTGACCACATAGAGATCTGGAGTCGCACAGACGATCCCATGGCCGTTGGAGTCATCGCTGGCGCGAAGCCACGTTATTTTTCTATCGTACGCTGGGGCGATGCGGAATTAACGCTGGCGCAGGTGAAAAGAAAACTGCGGGCCGAGAAATGGATACTCTCGTTAACCTGGATAGCGGGGATCTCGGTTTCCCTCGCTGCCGCAATTTACATCGTGCTGCAATAGGCCGCGTAGGGGTTGATTCTGTCAGAAATCGAGCGAGGGGGCGAGGGATGTAAAAAGCTTTTAGCTATGGCATTATAATGGCATGGCAAACAAAGCAAAGAAAAGAGCTACGGGGTCGAATAGAAAGAGCACGGACTGGAATATAGGCCAGCCACTAGCCTTCCCTCCAAAGAGGATTCCGATTATTAATCGCCTCGCGAAAGAAGCCGTGGAGGAAGCTGTAAGAGGGCCTCTCAACCTCAAGCGACATAAGCGCAAAAAAAGATAGCTAAACCGCTTCCCCGATCTCTACCCTATCAGGAACGATGGGCTCTATCGGACCAAACGATCGAAGCCGTCATCAAGAATAACCAGCCCGCAACGACCTAGACACTACGTATTCATAGGGATAGCGACAAACTCACACAACTTCGGCTACTTAGAAAATCTTCCCCGTGAATTCAAAAACCAATTCACCTCCCTTCATGCCAATTAACAACCCGCTTCCGTTCCATCCGCCAAGCCTTCGGTGCATCCACAGCCCCAATAACTTAGCTACTCGAACAGCCACCTCTTTATGAGCAAAAACTTCGAATACCGGCATCGAAAACGAAAAACTGAAGGTCGCTGCCGAGGAAATGAAAAAGGACTATCTCGGATTGGCTACTTTAATTTAATCATCGATTTGTAGCTTGAGCTCTCGTTGCAGGACGAATCCGTGACACTTCGACAATGTAACTCACGTTGTTACTAGCCTCTTTGAAATAAGAGCGACTGTCCGGTCGTTGACGATCATAAATAGTGAATTTACAGAGGAAATGTGGCCAGGGTCCGTCTTCTTTGTTGCGGTTACCTCGATCGGTTTGGTGATGCCGAGGGATTGCCGCAGCCACTCCGCTTCCGCCCCTAATCCATGCTTCTCGGCCTTTTTTGCGATCTTCTCCGCATCGCGCTGATACCTTTCCATTTGCCTTAAAAATCGCTCGTGTCGGTTTTCAAATTTCTCTCGATGGTTCATGGATCACCTCTAATGGTTCGCGTGACCTGCTCTAATCCACAATCAGAACGAAATATATATGAAACCAGGATACGCAATCCTGCTGCACCTGAAACAATTTTCAGTATCAACGCGTAGGCCGTAGCAAGACCCTAGAGCGCTTGCTAATCTTTTATCATGGTGCTAATCGCATGCGCGCAGTCTTTAGCTGCGAGAAAGGGGACTGTTATGGATAGAATGTTTTTTCTTCTTTTCTTTCTCAATTCTCTTTTTGTTGTTTCACCTCTGTCAGCAGCTGCTGAGAGTCAAACATGGAAGGTACGGTCCGGCGACAATCTGGACATCATTGCGACGACTCTCGAAATTCCCAAAGAAGAAATTAAAAAACACAATCCCGGGGTTCTGGAGAGCAATCTCCAAATCGGCCAGAAGGTAAAACTGCCGCTTTACTCGTATGTGGAGAGTAAGGCGCTGGAAGAAGAACTCACTAAAACAATTGAGCGGATTGGAAAGCTTGAAAGAAAAAACGGTGATTTGGAAAAAAGCATCGCTAGCGCGGAATCGCAGTTACGCTGGCATCCCGTTTGGCTTTGGGGATTTTGGATTTGTTTCGGCATTATTGCATTTATAGTTTCCGGCGCATATTGGATTTTTCGGCAAACGCACCCCCGGGTTTTTGAGCAACCGCAGGACCGGTCCATCAGAGACTTAAAAGAAAGCCAAATGCGAGTGCGGTCATTTCCGCATGAAGAAGAAGGTTCAAGCAGCCACGGAGTCCAATGGCACCCGCCACTGAAGCGGGTTCCCGCACACCGTTAAGCTGGACAGATGAAGCTCAGGTGCCAAGCCGCACTTGCGGCTCTGATTGGCGCCGGTGATCACTCGTCTTAGCTGGTGCTAACTGTAACGCGGCTCTTTGCGCAACAGTGATAACTTGCCGTTTCACGGAACCATTTCCCCTACACATAACATTCTGCTGTTTGCTGAGCACACCGTCTTGTCCGTAATGCGTAACGATAAAGTCAACGTGGAGGCGGACCAACTCAGCAGCCATTTCGGGAAGTCGATCTATTCTTCCAGCTGCATACCTATATTCGATGGCGATGTTTTTTTCCTTCGACGTACCCGAGTTCGTGTAGCCCTTGTTGGAACGCTTCACTGCTAGTAGATGAGGGCCCAGGCGTGAGTGATAAAAAACCGATCCGAGGAATTTTACTCGGCTGCTGTGCCTCCTTGAGATGAACGGAAGCGAGAAAGAGAACCGTGAGTAGCCCAAGAAATCTTCTATTCATACCGCGTCTTTTTCATGGCAATGGGTATGCGACAAACCGAAGCTCGTGAAAATCACATTTTTACCGAGAACAGAGTCAAGACGTGATGAGTCTATTTTCTTGAGTAGTGACCCGCCTGGCCGCCTATCCCGGTTGACTTCGACAGTAGTAGATAAAATAGCCAAAACTTGCCAACCCTGCTCGATCTTTATCAGCCTCTTCTGCGGTGTTCTCCAAATATCACAGGACAAATTTCGTAGGCTCGGTAATTTTTAGCGCTTATTGCCGAACCTCCGTCGCGTCAAATGCTCGGAATGTTGGCGGTTAGCTTATGGCATGATTGCTGCTTTAGGTTCGCGCAGAAAAGCCACGGTGGCAAAAACCAAAGGAGAAAGTATGAAGATTTCGAAGCTACAGAGGATCGTGCCCGCACTCATTGTCGTCTGCGCATTGGGACTGACGTCGTCTCCTGCTTTGGCCAAGCAAGAAGGCAAGACCAAAGTTAAGAGCAGTGAAAAGACTACGACCAAGGAAAACTCCGGGCGTCAAGCTGGCGAGCTACCTGCCGGTCTGCAGAAATACACAGAGAAAAAAGGCCAGCTTCCATCCGGGCTGCAAAAGAAGAAAGACGAAGACGGCCAATTGACGAAGGGACTTGAGAAGGGTGGCAAAAAACTTGAGTCGAGCGCGAAAAGCAATAAACCTTCCAAGTAAACATTTACCCGACAATGAGCAGTCGCCTGTATATTTTGATTGGCTAACTGCAAAACGCCGCCCTGCTCTTTTTCACCTGAGTTTATTTGTGACCAAACTCGAAGTTTCCTATTTTCCTCAAATCTTAGCATCTTCTCTCGAGTTCATGCGTGCCCGTGGGACGGCAATATGTGTCTTACTGCGCAAATACTTTATGCAGGAGCGTCGCCTTTATGACGTTTAACTGGATCCCATTCAAAAGGCTTTACCACTCGGTGACGCACGCTCGCAGCGTCTGCTATTCTGCTTTTGGCTCACCCGGTTTAGGAATTACCTGGTCGCTCGTGACTTTGTTAAGTGGACTGATTTATCTCATCTACGATGAGCGCAAGCGGCGCAATTTCTAACTGGAGCGCAAAAAGGGCGCTTGTTAA
Source organism: Pyrinomonadaceae bacterium (assembly GCA_036506215.1). Classification (GTDB taxonomy): domain Bacteria; phylum Acidobacteriota; class Blastocatellia; order Pyrinomonadales; family Pyrinomonadaceae; genus PSRF01. The sequence goes on along the minus strand of DASXSC010000200.1, from coordinate 10,799 downwards.
ACTTGGAAATAGTTGTGCGTCCGCAAAAGAAGCATAATGACGGGATTCAGCATCTACAATACCGCGATTGCTTTGCGGGTTTCGCCCTAACAGCTTGCAAACAGTTATTCCCATAGCTAGGCGATACCACCCAACCGATAGGGTGAGAGCAATGAACCCGTGGATCAAGCTGAACATGCAAAAGCCTAAAAACAACAGGCTGAAGCGAATCTATGGTCGCGGCTGTTCTTTACCGCGAGTACCGCGCAACCAAGACACCACAAGCGCCCCAAAGAGAACGATGGCAAGCGTCAGACCTTCCGAAATAAAGTAGCCGATCTTCATTATGGAGTGGGATTGAGCATCCGTTGATACGTCGCCCGCTCCTCCGCGATCTTCTGCAAGAACTCCTGCTGCGTGGTGACGCCCTTCTGGATCAGGAGCTTTGAAAGAGCGTCGGTTTGCGCGAGGCGTCCCAAAACGGCAAAGCAAATCGACCTGACGATTCCGCCGAACGTGCTGGCGGCTAAAGTAATCAAGTGAACCCCACTTTGGATTTTAGATTAGCGGAGAAAATTCGTGAACAAAAAATGTTGATCTTTTTCCTCTTTATTATGATCCGGCGTTAGCTCATCTCGCCGACGAGCAGCAAGCGAAGAAGATTCCACGGATGGGTTACATAGCTACGCGATCGGGCCTGAAGCCGGTGAAAAAGCATTCCTGCAAGGTCTGGAGTCACTCGGTTACATCGAAGGACAAACGATAGTGATAGAATGGCGCTTCGCACAAGAGAGGTTTGACCGGCTACCCGATCTCGCAAGCGAACTCGTCCGTCTTAAGGTCAATGATTTGGAGAGCACCCGTTCAACGGCCATGATTAGAGCGGTCGGACCCTAACACTGCCACCTGAGAAGCTTTGGGAATAGCTTCCTTTGCCAGCTCTAGTAGTTTTCCCGCGCAACTCCGGCGCCAGAACGGATACCAGAAAAGCCAGGTTCACCCACCCATTCGCGTTTCTTGATCATCAAACTCCTCCTTTGGGTCTCTTGATTGAGCGATGTCGCTCTTGTCGCCAGATCTTTTCACATTGCCCGATGGTCATCTGCGGCATTCGAGTTTTGCCGGTCTGAGAGATAATGAGAGGCTCGGCAAACTAGTCGGGAATAGTTCTGAAGAAACAACGGATGAATGTTGAAGTTTCGCGCCCGAGTCCATGTGGACAAACGGGTGCGAGGATGTCTCTTGAGCGGAAACGAGAGAATCTTCCGAGCGAGTGCGGGGAGGCTAACGAAAGGGCGCCCGGCTATCGACGACTTTGGAATTTGTGAGCGGCTGACGGATAGCTTTCATTCTTTTTGTTTGCGTTTCTGGCAGAGCTAAATCAGTTACTTTTCTGCAGACCATTTCTTGATGTTCTATAAGTGAAACTGAATTCTTCGTTGCGAATGATTAACGGGACTTCTTGCGAGGGCGCGATGTTGTAGCGCGGCGTGAAGAGCGGTAAATCACGCTAGAGATTCCAGCGAACTTCGATTTCACGGAACTGACGATGCTGAGATCGCCCGCACACTACGAGTATTATTCTTGTGAAATTTTAACTTTTTGAGTGCAGCGATGTTGGTGGCGTCCGCTTTCCGTAAAGCTCAAGGAACAGCCTATAAAAAGAAGAGATAGCTCGGTCTTCTTCTCGTTCGTGACCTGCCTTGTCTCGATACAACAGCGTGATGGAAATTCGCCTTTTCTGCAGCTCAAGTAGCTCGACCTCTCTGGAGTCGAGATAAGCACCTATCGTGCGCAAAGTATTCGAAAGCTTGCGAAAATCCGTAAGCTGCCCTGCCTTGGACCGCTTCGCCTTCCCAGTTTGGGACAATCTTTCAACATCCGCTCTGGCTAAAGTTAATAACTTAGCCCTGGAACCGCTGCGCAATCGCTGGAGCCACTGCCGTACTTTCGAGCCCGTCTGCTCAGGCATACCCTCAATGGCATAGTTGTCTGCAAGCCGTTTTAGTACGAAGACGTTAATGTCTCTAGCTTCGAGCGCCTGGCCAATAGTCCTCAAATCTTCATCGTAACGTCTCTTAGCCGCCATAACACACACCTCCGTGGTATGGCATTGTATTGGTTCGGCTCGCAGCAAATTACGTTCAGAACGGCGGGCGGGTCATACCGAGAAAAACCCACACGGCTCGGGCCGCAATAACCGGCGACATGACTACATCTCTGGGAACGTACAAAATTCTCGGCGTGCGATCTGCTAAATCTTCGTCCAATTCTCTTTCACATGTTGCCGGATCTTGTGCTTCCGGACCTATCGATGTTAGGCGCGTGCTGCCCATCTGGCGACACCATTTATTCAAATCATAGGGCGAATGCATCGATGCACATCCACAGAGCAGAAAGACCGCGCTGATTACAATGAATTTAATCATGCTGCTATTCCTTTAAGATCCGCGCCGGGAACCGTCGCGCATGGCCAGCAAATCCTGTCACATGGGCAAAGTGCTCACGATAGCTTGGCAATTCTATAATACCAGCTGGCATAACGTGTAAACAGATCGGCGACATATTCCTCTTAATGCAAGCGCTTCAGTACGGCTAAATAATTCGCGCGCTGGCGTCCAATTTGGTTTTGAACTCCGCGTCGGTAAAGCCATTAGTGACTCCATTGTCCTGGTTTTTGGGCAAACTAAGCATATAGTACAGCGCAAGCGGCGTCTCCAATGCTGGCTCTGGACGTTGGTCTTATGTGGCCCTAGTGATTGGTCGAAAGGTTCTTCGCAGAGAAAGGCTTTAAACCTAGCCGCTAAGAGTCTACGCTAACACGAACCGGAGCTAGTAACCGAAATTACCCACGCGAAAGTTTCCACGCGCAGTGAAGTCGTGCCCGCAATAGCTACAGATGCGAGCGTCGCGGCTGATCCGGCGCACGCACCTCGGGCACTCTTTAACCGATTGCTCGTCTAGAAAAAGTGCCACGACCAACGCGAGGCCCGGCAGTAGAACGCCAGCAATAAACCAAATCCTCGCGCTACAACCTTTGTCGCTCGCAGTCTTGGCGGTAGCCGCAGCCAGTAAAAGTACTAAAATTACGGCAAGTATGCCGAATGCGGTTTCGGTAGTCATGGCTTCCTCCGCAAGTGACAATCGACAAAGCCATAGAGACGGATCGCTCTCGAAAAGGGGACGTTAGCGACGGGAAAGATTAATCACTTTAAGCGGGCGGCGTCAATCCACAATCCTATTAGACTTGCGCCAGTGAAGCTCCGGCGCCGAGGATCAATACGGTCGGTACCGTGATCATGTTTATGGCGCATATCCACGGCCTCTCAAAGCGGTTAATGTCGCAGTAGCCAGCCGAACTCGCGGCCGGCCTCGCTTCTTGCAACAAAATCCCCTCAGCGATAAACGACAGCGTCATGCCGTATATGCTTCGACTTTACCTCTTACTCTTCGTCGTCGGTTTCGTAGCGTTCATTCTCGTGGACTGGCTGAGTCCACTGGGACCGGTCGTGAATGCCGTGCTCGCGGCCGTCGCTGCCTATCTCACGATCCTTGTTGGTCAACGGGTACTTGGCAGGAAGAATCTGTAGCGATGCGCGTTTGAGGCGCACCTTTGGGCGTAACGGGACGGCGCCGTGGTCTCGACCGAAGGCCGGGATGTCGACTTGGCGGGCCGAGCCATACAAGGAAAAACAACAATGCAAAACAAAGCCCGCCTAAAGACAGGAGAATCCAGTTGAAAAAATCCATGATGTACCTGCCAGACTACAATTGAAATTTACGCACGTTGCGATCAAGAAGGTTAATACGGCGCATAGCGCGACGTCCCCACGGCGTGACTACTGGTCCAGTGGCAAGCCTGCAGAACGAAGCGCCTCGTGTATTGAAGCGATCACGCCCGGGCAATGGCCGGCATATAGCAACAAATTCCGAGCTTCTGCTTCATCGCAGCTGACAACGGCGTTGCTCCCGAAAAACTTCAAGTGAAGGGCGTTCTCAATAATCAATTTAGAGCGTGATCCTGCAGGAATGGATTGCTTGAGACAATGAAAGCTCTTGTCATCAAGAAAAATTTTTAGAACCATTGCGCACCCGCGACCCTGAAAAATGGGCTGGGACAAGGAAATTCAAGAAGCTGTCGTATCGAAGGTGCGCTTCCCTTGCCCCAGCTAATGCTCACCAGAGCACGCATTGTGCCGTTATTCTCGATAGGAATTTGAAGAAGTTGGCTTAACGTCTAGGAGTCAAACTCTCGCAATGCGCGCGGCAACTTTGCCTGGTAAGTTTTCAGCAGATAGAGATCAGGTCAAAGTGTCGACTCGATTGTGCCAATGACCGGACGCCATGGTTCACTGCTCAGCGTTAAGAAGAAAGCATTCAGTCCAACCACCAGAGCGAAGTTGTCGGCGAAATTGAAGGCTTACTGGGTCGCGAAAAAAGCCGGCAGGAAGTAATCCTAAAAGTTCGAATTCTGACTTCTATCCGAGAGCAATGGCAAACTCGTTGCTCGACTGCCTCAACCTGAGTCTCCTCGGCAAGTTCGAAGTCCTTTCCAGCCAGCGCTGGGCTTGGAACGCGTATCACGGATCAGAATGGGAAACTCATTAAGGCTATGGCGCATCGCGTTCCCCATGGCTTCCGCAGGACCGCAGTTAGAAACCTGGAACGCGCCGGTGTTCCACGCAGCGCGCCCATGAAAATGGTGGGCTACAAGACCGAGGCTATTTACTGGCGGTACGCTATCCCGAAGAGAAGATGTTGACCGAAGCCCCCAAACAAGCTCGATCAATTCCACGTTAGACCAGCAGCAAACGGAAACTGCAAAGTAACTTCAAAGTGAGCGGCTTCTATGGAACTTAGTCGAGAGCGCAGAGCCTGTAACTGGTTGAATTCCAAAGAGGGGAAATGTGGCCAGGGACAGAATCGAACTGCCGACACGAGGATTTTCAGTCCTGTTGCCGTAGCGGGACTATGTGTCACTATCGGTCGCTATGTGTATCTATTCAAGCGCTTAACGGTGCTTCCAGCCAGCCGATTTTAGCGATTCGTACACATAGTGACATATAGTTCGGGCAAAGTTGTGGGCAAAGTAAAAGCACCAGACGTCATAACCCCTATTGGATGCCCGCCGCCTTCGCAAACGTCAGGTCGACAAATTTCTCCGTCGGCGGAAACGGCTTGTCGGTATAGCCGGCGTCCTTGGCGAACTGGAGGAGATTGTTGAAGCTGGCCATATCCAGCTCACCCTGCCTGGGGAGAATGCGCAGCTTGGGATCGGCATAGTTGGCAACCAGTTGATCGACGATGGCCTGAGGCTCTCCCGTGATCTCCTTGATGATCCGCGAAACTTCGCCGCGATTCTTGGGATCGTGAATGAACCGCATGGCCGCGGCCTGCGCCCGCAAATAGCGCACGATGGCGTCTTGGTGGGTCCTGGCCCATTCGCGGCGCACGACTTCAACATAGAAGGTCACGGGCCCCGCCTCGACAGTGGTTCCGAGGCGATGGAACCCCAGCCCTGAGTTGATGGCTTGGATGTCGGTGGGGTGCACGGCGGCGATAGCCGCGCATTTCCCGGCCTTCAAGCATTCCAGGCGGGCATCGGACATTCTGATGGCTTCAAACGTGAAATCGTTTTTCCCGATGCCATGTTGGGCCAGAAGCGCACGGGTCGTCAGCGTGATACCATCCCACGGCGCGGTCAGGGTGATCGTCTTGCCCTTGAGGTCGGCATAGGTTCTGATCTCCGGCCGGGCGATCAGGCTGTAGACCGGATTTGCCGTCTGCACGCCTACCGCCACGGCATCCGAGCCATTCAACACGGCATTGATGAAAAACCCGCCATTGGCGGTCGCCATGTCGGCACGGCCACCGCGCTCTATCGAGGGCTCGTAGCCTTTCAAGGCAGCCTGCGAATTACTGTCGGGTCCCGTGATCGCATCCTTGATCACGTCAACGCGGACACCCGCTTGCGCGAAAAAGTCCTTCTGTTGCGCGACAATGAACGGCAGGCGCGCGAGGCCCTCGGCGTCCGCGTGGCGCAACGCCGGCATCTCCGCCGCCGTAGCGCTCTGGCTCGCAGCGCCCCGGGCCGTAACGATAGCGAGTATGACGAGAAGTACAGATGCGGTCCTGACACTCATCTTAGCCTCCGCTTTCGGTTGCATGTGTTGCTACACTAGGTCTTTGTAATGGTGAGAGCAATCCATATCTCGAATGCGGAGTTGCTTCGTCGTGCAGGCAACGGCACGGGGGTATGAGAAGAGCGTCGAAGAGCTGAAGCGGCGAAAGAGAGGCCGGGAGAACGAGGCACGAATGGTAGCGATTTATCTTGGCCGACAATTGGGCGGTCACAAGCATGAAGAGATCGGCAAAACGGTTGGACTAGGGAAAGCGTCGTCGGTGAGCTCGGCCTATTTGCTGATGAAGGAGCGAGTGGCGACGGAGAAGCAGCTTCAGCAAAGAGTGCGGAAGATTGAAGAAGCCTTAACAAAAAGCAAAAAGCGAACTTGACCCCCTTAGTAGAGTAGAGTAGCGGAGCCTCACGTCCTAGTAATCGATCATCGTGTATGAATGCGCCGGTTTACGGATTAAAGTTGTAGGGGCGTGTCATCTCAGGCGACATCCGCGTAAAATCCGGCTCCTGCTCCCAGGCGAGCGCAATTCTTTCACTGAAAACGATCAGCGCGTTCCAGTTGACGTTAGGGGTTTCAGCCATTTTGACCGCGCTGGCAATCGCATCGCGAATCTGGTTGTGACGGTCCCAAAAGCGGCGAATATCATTGGCGTCCGAGGTCACATAGTTGATGTAATACCGGATTCCGGTCAAACCCCAGACAATATCGTACAGTCCCTTCTCCCGCTCGTTGAGCCGGACCAGCGTCAGGCCCAGATACAAGCGCGACAGACTGTTACCCGGATCCCGGGCGAGATCACGCTCCAAGCTCTGGCGCGCCTGAGCATATTGACCGTTGAGATACTGCGCTCGGCCCAGATAGCTAAAAACGCCTTCCGAACGATCGACGCCAAACGAATAACCCGGATCCTCTCGAGCAGCGACTTCAAAAGATTCGAGAGCGTCTTGATTTTGAGCGCGAAACAACTCCTGCCTGCCTAGCGCGATCGCGCTCCTCGCTTGAAAAGCTCCGCAAGCGGAGACTAAAACGCTCAATGAGAATAGCGCTACAAGCGCTTTCATCTTGTAATTTTCTAAGCGACCGACGATGAGATTCATTTCACCACCAAGCCCCAGCGCGGTTTCGCCGCAACCAAAGAACTCGGAAAATTCACCACGGAAACACCGAGAACACAGAGTTGAGGAAAAGTTCTGATTAACAAGGATCACACCTTTTCTGATGCTGTATCAGTGGTGTCCCAACGTTTGAAAGTCAGGAGTTGATAAGCCCTCCAACGTCTTAGAAAAGTCATGTTTTTGCCTGGTCTCGATTTGAATTCAGACCGTTCCTTTTGCCACCCTGCCGGCAATCTGTCCGCAGGGGGCTCTGATGCACACAGGGAAACTGGTCTTTGCTCAGTTGATGGAACATTTGCCGCTCAACACCCGACCGATGCCCGTTTAGTTTGGGTCGCTTGCTCTACGCAATTAATTTCGCCCGATTTTTCGGACTATTCCGCCGTGCTAAAGCGGACCAGACCGCCGATGCATTCAAGTTGAGATGCTCGCAGACCCACCGAAAACTACACGACTCCTCAGAGACAGACGTAAACCACCTTACAGCCGCTTCGCTGAGGTCAGGGGTCTGAAAGATCGTCCATTGCCTGATCGATAACTGCCCGCCACAACTCGGCCTCTGGAGTTTCAGTCTCGAATCGCCCTTCGGTAAGAATCGGAATCGGTTCCACATAATTATCGTAAGATCTCTGGCAATCTCAAGGCCCGTCCAGCGAATTTATCTAGATCGGCCTTTCTAGATGAGATGAGGCTCAAACCCCAAATTAATTAGTTCAGTTCTGGTGAAAAGACGGCGAAGGTCGAAACGCTTAAAGAGATTATCGACGAGATGGGCGAGCTTGCTAGTTAGTGGTAGACGCTGAAAGAATCCTTCTCCAACCTTAGGAATTCTGTGCTCTATCCACCTGAGCGGGGCGCATTGTTTTTTCAAGTAGTTAGCACGTCTCCCCTAACCTACGTGTTGATGTCCCTAAAATGTCTCTACGACCTGGAGCCAATAATGGGATATGATAGGCAAATACAGCGGCTCTTGTGGCAGTCGTTACAATCGTGCCGCCGCTCGGTTTCATGCGGTGTTCGGGTCTGCTAGGAACGCTTATGTCGCAAACAGTCCTTCCTGACGCTATTGAATTTCACCAGGACAAGCCATTCTACGACATGGTATCGGCATACATCACTGCCGTGGTGGGCTTGGAGTCAGTATTTGATCCGAATAACCGAATGGGTTTCAAACTGGGCGAGACTGCCAGGCTGGACGGTCTAGCCCATCCACAAATTAGAGTCGTGCCGTTCCAAGTTTACGAGATGGCTATGAAGGGGAAGATTGACATTCGCCATGTTGTTCACTCGCTCGCCAAAATGCTCGTGAATACAGCCTATGAGGCAGCGAAAGACAAAAACGACCTCACCGGAGTTCGAGTTCTTTCGCCATATCCGGAATGCGAGTTCCCATCGCAATACATTTAATTTCTCTCCTAAAGAGCCTTCGAGGCCATCATTATGGCGCGGAAAATCTTTGGATCATACTCTACAGGGAGCCTCTAATCCATTGTTCGGCAAGGAGTGCTTTGGTGCCTTCATTGCTTCCGCAGACGCTATTGTTCTTCTGTGGGATATTGAGCAGATACTAAAATGAAGAAAGTCGAACCATGCGCTCGACTGACATCCGCGACGAAGGCAGATATCGAATATCATCATCCATGCGCGCATGTCACAGGATTGTGTATCTTGTTCCAGATTAAAAAACCTTCGGGTGCCAACATTAATCATGGACTCTAATAGTGGGAAGAAAAATAATTAACAGACCTCTAGCCGTTGTGTTGTCGGTCCTGCTGACAGGTTGTTCAGCCATGCGTGTCCAGTCGCGCATTGATCGATATGATCAGATGCAAGCTGAGTGGCAAAAAGAACTTACACCAACCGTGGTGCGTCGAGAACGAGAAACCTTCAAAGATTGTCTCAATCCTGATGGTTCATCGAAGTGCATCGGTCAACCGATTTATCAGGGGGGCATGGAGATTCTCAGAGAAGAGGAACTGAAACTGTTCAGTAAATATCCCGAGTTCTCCCATCCAGTTGCCGACGCTCATCACGCGGTATACATGGCCTTGGCTAAACGCGCCGATGCTGGAGAGATAACTCACGCTCAGTTGATTAAAGCCCTGCATGATGTTGGTGCAGCAAGTAAAAAATACGTCGCGGAGCAAAGGCTTCTACTTCAGAACCAGTTGCAAAAGGCGCAGGAAAGCGATGCACAGACTGCTCTCAATATTGCTGTGACTTTAGCTGTCGTGGCTGTTGCTGGGTTAGCTGTTACTGCCGCTGCATCGACGCCGACGTACACACCAGCGCCAATGACCTGTTATGTATATGGTAATTTCCTACAGTGCTATTGATTGAGAAACTAAGTGACGCATCTGAGGCTATATGGAAAGGTTGCAGTCGACGTGTCGTGGATCGCGTTCGAGAGCGGAGCCGAATCAGAGCTACCAGCTTACCGAACCGTTGGTCCGGCGCACTGCAGCTTTGGGGCTAGGCATTACCATCATAAATTTATCCGGTTAGAGCATATTCGGAATCGTAGCCGGTGAAATGCTTTTTTGTTTCTCTAACGACTAGATCCGTGGTGCCTTTTCCCCACCACTCCTGCAACGCTGGTGTGTTGCACGCTATCAAGCCCCATCCCACGACGACAGCCCATATAACTCAGTTAGCATCGACAGCACAATCGAAACCCACCCGACACGAGGATTGCCGATTCTCGTAGCATCTCTAACCGCAAGAAAGTACAAGAGAATTTTGTAACTTTGCCATTACTTTGCCAGAATGAATCCCGGCGTGAAAACGAATGAAATTACCTGGGACAAAACGAATCCCGCTGGGATGGCTCTCATCCCGGCGTAAACGCCTGTCAGAAACAAAATGGACCACAACCAGACGGATATTTAGGGCGATACCATGGCCGGCAAGAAGGGAGAGAGCGGACCTCCAGGCAATGCCAATGCATTTCGGCACGGGCTGGCTGCAGTCCAGCGCCGCCGAGCCGATGGCACATTGACCGATGAGGAGCAGGACATTCGGGCCGATATTTTGACTGGTTTGATTGCCGATAAAGGCGGCGAACAGCAGATAGGCAAGCAGAAGGCAAGGATGATGTGGTGGATCAGCTGGGGGTCACGATCTCATTGGGGCACGATCCTTTTTAGCCCTTAGCGAATCGACTGGAAATTGAGAATTTGTGATAAAATGTTATCCGCCATGAAATAATTGCCGTTAGCATAGCGACCATATCGATAGCGGCTGTTGTAGCCATCTTCATAGCCGCGACGAAAACCCTCGCGGAAGTAGTAATTGTACTCGCTGCGGGAAATGTAATAGCCACGATAACCATAGCTGGCGTCCCGATAGGCATAGGAGTCTCGGTAGGCGGCACGCCACCGGTCACGCCGGTCGGCCTCTCCGGCACGGAAGCCTTGCGCGTAACCAACGTGTAGGGCTTGCCGTAGCACGTTTGCGCCGTATCGGTTTATCTCGTAGTACCGCCCGTCGCGTCTGTAGCGGTAGATCGGTGCCGCATAGAAGTACGGGTCACGGTCATAATCGAACCGTTCGTCTCTCAGGCGTCTTT
>DASXSC010000199.1:0-50306 GCA_036506215.1 Pyrinomonadaceae bacterium | reverse complement strand
CGGGTCTGATAGCTGAGTTGCACTTGGAACTTTGAATCCACCAATGAAAAATGGCAAATGAAAAATGGAAAATCTGCCTTTTCCGAAGTCTGCAGCTAACCTGCAACAAGACTACAACAAACTACGGAGTCCTTCCTCGATCCCGATCTCCGGGCGCCAGCCCAACTGTTCCTGGATGCGACTCAAGTCAGAAATGTAATTAACCGGCACCGGGTGTGGCAATGTGTCATCGTCAGCAATCCTGGGTTCAAGCTCAATCATCCTTCCGACCGTGTTCACCAGGTCCAGGAGCGTAGCCGCGTTCTCTTTGCCACCGCCAAGATTGTACAGGCCGTGCACGAGCGGCGAATCAATAAACGCTCGACAGGCGCGCGAGAAGTCTTCTACATGCAGCACGTCGCGAATAGCATGCCCGCCCAAGGGAAGCCGGATGGGCCAGCCGCGTTTGACGGATTCCACATAGTGTGTGACAAACCCATTTTCATTGCCCGCAGACGGTCGAGCGTAGACCGTCGACATACGGAATATGCAGGCACGAACGTCTCGCTGACGCGCGTAGTATTCCACATACCGCTCTCCGATCAACTTCGACCATTCCAGCGCCGTTTGTCCGGAGTAATCCGTTGGACAAGTCTCAGGGACTTCAGTGTACGCTTCTGCGTTTGGGCCGTAGACATCTTTCGTGGATGCATAGATGAACGCCGCACCGGGTCGCAGATGTTTCACGACATTCGCGGCGCCTTCAGCGTTGGTGCGAAAACTCAGCTCGGCGCCCGCCGGGTCTTTGTCCAAGTAGGCGGCGAGGTGAATGACGGCGTCGAAGTTTGCGACCAGCTCAACGTCTTCCTCGTTAAGAATGTCACGGCCGGACCGGCGGGAAAAATCATCGGCGGAAAAAAACCGGCGGACGTGTGTGCCGAGGTAACCGCTTCCTCCGGTAATAAGGATTTTCATTAATTCGTTCTAAAGTCCAACAGCGCCTGTGCAGAGGCCATGGTCTTAAGAGGAAGATTTGGTGGATTCAAGTTTCAAGTGCAACTCAACTATCAGACCCGAAGTGACAGCGACGACGCGTGAAACTGCCCGAATCAGAACCGGAAGCGGTAGCGACCGGCCAAGGAGTCAACTTTACCAGTCGAAAATTTCTATCTCTGATCGCGGTCACTCAAGTACTGACAACCACGGTTGAGTCCTTGGCCGGTCGCTACCACCACCCCAGCCGGGCTGCCCGGCTGGGGACCCCGGTCCGCTTCCGGTTCTGATTAGGATAACGACAATGTTGGTCGACTGCTACTCTGTCGAGTCTCAATTATGGCGACGAGTCCGCCAGCTGTTGCACTTCAAACTTGAATTCGCGTTTTCCCAATGTCAAATAACATGTTGAAAATCAATCACGGATTCGACTCTGGCTAATTGACTTCTTAAGGCCTTTCGCGAGCTCCGTCAATTTCATCAGTGATTCCGCGTGTCCGATGGCGATGAGTATGTCGCCGCCTTCGATTGTGGCCTCGCCGCTGGGATTGAAAAGAATCTCACCGCTGCTGCGCCGTATACTGACAACAACGATATCCAACTCCGAGCGAATATTTGTTTCGCGTAACTTTTGTCCGGCCAAACTTGACGAGGGCTCAACCTCAAGCTGTTCAAATGCCAGCTCCAATTTGTTAGCCGTGATCGAACCGAGGAAGTCGTCAACCGCCGGTTTCGTCAGGGCCATAGCCATGCGGTGCCCGCCGATGATCGTGGGAGCAACCACCCGATTAGCGCCGGCGCGTATCAGTTTTGCTTCGCCCTGTTCCTCGGCGGCGCGAGCGACGATGTGCAACCGCGGATTCAAATCACGCGCCGTGAGCACAACGTACACATTATCGGCATCGTCTGGCAGGCACGCGGCAAGTCCGCGCGCATGCTCAACGCCTGCCTCCCTGATGCTCTCTTCAAGCGTCGCATCACGTACCAGCACAACCACCCCGAGGTCGGTCAACTCCGTGACTTTCTGAGGATCCCTCTCGATAACAATAAACGTTTCGGCGCTTCCCAGCAGAGCTCGAATCAGGTGCGAGCCAACGCGTCCCGCGCCGCAGATAATGAAATGGTTTCGCAGTTTACTCATTTTTCGTGACTGCCGGCGCTGGCCAAAGGTTGCAACCAGTTCTGATTGAACGATTGCCTGGACCGTGGTGGTAAGCGCGTAGAGCACAACGCCGACACCAGCCAACATGAAGACCGTGGTAAAAATGCGGCCAGTTCTCGTGGCGGGAGTCAGGTCGCCATAGCCGACAGTGGTTACAGTTTGAGCGGCTACGTACAGGCTATCAAGTATCGGCCAGCCCTCGATTAGATGGAACGCGCTGGCGCCAAAGCCAATCGCAACTGCCACAGCGGCCAGGGCGAAGAGAATTCGGCGATAATTCCCGGCAAAGGAGCGCGGGCCGGTGGGCGTTAAACTCATACCTTAGAAATCGCATCAAAATGCAGGTCTAGTTCTTGTGCCGCAGGACGTTAACCAAACGGGCGACGGGCTGTCAAACTTTGGAGGTCGCTGACCTGTTGGGCTTTGGCCGCCGCGACCGCCTATTGGTGCGCTGAACTTCGCTTTGCAGTAAGGCGGCGCGCTTGGCCAAAGGGTGAAGCAATCCTTGGCGGCACAGTTCGGGTGGCTGCTTATCAGGATCACCGCACTCCAAGATCTTGAGTAGACACGCTGGTTTCAAGAGGTTAGCATTTATCTTATGAGGATGGACGGTGACCCCGGATCGTAACGCCAGACCTCAAAGGTCTATCGCCTGTCTTTTATGACATCAAGATACCCACCCGAAGGAAACCTCCCACTAGGGAAGCGGTCGAAGAAGGACTCGAGGTCCCAATCGCGCATCGTTGCATACGCTGAACCGGAAATGAGGTTCCCGCGGCGCTTAGCTCGCCGCCTAATCAGTCCGCCGGTTCTTATTCCTCTACTTTTGCTGGCTACAGTAGTCATCGGCTTCCTGGTTTACTACTGGACAATCTTCTCCGGCCGCATTGACAACCTCCTGAAGGGCGAAGTGTTTACTCGTTCCGCCGGCATTTATGCCGCGCCCAAACAGCTTCGCGTCGGGCAAGCGCTTACGCCGGAACAGCTCGTTGAGTTGCTCAAACACTCAGGCTATGTCGAAAAGACGCAGCAGGCCGACATAGCGCGCGGACGCTACTCGCTTGTCGCCGGAGGCATCGATGTCGAGCCGAGCGATAATATAACCGTCGATGGCCAGCGACAGTTTCAGCGCGTGCGTGTCCAATTCTCGCGCAACGGCAAAGCGATCACCTCTCTGACGGAACTTGACGGCAATACCCACCTCGACAAAGCGTGGCTTGAACCTGAATTGATCAGTTCGGTGACCGGGCGCGAGCGAGCGAAGCGCAAAGTAGTCGGCTTCAACGACCTGCCGCCCCAACTCGTAAAAGCCATTACGGTCACCGAGGATCGCGCATTCTTTGAACATTACGGCGTAAATGTTCGCGGCATTTTGCGCGCGTTCGTGCGTCGATACGACAGTGATCCTAACTCCCCCATCGCGCGCCAGGGCGGTTCGAGTATTACGCAGCAGTTAGTTAAGAATCTGCTGCTGTCACCCGAGAAAACTCTAAAGCGCAAGATCGCGGAAGCCTACATGTCCGTCATTCTCGAGACGCGTTTAACGAAGGAGCAGATCTTCGTTCTTTACTGCAATCAGGTTTACCTGGGACAGCAGACGGGCTTCTCGATAAATGGTTTTGGGGAGGCTGCTGATGCCTATTTCAGCAAAGATGTCACGAATCTCACGCTGCCGGAGTCAGCTTTTCTGGCCGGACTGATTCGTAGTCCGAATCGTTATAACCCTTACCACGACATAAACACGGCAACGGCCCGGCGCAATCAGGTCCTGGACAATATGGCGGAAACGGGCGCGATTTCCGGCGAGGAAGCAAACCAGGCCAAACAAACTCCCCTGCAAGTTGCCGCCACCAAGGGCCGGATCGATGCTTCCGATGCGCCGTATTTTGCCGATTATGTGCAGAGCCAGTTGGGCGACATCATCGCCGGCCCGGGAGCCGCGGAACATCTTCGCATCTATACGACTGTTGACCTCGATTTGCAGCGAGCGGCGTACGCGGCGGTCTCCAAACAGCTTGCCGCGCTGGACAAAATTGAAGCGAAGCGGTTTGTGCCCGGCACCCTGCAGGCAGCACTGGTGGCCATGAACGCTAAAACCGGCGAGATAGTGGCGATGGTTGGCGGGCGCGACTACGGGAAGAGTCAACTCAATCGAGCTTCCGATGCGCTGCGCCAACCCGGCTCGGTGTTCAAGCCTTTCGTTTACGCAACCGCGCTCAACACGGCTTACGATCCGGTTCCCCGTGTGATAACGCCCGCGACGACATACATTGACGAGCCGAAGACGTTCACTTACGACAACCAGGAATACTCGCCGGGAAACTTTGGCGATACCTACAGTAACGCGCCGGTAACTTTGCGCGACGGATTGGTCCACAGTCTGAACGTCGTGAC
The DNA here is from genome assembly GCA_036506215.1 of Pyrinomonadaceae bacterium. Taxonomy (GTDB): domain Bacteria; phylum Acidobacteriota; class Blastocatellia; order Pyrinomonadales; family Pyrinomonadaceae; genus PSRF01. The sequence continues at coordinate 45,778 of DASXSC010000199.1, read as the reverse complement.
CGTTGACGTGGCGATGGAGGTCACGATTGGCCGGGTGATGAATCTGGCCGCGAAAGCTGGATTGCCGAAACCACCACGCGCCTATCCGGCGATGGCCCTGGGCACGAGTGAAGCAACGCCTTTGCAAGTGGCGTCGGCCTACACCGGCTTTGCCACATTGGGAACCCGAACTACTCCGATCGCCATCAACCGCATTACCACGGGAAGCGGCGTGACAATCGCGGCGCCGACGCCGCAAAAGAACGAAATGCTCCGCCCGGACGTTGCTTATGTCATGACTTCGTTCATGAAGGATGTTGTCAACCGCGGCACAGCAGCTAAGGTGAGGGCGCGCGGTTTCAAGGCAAATGTCGCCGGCAAGACCGGAACTTCTCGCGACGGCTGGTTTGCCGGTTACACGCCAAATGTCGTTTGCGTCGTGTGGGTGGGATTCGACGACGGTTCACAGCTTGGGCTGACTGGCGCGAATTCCGCATTGCCGATCTGGACGGATTTCATGGAAGTGGCGTTAGGGGAACATCCTGAATGGCAGGGCGACTGGCAAATGCCTGCAGGAGTCGAGCAAGTGGCGATAAATCCCAAAACCGGGGGCCCGGCCTCAGCGGATGATCCAGACAAACGCATCGAACTATTCGTCAACGGTACGTCGCCGGAGGTAGCCTCGGATATTCAGATTGAACCCGAGGGTTCACCGGAAGCGGACGAGACCGCGCCCCTGCCTTCCGATCAAATGCTGCCGCCGGTAACGGTTGAGCCTTCGCCAACGCCTTCGCCGCGCATGAAGCCGCCGAGACCGGAACTCAGAACCGATCCCAGCGGGCGTTTAGAAGGCACGATTACGCTCGACATCGATCCAACGACCGGATTGATCGCCGTGGAATCTTGTCCGGTGATTCGCACAAGGACTTTCGTGCTGGGCACAGAGCCCAAGAGATACTGCGGACCGGAATACCATCAGCGACCATTGCCATCTCCCCAAGCCACGCGCCCACGGCTTACGAATCCTTGAAGCTCGTTCTGTCATCGGTACGTGAATCAACGAGCGGGGGCAAGCCCACCTTTCTGACCATGAGCTGATTAAGAGTTACGTTCTGATCATGGGTTGAAGGGCTTTCAATACCGAGCCCGAGGCTAGACAGAAGATCTCTCAGGTCGAAAGGTGGGCTTGCCCCCGCTGTATTTATTTCCTATCGCTGAGCGTAAAGTTTCAATTGCCAGCGCTGCAGCGTGTTGTTTTCTAGCGGGCAGGCCACCAGCCGCATCAAGCAAATCCTTGCGTGTAAGACGCACCGCTTCTTCAACCATCTTTCCGGTGATCAACTCCGTCAGAACCGATCCGCACACGAGCGTTGGCGGACAGCCATAGGCGAGAAATCGCGCGGCCGCAATGCGACCTTCGCGCACTCGAAGCGAGATGCGAATCCGATCGCCGCAGACGGGATTGGTCTCCTCCGCAATGGCGTTAGCATCCGGAAGTTCACCGGCGTTCCGCGGATTTGCGAGGTGATCTTTAAAAGTAGGCGAGTAAGGCATTAAAGAAGACCCGAGTTTTGGAGTCCTGAGGGTTAACTCGAAACTTGAAACTCCAAACCCGAAACCTTGTTGAGCGGCGAAAGTTGTCGCAGCTTTTCGACCACGCGAGGCAACACTTCGAGAACGTAATCGACATCCCCTTCCGTATTGTCTTTACCGAAGCTAAAGCGAATCGCGCCGCGTGCGAGTTCTTCATTCCGACCGAGCGCGCGTATCACCGGCGATGGCTCGAGCGTTCCCGAAGAGCAGGCGGAGCCGGTCGAAACGGCGATGCCCTGAAGGTCCAGGCTAATCAACAACCCTTCACCTTCGATGAATCGAAAAGATATGTTTGAAAGATGGGGCAGTCGTTGCGCACGGTCGCCATTGAAAACGACGTCCTCAACGCGGTCGATGACGCCGGACTCGAACCGGTCCCGCAGTCTCTGGTCATGGGTGGCCCTTTGCTCCAACTCTTCGCGCGCCAGCTTCGCCGCTACACCAAAGGCAACAATGCCTGGCACTCCCTCCGTTCCGGCCCGTTTTTCCCGTTCCTGATGACCGCCAACATTCTGAGATATCAAACGCACACCGCGCCGAACGAAGAGTGCTCCCACGCCTTTGGGCGCGTAGAGCTTATGTGCGGAGAGCGACAACAAATCACAGCCAAGCGTTTCGACGTCTAAAGGAATACGGCCAGCTGCTTGCACTGCATCCGTATGCAGCCAAAGGCGTCGACCGCGAGCGCGTTCCTCGCGCACCAGCGACCCAATCTCTTCCAGCGGTTGAAGAGTACCAATTTCGTTATTCGCCAACATCACTGAGATCAGCACCGTGTCTGGTCTCAAAGCAGCGCGAACATCTTCGAGCCGGACAAGTCCTTCGCTGTAAGCCGGCAGCCGCGTAATCACCCAATCGTCTTTTTCCAGTGCTTCGCAAATGCCGCACACGGACGAATGCTCGATGCTGGAAGTGATTACATGACCTTTATTGCCGCGACCGGCATTACCCTGGACGGCTTCGCAAAGACCGCGAATAGCGAGATTGTTGGCCTCAGTTCCGCCCGAAACGAACACAATTTCATTAGCCCGGGCGCCAATGAGTGCGGCGACCTCGCGCCGGGCTCGGTCGACTGCCGCCCGGGCCTCCTGGCCGAAGAAATGTACGCTGGACGCATTGCCAAACTTTTCCGTCAGATAAGGCAGCATTGCGTCAACAACGCGCCGGTCCACGGGCGTCGTTGCGCTGTGATCGAGATAGACTCGGGGTGTTTCTGTCATGCGATTTAAGCGGCCCTCGCCAACCAGCGACCGAAAACAAGCATCTGACGGGCAAGCCAGCTCGGCGCGAAGAAAGCGACGGACATTTCGAGACGATTCGAGTCTAGGGGCGCACAATAGAGACGGTCAAGCGTACTGTAGCGCAAGTGGTCGGGTTACAATCGCAAACTAACAGTTTGCATTACAATTGTTGGGTGATAGCATCCAACTGCACGATGTTGGCTCTCCCAAGACAACAACGGCGCTCCATTGCCGTAAAATCTCTGGAAGGAACAGCAAATGAAATATCCTAAGATTCCCCTCGTAATGTTGCTTGCGTTGCTGATGGCGTCGTCGGCGGGATTGGCAACACCCGCTGCCCACGCTTCGCCTTCGCAGGTCCAGTCTACCGCTTTGGAGCGCGGTTATCGCACGGGCTATTCAGATGGCTATAGCGCCGGCTCGCGAGACATTGCTGATCATGCCTCGCGTGATTATCAAAGCAAGGATGAGTACCAGCGCGCCAATCGAAATTACAACCAAGCATGGGGCACTGCGGAAAACTACCGCGATGGTTACCAGCAGGGCTTCGAAGCAGGATACAGCGCGGGCTACGAGCGTCAACCATTTGACTCGACCATCCCCAGCGCACTGAGACCGCGTGGCACGGCAGATTCCGCGCCTGCGAACAGCGCTCCAGCGAACAGCGCTCCAGCGAATAACGCTCCAGCCGATACGGCCCCAAATACCAATCAAAACTCTTCCCAGGACAATTCCAACAATTCAGGACAGCAGGCAAATACTCAGCCCAGTGGTCCGCTCTCGATTCCGCGCAATGCGATTCTCTTGGTTGAGTTGCAATCAGGTCTTTCGACAGACGCCAGCCAGCGCGGTGATCGTTTCCAGGCGCGTGTCATCGATCCTCGTGAATTCGAAGGGGCGATCGTTGAGGGACGGGTGACGCTAGTTAAGCGGGCGGGAAAAGTGAAGGGAACTGCTGAACTTCAACTCTCGTTTGACTCGATCCGGATGCCTGACGGCCACACGAGCGGCTTCAACGCAGACATCGTCGAAATCGTCAATGTGGGAAACAGAGATGACACAGGCACTGTTGATTCTGAGGGCGGCGTGAAGGGAAGAAGCTCTACCAAGGATGATATCTCGAAAGTTGGCGCCAGCACCGGCATCGGAGCGATCATCGGTGCGGTTTTCGGTGGTGGCAAAGGCGCTGCCGTGGGCGCCGCGATTGGTGGCGCGGTTGGCACCGGTAGTGTTCTCAGCAAGCGTGGACAAGATATTCGTCTCGCCCGCGGACAACAACTAAGAATTCGCACTTCGACTGAAACCCGAATCCAATGAAACCGGATGAGGGGCAAGGGAGACGCGGGACGCGGTGAAAAACAAGCTGCGTGACCAGAATACGCGGGGACGTGATTCGAAGGAATCAAGTCCCCGCGTTCTTTCTACCGGCGGGCCGCGGTCAAACCAAACCACTCCGGTAATCACGCTCCTTACCGACTTCGGCACTGCCGACTATTTCGTCAGTGCGGTTAAGGGAGTAGTTCTTTCGTCAAATTCTGAAGCCCGCATTGTTGATATAACGCACGACATACCGCCGCAAGACGTTGAAGCTGCCGCGTTCACCTTGCTTGCCGTCTTTTCCTCGTTTCCTACAGGCACTATTCACGTCGCGGTGGTAGATCCGGGAGTAGGGTCAGCGCGCCGTGCGATATTGATTCGAACCCGGCAACAATTCTTTGTTGGTCCGGACAATGGAATCTTTAGCTACGTTTGCGAGCGCCAGGAGAATGCCGGCGCCACTCCGGAAATGTTTCATCTCACAAACACGAAGTACTTTCGTCATCCTGTCAGCCCGACTTTCAACGGGCGGGATGTCTTCGCTCCCGTTGCCGCCGCGCTGTCGCTGGGTGTCAAACCGAAAGAGTTGGGGACCGAAATCACCGATATCGTTCGGTTGCCGGCGCTAAAGCCGCAGACCTCTCGTGACGGCCGGATCAAGGCGCGAATAATCCACATCGATCACTTCGGAAACTGCGTAACCAATATCACTCAGGAGGAATTAACTCCGGCGAAGATCTCTGTTGGCGTGAAACTCCAACTCAAGAAAAAGTTGGTAACGTCATTTCGCAGCTACTTCTCTGAAGAAACTGGAAGGCCGAACCAGGTGTTTGGAATTTGGGGAAGCGCCGGGTTTCTGGAGATTGCTGCAGCGAACAACTCGGCAGCAAAACTCTTGAAGGTGAAGCGCGGTGACTCGGTGATTGTTTCCGAACTTTAAGAAATGGGGCCAGTCGCTACCGCTTCCGGCTCTGATTGAGTCCGAAGTTGAACTTTAAGTTTTCGCAAACGAGCCAACTTGTCACACTTTGTTCCGTTTGTTATCTTCGGTCCATACTAAAAATTTCATGACTAACAAAGCAAATCCGTCAACCGGTACTTCCGCAGCGGGACTCAGGGGAGTAGCTGCGGCAACTTCGTCAATCTCGGATGTCAATGGTGAAAAAGGCGAGCTCATTTACCAGGGCCACAACATTCACGATCTGGCGAAGTATTCGACCTTCGAGGAAGTAATCTTTCTTATCTGGAACAAGCGCCTGCCAAATCGTGCCGAGCTTTCTGCGCTGGAACAATCAATGCGCGCGTCTTACGCAGTGCCGACCGAGCTCATAGATCTCATGAAGCAGTTTCCGCGCGAAGCCGATCCGATCGATGTTTTGAGGACTGCGATTTCAGCGCTCGAATTCTACGATTCCAATGCGCGAGATATTTCACGCGAGACAAGTATCAGGACCGCCATTAGACTCACCGCGCAATTCTCAACTATTGTGGCAGCTTTGGACCGCATTCGACGTGGACTCGAACCAGTGTCACCAGCGAATTCCTCGAATATAGCGGCTAACTTTCTTTATATGCTCCGCGGCGAGCAGCCTTCAGAGCGCGACGCTCGAATATTCGATGTCTGTCTGATTCTCCACGCCGATCATGAACTGAATGCGTCAACCTTCACTGCTCGCGTGGTCGCCGGAACTCTCGCTGACATGTACGCGGCAGTCACAGCAGCTATCGCAGCGCTGTCAGGTCCGCTGCATGGTGGCGCAAACACCGCAGTGATGAAGACATTGCTGGAAATCGGTGCGGTTGAAAACGTGGAATCGTTTATCAAGAAAGCGCTGGCGGACAAGCGAAAGATCATGGGTTTCGGTCACGCGGTTTATAAAACTGAAGATCCGCGCGCCACCCATCTGCGGCAGTTTTCAAAAGAGGCGGGTGAAGCGGCAGGGAATTCTAAATGGTACGAAATGTCTCGCAAGGTTGAAGAAGTGATGATGCGCGAGAAGGGGCTTTATCCCAACGTAGATTTCTTCTCAGCCTCGACATACTACATGATGGGAATTCCGCTCGACCTCTACACGCCCATTTTCGCCGTCAGCAGAATTAGTGGCTGGACCGGCCACATCCTCGAACAATACGCCGACAACAAACTCATTCGCCCTCGCGCCGAATACGTCGGCCCTCGCGATCTTCCGTATGTGCCGATCGATCAACGGTAAGCCAATTTGCGACTCGCTCAGCTGACATGTAGTAACCAGGGCATCCATAAAGACAACGCGCGTGTTGATGCGGACTGTATCGGCCACTTCCTGGGCGGCAATTGACCGCGATGCTAATGCGATTATGGCAATTAACGCCGCCAGGGCCACGAGGAGGCGCACAGTTGTCTTATCGATCTCAAACTTGATGTTAATCTCTGAGTTCATCTTCCTGCTCCTGCTTTTCATTCCTGGTCGTCAGTTGTGGCCTCAATGGTAATTTCCTTACCCATTTCATCGGGGTTCTGCATCAGCTTTGCCAAAGTTCGCGGCGATAGACTCACCTGAACCACGCAGGCTTCCCGGGGCTCGATGGTAACGACCAGAACGTTGAACTTTTCTCCGGCATCGCGAAGGTAGATGTAAGTTTGTTCTTCGTCTTTTGCCGATGTGACTTGAATGAAAGGAGTCCAGGCTTCAGCGAGCGCCGCGGCCATTGAAGACCTGAAGGCGGCAAAGCTGCCTTCAGCTATGAAATCCTGATCTTCGAAGTAGGCAACCTTGACGCTGCCGGCCTCGGCTAATTGCCGTCTCGGGCCGCCGGAAATGCGCGCTACCGTGGTTGCCATCTTGAGCCCGGCCCGCGCGAGAAAGGGAATTCCCTGGTGCTTGACGTGATAGAAGCGCTCGATCAATTTCACGACGTCGCCGAAACCGTCACCTTTGGCCTGCGTCACTGTAACGAAGCCTGCGAGCGCAATGGATAGCAAACTGATGGCAATAGATTTCCGCATGGGGCTGCTCCGTTTCGACCTCAGTTCTTGCGCTTGGTTTTCGGTAGCTCGATTCCAAGTTCCGGGACGCCAAAGTTTCCCTCAAGCTCCGTTAGCTTCTCGAGGTCTACCGGACCAACGATGTTGACGACGGTAATCTCCTTAGGATCGGTGGCTAACAGTGCCAGGCCGCTAACCTGAGTGCCGCTTTTCATTAGGTAAACCTCAACGCTGCCCTCTTTTTTGCTGGTTACGTTGACGATTCTGTTCCAGGCGGCGTTGTGCAGTTGTGACCGGATGCTTTCAAGGTCGGCCTGCGAATACTGGCCCTCAGTCTCAAACTCAAAGCTTTTTACATAGATCCCCTTCAAGCCGTTGACCAGGCTCTTGACTTTTGCCTCGTCAGGATCTTTGCTCGAAAGCACCTTGGCAGCGAGCTGCATCAAGCCTTCGTCAATATTCACGTCCACCGTCTGGCTTGCCTTTGCTGCCAGAGCATCCAGCTGACTGGTTTGGATTCGTGGATTTTGCGCCATCGCGGTTGGAGTCGCGCCGAGAACGACGAGAACAACAAGCAACGCGAGTGTCAATGACGCAGATTTCAAGTGGGTTTGGGAAAGTGATCTCATAGTGCTTCATTCATCCTATCTTGTGTTGGTTGTGAACCTGGTCTCGCTGATTTACCCCTTGTGCCTTCTTCTGCGCGAAGCTTAATTTCGCGCTGGCTACACGGAGAGCCAGGATGAGTTGGTCTCTTGCGGCTTCAGCTTCCTGGAGCTTATTCGCCGTTAGCTGCTGATTCTTGTTTCCCTCATGGCGAACGCGGTTTGCGTCTCGCGCAAGAAGTGATTGGTTAACTCGATGACGCGGTGCACTGCCAATACGTTTCCGATCCGAGCCATTGTCCGACGCTAGCTTGGGGCTCTGGTCCTGGTTTGGCGAGGGCTCGAGCATGGGAACTGGATTCACCGCCGGCGTCCCTGGAGTCTTGACGATCTCGGGTGACTGACTTCGCAGCCAGCGTTGCAATCCGAGCCACAGCCCGAGACCCAGCAACAACATCGCTATCGTTGCAGCAATTGCCAAACGCGGCGCAGAACCACGAAAGAAGTTTCGCTCGCGGCCCACCTGAACAGCCGCAGGTATTTCCAACGGTCGAGGCTGATAGCGTAGCGTGCCGAGAATCTCCTCCAGTTGTTGAGTCTCAGGGTCCGGCTCGCCGGTTTTGTCCCATAGGTAATCGCTATCGCTGTTCATAATAAACCCTCCTCAAAACCAAGCTTCGAGCGCAAGAGTTTCATGCCCCGATGCAGATTGACGCGCACTGAAGCCGGCGTAAGACCCGTGCGGGTCGCGATTTCCGGTCCGGTCATTCCTTCGACTAACCGCAACACGAGCGTTTCGCGATAAGCATCGGGAAGCGTGCGGATGATCGCGAGGATCTCCTCGGCCTTTATCTGGCTCGAATCATTGCTGCAAAGATCGTCGGGAAGTTCGACCGTCTCGCGCGACCGCCGGTGAAAATCATTCGCTCGATTGCGCGCGATCATCGCTATCCAGGGTCCGAAGGCGCGCGTGTCGCGCAATGTATGCAGTTTCCTCAAAGCATGCAGGAAAATGTCCTGGACCAAGTCCTCAACTTCGCTCCTTGGCAGGCGCGCTAACAGGACCCCATGCACGAGCGGCGCGTAGAGTTGATAAAGTCGCCCAAACATGTCGCGATTGCCCGCCAGCACGGCCTCGACTAGAGCCGCTTCGGGAACAGCCTCTACGCTTCGTTCAGCGATCGAAGGTTTCGCTTGAGCGGTCATGAGAAGTACGTCCGCCGTAGCTTCGAGTTCATACATCGCGCAGTCTCAATCGCGGTATTCTGATCATTTCGACTATTTCCTGGCTTTGATCACTTTGACACCGATTAAGACGGGACAACAGCGAACACTGTTAACAAGTGAATTTATTCCTGAGACTTTGGGATCTTCTGGGCACTTGAACTTTCATTGTCTCGTGGGTTGGATGCTATTCGACCGGCGGGGGCAAGCCCGCCTTCCCTACCTGTGAGACGCCCTGGCTTGCTGCAGATCGTCTGTGAAAGCCTTTCAAGCCAAGCACGGCTCTAAATTCAAATCACCTCAGGGTCAGGAAGGTGGGCTTGCCCCCGCTGATCGGTTGATTCCGAACGGGGTTCTCTCGAGAAGTTAATATCTCCATTTCCGGCGTTGCGCGGACCAGCCGTGTTCGCCAGATAAAAATGGTGGAAATAACTAGTGTAATCGTGCAGGCGACCCCACCTTCGAGGCCGTAGGTTCCACCGGTCAACCAGGCCGGGCCCAGGTCGGTGCCGCGAAGAAGTGGGTAAGGCGCGAGGTCAGTTATACCGCTGACGGGGAGGCCAAAGAGTGATCCCAGCGCCCAGTTCCAGGCCCAATGAACTCCCAAGGGAAACCACAAAGTTCGAGTCCGAAGATAAGCAACCGCAAGCCACACTCCGGCAAGAGCGGTGTTGATGAAAGTGAAGCCAGCGGCGACGTTCGGATTTTTCAGATGGACCGCGGCAAAAGGAACGGATGTCAAGAACACGCCCAGCCAGGCGAGGTTTGCTCGCGTCAGGGTCTGCAAAGGATAACCTCGAAACAGTGCTTCTTCAGCGAGAGCCGCAAGAATGAAAAGTACGGCGGAAAAAACCAGGGTTTCGGCCACCTGAAAAAGTGCGGCGCGAGCAGAGACTGTAAAGCTCAATCCACCGCCCGTGGTCGCGATGGCGGTCGCCATGGCTAGCGAGGCAGTGCCTATCAGTGAACCAATGAAAAGATCGCGCAGGCATCCCGCGTGAAACCACAGTCCCAGGGCGCGCCAGGGCAAACCTTCCAGCCAGCGCGTACAGATGTATCCGGCAAGGAGTGCAGCCGATAACACTGCTAACCGAAATATAAAATTCTCAACGTAGTGGGCCACTTCGCGGCTGGGTGCCAGTTGGAGCGTCAACTTAGAACCGATTCCGGCTGCAATGCCCATCAAAATAGAGAGAATGAGGAACAACAACGCAAAGATCAGAACTCGCCAACCACTCCGAACGCGACCTGCGGGGTTGATGAAGACTTGCTTGACAGTCATCGAGTTACTGAAAGGGAGAACTGGGATAAACGGCGATCGTGCAGGGGCATTCTAGTCGATGCGGATGAATCTCCTAAGCGGCAATGGCGCTGGATGTAACTGCGAGAGCGGGCGTCTTGCCTGTACGCGCCAAAGGTGCACATTTCCTATTGTTGAATCCGTTCGCGCTGGCGCGCTCTTTGCGGACGAGACGACCGCGTCCCGGTCCTGATGCAGTTTGAACGATACGCACATTAACAACATGCGGTGCGATGAGGTCATCAGTACCACCAGGCGGTAGAGGGCGTGTAAAAGCTCAGGCTCCACTCCAAGGAGTTGACGCTGAGTTCACACAGTCTCTACCGCGTGGTGTTACTGAACTCATGGGACCGGAACTTTCCGTCGTGGCGGTAGTGTTCAAACTGCATCAGTGCTCGCGTCCCGGTGAAAGCGGCTCTGTCCTGGCCGGTATGTTAAACTTGCGTCCACGCCTTCATGAACAACCAGCACGAAAATTCTTCCGAGCTATTGCCAGAATCAGTTGCCGGCAGGTCGGCCCGGCGGCGACGACTCGTATTATGGACGCTCGGGATAACCGTCTTGCTGCTTCTTTCGATCATCGTCTCTCAACAGCTGTGGTTGTGGACAATTATTCCGCCTGACACCGCTTCTGACACAGTACTGCTCTATGCGTTGTCCACCCTTAACTTTGTCGCCTTTGTAGTGTTCTCGTTTATTTTTGTGCGCAACTTACTCAAGTTGCGCCGCGAGAGACGCGAACGCCAACTCGGGTCCAAGATTAAGACGCGGCTGCTGGTCTATTTCATCGCCATCAGTTTCCTGCCGATTATCGCGATGGCGGTGTTTTCATATCTCTTCCTCAATCGCTCGCTCGAGAAGTGGTTCGGAAGTTTGCCCGCGCGGGTGGTGAATGAAGCTCAGGAGGTTCAACGCGAAGCCGTTGACGCTCAAACGCGGAACCTGCGAGACACTGCGGCTCTGCTGGCTGAGCTCCTAAAGCCGCAGGCAGAAACTGAAAAGCAGCAAATGCTGGATCGCATCATAGCCAGCGAACAACTGTCAGCAGTGGAGATTATCAATTCGAGCGGAGAAGTTATTGCGCAGAGCAGAGGTCAACTCTCCAGCGCGGACGCAAAGGAGCTGGGAACTCTGCTGGACCAGGCGCATTCGCTTAAAGCTGCTGAAGACAGTTTGGCGGATGGTAAGGATCTGGATGCTGTAGTTGTTCCTATTTCAGAAAATCAACAACTCGTGGTGGTCTCGTTGCGCCGGGCGACTAACGAGCTGGGCAACACAATAACCGGGTCGCAGGGAGAGTATCGAAAACTCGTGGAGCGTCAGCGACGAGTCCGCCTGCTGGGACTGTCAACGCTTGGGCTGATGACGCTCATGCTCTTGTTTGTTTCAAGTTGGGTTGCGATCTATTTGGCGCGGGGGATTGCGACGCCAATCAAAGCCCTTGCCGAAGCGTCAAAAGAAATTGCACGCGGAAACCTGTCGCACCGAGTCACGACGATGGCTGAAGATGAGCTTGCATTGCTGGCCGACTCCTTCAACCAAATGACCACTCAACTTGAAGATAATCGCACCAGTATTGAAGCCGGCTCCGCGGCGCTTCGTGAGAAAAATCTGACGCTCGAGGAGCGCCGAGATTACATCGAAACGATACTCGAATCGCTCTCTACCGGAGTTATCTCCCTTGATGAAAACGATTGCGTTACGACAATCAACGCCGCTGCTTTACGCATGTTGAAGCTGCGGGCGACGCCGACAAGTGGCCGCAGACTGGGCGAACTAATGGGCGCGGAAGATTGGTTGATAATGGATCGACTGCTCCGTCGCGCGCGGCGTACGGGACAGGCTGCGGAACAGGCACAGTTGGCGGGCGTCAATGACGGCACCGTTGATAGCACGGCGTTGCCGGTGGCCCTGACGGCGACGGCGCTACGAGCATCGTCGGCGAAAAGACGCGGGGTCGTGCTGGTGCTTGAAGATTTGTCGGAGTTGCTGGCGGCGCAACGAGTCGCGGCCTGGAGTGAAGTTGCCAGGCGCATGGCCCACGAGATCAAGAACCCGCTGACGCCGATCCAGCTTTCCGCCGAACGAATCGCTAAGAGCTACCATCGCGCGACCTCAAACGGTGACCAGAATGGATTAACCGGACAAAACCGAATTAACGACAGGACAAGCGAGGAGATCCATGTCACTGAAGTGATTGACGAGTGTACAGAAACGATCACTCGCGAGGTCGCTGGCCTGAAGGCGATGGTCGACGAGTTTTCCCGTTTTGCGCGTTTGCCTTTGGCCCGGCTGGAAGTTGCGCATTTGAATGAAGTAGTACGTCATGCAATCGCGTTATACGATGGCCGGCTCGATGGCGTGAAAATGGAGACCTCGCTGGACGCAAACCTTCCGGCCGCAATGTTGGATACTGAGCAACTGCGGCGGGTGTTTGTAAACCTGATCGATAATGCAAGCAACGCGCTGGCTGGTGTCGACACCGAAAAGCAAATCACGATTACCACCAGTTTTGATCCTGTTCGGAGTTTGTTAGTCGCCGAAGTTTCTGACACCGGTCATGGAATACGTCCCGCTGATTTCAAACGCTTGTTTCAGCCCTACTTCTCCACGCGCGGAACTGGCACGGGCCTGGGACTGGCGATCGTGCAACGAATAGTTCTCGAGCACGGCGGAAGAATTCGCGCTGAGGCCAACTATCCCCGTGGCGCCCGGTTTGTAATTGAAATGCCCGCCTTAAATGCGTGAAAACAGGAGCAGGTGGCAGGAGCAGGTGGCAGGAGCAGGCGGCAGGAGCAGGCGGCAGGAGCAGACGGCAGGAACAGACGGCAGGAGCACACCGCAGGAGCAGGCTCAGAAGCCGGTAGCAGCAGTACCAACGAAGTTTTCGTGATGCCTGCTTCCTGCTCCTGCTCCCTGCCGACTGATTATGGATTCAATCTTAATAGTTGACGACGAGCCCGGCATTCGCGACACATTGCGGGGCGTGATGGAGGACGAAGGCTTCAGCGCCGAGGCCGTCGCCACGGGAGAGGAATGCCTTAAAGCCGTTGAGCGTCGTGCTTACGGCTGCATCCTGCTGGACGTTTGGTTGCCGGGCATTGATGGTCTCGAGACGTTGCGGCAATTGCGGGCCGCAGGTTCGGAAGCGGCAGTGGTGATCATCTCCGGCCATGGCAACGTGGAAACCGCGGTGCGCGCCACAAAACTCGGCGCGTTTGATTTTATCGAGAAACCACTGTCGATTGAGAAAACTCTCCTGACAGTGCGCAATGCTTTGCGCCAGCAGCGACTGGAATTGATCAATGCTGAAATGGCAGCGGAGCTCGCGAAAGAATACACAATGGTGGGCGAGTCGGTGGCGATGCGAGCGCTTCGCAAGCAAATCTCCGTGGTCGCCCCCACGGATGGACGTGTCCTGATCTACGGGGAGTCGGGCACCGGCAAGGAATTAGTCGCGCACGCGATCCATGCGAAATCACGGCGCGCTGCTGCACCGTTTGTTGAAGTTAATTCCGCCGCCATACCGGAAGAGTTGATTGAGTCGGAACTATTTGGCCATGTGAAGGGCGCGTTTACCGGCGCGACCGCTGCGAAAAAAGGCAAGTTTGAGCTCGCCGACGGAGCGACGCTTTTCCTGGATGAGATTGGCGATATGAGCGCGAACGTTCAGGCCAAAGTTTTACGCGTGCTCGAAGAGCAAAGATTTGAACCGGTGGGCAGCGGCACCTCGGTGCGCGTCGACGTTAGAGTGATCGCCGCTACAAACAAACGTCTCGATGTCGAGATAGAACAGGGAAAATTCCGGCCCGACCTTTTTTACCGGCTAAACGTTATTCCCTTTGAATTGCCTCCGTTGCGCGAACGTCTCGAGGATGTGCCCATGCTGGTCGGCTATTTCAATCAGAACTTTTCGAGAGCTTACGGAAAGATCCCCAAGGAATTCGCGGCCGAAGCGATCCAGGAACTACAGAACTATTCCTGGCCGGGAAACGTTCGCGAGTTGCGGAATACGATTGAACGAGTAGTGATCATGAATCCAGGCATCAAAGTGGCCGCCGGCGACTTGCCGCCACACGGAAAAGAAGAGGCGCCCGCCGCTTCATTCAGGTTTCCTTCGTTCAAGGAAGCGACCGACGCTTACCACCGCGAGTTCATTCAAAGAAAACTTGACGAGGCCGAGGGCAACGTCTCGCGCGCGGCGGAACTGATGGGAGTTGACCGCAGTCACCTTTACCGGCGGATGCGCGCTCTCGGTATTCCGAGCCGCAGCGAACGTGCCAGCGTCTCCTAGTATCCGTGGGCTTGCGCAAGCAGTTTAGAGTTCAAGCTTCAACAACCATTACAAAACTTTTACAGTCAGCGCGTACTGGGTCAGTTCGATAAATAGGAGGCACAGGCCATGCAGAACCGAGCGCGGTAGCCCCGGATGCTAGAGTCAACTTCAGTGTAATGATCATAGAATTGGCGGAGGAGACGGGTCACAGAAAGCAAATTGCTTTGAATTCCAGCGTTCGCCTTTTGTGAATGCCGTCAACCCGGTAAATGTTTGAAGTTGACTTTATCATCCGGCGTTATCGCGCACGGTTCTGTAAAAGCAATCCCATCCCCTAACGCCAAACTGACCCCACCACCAGTCAGCGAGGACGGGTTACGCTAAAGGGTCTTAATCTGTTAATCTCTGTTTTCGCATCAAACAGTGCGTTTTTATGACTTGAGGTTGAAATGGACTACACGACACGAGAGCTTTTAAAGCGATACGCGAAGCTGGCCATTGGTCAGCCGTTTTCACCGATCCTGCTGAACATTCTGGTTACATCTGTTTGCGACATGCGGTGTACCCACTGTTTCTTCACGGAAGAGCTGGACGACCGTCCGCGCAAGAAGTTGCAGATGAAAACCCGCGAGATTGAGAAGATTTCAGAGACGCTGGGAGGCAATCTGGGCGTCTTGATTCTGGCCGGCGGCGAGCCTTTTACGCGTAAGGATCTGCCGGAAATAGCCCAAAGCTTTTATAAGAACAATAAGCTCGAATCGATCTACATCATGTCCAACGGTCAGATTCAGAAACGAATCTTTCCCGACATTACTCGCATCCTCGAGGAGTGTCCCGACCTTAACGTGACGGTCGCTCTCGGTATTGACGGGCTGAGGGGACCGCACGAAAAGATTCGCCAAAAGCTGGGCTCCTGGGACATCGCGATCGATACCGCCCGTCAGCTTCAGTCGATTAAGAAAGAGTATCCGAAACTCGACGTGCAAACTTGTACCTGCTTTATGAACTCGAATCAGGACACGATTTTTGAGTGGTACGATTTCCTTAAGTATGACCTCAGACCTGACAAAGTTAACTTCAATTACATTCGCCCGCCTTCAGCAGATCCAATTGAGCTCGACATCGATCACTCGCGATATAAGAAGCTGGCGAGGATGATCGATGACGACTCGCGTCACGCGGCAATCAAGAACAACTATGGTGGCAATGCCGGGTTCTTCAAGGCGGCCATCGATATTTACATGCATGATTTGATTGCGAAGACCCAGGAGACGCAAAAGGCGCAGATGAAGTGCTACGCCGGCACGGCTGGTGGCGTGATCTACGATGAAGGGACGGTCTCTTCCTGCGAAAACCTGGCCCCGATCGGCAACCTGCGAGACTTCGATTGGAACTTCCAAAAACTCTGGCTCTCGCCCGCGATGAAGGAAAGGCGAAAAAAGGCGTTGGACGGTTGTTTCTGTACCCATGAATCCAACAGTTACTACCCGTCGCTGCCTTTCAATCCGGGACACTTGATTCAGATCAAGAAGCTCGAAAAGGAAATGAAGAAAGCGCGGCGGGAAATGGATCGGCTGCAGCCTGAGCCGGAAGGAATGAGGGTTGGAGCCTAGCCTAAACCGGTCCAGAAGATCTGAGATCTGAAATTTGAGATCTCAAAAAAACACTGATGGAGATCTCAAAAAACGACTGATTGAGATTTCAAAAAACCACTGATTGAGGTCTTAAATAAACCACTGATGCAGCGCATTCCCAAAATTCTCATCCTTTCATCCGACACTGGTGGCGGCCATCGTTCAGCCGCGGCGGCGATCGTCGCCGGCGTGCAGAAGTTCGTGGACGGTCAGTCGTATGCCGTTCGCGTGGTTCGTGCAGTTGAAGAGTCACACGCCATCACAGCCAAGATGGTTGGAGTTTACAACTGGCTACTCAGAAACAAGCAGCACTGGATGAAGTATGTTTATTGGGGCATGAATAGGTTCCGTCCCGAAACGAGGCACTTCTTCCAGCGGCGATGTATCGGCTACGTGGTTGAACTTTTTGAGCGTTGGTGCCCACACGTCGTTGTCAGTGTTCATCCGCTCACCCAACATATGATCGCCCGGGCTCTCAAGGAATTGAAACTCGCCGATCGAATTCCGCTGGTATCCGTCGTCACCGATCCTTACTACGGTTTTTGGAGGGGCTGGGCGTGCGATGACGTGACGCTCTACCTGGTGGCGAGCGATGAGGCAAGACGGCAGTTGGTCGATTATGGAATTCCGCCGGAGCGAATCAAGGTCTCCGGGATGCCCGTTCATCATAAGTTTGCCTACCCGGGTGAAAAAGCGGCCCAGGCCGCGCGGACGGCGCTCGGGTTGGACCCGGAAAAATTCACCGTTTTCGTCAACGCGGGCTGGGAAGGCGGCGGCAACATTCCCCAGATTTTTCGTGAACTGGTTCGCGGCGAATTGGAAGTCCAGGCAATTTTTCTCGCGGGCAAGAATGAGCAACTGAGAGCCAACGCTGAATCGCTTGCGGAAGGCGCCTCTTTTCCAATCAAGGTCATTGGCTATTCGGAGCACGTCGAACAGTTGATGAGCGCGGCAAACGTTATGATTTCCAAGCTCGGCGGACTTACAACGTTCGAAGCGTTCGCCTGTCGACTGCCGATTATCGCCGACGGAATTACAGCGCCGATGCCACAGGAAGCCGGGGCGGCCAGCCTGCTGGTCAAACGCGGCGCCGGCGTGCTGTTGCAACGGGCCAGCGATGTTGTGCCTGTGATCCGGCGGATGGTTGAAGACACGGCCCACTACTCGGCTATGCGTGCTGCTATCATTGGTCTCACTATTCCAAATGCCACTCGTCACATTGTGGAGGAGATCACCGCACTTATCCCCGCTACAACCGAGGCGACGGAAGGAATTGTTTTGGCCGAAGTTGCTTCCGTCTGACTTATCCCTCATTTTCAACGGCTGCTTTTTGGTGCCTCGTTGACTGTGGGCAGTTTTCAGAGTTTAATCTCCCGGCAAACAAATCACATCAGAGTTTTGCCCGCTTGCGTTCTCTTCGCAGCGGGCTTTTTAGGAGACAAACTGGACAGTGAGTCTATTGCTAGAAGGTAAGCGCGCGTTCATAACCGGAGGCACGCGCGGCATTGGTGCGGCGCTGTGCGAAGTCTTTGCCCGCGAAGGCGCCGACGTGGCTTTCAATTACAACAAGCGCGACGATCTCGCCTCCGAGATCAGTGCAAAGATTGAAGCTCATCAAAGGCGGGCACTCAGCTTCAAGATTTCGGTTACCGACCGGGTCGGATTGAAGAAAGTGACGCGCGAGCTTGTGGAGAAGTGGGGCGGCATCGACATTCTGGTCAACAATGCCGCCATTAACCGCGGCGACAATTTCGCCACCACTACTGACCGCGCCTGGGATGAAGTGATGAATACGAATGTAGGGAGCCTCTTTGCTGTAACCAAGCCGATCTACAAACAGATGATTCGGCAGCGCAAGGGAAGCATCCTCAACATTACTTCCATCGGCGCGATGCGGGCTCTGCCGACTGCAGTTCACTATGCGACTTCAAAAGCCGCGATGATTGGCTTCACGAAGTGCCTTTCGCGCGAAGCGGGCACATTTGGCATAAAAGTGAACGCGATCGCCGCCGGGATTTTTGATACAGAGTTGGCACAGGCGCTACCGGAGCGCTTGCTGCAAATGCATCACTTTTGGGCTTCATCGGGTAGGCTTGGGCGCCCGGAAGAACTCGCTGAGTATGCCGCATTCATGGTGAGCGATCGCAACAGCTTCATGAACGGGGAAGTGGTGATCGTCGATGGCGGCGCGATAACTTAGGGAGCGGGGCAAGCCCGCCTTCCGACCTGCGAGTCTTTCTGCCTAACACTCAACCACTCCGCGAGTCTTGATTACTAATCTTACACCCGGTCGCTGCTGACGAATACAGAACTCCCGAACGGGTCATGGGCCCGGCCACTTCATGCTTGAATCAACCAGTTCGCGAGCCTTGATTGCGAGGCTCGCACCCGGTCGCTACTGCTCCCGGTTTTGACTTTGCCTCCTGGCGTCCTGGCTTATGAGCGTATGTACGTTCTGAGCAAGCAGCTCAAGGCTGGGAAGGGGGTTCGCCCCGGCTCTTCCTGCTGACCAGTTCCTCAAGCTTCTTTTCCAGCTCTCTAATTCTCCGTTGCATCTCGCCCAGTCGCCGAAACGCGGCCGTGGCTCTCAACCAGTCTTTGTTTTCGAAAGCCGGAATCCCGGAAATAACTTTCCCGGAGGGCACGTCATGGCTGGTCGCGCTCTTTGCTGTAAGCACCACATCGTCGCCGATTGTCAGATGCCCCGCGACGCCGGCCTGTCCTGCTAGTATTACGCGATTGCCAATGTGCGAACTTCCGGCAAGCCCGACCTGAGCACAGAGAAGAGTGTCTTCACCGACAGTGCATGAGTGGCCGATCTGCACGAGGTTATCGATCTTCGTTCCGCGTCCAATTCGAGACTCTCCGACCGAAGCGCGATCGAGTGTTGTGCCCGCGCCAATCTCGACGTCGTCTTCGATAACCACGCGTCCCGCTTGCGGAATCTTCAGCCATCTTTTCTGCTCATCTTTCGCGTAACCGAACCCGTCGCAACCGACAACTACATTGTTGTGAATAACCACTCGTTCGCCTATTTGCGACCGCTCGCGAATAACGGCGCCTGAGTGGATGGTTGAATCTCGCCCGATAGCCACTTCCTCGTAGATCGTTACATTCGGATAGATTCGCACACCTTCAGCAATCCGGCTCGATGGGCCAATTACCGCATGGGCTCCAATCCAAACGTTTTCGGCTACCGTCGCCGAAGGATCGATCACGGCGGACTGGTGAATTAATGAGGCAAACTCAGGTTCGGGATGAAACAACCGGAGCGCGCGCGTGTACGCAAGGTAAGGATCTTTGGCGCGCAAAACAGGAATTTCTCTCTCGATCCGCGCATCTTCGGAAAGATAGATTGCGGCAGCTCCCGTCGTGTTTACTCTCGACGTGTAGCGCGGGTTCGCCAAAAACGTAACGTCGCCGGCTCTCGCATCGTCAAGCCCTGCAGCGCCTGTGATCTCAACCTCGGCAAAATTCTCATCAACCCGAGCAGCCGTTAAAGTCGCGAGTTCAGAAAGTTTCATACAAGGAAGTCTAACGTAAGTCTAACGCAAGCTGTCAGCGTCAAGCGGACTTGTAACGCGAACCGTTCGTTGCATGGGTTGTCAATGCCCACTCAATGCCAATGAGCCACCCGCAAACTACCGTTTGCGTTACATTATCGACACTGGATCAATCTCGACGTTTATTGTACGAAGATTGATCTTTCGTTTGTGGAGCGCACCTAGCGCAGCGTCGATTATCTTGCGCAATTCGCGGCGATTGCGACACTTGACTAAGAGCTGCACGCGATACTCGCCTTTCAATCTTGCGAGCGGCGCCGGCGCCGGACCCAGGATGCGCGCCGCGCGTTCCGTGTTGGCGCGATCCAATTCCTTTCTCAGTTCAGCCGCATCCGACCTGACTCTAACAATGTCGGCGCCATGAACCAGCAACGAGGCCAGGGCCACAAAAGGTGGATAGGTATGGTTCTGTCGATGCCGGATCTCCTCCTGGTAGAAACCGGCATAGTCCTGCGCGCTCGCATGTTTGAGGGCGTAATGATAAGGGTGATACGTCTGGATTAACACCTTGCCGGCGCGATCACCGCGACCTGCGCGGCCGGCCACTTGTGTTAGCAACTGAAAGGTCCTCTCCGCGGCGCGGAAATCCGGCAATGCCATCCCGGCATCGACTGAAACCACTCCCACCAGCGTCACGTTTGGAAAGTCGTGCCCCTTGGCGAGGATTTGCGTGCCAACCAGCATGTCGATCTTGCCCTCGCCAAAGTCGATTAGCGACCTTTCAAAGGAGCCGCGCCGCGATGCAGTGTCTCGATCGATGCGGGCAATACGAAGCGAAGAAAAGAGTCTTCTAAGTTGCTCTTCGATTTGCTGCGTGCCTTCGCCCACGTAGTAAATATATTTTCCGCCACAGGCCGGACATTTCTGCGGTGCCGCTTCACGATGGTTGCAATAGTGGCAGATGATTACGCGCTCACTTCGGTGATACGTTAAAGTCACATCGCAGTTAGGACACTGGATGCTTTCTCCACATGACCGGCAGAGAACAAAGCTCGAGTAACCCCGCCGGTTCAAGAGAATTATCGACTGCTCTTTTTTCTGTTGCGTCTCTTCGATCGCTCGAAGCAACTCATCAGAAAAAATCCTGGGTTTCTGGTAACGGGCAAAGACCTCGCGCATGTCGATGATTTCCACGGCAGCCATCGGCCTGTTACCAAGGCGATTGGGAAGGCGCAGGTAGCGGTATTTGCCGATGCTTGCATTGTGAAACGATTCGAGCGATGGGGTGGCCGAACCCAGAATCACGACGGCGGATTCTTTTTGGGCGCGGACAATTGCGGTATCACGTCCGTTGTAGTGCGGCGAATCCTGTTGGCGGTAGGTCGATTCGTGCTCCTCATCGACGATAACAAGGCCGAGATCCTTAGTGGGAGCGAAGACCGCTGAGCGCGTGCCGATGACAATCCTTGCCTGGCCGTTTCTAACGCGTGTCCATTCGTCAAAACGTTCGCCGCGTGACAGGGAAGAATGAAAAATTGCCACCAGGTCGCCGAAATGCATCCGCAGCCGTCGTGAGAAGATCGGGGTCAGCGCAATCTCCGGAACCAACATCAACGCCGAACGGCCGCGATCCAGCGCTACGCGCATTGCTCGAATATATACTTCGGTTTTTCCACTTCCGGTCACGCCGTGTAGAAGAAACGCGGCATAGGAGCGAGTCCGCAGTGGCTGGTCTAGTTCTGCCAGGACCAAATCCTGTTCTTTTGTCAGTTCATAGTCCTGATGAGGCTCAAAGACGGCGTCGCCTAACGGATCCCGTCGCAATCTCTCTTCGAAGATCTCTAGTAAATTTCTTTTTTGTAAAGTGCGCACGGAAGAAGAACTGACCTGAGCCCGAGCGAGTAACTCCGGAAGCGGAAGCGAGTCTTGATCCTTGAGAGTTTCGATAACTCTAAGCTGGGCATTGGTGAACTTGCGTCCCTCTTGATCAACTGAGGTCTCGTGGGGATTAGTCAAACGGACTCGTCGTTGATATTTAGGTTTCACGAACTCTGTGCCAGGACGCTGCATAATTGTCACCAGGCCTTCACGCTCGAATTCCCCTACCAGCCTGGTTGTCTGTCCGGCACCAAATTCGGCGGTGACTGTCGCGAGGCTTATCTCATCTGACTGGGCGAGCAGCTTGAGCAGTCGATGTTTGACTGTGGGCGTGTCGTCTGGAGAGAGGTCCTTCAGCTCAGCCTGTCCGCTTGCAGTTATAGAGAGAAATGGATCGATCGTTGGGCTGATACCTGGAGGCAACGCCGCTTTGATCACCTCACCCCAGGGAGCCAGGTAATACTCAGCCACCCACCGCGTGATCTGGAGAAGCTCAGGCGTAATGAGTGGAACAGCATCGAGTATTTCTTTGGCTTCCTTGATGGCTGATTCGTCCAGGCTGGTGCCTGCTCGAAGGTTTTCGAGTAACGCGACGATGTAGCCGGTCACAAGCTTTCTACCGAGTGGGACAACGATTCGGGAACCAGGTTGTGCAAACTGACGCAGGGAAGCTGGCAGTCGATAGATGAATGTAGATGAAACGTGAACGGGAACAGCGACTTCGGCATACTGAGGCCCGCCCGCAGGGGCGGGTTCCGCGCTGGTCATCTGTTTATTGTTTGACGAATCCTTGAAGGACAATTCCGAGCGCTGTTGCACGGGGAGAAGGTAGCGCGAAATTCAAAATTGCAGAAGTCTGGAAGGGCCGCTTCAGCTATCCGGTTGCCGTTTAGTGTCGAGGTAGTCACGCACCTTTTTTAGATCTTCCCACGTCTCCTTCTTCTTCGAAGGATCGCGAAGTAAATAGGCGGGATGGAAAGTGGGCATCACCTTAACGCCGTGGTAGTCCTGAAATTGGCCGCGCACTCGTGTTATTCCTTGCTTGGTGTCCAGAAGATTCCTCATTGCAGTATTGCCGAGTACCACGATTACTTCGGGCTGCACTACGGCGATCTCACGGAGGAGGAAAGGCTTGCACATCGAGGCTTCTTCCGGCGTTGGGGCTCGATTGCCGGGCGGACGACAACGGTTAACGTTACCAATTAAGACTTCTTCACGCTTCAGCCCGATTGCTTCGATGATCTTGGTTAATAGTTGTCCTGCGCGTCCTACGAAGGGACGTGCCTGCGCGTCTTCATCGGCGCCCGGTGCCTCGCCCACAAACATCAGGCGTGCTTTGTGATTACCGTGCGTATGCACAATGTTTGTGCGTTCCTGATGGAGCGGGCAGCGTGTACAATCTCCTATATCAGCCCAAATCTCCTCAAAAGTTTCCGACGATTTCTGGATTCGGACGGGAAGGGAACTTAAGTCTCCGAATAATGTCTCTGACGGCATCGGCGG
Organism: Pyrinomonadaceae bacterium; assembly: GCA_036506215.1. Lineage (GTDB taxonomy): Bacteria > Acidobacteriota > Blastocatellia > Pyrinomonadales > Pyrinomonadaceae > PSRF01. Next base: position 22,760 of record DASXSC010000199.1, on the reverse strand, counting down.
CATAGGAGGAGCAGCACCTTTGGCATCGGCCTTTGAAACAGTTGTTACGGCAGCGATTGAAAGGCCGGAGGCTTGATGGCGAGACGATTCCGCCGAAGCCGGTTGCGCTTCTCGGGAAATTGTTTCTGCGGGCCAGGTGAGCGGAGACTCACACTCCATACTTTCAACACCCAATTCCTTGAAGTACGCGAGTTGTTCTCGAGTTTCTTTTAGAAGTAAGAGCAGCTCAGCAATTTCGGATTCAGAATTCATCAGGCGTCCCGGAGGGTGTTGTTTCTGAGAACAGACTGTAACAATGCTGCCGAGCTAGGCTTTCCTCGAACTCTGAATAGCGGGCCGGAGCGAGTTAGAGGGCTTAACCCGAGCGCGAAGTCGGACAACTTCGTCCAGAATAATATTCGCGACGTTTGTTTTGGCCATGAGCGGCACATGAATCGGTGCTTTTCGGTCGCGGCTGATGATTGCGACCTCGTTCGTAACCGTATCGAAACCGACACCGTGTTCGGTGATATCGTTGGCGACAATCGCATCGAGATTTTTCGCTGTCAACTTTTCGCGCGCATTCGCCAGCATATTCTCAGATTCCGCGGCAAATCCAATTACCAGTAATCCTTCCTGCTTCGCAGCCGCCACTTCCCGCAAAATATCGGGGGTGCGCTCAAGTTCTAATGAGAAGGAGGACCGAGTTTTCTTTATCTTTTGTGACGAACGTTCCACCGGTCGATAGTCGGCTACTGCCGCGGCGCCGATAAAGACCGACGCTTCCGAAAGCTCATTCATCACCGCCGCATGCATCTCCGCAGCTGAGTTAACACGAATGAGCCTTACGTTATTCGGAGGCTTGGCTGTGGTAGCTCCGGCAACGACCGTAAGCCTTGCTCCGCGACTTTCGGCGGCCTCGGCGATTGCAAAACCCATGCGTCCAGAAGAATTGTTGGACAGGAATCGAACCGGATCTATTGCCTCGCGTGTCGCACCGACCGTGATTAGCAGGTGTTCGCCAGCTAGATCGCGCGCCGTTTGATTCTCTGAGCCCCGTAAAATATCTAAAGCGGCCGCCACGATTCGTTCGGGTTCGCTGAGTCGGCCTGGCCCGATGGTTCCACACGCCATTTCGCCGTCATCCGGTTCAATAACATGAACGCCATCTGACCGAAGCTGCTGCAGGTTTCGCTGCGTTGCCGGATGATGCCACATTGTAGTGTTCATCGCCGGTGCAATCAGAACGGGAGCTGTACAGGCCAGGTACGTAGAAGTCAGGAAATCATCGGCGATTCCATTTGCCAACTTACCCATGATATTGGCGGTAGCGGGAGCAATGAGGAAGAGGTCGACAGTCTGCGAAAATGTTATGTGGGCAATGGGATCCGGGTTGTCAGGCGCATAATCGTCCACGATAACGTGGGAGCCGGAAAGCGCTCGAAAGGTAAGGGGCTGGATGAATTCGCAGGCTCGCCTGGTCATGCCAACTCTGACAATACAGCCCGCCCGTTGGAGCCCCCGGAGCACCTCGGCGGCCTTATATGCCGCGATGCCGCCACTGATTCCCAGCGCCACTTTTTTGTCGGTAGAAAAACCTTTCAAAAAGAGCCTCGCACGCCATCACGCTTATTCGAAAAATTAAAGATCAATGTAACATTGCTGAAACAAGGGTGCAATGGAGGCTTTCGCAACGCTTGCTACAATGTTCGGCTGTTCTCGCTAAGAAAATTACCCGTTGCTTCCATTTCAAAGTTATTCAAAGTTAGAGGTGGGAAGTCATGTCTAACTCCAGAGTATTCCGCTCTGGTCTTCTCGGAACGCTAATCGTTGTAGCTGCGGTTTTTTCCGCTTCAGCACAGAAGATCTCGGAAGACCAGACATTCGGACCTGTGGTTCGCGCCTATTTGGGTTACCTGCGAAACGAGCAAGAGGTTGTCGATGATCGCATCAGTCGACATGAGGTAAACGCCGCCTACTATCGCCGAAACTCAAACCGCATTCGGGCCTTGCGGCAGATGGCGGTGCAAATTGCCCGGGAGACCCAAAACGACTACCTGCCCGAGCTCGAGGCCGTTGCCGCAGATGAGTCGGGCCTGCTTTTTGAGTCTCCGCCTCGGTTTCACGCACTTAGAGTAGGTGAGGTCGTGCAGACTAACTTCAGGTATCTCGGCACCGTTCGCAGTGGTGAGGTCTTTTATCTCTTTGCCCGCCTTGACCCCTACGAGCAGTCTGAGTTGATGGAAAAGATCAAACATGGTGACCAGAATGCAACCGGTTCCCCCGTTGCTGGTCCTGGCCCAGGACCTAAAGTGACGACCCGCAATCGCCGCGCGTCAAGACCCTGACTTTTTGCTTTCCTGGCCAGACGATTCCTATTCCTGGCCAAGCCTCCGCGTTTTGCGAAACTTTACGGGCTTAACTGGGCTTGGGATCCGCCGCCGGTGGTCCAGAAGAGCGGCAGAAAAGTTCTGGACGGGCGCAGGACCATGTGATAAATTCCCTCCAGCCCAAAAAAGCACAGTTTTGTGGCAAAGTTCGGCGAAAAGGCTGTTGACAGAGTGCCTTCATTCATGTAATAACAGCCGCGTGTTTAGGCTTTGTAGACGGCATTTCGGCCTTTAAAAGATTGCATTCGATTTAGAGGCGAGTAGCGAAGCGCCTATCACGACATTTTGGCCGTCGCGGCACGCAATCAAGAATTTGTTCACAATACGGGAGGAAAGTTAATGATTAGCAAAACTTGGAGCCGCAAACCTATCGCGGCCTTGGTGGCAGTTGCCATTTTGAGTGTTTACTCGATGGTAGTTTTAGCGTCGCCCGCAGCGAAGGCCCCGTCGGGCGAGTTGTCCATCGCCGGCCAGGTTACGGTAAATGGCGAGAACGTGGTTTCGGGCGGTACGGTGTTTTCGGATAGCCTAATCACAACCGCCGACAAGAGCAGTGCAACTGTGAACCTTAGCAAGTTGGGCCGAGTGGAATTAGCGCCGAGCTCGAATTTGAAATTAAGCTTCACAGAAAAGAGCATCATGGGATTGCTTGAGAACGGCACAGCTCACGTCTCAACTCTGGCTGGAACCTCTGTAAACTTCACAACCAAAGATGGTGTGGTTGTAGTCGAGGGAAGCCAGGCAACTTCGTTTACCGTGAACGTTGTTAAAGGCATTACTTCTCTGACGACTCATTCCGGCGTGGCGCAGTTCCACGTTGGAGGCGCTGTCAAGCAGGTTGCCGCAGGCGAGAGCGCAACCGGCGGGACGCCGAACCCCCAGGCAGGGACCGATAGCGACAAACTGAGCAGTGGTGAGTTGGCTGCGCTCCTGTTACTGGGTGCCGGTGCTGTTGCTGGAATCATCTATGCAGCGGTGCACAACAACGACCTTAACTTCGGTGGCAATGCAGTCGTAATCAGCCCGTCGAAGTAAGTCATCGGTTGCTTCGTGAAACAAATACTGCAGCGCCGCTTTTGAGCGCCGCGGTCAGTTATGCAAAACCTTGCGGGTCACGCGACGATATGTCGTGCTTGACCCGCAAGCTTTTGCCCATTCCCGTTAATTCCTACCTCAGCTTCTAATAGGTAAGCCCTCAATGCATATTGCGGTAATTGGCACAGGTTATGTTGGCTTGGTTACAGGTGCCTGTTTTGCAGAGTTCGGCGTTGACGTTACGTGCGTCGATATCGATTCTGAGAAGATTGCGCGCCTTTCAGCGGGAGAGATGCCTATCTACGAGCCTGGCCTGGAGCAGTTGGTTACTAAGAACATGCAATCGGGTCGTTTGAGGTTTACCACTGATATCAAGCAGGCAGTAGAACAAGCGCTGGTCATATTTCTTGCTGTAGGTACCCCACCGAAAGGTGATGGCTCACCGGACCTCAGCTTTGTGGAAGCCGCCGCCCGCTCAATTGCGGAGCATATGAACGGCTACAAGGTCATCGTCACCAAATCTACGGTGCCTATTGGAACCGGCGAGTATCTGCGAAAACTGTTACGCGAACAAAATGGCCGGTTGAGTTTCGGAATAGTGTCTAATCCGGAATTCTTGCGCGAGGGCGCCGCCATTAATGATTTCATGCGTCCTGATCGAGTAGTTCTTGGCAGTCGCGATGAGGAAGCGATTGCCATCATGCGTGACCTTTATCGTCCGCTTTATTTGATTGAGGCGCCCTTTGTCTTGACTTCACTGGAAGCGGCAGAACTGACGAAGTATGCGGCCAACGCCTTTCTCGCTACTAAGATTTCCTTCATTAATGAAATAGCAAATTTGTGCGAGAGTATTGGGTGTGACGTACACGACGTAGCGCGCGCCATTGGTATGGACCGTCGCATCGGCAGTAAGTTTCTTCATCCAGGACCCGGGTACGGCGGCTCATGTTTTCCAAAAGACACGCAGGCGCTTGCTTCGGTAGCACGTGATTTTGGTCGGGATTCAATGATCGTGGACGCTGTGATCGAGGTTAACCGCCGGCAGCGAGAGGCGATGATCCCGAAAATTGAAAAGCTTGTTGGTGACCTCCAGGGAAAGACCATCGCGGTTTTGGGGCTTGCCTTTAAGCCGGAAACAAATGACATGCGCGAGGCACCGGCGATTGATATCATCAAGGGATTAATAGAACGCGGCGCAAAGGTGCGAGCTTACGATCCGGTGGCCATGAGGGAGGCGGCGGAAGTTCTTCCCCAGATTACTTATTTAGCCGACGAATATGAGACGGTGACGGATGCTGACGCTCTTGTTTTTGTGACTGAGTGGAATCAGTTTCGCGCGCTTGATATGCGTCGAATCAGGGACCTGATGAGATCACCTAGGATCGCCGACCTGCGGAATATTTACGAACCCTCGGACATGCGCGAACTCGGTTTCGAATATATTGGAGTCGGCCGATGATGAACGGCGCCAACTGACTAAGGCTCGCTTAATCCTACCCGCTGAAATTAAGGCTCTCTTATGGCCCTTACAGGAATAGCACTCGTAACCGGCGGAGCCGGTTTTATTGGCTCACATATCGCGTCGGCACTAGCCTCCGCCGGCGCCAGGCTGCGGATCATCGACGACTTATCAACCGGCTATCGAGAGAACCTGGAGGAAATAAAGGGAGAAGTAGACTTTGTTCCGGCCAGCCTCGCCGATGAGAAGGCGCTGGGTAGAGCGCTTGAAGGTGTTGAGTTAGTTTTCCATGAGGCTGCCATTCCTTCGGTGCCGCGATCAATCGAGAATCCTCGACAGACCCACATCGCCAGCATCGAATCAACCTTCTCGTTGCTGCTGGCTTCGCGCGAAAAAAAAGTGAGGCGCATCGTCTACGCGGCCTCCAGTTCAGCCTATGGCGATCAACCGACCCTTCCTAAAGTTGAGAACATGCTGCCGGAGCCGCTCTCTCCATATGCTGTGGCCAAGCTTGTGGGCGAGCATTATTGCCAGGTCTTCACGCGCGTCTATGGTCTGGAGACAATCTCCCTGCGCTATTTCAATGTGTTTGGGCCAAGACAGGATCCGAGCTCACCATACTCAGGCGTGGTCTCACGTTTTATTAGCGCCTTGCTCGGAGGCGAGCAACCGGTGATTTACGGTGACGGGGAGCAGTCTCGCGATTTCACATACATCGATAACGTGGTTGACGCAAACTTGAAAGCAGCGGAAAGCGCCAAAGGAATTGGCCAGGTCATCAACGTTGCGAATGGAGAACGAATCTCCTTGAATCAACTTCTTGGTGAATTAAGAAGCCTGACGGGGAAGGCCGACGTTGCCGTGGATTACAGAGAGCGCCGGGCCGGCGATGTGAAACACAGTCTTGCCGATATCTCCAAGGCGCGCGAGCTGTTGGGATTTGAACCGCGCGTGGATTTACGAACAGGCCTGCAGCTCACAATCGACTGGTGGAAAGCCAGCCGGTTCGCAAAGGCGATATCCGGTTAACTCCGATCGCCAAACACTCATCCATTCGAGCCGAGGGCATTTGTTCCCACCAGGCCCTGCAAACTTTTTACATATGGCGCTCGAGCAACACCCTTATCTGTGATAATCGCTGCGATTAGATCATTGGGCGTTACATCAAAGGCCGGGTTGTGAACGCCGACTCCATCCGGCGCCAGTTGATGTTCCTTAATATGCGTTACTTCTTTACGATCGCGTTCTTCGATTGGGATCTCCGCGCCCGACTTCAATGAAAGATCGAGCGTGGAAATCGGAGCAGCGACGTAAAACGGGATGTTGTGCTTTTTGGCAAGCACGGCAACCATATAGGTTCCGATTTTGTTCGCTGTGTCTCCGTTTGCCGCAATTCGATCCGCTCCAACTACTACCGCGTTCACTTTACCGCTCTTCATTACGTGCCCCGCCATATTGTCTGTTATTACCGTAACTGGAATGCTATCTTTCGCGAGTTCCCATGCGGTTAATCTCAACCCCTGCAGAAATGGCCTCGTCTCATCAGCAATTACAGCTATGCGTTTTCCGGCATCAATTGCGCCCCTGATCACACCAAGTGCTGTTCCGTAGTCGCCGGCCGTGGCAAGCGCACCCGCATTGCAGTGGGTAAGCACGGTGTCTCCATCGGCAAGCAATTCCGCTCCGAAGCGTCCCAGGGCGCGATTAGCCTCAATGTCCTCGCGAAAAATGCTGAGGGCTTCTTCAACCAGACGCGTTTTGATCGTTCCCGGTTCTTGAGTGCCGGTCTTTTCGCGCCGAAACGTCTCGCGCATCCGCTCGATGGCCCAAAAGAGGTTAACCGCTGTGGGCCGGGTCTCCGACATCACCCGGCACATATAGTCGAAGTCATCTTCAAGGTCTGCCACGGAGGTGCCCACCGATTGACTTGCGCCAAGAGCAAGACCCATCGCCGCCGAGACTCCTATGGCGGGGGCTCCGCGCACGACCATTTTCTTAATGGCTTCCGCGACCTCTTCATAAGAGCGCAGCATGAGGTATTTTTCTTCCGATGGCAGCAGTCGCTGGTCCAACATGCGAATGCCTTCGTCTGTCCACTCGATGGTTTTGATCATTTGTTGAAGTTGATTCCTATGAATTGAAAAGCAGATGAATCTTACTGGACGCCAATTGGCGAAGCAAAGCTACGCTCGGGGAAACGCCGCCAGCTCAGCGGTGAGAACTCAGTTTGACAGTGCCTGCGGCCGCGTGATAGTGTCCCGCCTCTATCAAGAATTGTTCTTTGGATTTGAAAGCATCTGGGTGCCCCAGGAGATGGGGAGAATAGGGAAACGGGTGATAATCCCGTGCGGTCGCGCCACTGTGATGAGGGTGCTGCTAAAAGCAGCAATATCTCTAAGCCAGGAGACCTGCCCAGGCTTTGCAGCTTTTGAACGCTCGCGGAAAGGCGTTCAGGCCGCACGGGTTCCGAAAGCCGTTTTTAGTCCCGCCGACCGCCTGTTATTCCTTTTCGCAAAGGATCAGGGATTGGCGGGACTCTTTGCTATTACACCAGCCTTCAAACTTCAGATTACAACAAATCGCAGGCATGCTACTTGTTTTGTGCGCAGTCCTTGCGGTCGTCGCGTGTTCGGCGGGTAACCTACCTTCACATTCTAAAAACATAAGTGAAACAAGAGATCTCGTGGATGAGGCCGGACGGAAGGTTACCGTTCCGACGAAGATCGACCGCCTAATTTCACTGGCTCCTAACCTCACTGAGATTGTGTACGCAGTCGGCGCTGGCAGCCGCTTGGTGGGGAACACCACCTTTTGCGATTATCCGCCGGAGGCTAAAAACGTTGCCAAAGTTGGCGACACACTGCAACCCAGCATTGAGCGCATACTCGCCCTTCGCCCGCAACTCGTACTTGTCTCGACAGCCTCGCAACTGGAAGCCTTTACGAAGCAGTTGAATGAACATCAGATCGCCGTCTACGTCACAGACCCGCGCGACCTCGAAGGGGTTTTTCGCTCGATCTTAAGCGTCGGCGATTTATTGAATGAGCCTGTCGCTGCCTCCGAATTGGTGAATCGGCTGCGCGCGCGATCTGAAAAGGTGGAGCACGCCGTCGCTGGGCTCGCGCCCGTCTCGGTCTTTTTCCAATTGTCAGGCCAGCCGCTCTATACAGCCGGTAAGACTTCGTTCGTAACCAACTTAATCGAACGCGCAGGTGGACGTTCCGTGACTGCGGATGTAAACGAGGCCTGGCCACGATTGAGTGACGAGGCGGCGCTGGCTTCGCATCCCGAGGCCATAATCATGCTTTCAGGAGATGCGATGGGCGCAGCGGCAAATACGAAGGTGGCCCCGGCTCTTAGAAACTCGCCTGCAGTGCGCAACGGACGTGTTTATTTGATCGACGGCGATCTCTTGACGCGTCCAGGACCGCGCCTTGTCGACGGCCTGGAACAGATTGCGCGTGCGCTTCACCCGGAAGCTCTTAAGTGAGAAAGAACTTGAACAAGCAACCCCCAGCTTTTAATCGCAGTGCTGCGTCGTTGGACCATGATGCGCGCGCCACGTTACGCAAAACGCTTATCGTTTGCGCTGCGCTCAGCATCATGCTCATCTTCATCGCCATCGTAGCTGCAAACCTGGGCAGTGAGCGTTTACCGGTCGTTGATGCGCTGCGCGCCCTTTTCACTGGAGGAGCTAACTCTGGGGCGCTGACCGCCACCCAACGCGCTATTCTCTTTGACATACGTTTGCCTCGCATTCTGCTCGCGGCGACGGTCGGCGCATCACTTGCGGCGGCAGGTGCGAGTTATCAGGCGCTTCTTCGCAACGCTCTCGCCGAGCCTTATCTGCTGGGAATCTCAAATGGCGCCGCGGTCGGAACTATGGTTGCGCTCGTGTTCTTCGGCGCCAATGAATGGACTCGCCCGCTGATGGCATTCGCGGGGGCGCTCGGCGCCACTTTTGTTGTTTACACTTTGGCTCGCGGTCGTGCAGGCGCATCGCCGGAAAGATTAATTCTCGCCGGTGTGATAGTCACGACGTTTCAATCCTCCTTAATAGTTTTCATAACGACGTTGATGGACGCAACGCGCATACGCTCGTTTACGTTTTGGCTACTCGGCGATCTCTCCCAGGCCGCATCCGGCTCGATTCGGATTGCCGCGGTTGCAACAATTGCGGGAGTGGCCGGGCTGACGTTCAAAGCCCGTGCGTTAAATCTGATGATGCTGGGCGAGCGCGACGCTTTCGATCTCGGCGTCGAAGTTGAACGGGTCCGTTTACAAGTTTTTCTGGCGGCCAGCTTGCTTGTGGGCGTCTCCGTGGCGTTGAGCGGTTCAGTTGGCTATGTGGGCCTGGTCGTGCCGCATCTGGTGCGCTTGTCGACGAGTGGCGATAACCGTTTGACAATTCCAGCGGCGGCCCTGGCAGGCGCATCGTTTGTGGTGGTTGCGGACACTCTGGCACGCACTGTGATTGCGCCTCGCGAACTTCCGGTCGGCGCGATCACTGCGTTGATTGGCGCTCCGTTGTTTATTTATTTGCTGAAGCGGCGCTAGCTAAAGTTTGTGAACCTGGCCACGGTTAGACCACAAAGGATTTCTAACCGAAGCCCGACGAACACCTGATTCTATGCGAACTTTTATCCATCGTACACATATCTGGCTCGGATTGATCGTCGCCGTTCCGGTGTTGGCATGGACATCGAGCGGATTGATGTACGCGTGGCCTAATGCAGTAGAAGGAGGCGAGGTCGGAAGCATTAAGAGCGGAACTGTGCGAGTTACCCCAACAGAGGCACTGCGACGCGCTGATGAGTTTGCGGGGAGAAAACTACCGATCACTGCGTTGACTCTGCTGATGCGCAGCGGCCGTCCGGTTTATCAGGCCATTGGAGGCATGGGCGCAGATTCACTGCTGATTGACGCAGAGACGGGACAGGTAATTAAGACGCCGCCTCCAGGCATATTGACCAGATATTTTCGCCAGGCACATTTCTACTTTTTTGCTGGAAGCTGGCAGGTTCCACTACTGGTCACAATTTCGGGCCTGGCTTGTCTGTCGGCGTTGTCGGGTATCTATTTGAACATAACACTTTGGCTTAAGAGGCTGAGAAAACCTTCCGCTTCTAAGTGAATTTTAGGACCTGCTTAGAGATGCTTGAAGCGAAAAACATCAGCATCAATTACGGTAAACGACAGGCGGTCGTGAATGTTTCGTTGCGTGTCTCGAAGGGAGATATGACGGCCATTGTCGGCGCAAACGGCGCCGGCAAGTCTTCGCTGTTGCGCGCACTGAATGGCACGATTCAACCTTCGCGTGGCGAGGTGCTACTCGATGATAAACCACTTAGTTTCTTTTCACGCAGAGCCATCGGCAGGCGCATCGCCGTAGTTACACAAGAGGCCCTGTTGGCTTTTCCAGTGTCAGTGTTGGAGTACGTGCTTGGTGGCCGTTACGCATGGTCAGGGTCGGGGACGTGGGGCTGGGAATCGCAGCGCGATCTCGAAATCGCCTTCGAGATGCTGCGCCAGACTGAACTGGAAAAATTCAGTGCCCGTCTAATGAACGAACTATCAGGAGGCGAGCGTCAACGAGCGGTATTGGCGCGCGCACTCGCGACCGAAGCCGGCATTCTTTTGCTTGACGAGCCAACGGCGAACCTGGACCTGGCTCATCAGGCTTCAATGCTTCAGCTGGTCCGAGCGCATTGCGACGAACGCGCGACAGCGGCCGTCATCGTCACGCACGACATTAATCTCGCTGCGGAATTTGCTACTCACATTGTGCTGTTAAAAAGCGGGCGCATGATCGCCGCCGGTAAGCCCCGCGAAGTTTTGACGGAAGAACTCTTAAGCGAGGTTTTGGAGATCAAGGTTTTAGTGGACGCGCACCCGCTTTCAGGCGCGCCACGCATTACTCCGGCGCATCAGGCGCGCCGGTAAACGGGGGTGAGGGCAGTCATCTTGCCTGCACTCTTCCCCTCAACACGTGTGACGGCTTAGGGAAGGCGGTCAAAATCCGCCACTGCCCGCGCAACTGTTGGCGACGAAGACGCTCTGGGATGCTTTAGCCACTGTTCAAAAGAATGGGAAGGCTGGCCAGAGCTGAGTCGCGAGTCAGGAGACCTCGCCGCCGCGCTTTCGTAAAGCTCGCACTGCGACGGGCAGGAGACTCTACCAATGGAACCTACAGCTCACAGCAACCGAACGAACGGTCTGAATCTTAAGAACAGCCCATTCAAAACCTTCACGCTTCTTTTGCTCTTCAGTGTTTTTTCTAATGGAGTTTTCGCGCAAAGCAACGCCGATGGAGCACAAATCAACGTGCGTGTCACGGACCCCCAAGGCGCGATTCTGACAAACGCAGAGGTCACTCTCTACACCCGCGACAATCCCATTCGACTCAAGTGCCTGACCGATCATGCGGGTATCTGTCGCTTTCAACAACTCGCGCCTGGTGAGTACTTGATCGAAGCTGAAGCAGCAGGCTTCGCGCGCGCGGTTACCCGCGTTCTGCACATTGAGCAGAACAGCAACGCCTCGCTTGATATTTCGTTACCTCTTGCAGGTGTTAATGAGCAAGTCATCGTCACCGCTCAAGGTACGGCCCAACCGGTTGATGAGGTGTCTAAAGCTGTCTCAGTCCTAAGCACACCCGAGATAGACCAGCGCGACGAATCGGCGATAACGGATGCTTTGCGCACGGTGCCGGGATTGCGCGTTCAGCAATTGGGCGGGCCTGGCAGGCTGGTTTCTATCAAGGCCCGCGGCCTGCGCAATCAGGATACGGCCGTGCTGATTGACGGAATCCGTTTCCGCGACGCTACGACGGGCGATGCAACAGCCTTTTTGAGCGACTTCCTCGTAACGAATTTGGATCGCATTGAGGTGCTGCGCGGATCCGGATCGTCGCTCTACGGCACAAACGCAATTGGCAGTGTCGTTAACATTGTTACCGATGAAGGCGGGCGTCCAACTCACGGGAACATCCTGCTTGAAGGTGGCGGGCTTGGACTATTTCGCGCGCGCGCACAACTTGCAGGCGGGAGAGGTCGTTTTGTTTACAGTACCGGAGTGACTCACCTAAACGTCGCGCGCGGGATTGACGATGATGATGCCGCACGCAACACGAGCGGCCAGGGACGCGTGGTGCTGCGCTTGTCACCCACCACTACCCTCTCAGGGCGGATCTACGCGGGCACTTCTTTTGTTCAACTGAACAGCAGCCCCAGCGTGATTGGCACGTTTCCCGTTGCGACTATTGTCAACGCTGTGCCGCTTTCACGTGGCGAACTGCAACGTTTTGAAATGGGCGTTCAGCCGAGTCAATTGAAGGTTGACGGCGCGACGTTTATTCCCGATGCAAATGACCCGGACGCTTCAGCGGCCAGTCGTTTCTTTGACGGCGCAATTGTTTTCACGCAACGTCCGGTCGAAGACTTTGGCTACACTATCTCTTATCAAGGGCTCACTACGCGACGCACAAATAACAATGGGCCGAGCGGGGTTGGGTTTCAACCATTCGGTGGTTCGACCAGCACGGTGGACGACGGGCACATCCACACTCTTAACGCTCGCACCGATTTCCGCATCGGCAAATACAACTTCATCAATGCGGGCTACGAATTCGAAAGCGCGACCTTTTTGAATCGGTCGTCGTCATTCGATCCTGCCAACAACTCCTCAAGAGATGTTTCAGAGCGCAGCAACACTTTGTTCGTACAGGATCAATTGCGGTTTCTGGAAGATCGCTTGCAGCTCTCGGCGGCCTTTCGGGCCCAGTTTTTTTCGTTGAACGAGCCGAAATTTGCTCCTACCACAGGCGCGCCTTACGCTGGCATCGCATTTGGCTCGCCGGGAAACGCCTATACGGGAGATGGATCAGTTGCTTACTTTTTCCGGTCAACAAATACAAAGGTGCGGGCACATGTTGGCAACGGCTATCGCGCGCCATCGCTGTTTGAACGGTTCGGCACATCGTTCTTTGGCGGTTTTTTCTCACCGCTCGGCGATCCACGGCTGCGACCTGAGCGTTCCCTGGCCTTCGACGCGGGAATCGATCAATCTCTTGTAGATAATCATCTGCGCCTGTCCGCAAGCTATTTCTATACCCGGCTACAGGAAGTAATAGGATTCGACTTCTCCGGCCAGATCAACCCGCAAACGGATCCGTTCGGCCGCTTCTTTGGCTTTCTAAACACAGGAGGCGGACTCGCGCGCGGCCTTGAACTATCGGCTACCGCCTCTCCTACTCGCATGCTTGATGTCTTCGTCAGTTACACCTATACGAACAGCGACCAACGCACGCCACAGGTCAGTGGTAGTGGCGTTATTAGCTCGCTTGTTATTCCGGATCATCAATTCGCAGCCGTCATCACTCAACGCGTGGGACGACGCGCTTTTGTCAACTTCGATCTTACGGCGACCAGCGATTACCTGGCGCCGGTCTTCCCGCTCGTCTATAGGTTCAAGGGTTTGATCAAAGCCGATCTGGGCGCAAGTTACGAAGTGCCGCTGACTGAGCGGAGACGCTTGCGTTTGTTTGGATATGTGGACAATCTCTTCAATCGCGATAATTTTGAAAGCGGCTTTCGCACGCCGGGGCGCATAGCTCGCGCAGGTGCGTCGCTTAGCTTCTGATTATGGAGAAGCTTGATACTCAGCGGCCCATGAGCCACTCCCCAGTATCATTATCAAAACGGCGAAAATCTTATGAAGACTGCGGTGCTGATGTCGTGGAGCGGTGGCAAAGATAGTTGCATTGCACTCTACGAAATTCAAAGAGCGCAAAAGTATCACGTGGCGGCGCTGCTAACCACTGTTACGCGTGATTACGATCGGATCAGCATGCACGGCGTCCGCCGGGTACTACTCGAAAGACAGGCAACCAGCCTGGGCGTACCGCTGCATGAGGTTTTCATCTCGAAAGGTGCGACTAACGAGGAGTATGAGATGAAGATTGGGGAGGCATTTTCGGTTTATCGCGAGCGTGGAATAGATTCGCTGGTATTTGGCGATCTCTTTCTTGAAGACATCCGAGCCTATCGCGAGCAGTTTCTCGCTCGACACAATATGCGCGGCTTGTTTCCTGTTTGGCAGCGCAAGACATCCAGCTTCATTCAGGAATTTCTCGAATTAGGCTTCAAGGCGGTAGTCACCTGTGTCGACTCCAAAGCACTCGACCAATCCTTTGCCGGTCGAGTAATTGATGAAAGTTTTCTTTCATCGCTTCCCATCGATGTTGATCCCTGCGGTGAGAACGGAGAATTTCATACCTTCGTGTATGACGGGCCGACGTTCAACAAGCCAGTGAAGTTTTCGACCGGCGAGACTGTCCTGAGAGAGGCGTTTTGGTATTGCGACTTATTGCCGCAGTGAGAAGTAGTTTTAAAAGCGGAATCTGAGATCTGAAATCTCAGATCTCAGAATGAACGCCAAAAAATTCAGGTTGCAAGGTTTCAAAGCTCTTGGGCGCAATTGCGCTACTTATCGAGCTCATCCTTGCAACCTGAAACTTGTGCCGGCGCCGTCTTGTCGCACCGGATGGTTTATGCTTTCTTCGTGAACATCCCGCCGGCCAGGAAAACCAAACCCAGCAGAATGTTAATAAAGTGGTCAACCCTCCCTAACATAAGCGGACCAATTGTCCACATTCTATCCATGGCCGGGTCGCCTAGCACAAACTGTCCGAGGAATCCAAGGACCAGGTACAGTACGCCGAAAACTAAACAAAAGCCTTTCGCGTTGGACAGTGACCCTGAGAAACCGAAGTAGAGAGCCAGCGCGCCGGACACGAGATGGACGAGATTGTGGGCCGGTGTCAAATGGGCGCCAAGCAAGTGTGGCGCTAAGAATCCACAAATTCCTACCAGAAGAAAAACGACGCCCATTATCTTGCAAACGGTCTTTGCCATGATTGTGATTATCTCCTACTGAAAGGTTGATATCCGCGCGGGCGCAGCAAGACAAAGACGCGTCCGCATTAAGTAAGCGAAGTTAACGTCTGAATGGAAGCGATGTATATCAGACTGGCAGCCATTTGCAAAGGTTTTTTGAGATAAAAATCGTTCGGACAAGTTTCCCTCAATGTTATACTGCGTCGCGTATTCCCCCTGACAATGAGAGATTACGGAGCTTAGGAGGTGACAGCCATGTCTGCAGTTGCCAAAGCAAACCGATCAGCAAGTCGAATCGTTTCGGCCCTGGTATTCATGTTCGTATTAGCAGTCACTACAAACGCCTACACGATTGTAATGCGTGGTGGCCGGCGCATCGAGATACCGTCACGTTTCGTTGTGATGGGCTCAACGTTGACGTATGAAACAGCACCGGGGATTCAGATAACTCTTCAGATGGCGGCGATCGATATTCCCGCAACCGAGAGAGCAAATAATGGAGAGCCCGGGAGTTTGCTTCGACGAGGCGAGGAAGCACCGGAATCGGCGCTACCAACGCAGAGTCCGGGAAACGATTTGCAGTCCGCGCAAACGACACAGGCAAGGCGCACAATAACCAATCGTGATCTGGAATCGACCATGCGTCGCCGGCGTGAAAGCGAACGGGCTTATGAGAGCAGGCGAAAAGAACTTGGACTGCCCTCAGTCGAAGAGTCGCGCAAGCGGCGTGAGGCTGAATCTGTTGCCATCGGAATTGAGTTAGAACAGCGGCGTGTTGCGCAAGAGGAATCTGAAGACTACTGGCGCGGAAGAGCCGCGGATTTAAGAACGGAGATGGCGGCGCTGGATGCTGAAATAGAGTGGATTCGTGGACAACTTGATGAAGGTCTCTTTTCTAACGGATGGGGGAACGGCTCGTTTTCCACTGTTACCAGTGTCACGCCGTTTACCTCGTTCGGAAATTTTGGCAGAAGGCCATTCGGAAATTTCGGAGGAGGGCGCCATTTTCCTGGGGACCGGATGCAACGGCCAAACGTATTTGTCGCGCCCCGGAGAGATACAGGACGCAGCGGTCGCGTCGCTTTCGGCGGCCTGACCTCTTTTCAGTATGCCAGGCCCTTCGGAATTGCTGGTCGCTTGCCGGTGTTTCCTAGTATCGGCGGCTTTGGATACACAATCCCAGCATACGATGAGTCGTATGAGCGGAGTGCGCTGATCACTCATTTCAACGAGTTGTCAGCGGCGCGGGCCGGACTCAATGCGCGATGGCGAGAACTCGAACAAGAAGCGCGACGCGCCGGAGCCGCGCCGGGATGGCTCAGGCCGTAGCGGTAGGAGGCAGGCGGCAGGAGCAGGAGCAGGAGGCAGGTGGCAGGCACCGGTCTTTTGAAACTACCCCGTTGGCAACCGACAGCGATGCTAACAACTGACCACCGACAACTGACAAGTGACCACTGACCACTGACTACTGATCACTGACCAATGATCAATGACCAATGACCAGCAACGCCTGGGAAACAATTATCGGGTTGGAGATTCATGCTCAACTGAGCACTGAATCAAAAATCTTCTGTGGCTGTTCGACACGATTTGGCGACGAGCCTAACGGAAATACCTGCCCTGTCTGTCTGGGTTTACCCGGGGCGCTGCCGGTGCTTAACCGGCGCGTAATTGAACTAGGCGCGCGCGCTGCCCTGTCGCTCGGTCTGCGCATCAATAACCAATCGATTTTTTCCCGCAAAAATTATTTCTATCCCGACCTCCCCAAGGGTTATCAGATCTCACAATACGATAAACCATTCTCGGCAAACGGTGAGTTGGAAATCATGACAGCCGAGCGAGATGAAGCAGGTCATCCAGTCGAATGGCGAGCCAAGAAGATAGCGATCACGCGACTCCATCTTGAAGAGGATGCCGGCAAAAACGTGCATGAAGGATTGCCCGACGTTGATCGTTATTCCTACATCGATCTGAATCGCGCGGGGACGCCGCTCGCTGAGATTGTTACTGAACCGGATTTTCGTTCTTCCTGGGAAGCATACGATTACGTCAATCACGTTCGCCGGGCCCTGCAATGGGTGGGAGCATCCGAGGCCGACATGGAGAAGGGCAATCTCCGTTGCGAAGCAAACGTTTCGGTCCGCCGAATCGGAGAGGAAAAGTTTGGCACCAAAGTCGAGTTGAAGAACCTGAACTCTGTGCGGTTTATGCAACGCGCGATCGAGTTTGAGATCAGCCGGCAGATTGGCGTGCTTGAATCCGGCGGCCGATTGCAACAGGAAACGCGGCTCTGGGACGAACGTGCCGCCGAAACTCGCGTCATGCGCTCCAAAGAAGAGGCCCATGACTATCGCTATTTTCCCGAACCGGATCTGCCGCCGCTAATCGTTACGGATGAATTTATCGAGAAAGTGCGCGACCAGATGCCGGAACTGCCTGATGCCAGGCGTCGCCGGTTCATGGAACAGTATGGCCTCTCGTTCAGCGATGCATCGCAACTGACTTCCGAACGTTCGCTTGCTGATTACTACGAGCAAGCCGCTGAAGCCTCAGGTAATCCACGTGGCGCAGCAAACTGGATACGCACCGAACTTCTGCGTGAGCTCGAAAGCGCTGGAACGCTGGCCGGTTCTTCGCCGGTTTCGCCGGTTGACTTAGGGGCGCTCGTCCGCCTCATCGATGAAGGGAAGATTAGCGGCAAGCAAGGCAAAGATGTGCTGGTTGAGATGTTTAATTCCGGTAAGAGCGCAGCCGCGATTGTCGCGGAACAGGGCTTGGTCCAACTTAGTGACTCGGCAGAGATCGATGCGTTGATTGACGAAGTGTTATCCGCCAATCCGCAGCAAGTTGCAAGTTATCGGGAAGGCAAGGAAACCTTGTTTGGCTTCTTTGTAGGCCAGGTGATGAAAGCCTCGAGAGGAAAAGCAAATCCAAAAGTTGTTAACGAGCGTTTGAAGGCGAAGCTGAGCTGATGAGTAGCACTGATGGAACTTCCTGGCAAAGTGGCAATCGTCACCGGCGGCACTAAAGGTATAGGCCGTGGCATAGCTGAGGCTTTGGTGCGAGAAGGCGTGAACGTTCGTATTACCGCGCGGAGCCGAAACGAGATCGATGAAACGCTTGGCGAATTAGTGGCGCTGGGTAAAGGCAGCGCTACCGGAACAGTGTGCGATGTTCGAACACATGCCCAGATAAAAGCTCTGTTCGAACTCACGCTGGTGGAACTCGGCGGCCTTGATATCCTTGTGAATAATGCCGGCATCGGAATCTTTGCGCCGGTCGAAGAGATGTCGCCTGAAGATTTTCGCGCGGTTTTGGAAACGAATCTCTTCGGCGTCTTTTACTGTTCACATGAAGCGATCCCGCTCATGAAGAAGCGTGGTGGCGGCTATATTATCAATATCTCTTCGCTGGCCGGCGCCCACCCCCATCCGCGCATGGCCGCCTACAACGCTTCGAAATTTGGCCTTAACGGCTTCAGTGAAGCACTAATGCAGGAGGTGCGGCACGATGGCATTAAGGTTAGTTACATCATGCCCGGCTCGGTAAATACTGAATTTGGCGGCGACTCGCCAGATGATAAAAGCGCCTGGCAGTTGCAACCTTCTGATATTGCGAAAGTAGTTATCGATCTTCTCCACCACGATGATCGCAGTCTTCCCAGTCGAGTTGAGATCAGGCCCAGCAAGCCGCCTAAGAAAAACCAGACGTAGGGACTTTTCAAAATATCGTGCCAATGAGAGCTTCGCTTCTTCCCACCGCGTTAATACCAGTCTTGTTGCTGCTCGGATTCCTTCCCCAATCGAACTCGCCCGCGCGGCAGGACCAGCAAACCGGCGAGGTCGAAGAGTTAAAAGAAGCCTTGCGCCTCAAAGAAGCTGTCGTCGCGCTTTACAAGCAGGGTAAATATGACGATGCGCTGCCGTTGGCAAAACGCGCTCTTGATATTGAACAAAGACTATTTGGCCCAGCCCACGAGCGAGTAGCTGTCGCGCTGAAAAACCTGGCCGAGATCTACCTGGCAAAGAAGAAGGATGATGAGGCAGAAAAGCTGTTTCGGCAGGCGCTCGTAATATTCAAGAGAGACGAGGACCGAAACACTGATTCGATTGGAAGTATTTTTGAAAGTCTTGCTTTAGTTCGCTTCGAAAAGAAAAATTATGCCGAGGCGGCGACACTTCTAGAAAGTTTGCTGACTCTTCGAAGAAAAACATTCGGAAGCGAAGATATAAGGACTGCGGATACGCTGCTTGGTTTGGCAAATGTATTCCATGCGCTGGGGCAATATGAAAAAGTTGAACCGCTTTACCTGGAAGGCTTAACGATAAAGGAAAAGGTGCTCGGTCCGTCGAATCCGAACACTGTGGAGGCGATGAGAAACTTCGCTTGCTCCAAGCTGCTCGGTAGCGAGAGCAAGATTTCAATCTTGAAGCAAGCGATTGCAGTTACACGGGAATAATTACATATAACTTCATCGCCCAATAGGTTTGGATTGTTAGCCGAAATGCGAGCTGTAGTTCAGCGCGTTACACGCGCGAAGGTTATTGTCGAAGACCAGGTCGTCGGCGAGATCAAAAAAGGTCTCGTCGTTTTGTTAGGTGTGGCGCGCGATGATTCAGAGGCCGATGCGGAGTATCTTGCAGCGAAGATCGCAGCGCTGCGAATCTTTGACGATGACGACGGAAAGATGAATCGTTCAGTCAAAGACATTGACGGAGGAGTGCTTGTGATTTCGCAGTTTACCCTTTACGGCGATGTGCGGCGCGGACTTCGGCCTTCCTGGATCGAGGCCGCGGCACCGGGGGTGGCCAGACCCTTATATGAATTCTTCATCGCGCAGATACAGCGTCTGGCGATCGAAGTTGCCAGCGGCAGCTTTCGCAGTTTGATGCAGGTGGAGCTGATCAACGATGGTCCGGTCACTATTCTGTTGGACAGCCGAAAGCAATTCTAATCCGCTACGCCAACCAACTTTAGCTGTCGATCTCGCTTCGTTTAACGATCCAGCTTTGGAGGGAACAGATTTTGATGGCCATGCTTAGATCTTTGTCTGGCAAAACCGGTCGCTCGCTGCCCGTTGCTTTCGTGGTCGTCGTGCTGGTAGCAGTTCTCATGGTTTCTGGCTGTAACAAGCCAAAGACGGCTGTAAAAGATTTTGACAAGGGGGCAGATTCCGCGTCCGGCAGCAATGTTAAGAAGGCGATCAAGCCTGTCCCCGACGAACAGGTGGCTGTTATTGAAACAGCAGATTTCGGCAACATTATTATCGAGCTCTATCCCAATGTGGCCCCACAGATGGTAGAGCGTTTTAAGAAACTGATTCAGGAAGGCTTTTACAATGGCACCACTTTTCATCGTATCAATTCCGCATCCGGTCTGATTCAGGGTGGCGATCCACTGTCGAAGGATGACAATCCTGAAAATGACGGTACCGGAGACTCACCATATCCAAACGTGCCAGGCGAATTCAGCGACATTCCCTTTAACCGCGGCAGTGTGGGCGCCGCCAGGCGCGGAGCGGCTCCGGAATTTGCCGGACGCGCCGCGGTAACGGAAGCACAGGCGCGCGACACAGCAAATTGCCAATTCTTTATTACGCTCGAAGCAGCGCCACAATTTGATGAAGACTATACGCTCTTTGGACGAGTGATTGATGGAATCACAAATGCGGAGATCATAATGCGGGCTCCGGTTGAAGAGGGAACGGAACGGCCGGCGGAAAAGATCGTCGTTAAGAGAATTACGCTGCAACCACGATCAAAATATGTCTCAAGTAAACCTTAGGCTTGGCGCGAGCAGTCGTGGGGTCTCCGCTCTAAATCATGTCTTCGGTAGTTTTTGAACCTTCGTCCAACTCAAAACGGTCGCGATCACGCCGCTCAATTTTGTCGAGAAAATCGAGCTCCTCGTTATCCTCAAAATTCACACCCATCGCGTTAGCATTCTCCTCGACCATTGATTGATCGGGCGTGGGATTGTCACCACCTACGGATTCTGAACCACTCTCATTTACATCTTCCCAGCTTGCATCGAGGTCCCCGCCCGCATCTTTGGGAGATGCGGCCGTATTGTTGCGTAATCGATGCGCGAGCTGATCAGGATCTTTGGGAGCGCGAGCAATCTCTTCCTCCATGAATTCTTCGATCTCTGGATTAGGGACGTAGTCAGGATCATTGCTCAAGTATCCAAAGTCGTCGCCCTGCTTTTTTGTCATCTGAACCCTCCTCAATTGAAATTCAGCGAGCTTGCGCGCACCTCAACTCTTATTAACAGCAGCGAGGCTCTAAACCTTGATAAGACCGGTGACAACTACGGGGGATGGAAGAACTATAACAAACGGATGGAAGCTCAGCAACAACCTCGCGCGTCATCTGTTTACGATCGCAGAGAGGCTTCCTTGACGATTAAGCTGCATGGACTTTACACTTAAGTTTGTTAACTAAACACTAAAACCTTCTCTGCGTGATTTCTGCTACGGCAATAATCGTTTGCTGATCACGAGCAGGCTTTCTCCGGTTTTCTATGCCACAAAGTCCCTTCAATTCACTGCAAACATTTGACTCAGGTCCTGCCCAGTCCGGCAAATTCTACTCGCTGCCGCAGCTCGAAAAAGAAGGGGTCGGTCCCATCTCAAGGTTGCCAGTAAGCATTCGGATTGTTTTGGAATCCGTGGTTCGCAATTGTGATGGCAAAAAGATCACGGAAGACGATGTTCGCGCGCTGGCCAACTGGCAGCCGAATGGAAACAGAACTGAGGAAGTGCCGTTCGTCGTGGCCAGGGTCCTGCTTCAGGACTTCACCGGCGTGCCCTTGCTGGTGGATCTCGCGGCAATGCGTTCCGCGGTTGCTCGCTTAAACAAGAACACCGAAGTCATCGAGCCACTTGTGCCAGTTGATCTCGTCATAGACCACTCGATCCAGGTTGACTTCGCGAGTACGAAAGACGCGTTTCACAAGAACATGGAGATGGAGTTTAAGCGCAATAACTCGCGCTACCAGTTTCTGAAATGGGGCACACAGGCCTTCGATGGTTTCGGCGTGATTCCGCCGGGCATCGGCATCTGCCATCAGGTTAATCTCGAGTTTCTGGCCAAGAGTGCGTGGGAGCGCAATAGCTTCTACTATCCCGACACGCTGGTGGGTACCGATTCACACACCACGATGATCAATGGGCTGGGAATTGTGGGCTGGGGCGTTGGTGGTATCGAAGCCGAGGCTGCGATGTTGGGCCAGCCGGTTTACTTTCTGACGCCTGATGTCGTGGGAGTACACATGACGGGTAGCTTGCGCGAGGGGGTTACGGCGACTGATCTTGTGCTGCGAGTGACTGAGTTGCTGCGCAAGGCGAAAGTAGTGGGAAAGTTTGTCGAGTTTCATGGTGATGGCGCTGCCAGTCTTTCGGTCACCGATCGCGCCACGATTGCCAACATGTCCCCTGAGTACGGGGCCACGATGGGCTTCTTCCCAATTGATGAAGAGACCTGCGTTTATCTCAAAGCCACCGGCCGTACGGATGAACACGTAGAAGCGGTGCGCAGCTACTACAGGGCACAGGGAATGTTTGGCATTCCGAAACAAGGTGAATGCGAATACAGCACGGTGCTCGATCTCGATCTTGCTTCGATCGTTCCCAGTGTCGCTGGTCCCAAGCGGCCACAGGATCGCATTGAGCTCTCAAAATTGAAGGGACAGTTTGGCGAACTTTTGCATAAACCAATTGGCGACGGCGGCTACGGGAAGTCCAGGGAAGAAATCAATGCGCGGTATTTTACGCGCATTGGCACCCTTGACTTCGCCAGCACCGCAATCGTCGGCGGTCGCGAGCAACGACCCGAAAGTGTTCCGGTGGCAGCGGGCGGAATCTCGACGCCGCAGGGCACAAGCGTTTGGACGGAAACAGAGATGGTCAACAACCGTCCGACTCCGGACCGCCTGGTGGAGGTTGATCCGGAAGAATTCCCGCATGCGGAAGTTGATCTGGGACATGGGGACGTCTTAATT
>DASXSC010000198.1:0-14639 GCA_036506215.1 Pyrinomonadaceae bacterium | reverse complement strand
CATCTCGTTATCTGCTTGTCGCAGACGAGCAAAGCTACTCGGTTCTGCATCACTACGCCAAAGTTGACTCTAGCATCCGGCGCTACCGCGCTCGGTTCTGCATCACTACGCCAAAGTTGACTTTGGAATCCGGCGCTACCGCGCTCGGTTCTGCATCATTACGCCAAAGTTGACTTTAGCATCCGGCGCTACCGCGCTCGGTTCTGCATCATTACGCCAAAGTTGACTCTAGCATCCGGCGCTACCGCGCACGGTTCTCCAAAGAATACGACTTGCCGACGGTAAACTGACCCACTACCGCCGACTGCCCTGGCACCTAACTGGGTTTAAGCGCCGCCTTGATCTTTTCGATGGCATCTTTCACTTGCGCCGCATTGGGAGCGTCGGGCACGTCCGTCAGGTATTGTTCGAATGCATGTAAAGCCGATTCGTATTTCAGCTCAAGATAATAAACCTGGCCTAATAGAAATTGTGCGGCACCGGCTGAAGTTCCGCCCAGCTCATAAGCTTTGATTAGTTCCCGCTCTGCCTCCGGCAAACGCTTTAACTGAATTAAGGCCCCGCCCAGTTGCAAGTGGGCCATCACTGTATTCGGTTCGAGGTCAATGGCCTTCTGCAATTCAACGGCGGCTTCAGAAAATTGACCCTGACGGTTTAAGACAGCACCCAGCCGGAAATGAGCCTCGGCCTGAACTGACTTAGTAAGAGTTTTGTCATCGAGAGCGTGCCGCAGCACCTTATCGGCCTCCGGGAGGTTACCCGTTTCTGCCAGTGCCTCTCCGTAGGGGACGCCCGCGCCCGTTAGTTGAGAGTTTTCCTTATAAAGTTTCGCGAGCAGTGGAAGCGCATCGCTGTGCTTCCCCTGCCGATTTAACGTGATGCCAAGATTGAGGCGTGGATAAAGGAAGTGTTCATCAGCCTTAATGGCTTGTCTGAAAGTAGCAGTGGCCTCATCCAGCCGGTTCAGCTTTAGATAAAGCACGCCAAGATCGTTGAGGGCCCGCGGATAACGCGGATACAAGCTAATCGCTCGCCGAAGACCACTTATTGCTTCCGTCGCATTGCCGTTGTTTGCTTCCTGCATGGCCTTCTGATAAGCGACGCGTGCTCCTTCGGGTACATTGACATCTGTAACGTCCAGCACCCCCAGAGGGTGTCCCTTCTTCTCGCTCAATGGACTCAGAAACATGGGTACGTAAACAAGCATGTTTCTGAACAGACGGAACCTGACCACGGTAGTGCCGAAGGTGCGGCCATCGGTATCCACCTGCACGGTAAAATCCGCGTCCCGCACCAAATCACCGGTGATGAGGAATTTGCCTTTTGTGTCTGTGAAAAGAGTTTCGACGCGACCATCATCGCGCGTTAAGGTAAAACGCAATGATCGATCCGGCATTCCACCATCGGGCATAAACATCTGAATTGACGAAGGCGCTTGCGCTGCTCCGACGACGGCCAACGCGCATAACAGCCCAACGTTGCGTGCGACCGCGCATAAAAAAGAACTTCGCTTAATGGTTGCTCGAAACATTGGGATTTTCGCCAATCATCGCAATTTGTTGCCACTTTAGCACCCAGAGACTTCGCTTGCCAGCTAATCATAGAGCAAATACTTCGCCCGAATTCGACGAAAATCCTCCAGGCCAATCAGCCAGGAGCGCGTAATGTCAGCAGGCAAATCCCCACGCTTCAATCGCTCGAGTGTATCTGTGTTAGCAAGCAATCTCAGGTAGTTATCAACCTTCCATTGGGACGGGTAAAGGGTGCGCAGCGCAATGGCAATCTCCAACCCGTTTGAGACGGGGCGAAACTTGCCGCGATCGGTAATGATAACGTTGATACCGCTACACTCCTCACCCTTGAAAACTGAACTCGCCGGCGTAAAGCGGAGGGGAACAAAACGCACGCCGGGGACCGCTCGTTGGTTTAAGTAGAAGGCGAGTTGCTGTCCGTCAATCCAGGGCGCCCCTACCACTTCGAACGGCGTATCAGTGCCTCGTCCCACAGACAGATTCGTAGTTTCAAGCAAACCAATGCCGGGATAAAGCGTCGCTTCGGTAAGGCTGCGCATGTTCGGCGACGGATTCACCCACTGGAGATTGGTTTCGTCGAGCCACATCGCGCGATGCCAGCCAACCATCTCGACAACTCTCAGATCACAGCCAATGCTGCGTTCCTGGTTGAAGAGCCTCGCGAGTTCGCCAATTGTCATGCCATGACGCACCGGAATAGTGTGATAAGCGGTGAAGGAAAGTTTGTCTGCGTCGCCGACGGGGCCTTCGATCTCGAGGCCGCCGATCGGATTTGGACGATCGAGAACAAAAACCGGCCGCTTTGCTTTCGCCGCCTCCTCCATCACATAGCCGAGGGTTGAGATATAGGTATAAAAGCGGGAGCCAATGTCCTGAACATCGAAAACCAGAGCATCGAGATCCTTCAATTGCTCGGGTTTGGGCCGGCGTGTTTCACCATACAACGAATAGATTGGCAGGCCAGTCTGTTCGTCCTTTGAGTCCGACACTTTATCGTCGGCGTCGCCACGAATGCCGTGCTCAGGAGAAAACAACGCGACTAGTTTTACGTTCGGGGCATTGTGGAGAATGTCGATCGTCGAACGCCCGGCGCGATCCCGACCGGTTTGATTAGTTATCAAACCAACCCGCATTCCTGCCAACTGTTTGAACCCAACACGCTCGAGCACATCAATTCCAGTCAGGACCGTCGCGTCCATTGCGCCGGAGGCACGCTCGGTGGAGACCGGGTCGAGCCTGCCGGATGACATTGGCAATACCTGCCCGCGCGACGCAGTGAAGCGGCCCAGATCGCTGGTTAATCTTACGTAGTATTGGGTCAACTCCATGCGCGCGCGCATGACCATTGCGAGATCCGTAATTGCGCCGGCAGCTATTGAGGCGACACGGCCGCGCAGCGAAGCCACGTCGCCCTTGCCATCCGGATGGACGCGATTGCTCAGAAAAACGACGAACATCTTGCTCGCTGGGTCGATCCATATGGACGTACCGGTGAAACCGGTATGCCCGAAGGACCCGAGCGGAAAAAGATCGCCACGATTCGTGGAGAAACTGGTGTTGATGTCCCATCCCAAACCCCGGGTCCATCCGCCCTCAGAAACCAAACGTGGGCGAGTCATCTCCTCGATTGTTAGTGGAGACAGGATCCGAACGCCTTTATATTCGCCGTCATTCAGAATCATCTGGCAGTAGATAGCGAGATCGTCGGCTGTGGAAAAAAGTCCGGCGTGGCCCGCTACTCCGCCCATGCGATAAGACGTAGGATCGTGAACTTCGCCGCGCAGCCACCTGTCTCCATCGTCAACTTCCGAACCGTTAGGCTTGTCGCCAAGATAACTTAATTGGCCGCGTCGCCTTTCCGTTGGAGCAATCCGGGGGCGCAACTTCGCGCTCGGCCGAAAACCTGTGTTGCGCATGCCCAGCGGCTCAAAGATATTCCGCCGCGCGAATTGATCAAGTGTAAGACCACTGACGCGATGAACTACCTCACCGAGCGCGATGTAATTGATATCGCTGTAAACGAATTTGGCGCCGGGAGGATTACGCAGCGGCTCCCGCGCCAGTCTCTTCATCGCCTCGCCATACCCGGTCCACCGATCTTTCAAATCAAAGTCCGGCGCATAACCGGAGCGATGCGTCAGCAGCAATTCAAGGGTGATTCGTTCCTTTCCCTCGCCTCTGATCTCAGGAATGTAATTCGAGAGCGGATCGCTCAATCTGATTTTTCCGCGCTCAACCAAAATCATGATGCTGGTAGCGGTGGCCACAATTTTTGTAAGACTCGCGAGGTCGAAAATCGTATCCGTAGTCATTGCTTCGCGCGCCGGCTCGACAGCACGCGCGCCATACGCCTTGCGCCAAACGACACTTCCGTTTCGTGCAACTAAAACCACGGCGCCGGGTAAATGGTGTTGCGCAATCTCACGTTCAACCTCGCCGTCGATCGCTTGAAGTTTTTGCGCTGAGACATCGACAGTGGCAGGGTTAGCTGCCTTTAAACCGGCGGCAGGTTTGGTTGGGAGCGCTGCGCTGGGAAGCGCGCACGCAAGCAGCAGAAGGGCGATACAGTATCTGGCAAACTTATTCAGCTGGAACCGAGAAAGGAGCAAGGTGGTGACTTTGGGAAAAGGCAGTGGTTCAGAGTTCAACCTTTTAGGTTGCGGCTCCGAATAGAAGCAAGCTAAAGCTTGAACTCAAAAACTTCTTGATCGTGCTTAGGCTGTTCAGCATGTTCTTACTTGTTTCAGCGAGACTTGCCGTTGCGGCTTTCCTTGACGATATCGATCAAAGCGTCCAGGTGGCGATCCATATGCGCTTGCGACTCCGCCAGCTCAGTTTGCGCCTGAGCCAGTTTTGCGAATCGCTCTTCGTTTTTTATCTGCGCGTCCATCATGATGGTGATCTTGTCGTCCTGCTGGCGCAGCTCGCGTCGCGCGCGCAGTCCCGCGCGCACCAGCAATTTGGCAATACGCTCGAGTCGATCCAGTCTTTCTTCAGTCTTCTTCATGAATCTTCACCCAAAGATAAAGCAACACGTGGCTCTTTGTCACTCTCAACTCACCGGGCACTCGTGTAGTTTAGAGTACAAGCTTTAGCTTGGGGAGCGTTTGAGTTGTATACCGGTACCACGCGGATAAAGGCCGGGCAAAGAGATTGGCAGCTTACCGCTGACATCGATCTGCCCTAACAGCGCACCAGCGGCGGCTTGTTGCAGACTCGGCATGTCGCCATAAGCAACGATGTAGGTACGCATCTCGGGAAAACTTTGCAATAAATAAGGATTACCAAAGCTGATGCCGATAAGCGGCACCCGGCTGGTTATCAATGCAGACACAGCCTTCGCGCCGGGGTCAGGCAGGCCAACGCTGCGCGCCTGGCCGGTTCTTACCCGGCCATAAAGAGAGGCTATGACGAGGTCAGCGCGGTTGGCTCGCTCCAAAGCCTTCTGAACTTCAGCATCGCTCGAACGATCATCCAGCGCGACTGTCTCTATCTTGCGTCCCGATCGCGCGAGCGCAGCTACAAAGGTGTTGGCGATCCATAAGCGATCGTCACCGTTTGTGATGACCAGATTGAAAATGCGCGCTTCCGGTTTTAATGAATTCAAGGGGACGAGCTTATCGTTATTTCGAACTAACGTGATCGCGTGCTCGGCTATCTCGCGAGCCAGCTCGATGCTTTCCCGCCCGGCAACACTGCGGTCGATCGTATCAAGCGGCGATATCCTTTGCTTGACCAAACCAAGATCATATTTCGCGGCGAGAACGCGACGGGCCGATTCATCGATGCGCTGTTGCTTCAGTCGGCCTTTCATCACTGCCTCGCGCACGCCGCGAAAAGCGGCGTCGGGATCGGCGGGCTTAAGCAATAGGTCGGCGCCCGCTTCCAGCGCCCGCACGGAGGCTTCTTCCTGGGTGAAGTAAAGCGTCAGACCGCTCATGCTCATCGCATCGGTGACTATCAGTCCCTCGAACCCCAAATCGCGACGCAGAATACCGTTCAATACCGGAGAAAGCGTCGTTGGCATCGTTCCTTTTTCGACCACCACTTCTCCGGCTTCATCCGTGTCAATGGGCTTTAACTTAACGTCGCGCGGCAAAGGAACAACTGCTGTCGGATCAACTTGCGGGATGCCTATGTGGCCGGTCATAACCGAGCCCACTCCAGATTGAACGGCAGCGCGAAAAGGAACCAGCTCGATCGCATTTAATCGTTCGCGACTGACGTCGATCTCGGGCAAGCCTCGATGTGAATCAGTGGCCGTGTCGCCGTGCCCGGGAAAATGTTTCGCTGTGGCGATCACGCCGTTGCTCTGCACGCCCTCGACGAACGCGGCCACAAATCGGCCAACCGCAACTGGATCTTCGCCGTAGGATCGAACATTGATTACCGGGTTCGCTGCGTTGTTGTTAACGTCAGCTACCGGCGCATAGATTTGTTGCACACCGAGAGCGCGCGCCTCGTGCGCGGTTAAGGCGCCCTGGCGCCGCGCGTAATCGGGGTTGTCAGTGGCGCCCACCGCCATGTTCCAGGGGAGATTCACCGTATCGTCGAAACGCATCCCTGAACCGGCTTCGAGATCCGAGGAGATGAGCAACGGATAACGCGCCAAACTCTGCATGCGGTTGACGAGCACAACCGATTCATACACGGGCCCGCGAAATAGAACGATGCCGCCCACGTGGTTGTCTTCAACCTGGTGGCGCAAGGCTTTGAAGGCATCGCTGTCCTGGTTGAGGAACGTGGCATTGACTGCGACGCAAATCAATTGCCCGACTTTTTCATCCAGCGACATGCGTCGCAGCTCTTTGTCGGCCCAGGCGATGGCTGCTTTAGTCGGCTTTGAAGAATATGCTTTGACCGGTGTCGTCGGTGCCTCGTGCGCCGCCACCGGTGCATCCAACTGGAGCAGAGGTGTAACCACGAGTGCAGTCAAAAGGGCGATTAAGACCAACGGGCGAATTGAAGAAAAAGACTTTGATTTCATCTGGTTAGGTAAATCTATGAATTTTTGGTCATTAATAGTACTGCTGAACACTCTTGAGTATCGGACCCAGCCAGCGGGGGCAAGCCCACCTTCCCGACCTGAGAGCTGTTCCTTCAAGCTTATGAATTTCTCGCTGAATGGCTATCGATCATGGTTTAGTTCTCAACTATAAGAAGCTCATGGTTGGGAAGGTGGGCGTGCCCCCGCTGATCGCCTAACCGCTCGCCGCTGAAACTTCAACCGCTCAGATTTTAGTTAAGACTCATTAGAACTATTCTGTTCTCAATTACGCGGTTGGTGAAAGCTCGTCGCGACGTTCGCTTGGCGCCGGCGCAAACGCAAACCCGACGAGCCAGGCCACAACGAAAGTAATCACGCTGCCGATAAGCACATACCATGTCCAGGCTATTGGTGTCCAAAAACGGATGTAGAGCATCACGAACATGCTTGCCAGCATTCCAATCAGTGCCGGCGGCTCGCTAACGCGTTTCAGAAATGTTCCTACCAGGAAGACGCCCAACACCGGGCCATTTATCAGTGAGGCTACTGACAATGCCTGATCCAGCGCTGATCGATTCTGGCGCATTGCTATCAACGCCACTGCGATTTGAATAATGCCCCACACCAGCGTCAACCAGTGAGACACGCGGAGGTAGTGCTTGTCGTCGCGCCTTGGTCTAAACGGCTTGTAAAGATCGTTTACGGCAGTTGCGGCGATTGAATTTAGTGACGACGAAAGCGCGGCCGCAAAAATCGCGGCCACCACCAGACCGGATAGACCTGACGGCATAAACTTCGTGATGAAATCGGGGAAAACGCGGTCGCCACCAACTGTCTGAAACACACCGCCAACCGGAATAGTGGCCACTCCGTTAGCCAGAGCGCCAAAAGCAGGATCGTTGTAGGGCGCGTAAAAGGCGAAGAGCAGCACGCCGATAAATAAGAAGCCAACAAATTGCGCTAATACAACTGCGCCGCTGGTTAGTAGCGCCGCTGCCGCGCGTCGCGGCTTGTCCGTGCACAGATAACGTTGCACCAAATACTGGTCTGTCCCGTGGGTGCTCATCGTCAGGAAACATCCCCCGAGTAGGCCGGCCCATAGCGTGTATGTTTTCGTGAAATCAATTGGCAAGGTGAAATTCCACGTGTGACCCGTGAAGGGTGCGGAAAATGTATAGGTAGTCGGTCTGATTCCGAAATCGATGAAGTTGAATTTGTGATACTGCTCGCCCAGATTTATAGCATGGCTCCAGCCACCCTTAATAGCCATGACGAGGACAACCCCGGCCATTGCGGCGCCCGCGAGATAGATTCCCAATTGCACCACTTCAACCCAGATCACCGCCTCCATGCCGCCGAAGTAGGTGAAGATGATCATTACCACTCCGAGCAATATGACTGAACCGATCACGATCGTTTCCGCATTCGCGTGAGGTTGGAAAGCGGTGTAAACCGCCGCCAGGACAAATGCCGTCAGCAGCAGACGGATACCGTCGGCGATATTGCGCATGACAACGAAAAGTGACGCCGCCAGCATTTTGATGCGATCGCCAAAGCGTCGCTCAAGCAGTTGATAGACGGTCATTAGCTCCCCGCGAAAATACGAAGGGATGAAGAGCAGCGAGATAACGATGCGCCCCAACATGTAGCCGAAGACGAGCTGGATAAACTGAAAATTCCCGTTGCGCGCAAATGCGATCCCCGGGACTGAGATGAAGGTGATTGTTGATGTTTCAGTGGCCACGATAGAAGCCGCAATGGCCCACCAGGGCACGGTCCGATCCCCAAGGAAGTAATCACGCGTTGTCTCTTGTTTACGAGAGAACCAAACGCCGAACAGCGTGATACCAATCAGGTAGCCAAAGATAATGACGAGATCGATTGGCTTCATTTCACTTTCCCAATCCGTCAATCAGAATTTCTGAGAGCCGCGACATCAAAAGCAGCGCCGGGTTATCCACCGTCCAATTCACCTCCGGCATTTCGTTGCAGGTGATCGCCAGCGCAATGCGACCGCGTGGGTGGTAAATGATCCCGATGTTGCTGCGCAACGCGTCGAGGGCGCCGGACTTCGTCGCTTTGGGCACGCGCCATTGTTCGCGCCAGACGCCGTTAGTTCCCTGTTCGCGTTTCATCAGTTCGATCATCTCTTTGGAGGCCGCGGGACTAATAACTTCGCCGCGTTCCAATTTCTCCAGTAGCGTCACCATTTCATGCGGCGTAGTGCGGCCCAGGCCAAAACGCTTGTTCTCCTCTTTTTTGCCTTCCAAACTCTCGCCGCCGCCGAATACACGTCGCATCAAACGCGTCTCGGTGAGCCCCAGCGATGCCATGCGCGCGTTGACTGCATCAGTAGTCAACGCGTCGATCACCAGATTCGTCGCTGTGTTATCGCTTAAGATCATCATCAACGACACGCCGTCGCGGAGGGTGAGACGCAAGCCATCTCCAAATTCCGCCAGAATTCCTGAACCACCTACTTTCTTTTCTTTCGTCAGGACAAGTTCATCAGTCCATTTTGCTTTCCCTTCGGAGACGCGTGCGAATGCCTCTACCATGATGGCGATTTTGATTGTGCTGGCCGTCGGCACGCGATCGTCGCCACCCAGTTCGTACACCACTCCGGTATCAAGATTCTTCGCGAAGAGACTGACCTTGCCTTTAAACTGCGCAACCTCCGCGCGGACGCGTTGGTCCCAAGCCGCTTGCTTCGTTGTTTGACCTGTCTGGGCAAACGCACCAACGCAAGCGAGCAGCAGCACGAGGGCGGCCAGGGCATTAGTAACCAGTTGTGTCACCCCTTTCAAAGTTGTGCGGCATTCTTACATAGCTCATCCAGCGCCTTGATCCGCTGGCAAACGCTTTCGGGATGCAGATTGAGTGGATCGAGCAGAATACCGTGCAATCCCACAGCACGCGCCGCCAGTGCATCATGGGCGTAAGAATCTCCAACATAGGCCGCCTCATGGGCCTCGAGTTCGAGGCGTTCCAGCGTGAGCCTGAATATCGCCGGGTCGGGTTTGCGATGGCCGACGAGGTGCGAGTCAATGAGTAGATCGAAACGGTCTGAGATACCCGCAGCGTCAAGCGATTCAATCAACCTTCCATCCTCGGTGTTGGAGATAACGGCAAGAATCAACCCCTGCCGCTTTAATTTGTCGAGCACGCGCCGAGCTGCGGGGTCGGGTTCGCACCAGATATGTTTTTCCGCATGGGAAGCGGCGAGACGTTCCGCGATAGTAGTGCAAGTCAAATCGTCGAGGCCGAGCGCGGCGTACATGCGTCTAAAAGTCCAATGCGGGCGCTGCATTTCGTCCGGCAGTACGAAGTTTTCGGCTTGCATCTCGAGTCCCACCGCTCGCAGCATTTCCCCGAAAGCTCGGCGCATTTCCTCCGGCTGAAAGGCGCGACCCGAAACATCGGCCGCAAGGCGCGAAAGTCGAGGCCAGTCGGGATGCACGATCGTCCCGCCCGCATCAAAGATGCAGGCGCGCGCGCCGTTTAGTGCAGGATGAAGCATGAATGACAAGATGAAGGTTGCCAGGGCTCAGAACAACTAACTATCTGGAAGAATTTTTGACTGCTTGATCAATGACGCCGCCTGCTGCTTCCAAAGCGGCCTTGGCTTCTTCGCGCGAACTTCCCGTTTTGATCATGACGAGTGCTGCGCGCGGGTCGCTGCCGGCCCTTTCGAGCGCGGAGCGCGATGTTTCTTCGTCCAGACCAGTTTCAGCCATGATGATGCGAATGGCGCGCGCGCGAAGTTTGGAATTACGCGGCAACACATTCGTCATCCGATTGCCGGTCACATAGCCCAGCTTTGCCATGGTCGCGGTTGACAACATGTTGAGAACCATCTTTTGAGCAGTGCCGGCCTTAAGCCGGGTAGAGCCGGCAACAACCTCGGGACCAACGACGGGAACAATACTAAGCTCGGCAACTTCGGTAATTGGAGAATGCGGAGCGCAGGTGATTGCAATTGTGAACGCTCCCACCTCGCGCGCATAACGTACTGCGCCAACCGTGTAAGGCGTGTGGCCTGATGCTGCGATCCCTACCAGCACGTCGCCTTTTGTGAAGCCGCGAGCTCGCAGATCAGCCTCTCCCGCCGCGGCATCGTCCTCTGAAGCTTCGACCGCACGATAACATGCTTCATAACCGCCGGCGATAACTGCCTGAACCAAATCCGGCGAAACTCCAAATGTCGGTGGGCACTCCGCGGCATCCAGAACACCAAGTCGACCGGACGTACCGGTGCCGACGTAGAAAAGCCTGCCACCGTTGGTTAGGCGGCGAACGATCTCCTCGATTGCCAGCGCCACTTCCGAAAGAACCAGATCAATCGCTGGGGCTACCAACTTATCTTCGTCGTTCATCAGACGGGTGATTTCGCGCGGCGGCAACGAACTGAGGGTGCTCGTATTGATATTTTCCTGTTCGGTGATGGGGAGCGGATCCGGATTTTCAGAGTTCACTTTACTCACTAAAAAACCGCCCGCTCAAACAGCGAGGGCCATATGGTTCAGATGTTCGCGTGCCATTCGTGCCGCCGCAACTGCGGGAGAAAAACGAGGCGGCGCAAGATAAGCGTTGGGAGCAACACGCATCACCTCGTCACGCACCGACGCCAAAACCAACTCCTGAGCGGCGTCGAAGACACCGCCGACGTAAGCGACCTGAAAAGTCTCGCGCTCCAACTTTAGATTGCGGATCACTGCGGCGGCCGCCAAACCAAGCTCACGGCCTCCTTCGGCGAGGATGTCCCGCGCGACCCGATCCTTCGCTTTCGCCGCTTCGATCACATCCCGTGCAAAACCCGCCAGACGCTCGTTCGTTATGGTCGGCGCGTAGATCGCGGTTGAAAGATCATTAGGATCGGAAACGTGAAAGTAAGTACCGGCCGTGGCGGCGAGGGAGGTCGCTGGCCCACGTCCGTCCACGGCGTGGGCAATAGCGCGCAAAGCCTGGCGCGCAATCCAGGCGCCTCCGCCTTCGTCTCCCGCAATCGGTCCCCAACCCCCTGCGCATATTCGCTTGCCGCGCGAATTTATGCCACAGCAGATCGAGCCGGTGCCCGCGATGACTATTAACCCGGGCTCGCCTTCCGTGGCCCCGTAAAGCGCGATGTCGGCATCGCCTACGACAACAATCTCTCCGATGCCCATGCTAACCAGAGCTTCGCGCATGCGCGCGGTCAGCTCCGTGAGGCGTGCTCCGGCCAGTCCAATCTCGGCGGCCACGAGATCGGTGCGCCGCAGCTGCGCAACTTCGCAGGCAGTATCGATTGCTTCACGAATCGCCGCGGCAGCTTTGGCGATTCCCACCCGCAACGGATTCGACGGACCGGCAATACCTTCACCGAGGATCGCAAAGTTGGCATCCAGCACTACTGCGTGCGTCTTGCTTCCACCTCCGTCGACACCGACTACCGCGCGCCTTGAAGCTCGCCCGCGCGGGCTTAGAAAATCTGGTTGTCTTCTGTCAGTGGTGACCATAGGCCGGGGAAACCGCGCTTTGTCAGTTACGATGGACCATTTGTGGCTCATTCTAGGTAAGGCGCATTTATAATGGAAACTAAAAGATTTTATTATTACAATAACCCTCGTTGATAACGTCTACTTAACGGATGGTACCGGAACCCCATGGAAATTCGCCAACTTAGAGCCTTTATCGCTATTGCCGAACTGGGCACATTTACTGCGGGCGCGCTGCGCGTTCATATAACCCAGGCCGCGATCAGTATGCAGATCCGACAATTGGAAAATGAGCTGGGCGCGAAACTGTTTATCCGCGCGCCACGCCGCGTGATGCTAACCGAAGCGGGAGAGCAGTTACTGCAGCGTGCGCGACAAATCCTGCGCGATCACGACGCTGCGATCGATGAGATTGCGGAGCTTGCCGGCGCCGAACGGGGACGCCTGCGAATCGGCAGCGCCTCGGCAGCAGTGACCACGGAGGTTTTGCCGAAACTCCTGAGGGAGCTTCGCAAGCAACATAACGGTTCGGAGATCACGGTTGCCTCCGGAACGAGCGAGTCCCTCGTTCAGCAGATCCTTTCCGGTGAACTCGATGTCGCTTTTGTGTCCTTGCCGGTCGAAGCGCGCGGCATCAATACCGAACGGCTTAGTCAGGATCAACTCGTTGCCATCGCTTCGCCACGCCACCGCCTGGCCAGGCAACGCACGATCAGCGCGTACACGCTAGCCGGAGAAAAACTGATTTTGGGCGAGCGCGGCGGCAACACGCGCCGGCTAATCGATCAGTTTTTTGCCCAGGCCGGCGTGACTCTTCACGTCTCAATGGAACTGAGCCGACAGGCCGCGATCCGGCGAATGGTCGAAGAGGACATGGGCGTCGGGGTAGTGCCATTGCAATCGGTGGGCGAAGCGGTGGAGAAGGGCCGGCTGGTAAGATGGTGGATCGAAGGTGCACACATAAACTGGGAGTTGGGCATCGCCAGATTGACCGGCGGCTACGAATCGCCTATCGCGCAAACTTTCATCAAACTCTCAAGAAACTACTTTAGCGACTCTCAGCGGCTGGCCGCTGGAAAACCTAAACTCGGGCCCCGCAAGAAGCAGTCGAGAAAATAATTTCCGGAACTCATATCAGCACCGCGAGCGTCGCCGATAAGAGGACCGGCTGAAGCAGTGCGCAGGGTCTTTGACCTCCGGTGCGCGGTAAGTCTTTGACTTACCGAAGACCTCTATTTAACCAACTTTTCCGGTCTATGACCGGAATCTCAAGGGTCATAGACCCTTTAAAGATTTTTACTAGCCTGCCGGCAAGTCGGAGACTTGCCGCGCATCACAGGTCAAAGACCTTCCGGTCATAGACCGGAAGAGTTGGTAAATACAGTCTTCGGTAAGTCAAAGACTTACCGCGCACCGGAGGTCAAAGACCTTTCCGGACTTGCTGCGCAGCCCCGGCATTATGACAATCGCGGTTATGACGAACAGACCCGTCTACACTTCCAGTTTGTCGCAAACCCTTCGCGTTCTTTGCGGTTAATTCATGCTTGAGAGCGCTTCTATCAGCCGCTCAATATCCGCTTCGTTGTTGAAGAAGTGAGCCGCCACGCGAATCCCCTGCGGCTTTTTTGTAACGATGATCTTTTGGTCCGCAAGCTTCGCGACTACATTCGCTGGATCATCTGCCTGCACCAGCGTCTCCGCTGAACGCGCGCGCTCGTCCGCGATCGGCGAGAGAACCTTCCAGCCTGCGTCGTTTAGTCTCTGGGTTAGAAAGTGGTTCAACGAAAGGGCTCGCTCTTCGATGGTCTTTATGCCCAGGCTGTCGAGAAGATTCACTGACGCTCCCAAAGCAAACATGCCCGCAAAATGTGGACAGCCAAGTTCCGCACGCGCCGCCGCATCATGACGCAGACGAATCTCGTCATTTCGATCGCCGTATGGATCTTCCACGCTCAGCCAGCCGATCGCCCTGGGCTTGGATCTTTCCAGCAACTCTCTCGAAATGTAAACAAACCCGCTGCCGTATCCCGAGAGCATCCATTTGTGTCCCGTCGCGCAGAGTGCGTCAATCTTCATTCCCTTTACGTCGATCTCAAAAACTCCCGCCGACTGGCTGGCATTGATTACCAGCGCATGTCCGCGTTTCGTTTTTCCCAAGGCGTCGAGATCGAACCGAAAGCCACTGGAATATTGAACATGACTCAGGCAGATTACGCCAGTTCGCACATTCATGGCGGCACGAAGGTCATCAATTCCCACTGCGCCGGCAACTGACTTTACCAGGTGCACGGGAATGCGCCGGTTCATCCACGGCAATGTGGAAACCGGAAACTCGAGATCGCAGGAGATGACTTCGCCGTGCGTTTCCAGGGCATCGACGATGACGTTCATACCTGATGATGTGTTGGTTGTCAGCGCAATCTCATCCGGTTCGGCATTGATAAAGGCAGCAACTTTGCGTCTCACGTCCTCGCGTTTGGCCAGCCACTCATCCCAGTGAATATCGGCATCATTCATCATCTGCTCGTAGTACTCAGTCGCTGCCGCCATGGTTCCGCGCGCCAACGGACCCGCGGCCGCAGAATTCAGATAGATGGAATTTTCAGTGACCGGAAACTGCTTGCGAATGTCGTCCCAGTTGATCAT
>DASXSC010000197.1:0-25475 GCA_036506215.1 Pyrinomonadaceae bacterium | reverse complement strand
CCGCTGATGCGGACCCTCGCCCGGCGCTATGGCATGGTGGCCAAACCAAAGACCGACCGCTGGCACAAGAAGCCTACAGCAATGTTCGGTGGCGTAGCGATATGGCTGGCGGTGGTTATCAGTTATCTGGTCTTCATTCGTCCGACTACAACTCAAGGCTGGGCCCATTTTCCGGGATCGTTTTTGGACGTAGTGATTGGCGCCAGCACTTTTCTCTTTCTGGTTGGCCTGGCTGACGACTTTCTACATACCAAGCCATACCAGAAACTCATCGGCCAGGTCATGGGTTCGGCGTTCATCATTTATTACGGCCTGGCTCTACCCTGGACCAGCTATTTGTCGCTAAACGTCGCACTGACTATCTTCTGGCTGATCGGCATAACGAATGCGGTAAACCTGCTTGACAACATGGATGGTCTGGCCTCAGGGATAGCGGTAATTGCGTCTGGCTTTCTCGCGATCAGTTTCCTGACGACGGGCCAGCTGCCGGAAGCGCTCATGATGCTCACCTTCGCAGGCGCTCTGCTGGGTTTTCTGGTTTACAACTCCAGCCCTGCATCCATCTTCATGGGCGATTGTGGGTCGATGTTCATCGGATTCTTTCTGGCAAGCGCGGCTTTGGTAAACGTATCAGGCGGTCGTTCAAGAAGCCTTCTGCCTGTGCTAGCTGTTCCGATCCTGGTTTTATTCATACCAATTTTTGACACTACTTTTGTAACCATTCTCAGAAAGTTTTCCGGTCGAGCTGCATCGCAGGGAGGGCGCGACCACACGTCGCACCGGTTGGTCGCGCTGGGAATGTCGGAGCGCCATGCAGTCTGGATGCTCTATGGTTTGGCGGCTCTCTCAGGTGTTCTCGCCTTGTTGGTCCAGGAGGTTAAGCTCGATGTAAGTTTGGCGGCGATTGCCGGTTTCACAATCTTGTTGACGCTGCTCGGCGTCTACCTGGCAGGCGTTAAAGTTTACGACGAAACTGAGGAAGCTTTAGCAGCCGGCGAGAATTCTCTCTACGCGTTTCTGATTGATCTCTCCTATAAGCGCCGCATTTTCGAGGTGTTGCTGGATGTCATACTCATACTTTTAGCCTATTGGGGCGCTTATGCGGTGAAGTTTGGCGCGTTCTCAGGAAGCACCGCGTGGAAACTTTTCCTGCGGACACTGCCAGTGCTGGTCTTCGTAAAAATGGCGACCTTTCTCGTAATGGGCGTTTACCGAGGCATTTGGCGCTATACAAGTCTCGACGATTTGATCGTCTTTGCTAAAGCTGTAGTGCTGAGCTCCGTTTTGAGCGTGCTGGTTGTGCTTTTTGCTTTTCGCTTTGAAGGCTTCTCTCGAACCGTCTTCATCATCGACGGAGTCCTGATGTTCATGTTCCTTGCCGGCAGTCGCATGGCCTTTCGTTTGTTCCGTCAAGTGATCCCCGTCACCAGAAGCGGTGAGGGCAAGCGGGTATTAATTTACGGAGCCGGCGACGGCGGCGAGTTGTTACTTAGAGAACTGCTGAATAACCGCGCGCTCAAGTATGCGCCAGTCGGTTTTCTCGATGATGATCCGGCCAAAAACGGCAAGTTGATTCACGGTCTGAAAGTTTACGGTGGCAATGGCGATCTAAACTCAGTTTGCGAGCAACATGCAGTGGATGAGGTGCTGATCTCCAGCTCCAGAATGACGGACGAGCGACTCCAGGAGATTTTGGGCTTTTGCCGGACGCAGAACATCATCGTTAAACGCATGCGCATTACGATTGAAGACGTGACGGAACCTTGAGCAGCGGCCTCCATTGAACGGCGAAAATTTTGGACGACCTCTATTTTAGACATCTATGCCTGATCAATTAATACAACTTAGGGCCAGCGCGCCGTTAAAAGTAATAATGACGCTGACAGTCATGCTCGCATTGTTTGCTTCCTGGTTTGTGGTTCGTTGGTATCTCGGCAATACCATCGCGGAATATTTTCATCCTGAAGATCATCGCGTGGAGATTGCGCAGATGGCTGTGGGTTTAGCGCCCAACGATCCTTTGCCACACTGGAGATTGGGTAATCTCACACAGACGGAGCTCCCGCCCGATCAGATTGCGCTTGTCATCGCCGAATATGAGAAGGCAGTCAGTCTATCGCCAAACGATTACCGATTCTGGATGGATTTTGGAAGCGCGTTGGAGCAGGCGGGCGATTATGACAAGGCAGAAAAGGCCTTGCGTGAGGCCGTCAAGCTTGCACCTTCGTATGCGTATCCACGGTGGTACCTGGGAAACTTAATGCTGCGTACCGACCGTTACACAGAAGGATTTGCGGAGTTGCAGCGAGCCAGCGAAGCTAACGAACAATTCCAGAACCAGTTATTCAACCTTGCCTGGCAGGTCAATAAAGATGACTTCGAAGCGCTCAGGGCGGCGGTCGGAAACGTTCCGGCTGTACGGGCTGCCTTCTCTAAATATCTAATTGAGCGTTGGCGGTACGATGACGGCCTGCGACTTTGGGACAGTTTGACTGAGGCTCAAAAGAGGGAAAGCCGCTTCGCTGCTGATGCGATCATCCGCAGTCTCATTAGCAGCAAACGCTATCATCAGGCAATGAACATCTGGAACGAAGTTGCGCCCGGACCCGGTTATCATGCCGAACTCGGACATATTCTCGACAGGGGATTTGAAGAAAATTTGGCACATGGGCCGGGAGCCGTTTTTGGGTGGCAGGTTCAATCAAACCCGCAGGTGCAAGTAGGAATCGATGCCGGCCAGGGCCATACTGGAAGCAGGAGCTTACGCGTATATTTTCAGGTCCGCTCACATATCGACACAATCGATGTATCGCAACTCGTCCCGGTGCAACCCAGCACCGACTATGAATTTGAATGCTACGTAAAGACGGAAAGGCTCGAGAGTGCGGAGACTCCGGTGATCGTGATCGCCAATGCTGCTGACAACTCGATATTATCAGGCTCGGCAACTGCGCCCAGTGGCAATAACAATTGGCAGCGAGTTTCTCTTTCTTTCAAAACAGGTGCGACAACTGAAGCTATTAAGGTGAATATGCTGCGCAATACCTGCCCGGATAGCCCTGTTTGCCCGATCTTTGGAACTGTTTGGTATGACGACTTCGATCTTAAGCCCCGAAAGTAGCCAGCTTGTTTCGCAGGAAACTCAGGCGCACATAATTCAGCCTGCCGGGTACACAACTTATCGCATCAGGCACACGCTTGCGAGTCGTTTTGCTTTCCTGATCGTTTGTCTCGCGATCATACTTTCCGCGCTTGCTTACGGCATGGTTCACTATTGGGCTCTGGCGGTTTTTTTTATCGGTGGCGTTTCACTCCTGATCTTGTGGCTGGTTGATAGTTGGAGCCTTGGATCATTTCGTGTCAGCCGAAATGTTTTGCAGTTGCCGCTGGTGGGAATGTTTTTGCTTGGCGTGTTTCAACTTCTTCCCCTGAGGCATCCACAAGACGTGGGCACGCATTCCATTCCCTTAGTCAGCAGCTTGTCGTTTGATCCCTACTCAACCAGATTCATCCTTATTCAGGTGGCGGCCTTGCTGATTTATTTTGCCGCTGTTCTGGTTTTCACTGATACCCCGAAACGTCTTAGGTTGCTCGTGAGGACGATTACGGTCTTCGGGTTTTTCCTTGCCATATTTGGATTGACTCAGTCGTTTACTAGTCCCGACAAGGTCTACTGGATTCGCGATATGCCACAGAGTCAGGCCTTTGGCCCCTTTATCAACCGCCATCACTTTGCCGGTTACATGGAGCTGGCACTGGCCCTGCCGCTGGGGCTGGTATTTACCGGATCAATCGAGCGGGAGAAGAGATTTATTTATCTCTTTGCCGCCGGGCTAATGGCTGTTGCTTTGATAATGACAAACTCACGCGGTGGCCTCATCAGTCTTCTTGGAGAACTGCTCTTCCTGGTGGCGACGATGGGTTTGCGGCACCGGCACAAGCACCGCGACAGAACATCCGAGGAACACAGACCACGTATAAAAAGCGCAGCCGCAAAAGCCGGGCTCGCCCTGGCCCTGGTGGTCGCACTTTTTGGAAGCGTCGTTTTGTTTGGTGGCGAAGAGGCGCTAACCAGAATCGTGGGTTCAGTTAACACTGATGACCCGACGACCGGACGCGCACACTTTTGGAGTGTTACTGTCGACATAATTAAGAATCATCCATGGGTGGGTACCGGACTGGGCGCGTTTGCGGTCGTGTATACGAGCTACGATTCGCGCAATGGTGTGTATCGACTAGAACAAGCACACAACGACTATCTACAAGTTTTGTCTGATGGCGGGATCGTCGGAGCGGCGCTGGGATTGTTTTTTGTTATCAGTCTATTTCGCATGGGATTTACAAGACGAGACTCTCGTGATGATTTTAGGCGAGGCGTAGCAACTGGCGCTCTGGCAGGATGTTTTGCTGTGCTGATTCACAGTTTTTTTGATTTCACATTGCATACTCCCGCTAACGCTCTGCTTTTTTTGGTTCTCGCGGCCCTTGCAACCATGAACGGTCGTGTTGAGGATGTGCAATCGCGTCGGAAGAAACGTCGGCGGAGTTCAGAGGCAACTCGCATAAGCTGAAACCCTCGGGAAACCACGTCAGCAAGCTGAGCCGGCATCCACGGGCTGTAGTATTATTCGTTTCGTAGAATCATCACTTTAGCTTCAATAATAACTAAACAGGAGGTGCCAGGGCGCGTGGTTTCAACTGCTTCCGCAAAAACTGAAACGAGCGATGCACGGGAAACTACGAAGGCTACGTCGGTACCTGGGCTCTGTCTAACAGCCGCTCTGAAACACGGAAAGCAAGACGCGCTTAACCACAAGATTGCTGGTAAGTGGATCAATATTCCGGCTGAGATCTTTGTAGAGCGCGTGCGCAATGTCGCGCTCGGGCTGGCGGAGTTGGGAATAAAGCCCGGCGATCGTATAGCGTTGCTTTCGGAAAACAGACCCGAATGGTCGATCGCTGATCTCGCG
This sequence comes from Pyrinomonadaceae bacterium, assembly GCA_036506215.1. Classification (GTDB taxonomy): domain Bacteria; phylum Acidobacteriota; class Blastocatellia; order Pyrinomonadales; family Pyrinomonadaceae; genus PSRF01. The sequence continues at coordinate 20,505 of DASXSC010000197.1, read as the reverse complement.
ATTCTCAGTCTCGGTGCCATTAACGTTCCGATCTACACGACCCAGGCAGTTGATCAAGTTCGCTATATCCTCACTGATTCCGGCGCTCGTGCAATCTTTATTTCCAACAGAAAGCTTTTTAAGCATGTAAGCAAAGCGCTGGAAGGCTTGGATTTTCTTGAGCGAATCATTTTTTTCGACGAAGCTGCCGGCGATGATATTGAAAGATCTACCGCGCTTGAATCGTTGGAACGGAAGGGGCAGGAACGATCCTTGAATAAGCCTGCGGCTTTTACGGCTTATCTCAAGGCGATTAGGCCTGACGATCTTGCAACCATAATCTATACGTCGGGTACCACTGGCGAACCAAAGGGTGTGATGCTTACGCACTCGAATTTCATTTCGAATGTGTTGTCCATAACCGGAGGTTTGCCGATCTCATCGACTGACACAGCCTTATCGGTTCTCCCGCTGTCTCATATCTTTGAGCGGACTGGTTTCTATATTTTTTGTTACGCCGGTGTTTCGGTCTATTACACGGCCTCCTTTGATCAAGTAGCTGAAAACCTCCGCGAAGTCAGACCTACCGTTATGACAGCCGTCCCTCGTTTGTTCGAGAAGGTTTATCACCGGATTGTGAAGAAGGGCTTCTCCCAGAAAGGCTGGAAGCGCCGCGTCTTTGTACGTTCCCTGGCGGTGGGTCAGCGCTACGCCGAAGCGAAGGACAAAGGCAAATTTGTGGGGCCGGCGTTGGCACTGCAACAAAGGATGGCGAACCGCGTGGTGTTTTCAAAGTGGCGCGAAGGTGTTGGCGGCCATCTAAGATATTTTGTTTCGGGGGGAGCACCACTCTCGCCGGCACTTTCCTATGCCTTTCTCGCCGCGGGGATTCCTATCTTGCAAGGTTATGGGGCCACTGAGACGTGCATTGTCTCGGCAAATCGTCCAGAGAATAATCAGGTCGGCTCCGTTGGAGTACCTTTCGACGGAATCGAGGTCAGCATCGCTGAAGATGGTGAGATCCTCTTACGTGGCCCTAACGTCATGCGAGGCTATTATGGCCATCCGGAAGAGACTGCCTCTGTGCTGAGTGATAACTGGTTTGCAACGGGCGATGTTGGACATTTGGATCAGGAGGGTCGACTCTACATCACAGATCGGAAGAAAGATCTGTTCAAGCTTTCAAACGGAAAATACGTCGCGCCACAACAGATCGAAAGCCTTCTGAAGCAGAGTGAGTTTGTCAGCCAGGTAGTGGTGGTTGGCGCCGGTCGTAAACAGCCAGCTGCGCTGATTGTTCCCGAGTGGGAAGCGGTCAGACAGGCACTATCTGCCAGTGGCGAGGAGTTTCCGACTGATCGCGTCGCTCTCGCCAGGCTTCCCGCCGCGATTAAATTAGTACAAACCGACGTGGCTCTTCTAACAAAAGAACTTGCCGATTATGAGCGTATCCGTCGAATTGCGTTATTGCCGGATGAATTCGCCATCGATCGGGGGGAATTGACACCAACGCTCAAAGTTAAGAGACGTGTCATTGATCAGAAGTTTGAAGGTCTAATTGAGGAGCTCTATTCATAGCAGCTGATTCGAAAGAACGGACGCAGACCGGCAGTTTACAAACTCCTACAAGATGCTAACAATTCATCCTCAATTCTCAAGCTAGCACTTACCCTCAAAAATAGTGAGTTCATTGCGACTGGATGACTTATCGGCAGAATTCTCACCGACAAGGGCCACTGGCTTGTCCTGTCCCAGGATCGACTCGGCCAGCCGTCTTAGATCGGTCGGCAAGTCGGGCGGACGACATTCTCCCTTGAGCGGCCGTATGTAAAATGCCAGCAGTGGAACCTCGCAATAGCAAAAATCACAACTGGCCAAGTGATGTTTGACCAGCAAGTTGATTTCCGGGGCAAGTGATTGCTTGTGAAATGAGAGTAAGAGACTGGAAGAGGGGCAGGTCAGTTTTTTACTGAATGACTTTACAGTTGAGGACTTCATCGGTTTGCCGCCAGATTGCCACAGATCACGAGGCTAGTTGATCGAACTTAGAAAAACGCATGTCCGCTTAACAGGATTGAGAAGGCAAGAGTGTCAATTTGCCTCATCAGCCTCTACCAGGACGAACCCTTAGAGTCATCCAGTTGTTCAACAGCTTAATAAACCTAATTGTCGCTGAATTCCATAACTTTGTCCCTCGAATCGGCTGCTTTGTATTCTGGAATCAATAACTTGCCGGAAGTGCAAAAACTTGTTGCTCAATCTTATGAATGTTGCTAAGATGCTCGCCGGTCAAGTCAGAGAGCGCCTGCTCTTTGACGCTCGCGCCAGGTCAGCCCACCTGTTTTCTCAGGAATAACTCGGGCAAAATTCTAAATGACTAGCCAATAATAGCTCCAAGGCTAATGCAAGACTCTTTCTCGAAAGACCTCTTAGTTGTTGCCTTACCAAAGCTCCTTAACACCATTGCATCGCTGATATCGCCTAAGGTTACCCATTTCAGGTCAGGCGCCGCACATCATTAGGGTTCCCCGCCTAATATGAAGTCCAGTCAACTCAGTAACCCAAAGAACAATCCTTGTGAAATCCCTAAGTCGCGAAGTCGAAAAAGAAGTTGAGCCGAACACTGTAAGCCAAGAGCCGCAAACTACTCGCGCAAAACGAACTGCAGAGCGGATGGCGAAAAGTGGCAAGTGGGTCGAAAGCCTGCGATGCTCGGATGTAAATCGACTCTGGTCGGAATTACACCGCATCGTTTCTCACCATCCTTTGGTGAGAGCCTCACGAAGCGCCGGCCTGTTGGTAGAAGAAGGGGCAACCACCGCTTATACCGACCTCACCCAGGAACTCTTCGTTCAACTCCTGAGCAAGAATCGCTTCGAGCATTATATTGAATCGGAGATGACAGACTATGAAATTGAATGTGAGATTGGCCAGATCGAATTGACTAACCTTCTCACTGCTGAACTACGAAAGCGCCATCCTGAAAGCTATCGCCTTGCCCGTCGGATCTCTACGCTCATCCAATCCAGCGCAAACTTCCGTCGCTTTGATTCGAGCGGCAGTGGTGATGAGCCTCATAGAAGATTAGCCGACCGAATTTACGGTCTTAGTGAGTGGGCTGATGGCAAACGCCGGCGGGACTCACACGAAGTTGAACAGCGCGTTCATACGATCCCTGTTCGCGCGCGCGATACACGGATGGTGGGTTGCACGGGCGACTCCCAGGTGGTGATTAGTAATTCTGATCTCGAGGACCTCATTGTTTCAGTGTTGGACGCAGTTGACTCGCCAGTTGATGTTAGAGCACTTCGCAGTCTTGTTATGTCGCGGCTTCCGGTGATGGACATCTATCTGGTACCGCTCGACGGCGACGACAACGATGGTGAGGGAAATCACTTTCAACCCGTGGATAAGGGAGAAGACCCGGAACAAGGACTACTACGCCGCGAATCGGAAGACGAAGCAGCTGGATTTGTCGACCACTTTCTTGGCCACCTCCACGAAACTGTTCGAGGAAAGGTCAAACAATACAACCGCATTCTCGGAGTCTTGTGGCACTGCTATTTGAGCCCGCAACATTCCACGCAGCTTGAGGTTGCGGCCGTGCTAGGAGTTTCCGATTCGCTCGTTTCTGATTATAGACGACGAATAGAACAGGAATTACGTGCTCTTTCCTTCTCTGAGGTTGAGGAGGCCAGAAGATTCGAAGGCGCATTGCGCGAGCGCGTCAGACAGCTTGTTTTAGTCGGCGACCAAAACGAGGTAGCAGTTTAAGATTGAGGGTGGCCTGCCTTAAGATCCTGCTACGAGAATTGCAAGTCGAGGCTTCGGCGGGTTGAGCGTTAATTGCGTTGGCTCAGGTTTTGCCATTTTGCTGTTGGCGCTTTTGAAGTCACTGCAAACTTACCTATTAGTCTTCTGCTTGTTCGCTCTCCTCAGTCTTTCGCTCCGGTCTCATGTGTGGAAACAGAATCACGTCGCGGATGGACTGTCTGTTGGTAAGTAGCATGGTGAAACGATCAATGCCGATGCCGATACCGGCGGCGGGCGGCATGCCGTAGGAAAGCGCGCGGATGTAGTCCTCATCCATCACCATCGCTTCCTCATCACCCTTCTCACGCCGCGTTGCTTGTTCGATGAAGCGTTGGTATTGCTCCGAAGGATCGTTTAATTCTGAGAAGCCATTCGCGCATTCAATACCGGCGATGTAAAGTTCGAAACGTTCGGCAACCGATGGATTTGCCGGAGAGGCTTTCGAGAGTGGTGAAACCATTTTAGGGAAATCATAAATAAGAGTTGGCTGATTAAGACTGTGCTCCACGTGCTCTTCGAACAATTCCAATAGGTTATCATCCGTAATCTTCTCAGCAGGGGCGAATTGAGCAACGGCCTCTCTCATCGTCATCCTCTGAAACGATTGGCCAAAATCAATCTCGTGCTCGCCAAATTTCACGTGCGTGTGGCCCAACACCGTGAAGACTGTTGCCGCCAGCATCTGTTCGCAGAAGTCCATCATCTGTTTTGCATCGGCGTAGGCCCAGTAGAACTCCAGCATAGTGAACTCAGGATTGTGGCGCGTTGAGATTCCTTCGTTGCGGAAGTTGCGATTGAGTTCGTAGACTTTTTCAAAACCTCCAACCAACAAACGCTTCAGGTAAAGCTCCGGAGCAATGCGTGCGTAGAGATCAATGTCAAGCGTATTGTGATGTGTTTTAAAGGGCCGCGCAGCGGCGCCAGTAGCTAGCGGCGTCAGCATTGGTGTCTCGACTTCGATATAGCCGTGCTCATCGAGGATGCGGCGCATTTCGCGAATCACGCCTGAACGCCGTTCAAAGACCTGGCGCGGAGTCAGCTCATCTTCCTTGCGATCTAATTTCAAACTACCGGCAATGAGATCGGCATAACGCTGACGCCGGCTAATCTCCGGGTCGTGTATGCCATGCATCTTATCGGGAAGAGGCAACAACGCCTTTGCCAGGAACTGTAACTTTTGCACGTGAATCGAAAGCTCACCCGTCCTGGTGATAAACAAGTAACCTTCAACACCGATAAAGTCGCCGTGATCCAGCAGATTGAATAGTTCCCAGCCATCCACCTCCCCGCTTCCGGCGTCGTTGCTTACACCTTTTACCTCCGCGCGCTTCACATAAACCTGTAAACGCGTAACGCCATCAGACAAATGCACAAACGCAGCTTTACCCATCACGCGGGGCGGCGAGGCAATACGCCCGGCAATGCGAACCGTGACCTGATTCAGTTGCTGGTTAGCGAGTTCGATTGCTTCCGGCGCGGGACGCTCATTCTCTGCTGCTTTTGGCTCAAACGCGCGATACTTTTCAACCAGGGTTGTGATCGTGTCTTCTTGTTGGGGATCGACTATGTGGCTGCGCTCGAATTTATTGGGGTAGGCGTTGCCGACGAGTTGTTGTAGAGCGTCGAGATGCTCTTGTCGCGCTCGTGTTTGATCGTTTTGCTCGATGAATGGCACAGACATGAGAAGCATCGTAGATGGTAAAACGGAAACCGTAAATCCAGCAAACTGGTTTTTTAGCCGCGGATGAATGCGAACAATCGCGAATCATAAGAAACATTAAACTTATTATTCCGTCTCATCCGCGTTAATCCTCGGCGCCCGTATCGTTTGTTAATCCTCCGGTGGCTGCAGGGGCACCGCGCCTCATGCTAAATTGTCAGGAAGCAATGATCGAAAAGCTTCTGAGCCAGGATGAACTGCTCGGGTTGCGCGAAGGTCTGCGCGCTAAAGGGAAATCCCTTGTTTTTACGAATGGGGTTTTTGACCTGCTGCACGTTGGCCACGTGCGCTATCTTGCCGAAGCGAGGGCACTCGGCGACGCGCTGGTAGTCGCAGTAAACAGTGATCGGACGGTGCGTGAGTTGAAGGGCGAGGGACGGCCGCTGATTAGCGAGAACGAGCGTGCAGAGATACTTGCCGCTTTGCGACACGTTGACTTCGTCACTATCTTCGATGCCGTTTCGCCTCGCTCATTAATTGCCAGACTGCTGCCGGACGTCCTTGTGAAGGGTGGAGACTACGGGCTCGATGAAATTCATGGACGTGAAGAAGTGGAGGCGGCTGGTGGGCGCGTTGTCAGTTTGCCTTTTGTTGCCGGAGCGTCTACCAGCACGATCATTGAGAAAATGAAGAAGAGCCGACCGAAGATCGAAGACCGGTGACCGACGGAGGAAAAGCGACAGCCGATCAATGACCGTGGGTATGGTGCCACCGTCGCTGGTAGTCCGTCCTCGGTCGTTTCCTTATGAGTACGATTCAGACAACTAACGCATTACAAAACACGTTACGGCGCATCACGGAACTGCCGGAGTTTAAGCGCCTAGTTGCAGAGATCAACGGCGGCGCGCGGGTAGTTTCAATAAGCGGGTTGGTGGCGGGCTCCGCACGCGCGCTGGCCCTGGCTGCGCTGCAAGGTGAGACCAGAAAAAGTTTTGCCGTCGTCACTCAGTCAAACCGCGACCTTGAACCGTGGGAAGGCGATTTGCGCTTTTGGTATTGCGCCCTCGCTGGAAAAAAGAGTTGTGAAAACGAAGTGCTCATTCTGCCCTCATCCGAAAGCGATCCTTACGCCGGCTCCTCGCCACACCCAGACACTCTCGAACGGCGTGCGCTAACGCTTTGGCGTTTGGCGCGGCATTCGCGCGATTTTGTGTTGCTTACAGCGCGGGCCTTATCGCGCCGCACAGTATCGCCGGATGAGATCATCGGCGCAGGCGCTGTGTTGGCAAAGAATGATAATCGGTCGCCGGAAGACCTTGTGGACCAACTGGTCGCGTCAGGATACGTGCGGGAGGATCCGGTGGGCGCGGTCGGTGAGTTCTCAATGCGAGGCGGTATTCTTGATGTATGGTCACCGGGGCAGGAACGGCCCGTCCGGATCGAATTCTTTGGCGACGAAATCGACTCAATCCGTGGCTTCGATCATGAGACGCAACTGTCCACCAGTCAATTGAGCGCCATCGAGATCGTTCCCATGCGCGAAGTCGTTGTCCGCAGCCAGGACTTCAGCGAATGGGCCGAGGCAGCTCGCCGGCGCTGGAACCAGGATCGTTATGCGCGGGCGTTGCGCGATCGCACAGTTTTTGCGGATGAGGGAGAAAGCTTTGCGGGTTGGGAATGGCTTCTGCCGATTATCCGGGAGAGACGCGGCACCGTTTTTGATTATTTGAAGGACGCTGTGCTGGTCGTTGACGAACCCTCGTCGGTAGAAACGTACCTTGGTGAGATTTATCAGACGCTTGGCGATCGCTACGCTGAGACTGATGCGGCCGACGACATTGCTCTCATGCCTGAAGAGCTTTACCTCCCTCCGGAAGAACTGCGCGCGTCACTGGATTCCAAGCAAAGGATCGAACTCCGCGTGCTTGGGCGCGCGGCGGCCGAACTCGATCAGGCGGTCGCTTTGGACGCCGAAGCGCCAAGAGTTCAATTGGGTCGCACGCGGAGTGTGCGCGCACCTTTATTCCTTTTCCCTGTAGTCGGGCAAGTGCCAGAGGTCGAATGGAAAACGCAGTCAACGCGCAAATATCACGGGCGGCTTGCCAACCTCGCTGCAGATTTGATCAGCGCTCGTGAGAGCGGAACGTCCGCCCTTTTTGTGATGCCCAGTCTCGGAGTCGCTGAACGAGTCGCGGAAATTCTGGCGGAATACGAGATAGACGCGCAGCTTTCGTCAGCAGATGAAACTTCCGCGGCTGAATCCTCCGCCACCGCTCAGATTATTGTGACTGTTGGCCGGCTCAGCGCCGGATTCGAAATGATCGCTGCGCGGATCCTGACACACGTTGAGGGCGACCTGTTTGACGAGGCCGACGCGCAAGCGCTCGAGCGACGCGCGGCTGCGCCAGACGGCAGACGGCAGACAGCAGACGGCAGGAAAAGAAAATCCAAGACTGCAGCCTTCCTTTCCGATTTTCGCGATCTCAAAGCCGGGGATTTTGTGGTGCACATCGATCATGGAATTGGACGCTTCGGCGGCTTGCAAACACTCGACCTCGGAACGCGCAGCAGTGAGTTCATGCTGCTTTTCTACGCTGAGGACGCGAAGCTTTACGTGCCTGTAGAGCGGCTCGATCTGGTGCAGCGTTATTCGAGTGCGGAAGGCCATCAGCCAACACTCGATCGGCTCGGCGGACTTGGTTGGCAAAAGACGAAGGCCAAAGCGAAGCGCGCAATGCGCGACATGGCCGACGAGCTTTTGCGTTTATATGCCGAACGTAAGCTGGTGGGCGGTTATGCTTTCGCTGCCGACACGCCCTGGCAACGCGAGTTTGAAGATGGGTTTGAATACGTGTTGACCCCCGATCAGGAAACAGCAATCGAAGACGTCAAGCGTGATATGGAAGAGTCGACTCCGATGGATCGGCTGCTTTGTGGCGACGTCGGTTACGGAAAAACCGAAGTGGCAATGCGCGCCGCTTTCAAAGCTGTAATGGAGGGGAAGCAGGCGGCAGTGTTGACGCCCACCACCGTGCTTGCATATCAACACTACGACACTTTTCGCAGTCGCTTCGCGCCTTTCCCGGTGAAGGTTGAATTGCTGTCGCGGTTTCGTTCCGCAAAGGAACAGAAGGAGGTTGCGAAACGCGTCGAGTCAGGCGACGTGGATGTGGTGATTGGAACACACCGGCTTTTGTCGAAGGATGTGAGGTTCAGAGAACTGGGTATCGTGGTGGTTGACGAGGAACAGCGTTTTGGCGTAGCCCACAAGGAAAGATTGAAACACCTGAAGAAGCGCGTTGATGTTTTAACGCTTTCCGCAACGCCGATTCCGCGCACGCTCAACATGTCGTTGAGCGGACTGCGCGACATGTCCCTGATTGAAACTCCGCCGCGCGATCGGCTCGCAATTCAGACTCAGGTGGTTCAGTTTTCTGAGAACGTTATCAAGTCGGCGATTGAGCTAGAGCTCGGTCGCGGCGGGCAAGTCTTCTTCATACACAATCGCGTCGAAACTATTGAGACGATTGCGGCCCTTGTCCAGCGCCTGGTGCCTCAGGCGCGTCTGGTTGTAGGCCATGGGCAGATGAACGAAAAAGAGATGGAGCGAGTAATGCTCGACTTCATTGAGTTCAAATATGATGTTCTGGTTGCCACTACCATCATTGAGAATGGGATAGACATCCCACGCGCTAACACGATCATCATAAACCGCGCCGATCAATATGGTCTTTCTCAACTTTATCAGCTGCGGGGCCGTGTTGGCCGTTCAAATCGCCGCGCTTACGCCTATCTGTTGATTCCCGGAGAGCAGGAGCTTTCGCCCATAGCCAAACGTCGCCTGGCGGCCATTCGGGAGTTTTCGGACCTGGGCGCAGGCTTTCGCATCGCTGCTCTCGACCTTGAACTGCGCGGCGCCGGCAATCTGCTGGGTGGCCAGCAATCGGGACACATGGATGCGCTGGGGTTCGACCTTTACACACAAATGCTGGAGCGCACGGTAGCGGAGTTACGCGGCGAAGAGGTCGAGGACGAGACCAGCGTTACCATCAATCTCGGCGTCGACGTAACGATACCCGATGAGTACATCAGCGACATGGGCCAGCGACTGCGAACTTACAAGCGCGTTTCCTCGGCCCGCGACGAAGAGACGCTTTCCGGTATTCGCAATGAGACCCGCGATCGATACGGACGGCTTCCGGAATCGGTCGAACAACTTTTCAGTTATGCGCTCCTGCGGCGGCTGGCGGAAGAGCTGGGCGTGCTCTCAATAGATAAGACGACTGATGGTGTCGCGTTGAAGTTTAGCGAAAAGGCGCGCGTCTCGCCCGAGAAACTCGCCTCCTTTGTAAACGCCCGGGAGGGAAGAGTCTTTAGCCCGACCGGTGTATTAAAGCTGAATCTTGACGACGACGAGTATGATCATCTGCTGGACACAATGCGCGGTACATTGCTGGAAATCACTAATAGTCAGTTGACCATAGGGCTCTGGTAGGTTAGCGCTGCAGGTTGTTTTGGAAGTCCTGCCCATTTGTTATTAGTAATGTCTTTATGCTCAAATCTAGCGCACATCGGAGTCAACTAACGGACAACCGGCTACCGACAACTGACAAATCTTTAGGAGTAATTCTGTGAGATCTAAATTTATATCGGCCGCAATAGCGGGCATCTTTGTCTTCGCGATTTTGGCTGTTGTTCCTTCGCCAACCTTTGCGCAAGAGAGCGAGATGCAAGTAGTCGACGAGGTCATTGCGCAAATAAACGATGACGTGATCACGCTCTCAATGTTGAAGCGGGAATCCAAAGAGCGAATCGATGCGCTCAAGCAATCGGGCGTATCCGAGCAGGAAGCCGCAGCTGAGGTCGCCAAGCGCCAGCCCGAATTAATTGCGACTCTTGTGAACGAGGCGCTCCTGATCCAAAAAGGGAAGGAGCTGGATCTTTCAAACGAGGTAGAGGCGGAGGTTAATCGCCGCATGCTCGAGGTAGCAAAGGAGCAGGGCATCACCACCATTGAAAAGCTTGAGGCTGCTATGCGTGAGACTGGCGTCGATCCGGCAGCAACTCGCCAGACGCTACGAGTGGAGATCATGAAACAGGCTGTGATTCAACAGGAAGTTGATCGCAAGATTTTCTTCGGCTTGACTACAGAAGAACTGAAGAAGTATTTCCAGGAACACCAGGAGAAGTTTCGTAAGCCTGAAAACGTCACCATTTCAGAAATATTCCTGAGTTCGGCGGGTAAGAATGAAGCCGAAGTAAAGGCGAGGGCCCTGGAACTGGTTACACAGTTACGAGCTGGCGCAGACTTTGCCAAGGTAGCTGCGGCCAACTCTGAACGCGAAGTAAACGGCGTGCGCACGGCGCCGCAAAATGGTGGGAAGGTCGGCGCCTTTGAGGTTCCGAATCTTCGTGAAGATATTGCTAACTCGATCAAGAACGTGAGAATGGGCGGTGTGAGCGATCCCCTCCGCAGCAACGATGGTAGTTATCAAATCATTCGCGTTGACGAGCGCATACCAGCCAGCAGCACGGCAACCTTTAATGAAAACCAGGTGCGCGAGGCGATCACAATTGAGCGCAGCGAAAAGCAGCGCGAAGAATACCTGCAGAGTTTGCGGAATGAAGCTTACATCAAGATTTCCGACAACTATCGCGCCGCGGTAGCACCAATATTGAAGCTCGCGCCGGAAAAGACTGCCGAAAACAGTGGCCCGACAACTGGCGAAAAGCCCGAAAAGAAAAAGGGTAAGCTGCTCGGGATCTTCCCGAAACCGTAGCTACCGGTTTCGAGTTCCAAGTCCCGAGTTTTGATGGTCACTTCATGAAACTCGAAACCCGAAACTCGGAAATCGAAACTGTTTCATGCGTCTCGACCTGTTTCTTAAAGCGAGCCGGCTATGTTCCCGCCGAACTGTGGCTCAAAAGTTTTGCGACGCCGGCCGAGTTTCAATTAATGGAAGCAGCGCAAAGTCGTCCCATGCCGTTAAAGCGGGTGACGAAATCCTCATCCGTCGCCCAAGCAAGTTAACGACGGTACGTGTCCTTTCCGTTCCCATCGCGCGCCAGATCTCGCGAAAAGAAGCAGCCACTTTGTATGAAATACTGAGTGAAGAGTCCTTACCTGAGGGTGAGCTTTGATGTGGCGATCAGTTGCTAAAATCAGCTTTGGGTTTCTGAACAATCTGGTCCGGTAAGGCATTTAAAATCCCTGGCGCCCTACCTATGAAGCATTCGATTTTGTTCATCGTTCTTGTTGCCAGCGCGAGTGGCCTGGCGTACCGTCACCAAACCGGTTTTGCTCGGCAATCGACGCCGCAAGGCATACCTGAACACTGCTTTGGGTGGCGATATCTACATTCATGGAAACGGCGCGAGCAGCGATTGGACATGGGGCTGTGTGGCGTTGGAAAATGAGAACATCCGGGAACTGTTCAACGCTGTAAGAGTGGGAACGCCGGTGACGATTAAGCCATGATCTAAGCCATGACGCCGGAAATCAAACCATTCAAGATTCGCGACGTTGAGATTAATCCGCCGTTGATACTTTCGCCGATGGCCGGCGTAACCGACGTTTCGTTCCGGCGTCTACTCAAGCGGCGCGGCGGGGTAGGGCTGAGCGTTTCTGAATTTATTTCAGTTGAGGGGCTGACGCGGAGCAATCCAAAATCAAAACGCCAGATGAGATTTTATGAAGACGAGCGTCCCTTCGCGGTGCAAATTTTTGGCGGACAGCCGGAACGCATGCGCATGGCTGCGGAAATGGCTGAGGAAATTGGCGCCGACCTTCTCGATATCAACTGCGGTTGCCCGGCGCCGAAAGTGGTGAAGCATGGCGGGGGCTCAGGTCTGTTGAAGGACCACGAACGCCTCGAAACAATCCTGACAGAGATTAAGAAAACGATCTCAATCCCGCTGACAATTAAGATTCGCGCCGGCTTCTATGACCACACGATCAATGCTGTCGAGACCGCCAAGCTTGCGGAAGGCTGCGGCGTCGAACATATAGCCCTCCACGGTCGCACGAAAGAGCAGGGTTATCGTGGTCTGGCGAATTGGGATCTCGTTAAGCAGATAAAAGGAATTGTCAGTGTGCCGGTGTCAGGCAGCGGCGATGTCACAACTATCGACGGCGCGTTTGCTCGTTTTCGCGAGACAGGCTGTGACGGCGTTTTGATTGGGCGCGGAGCGATGGCCAATCCGTGGATCTTCCGCCAGATTGAAGATGTCATGCACGGTCGCGAGGTTTTCGAACCAACCCTCGCGGACAAACGAGCCATCCTGCATGAGTATTTCGACCTGCTCCGTGAAGACATGCCGGAGACGCCGGCGATCAATCGCATGAAACAACTCGCCGGACAGTTTACGCGCGGCTTGCAGGGCGGCGCACTCTTTCGCACCTCGCTTTACCATTCTCACTCGGTGGATGAAATTCTTAACCGCATCGAGGAATACTTCGAAGCGATTGAGAATGGCCGGCCATATTTCGGCGAAGCCGGCGCACCGATAGAAGAGACGCCCGAATTCGATTCCTGCGAAGCCGCCAGCGCTGCTTAGGGAAACAGCGGTCGCATGAGCCGGGACGGTATCAGCCCGGTACGGTCCAGGCCGCGTAGCGGCGAAATGTTCACAGTACAACCATTATCATGCTTCGCTCCGTGGGAAGCGAAAGTGCTCAGTCTCGCCCATGAAATGGATTCGTCTGGGAGGAGATGGCGAGTAGTTATAACATTGCCTCCCTATCAGGACAATCTTACGGACACCCAAAAGGAAAACAGCCATGCGAAAAGTCACGTTCGGCGGCGCTAACAGTCTCGATAACTATTTCGCCCGGAAAGATGATGCGGTTGACTGGTTGATGTGGAGCAAGGAAGCGGCGTCAGCCATGACTCACTATTGGAAAACAATCGACACGGTCGTGATGGGACGCAGGACGTATGAGGTTGCGCTGCGGATGGGCGCGGGCGGTGGTAACCCTTATGCGGGTATGAAGAGTTACGTGTTTTCCCGAACGTTGAAGCCAATGTCCGGGAGCAGCGTGAAAATTGTGTCCGAAGATGCCGCCGAATTTGTCCGCAAGCTGAAAAGCGAGGAAGGCAAAGACATCTGCGTAATGGGGGGAGGCTTGTTGGCGAAGTCGCTCTTCGAGGCAGATTTGATTGATGAAATCGGTTTCAACATTCATCCTGTCTTGCTCGGCTCAGGCATACCGCTTTATCACGAGATGAGCCACCAGATTGATTTGGAACTCATTGACTGCAAAGCTTTCAAGAACGGCACGCTGTTGGTTTCTTATCGCGTGAAACATCCAGCGGAAAGTAAAACGAACTCAACGGCAAAGGCTGGAAAGGCGAGGAGGAACGTAACGAAACGTAAACAGAAGCGATGAAAAAGAGAAAAATCATCGTCTACATCGCAACCAGCGCCGACGGCTTTATTGCCCGGCGCGACGGTGGCGTCGACTGGCTGGATCGTCCACGGACCTCAGGCGACTACGGCATGGGTGCATTTTTCAAAACAATCGACACGATTCTGTGGGGCGCTAAGACCTATGGGGTTGGTCTGAAAATGAGCGCAGGTAATCTGAGCTCTTATGCTCCGAATATCAAGAACTACGTTTTTACCCATCATCCTCCGAAGTCAAATCCCTCCGGCTTTGAGTTTATCAATGAGCCTATCGAACGGTTTGCGCAACGTCTTCGCGCAAACCCTGGCAAAGATATTTGGATGATGGGAGGAGGCGGGATCATCGCGTCGTTTCTCGATGCGGGCGAGATCGACGAATTCGTCATTCACGTCATTCCAATCTTCATTGGGGAAGGCATTCCCTTAATCGCACCTAAAAATCGTAACGTAAGACTGAAGCTGCTTTCCGTCCGTGGTTACCCCGACGGCGTTATTCGGCTGCACTATGCTGTCGAACGGCAAGTACCCGAATCGCAGGCCGCCGCGAAAAGCGGTAAGGTAAAGAGCAAAGTTCAAACGGCAAAGGGTGCGAAGAAGCGATGAAACAGTTGTGCGTTTTGGTACTGCGTCAGTTTGATGTCCGATAAGCTTTAAGCTTGTCGTTGAGTCACGACGAACTAAAGTTTATCGGACACTTTCCACCAAACTGACCCACCGCGTGCGTTTTACCTCGCGTGAGTGGGGAGTATAAAAGGTGGGGTTGAGGTGCGTCCTCTTCCCCACCCCCCAACTGTCCGCACCGCCGAGACGGTACAGCCTGTTTCCGCTCCTGATCGCTAGTCAGAATTTCAGCGTACTGGCCGCACTTCAGCTACTGCAGGCGCAGGCTTTCCCGCTCCTGTATCCAGATTCATGGCCGCGGGATAACCCTTTCCCTTCAGCGCTGCCAACTCAACGACAACTTCCTTTTGGTTTTTTCCTACTGGTTTCTTGGCGCGCGCAGTTGTCACTTTTTTCTCGACCTTGTCTTCGGTCGGATTTGTTACAGCCGAGGGCGAATCAGCCGGACTGGCGCTCGTAACAGCCTTACTCGACGCAGTCGCCTGCGACGGATGGCGCGACATCGCGTTGAGCGCATCCAACACCTGAGCCCGTTCATCTTCGCTCAAATCTTCGAGCTTAATGCCGTTGGCATCTAACACCGCACGCAAGTTTGCTTCGGTATTAGTGTCCTGGTCATAGACGTCGCGATAGATGTGTAGCTTCCCATCTTCCACCACAATGGTTTCATAGCGTAGTTCAACCGGCACAACGCGATCCAACTTGACTACCCTGGTTTTGGTTTTGTCTGCGAAGTATGCCTTGATTGCCGCATCGGATAGGTCGCTGTCGGAAACCTGCGCTAACAGTTTGGAAAAGTCCTGGACTTGCGGGGTGGTCAAACCGACGCAGCCATGGGAAGCAAACGTCCCGAGTTTTGCGGGGGATTTTCCACCATGAATGAGCGATGGCAAACCAATGGGAATCTTGATTGGACCAAGTGGGTTTAGTTTGCTACCAGCCTCGACCTTCTCGCCGACGCTGATATTCTTCATCTTTGCGACCCAGGGTTCGTCAGGTGGAGTCCAGGTTGGATTGAAGATAATTGTCTGCGCTTTCCTTAACCCTGTCGGCAGCGGAAACTCCGGATAACCGATGCCAATCTTGTACGACTTCACCAGCGAACCTTCCTTGAAGACGTCCATGCGGAAAGCGGGAATGTTAACAACGATGCGCGTATCTTTGGGCACGGCATTGGGCCCAGGCAAAAGCGTATCCTCCGGGGCTGCGGTCTTAGCCTGCTGATCCGTCGTGCCGGTTTCGGGCCCTTCGTTACCTTTGACCCAGTAGTCGCGAACAAGCGCGAAAAGCTCCTCGGCCTTTTGTTCACCTACAACTCCCCGAATCGCTTGAGCGGCGTGTTCACGCGCCTGCTCAGCCTGAAAGGACTGCTCGTCGGCACTCTTTTCTTCCACGTTTGACTGTCGCAGTCGCGCCACCTCTGCGCCGGCGATCTTTTGCAACTGGGCCAGTTGGTCATCGGTAAGTTCAACCTTCGTCTTCAGCGTTGATTTAAAAGCTTCATCCGAAAACAGCGCGTCAAGCACCGGCAGAGTTACCGGCACAGTTTTGCTGACTGAGCCCGCCGGCGAAGGCGACGCGGCCGGTGAAGAACTTGCGGGCGTGTTTGAGTTGATGTTGCCGCCGGGCTCGCTTACACAACCTGCCGCAAGAGCCGAAAAGACAACGATTAGTGCGAGAGCAGTATGTCTGATTGTTTTCATTTCTGTAGTACCTCGGTTACTAATGTTTATCGACCTGATCGGTTTCTCGGTGTTTAGTTCTCGGTTCCTCCCCTTCGCTTACTTTGTTTTTTCCTTAGGCGAGGGCGATGCAGTGGGTGAAGGACTGACAGCTGGACTGGGATTGGTTGCAGGGGTTGTGCCGGTCGCGCTACTCGGCGCGCTGGAGTTTGAATTATTGGCAGGCTCTTCGGTGGCGCAACCGGCTGCAAAGACGAGCGCCAGAATTATTGAAAGCAGAAGCGCTGCACGGCTGGCCACATTCATTTTTGGATTACTCATATTTTTGCCTCGTTCGAGCAAGATTGAAAAGCGAGATGATGATTGCCCGGACGCCATTTAGTAGCAACAGGTGTTCCCACAGGAGTTTCGCGGGGATCTCCGCCTGGTCTGCACCGAAACCCTCGTTTTCTAAGACGGTGCTTGCACGATTAGCGAACGCGGTATTGCCTGGTCAGCAGCACCGATTGTGGATGAAGGCTTAGGGTTTTAAGAGACCGAGAGGGAATCAACCAGACAAAGAGAAACAGAAGTTGCGACTGATGGTCGGCCTACTGCCGCGTGCTCCTGCCATCCAAGCCGGAGTCGCAATGAGGTCGAGGCCGAAGATTCAGTCTTGCTGTGAAATAAATAAAGGAATCAGATCAGGTCGCGCGTGTTGCCAGAGCGGCAGGTGCTTTTGTTGTCTCAGATCTGCCGCCAACGTGGGCTGCCCTCAGATCGCCGGCGAACGCTCTCGCATGCTTGAGGGGTCTCGCAACCAGCACTGGGCAAGGCGATTGCCGTAGGACTCGATCTACATTCGACCCGAACAGCGTGCGCATGCCAAACCCGGTGCCGTGCGCACCGAGGCAGATCAAGTCAATATTATTCTTTTCCGCGTAGCTCAAGATCTCTCGATACGGTTGGCCTTCACTGACTGCATGCTTTACTCGACACCATAAGTGCGCTTCCGTTGGCACAGCTCTTTGCAAGCGCCGCGCGGCTTTGTGATAAGGACCTTCATTGCCAGGAGGATACCACGTGATCTCAGGTTCGCTCAGATTGAAACGCGGCAGCACATGCAGCAGGTGCAGCTCTGATTGATACTCTTGGGCGAAGGTCAACGCGTAATTGAGAGCCATCTCGGAGTAATCTGAAAAGTCGTAGGCCACCAGAACTCGCTTCAAACTTATTTCTTGAGTAGACTCACCGACCCAGTCTCGCTCATCGGTATGGGTCACCAGCACCGAGCAGGGCGCGGCCCGACAAACAGATTCTGCCGTTGATCCAAGCAGGGCCGCCCGGTGTGGACGCCGCCGTGAGCGCATCACAATGAGATCAACTGCATGGTCGGCCGCATACTCAGAGATTGCTGTGCCCGGATCGTCGCATTGGGTCACAACGCGCTCCCAGTCGATCATTGCCAACTCCGCGGGTTCAAGATGCTGAAAGAGCGACTGTTCGACAGATGTCTTCACTTCGTTCTGAACGACTTCGGCGTCACTATTTTCGGGTTGGCAGTGAAAAGCGATAAGCTTTGCGTTGTAAGCGCGGGCCATGGCCAGCGCGTAACGCAACGCTTCGTCCGATTCGGGCGAAAGATCCGTGGGACACAGAATGCGCTTGATTGTCATAGCCTTGCCAGGGCTAAACCCTGCCTCCTTGGCTTCACTTCAGCAATGGGCATGCCGGATGTAAAAACGCCTGTCTTTGTTCAAGCAACGCAATAACTGGGAAGGATTTCGCGGGTGCCTTGGGGATATTCCTCAGATAGCGCCTGCTGCGCGCGGTCTGGAGTCTGCGCTTGTGCTGCCGAGAGTGTCTGCCATCTTTAGGCGTGTCGTGTCTTCCAGTAGTGTTCCTGCCCGCGCTTTGCCCATCCCCAAAAGCGTCCTTGCTTAATAACGGCGGGCTCATCAGTCCAAAGATCCTTGCGCACAAACATCGAATCGGCCCCATCCGCTTCAATCACCAACATCAGTTCATGATCGTAGGTTGCCGTCGCCTCGAGTCCTCGAATGTTTGCCAGGATGTTTTCCGCCGCTACCTCACCCTGGCGGACCGCCATGTGACCCGTCTTTGGACCTGAAAAGCTGGTACAGTCGCCGACAGCATAGATTCGCTCCGCTCCAAATACTTTCATCGTGGTATCAACTCGCACGTAACCCTCAGCGTCCGTCAATCCGGTGTAGAGCACTGGAGCTGGGCCGCGAAAGGGCGGAATCAAGAGTCGTAGATCACATTCAATCGCGTGTCCGTCGCTTGCAACTATCGAGTGGGGAGTGAGGTGGTCGATCGGAAAGTCTGACACAAACTCAATTTCGCGCGAATTGAGAGAGTCGAGCAGCTCTTGCGACAATGTTGCCCGAAACATTTCATCCGGCGTTTCGTCGCTGACAATCGTAATAGCACAATGACTTCGCTCGCCGCGTTCCTCCAGGAAGTGTGAAAACGCGAAAGCTGTCTCGAACACAGGCACAGGCAATCGCGCGCCCGGACAGGACCCGATTACTGCACGGCCCTGATGAAAATCACGTACAGCCTGATGAAACTTAAGAGCATCGTCCGGGCCGAGTAAGTGATGTGAGTATTCGTAGAAGCCCGCGATTCGCTCGGTGGCCAAACGGCGGCCCAACGCTATAACAAGAAAGTCGTAAGGGATCTCGCCTGAGAATTCGCCGCCCGAAACTATTACGTTGCATTGATGAGCATTGACGCGGGCAACTTCGCTTTCGACGAAGCTCACGCGCCGGTCGAGCATTGCTTCTCGCAGGTCAAAAGAAATGTCATCCAGCTCGCATTTTCCGAAGGCGAGCCGCACCAGCGCTGGGTAGAAGATAAAGTCTCGGCTGCGGGACACCAGCGTGATTTGGTGTTCGTCCCCGAGTTTCTTCGCCAGTGACTCCGCGGCGACGACTCCGCCAAATCCGCCGCCCACGATCAGAATCCTTGCCATTTACGCCGCCTGTTTCTCATCAGTTTGAGGAGGCTGACAATGAACGACTTCTACCGAACACTTCGCGTGCAAAACCACAGCTTGAGAAACCGAGCCCAGTAGAAAGCGGGCCCAGGCGCCATAACCGTGTGAGCCGACGACAATCAAGTCAGCTTTCCATTGCTCGGCTTGTTCGAGGATGACGTCTTTCGGCGGTCCGGAAAAAGTCTGGGCAGAGATCTCGATCGATTGACCTAGGGCGGGTGCGAGCTTTGCACTAGCGGCCTCCGCCGCCCTTTCCGCGTGTTCTCGCTCCGCCTGTTCCATCTGGTCGTAATATTCGTTCAATATCGACCAGCCCTCCGGACTCGGCGTTAATGGGACCTCATAAGCACTGATGATTTTGATTTTACTTCCCGGCGGCCAGGGTCGCGAAGCAACTTCAGCGACAGCCGCGTCGCTGCAGGCTGAACCATCAATCGCCAAGAGTATTCTCATTGCTCTTTCTCCTTGATATCCATTTCGCGAGCACGCCTGCATGGCACGCGCCCGAATTGCCAGCTTGTGAACGCTGATCTTATGAGCAACGAATATACCGCCAATATCCGAGGGAAATTGTTAGAGAATTAATGATCGACCAGGGTAGGCGTGCGAAATGTTCCTCAGAGCGCTGCGAGGAAACCCGCTACCTATGGCTTGATTGCCACTTTCAAACTCCGTCCGAACGCTCGCCGAAGAGCTCGTATGCCTCGGGAATTCTCTCCAGTGGAAAAGTATGTGTCAGCAGCGGAGTTAAGTTGACGCGACCATGCCTCACTGCTTCCATCAGCCTGCGCATACGTTCCTTGCCGCCCGGGCAGAGCGTGGTACGGTGATCGCCAATGCCGGCAGCGAATGCTTCGTACGGGATTTGCAGTTTGCCGGAATAGACTCCAAGACTTGAGAGGGTTCCACCCGGCCGGAGGCTGCGCAACGCGCTCTCGAAAGTCTGCTTCGTGCCGAGCGCCTCGATTGTCACGTCAGCGCCACCGTCCGTTAGCCTTCGCACTTCTGCGACGACATCGACTTCCCGGTAATCGAGTACAACGTCGGCACCCATGCGTTTAGCCATCGCCAGCCTTGTCTTCAGATTTCACCCCGCAAGATGTTTCAGCAGCATGCCGACAAGGTAAGCCAGGCCGGCCGCAACGCCGCCAACCAGAAGAGTTGAAAAACCGGAGTAGCACCAGGAGGCCGTGGACCACCGGCTCTTGATTGATCCGATGATGAAAAACACTACACCGGTGATAAGAAGAGAAAACCAGAATGCGTTCTCGAGACTGATGAGAAACGGAATAAGCGGTGCGAGGCCGCAGGCAATGAAAGCGCTGAACGTGCTTGCCGCTGCC
>DASXSC010000196.1:0-36256 GCA_036506215.1 Pyrinomonadaceae bacterium | reverse complement strand
CCGTCCTCCGGCTCAGAGCCGCCGCTCGAGACGTCTGGCATTTGGATCTTGTCGAGACCTGGGAGCTTGCCGCCCTGGACTTGTGCCCCTTCCTGCAATGCGCCGAAAGCGCCTGTGCCCGTCCGGTAAACTGCGGTGACGTTTTCGAATCCGGTTGGCAGTCGAGCTCCGGTTTTACCATCGCCGAATTGAACGTAGCTGTCGTTATTCGCATCTTCGCGAACGATATAGATCTCTTCATCAAAGCCGTGACCGAAAAAGGTCGACACCGAAGTCCACAATCTGTTGTTAACGTAGATCTGAAGCTCGGGTCTTTCAGGTGGCGAGTCGCCAACCGAGAGCAGATAAGTAAGCGGCGCCGAAGGCACCTTGAATGTCTGAAATATTTGCGTATTGTCGCCGCTTCCCAGAACCGCTTCCGATTGTGTCTTTCCCTGCGTCGCCTCGATCAGGTTTCCGAAGACGTCGAGGAACGGCTCCTGATGCTCGAACGCCGAATAGTCAAGCACCGTATCGAGTTTGACCTTGCGCAGTCTGGGCCGACCCAGCGGAGAAAGCGTCTCCACAGTTTGAACGACCACCGTCTTTGGTTCGGCGTCAGCGATAATCACGCTTCGGTCGCTGAGCGCTTGGGCCTCCGCGTCGGTTCCGTAGAAATACAGTTCGCTGCCTTTGGTTTCAGCGGCGTCGGTCAGCGCGGCTTTTAAAGTTAGGAGCGGAGTGAGCACTTCATAGAAAACCAGGTTTCGTATGTCGGCAGAATTGTGATCGTCGAATGCCAGGGCAGCGTCCAGCGTCACCATGCTGGTGGTCCCGGCTTGCTGTCCCCATTTCATCGCTGAGTTAGCTGTCGACTTTATCGTTCGGATAACTGCAAACGATTCCAACAGCATCAGGAAGTTTGCGCCGTTCGGTAGGTCCTCGACCTCGACATCTAAAGGAACCTCATCGGCCTGTATGGGTGGCGCAACGATGCTGACAGGCGGAGCAAATGCTGAGGAGGTCTTGACCTTTTCGAGCACTGACACGTCTGGGAACAGAAAGGCAGAGACGGTCCCCAGCTCGGATAGCTCGGCAGTCAGCCCCGCAGCCGGCACGCTTTTCCTTGGCGATGACTGCGTCACACCGTTCAGATTTCTCGAGAACGAAAGAACCAACTCTGGAACGGAGGTTGTGGTTTCAGTCTTACCCCCGGTTGTGGTTGAGGTCGATTTCACCGGCGCGGACGTGTCGATGAACGTCTGCGGTGAGTTGTACCCGAAGTGGTGAAATGAACGGCCGAGTTTGAATCCGGTGACGGCTGACACCGAGCCGCCCCGTTTTAGCGATCCCTTGATCTTGTAAATTTTCGTTCCATGCTGCTCGCGCACGGAGTCGATGATTACGATTTCCGCATTGTCGAGCCGGGTTGGACCAGTCGAGGGCTGCGGGTCGCCAATCAAGAGCTTGTCATCTTCCTTAAGCACGATGGGTGTAAGGTCCTGGTCGGGCGAGGAGAGATAAAACTCCGTCGCTGTGCTCTCGATGTTTGGTTCCTGCAGCGGTCGAAAGAGATTGAAACGGCTTAGCCAGGGGTAGGCGAGGAATTCCTCCCCAGTCTCGAATTCGGCTTCCTTCTCAAGGCCTTCTACCTGTGCTTTGAGCAGGAAACCCTTCGGAACAGTGACGGCCTTCGTGCCTTTCACTTCAATTGCGAATGTGCCTCGACCGCCCAGGCCGGGAGATAACCGATAGCCAAGTAGGCGTACGAGATCGGAGATACTTTCGCGCCACTGGGCTGTGCCGAGAAATGCCTCATTCGCATAGAGCTCCTGATAAAAAGTGAGAATATCGCCGAGTATCGCAGCGCCTTCGAGCAGCGCGATGCCAGGATCGTCGGGTTTGCGATGCGTCCATGAAAGCAGATTGGGAGTCGTATTCAGCTGGCGGATCATCGCCTCGCGGAAGTCTGCGTAAGTCCCGATGCGATAGTTAATGTGTGAAAGCCCCGGACGGTTGGGCGGATCGTCGGGACGCTTCGGAAAGCGCAGAGGCTCGGTGCAATCGTTGACACAGGGCTTGCTCAACTGCGGCCTCCTTTCACGACGAACGTGATCGAGCCTCTTTCCATGTGATCCGGATCGCTCAACACCTGGATGATCTCGTTCGCTTGCAGCTTCATTTCGTGATCGGCGTCAAACGTATCCTGGCCGTTCCAACGTTTGATCGTCACCGACTTGACGTGGTCCACACCTTCCACTTGCTGAACGCGACCGATGATCTCGCTCTGATGGATCACCTGGCCAAACGTCCACACATCTGGATGGAAAAAGGCGAAGCGGCCGTCCGGGGTATAGCCGGTGGAGAATTCCTGTTCGAGAATCGACTTGATGTCTTCCGGCCAGAAGTCGGGATGTGCGCAGAGAATTACTGTGATCTCGAGCGGAACAAAACGCGGCGCCCGAATCTCGAGGTCTTCCCCGATCAGGCGAACGGCGTCCAGATGGCGTGCGATTTTCTCGCGCGCTGTTTCTTCCAGTACGTCCGTTCCCCTGGGATCAATTGTGATCCGAACTGTGCGCCAGCTACCGGTCCACGCGTAACTCGCCGCCGCGCGCGAAACTTCACTCAGTTGTTCCGCGCGATCGACGTAGTCCTTAAGAGTAATCGCGCGGAGTTGCCGCGCCCGGTAAGCTTCCGGAACGCGTCGAATGATTTCCGCCACGGGCTCGGGCGCTCGACCATCAGTGATGTCAAACGGATTCCAGCACGCGGTGATTATTGTTCCGAGCGGCGCATTATTTAGGGTGGCGGGATCGAAAAAGATGAGCTTGTCGGCGCCAATGTTACCGTCAGCCCCGTTGCCCACTTGATACTCACACCTGACGCGGGAATTTTTTGGCAACACCTTGCCGTTTGTGCCGTTGCCAAAGCGAATGATGCTCTGGCCACTCTCATCTGTTTCGACGACGAAGTGATCGCCATTCTCATCGCTGTCATCACTGTGGATCAGGTTTGGCAGTTCATCCCACTGGTCTTCAGGGCCGGGCGGCTGGCTGACAAATAGCGACAGCGTCGATTGCGGGGGAACGTCGCCGCCGGGCAGCGTGTTTCTGTAAGCGAGAGACGTTTGTGGCAGTTTGCAGATCACCGAGCGAATATCAAGCCGTTTGAAGTGAAACTCAGCAGCCGTCGTGAGTAGCTTGTCGGGTTCCAGAAAAGTAGTTATTACGGGATTGCCGTGAAAGACCGTTACCAGGTTGCCGTGAAATTGCGAGATGTCCTCCACCTTTGCTACCGGCGGGTCGCAATCGACGGTGAAGCAATAGCTAGACCTCAGTGCATCTCGCTTTTCCCAATGCACGCGCACGAACCATTCGCCGGTGACCGGGTCGAGCATAGCGGTCGCCCCTTTGTCGTTGGGAAGGAGCGTCAACAACTGCCGTTTCTCCGGATTGCGTCCCGGCGCTAATCCGGTCAAAGGGTTGAGCCATTCCTGAATAAGCAGGCGTTTGATCTTTCCGTCTCTGATCAGGTTTTGAACGACAGTCGCAGCGTTCTTTCTGCCTGCGGGTGTGGTGTCTGTGGGAAAAAGTTTCAAGTCGGCAGTGGTGATGCCCGCGCTAAGCGTGGGGATCGCATCGCTCCAGGTATAGAGGCCGATGCGATTGAGCAACTCATGCATCACCTGGCTCTCCTGCGTGGCGAAGATGATGGACGAATCGTCTTTCTTTGCTTCGCCGGACCAAACAATAAACGGTGGCGGTTTGAACGGCGGCGTGGGCAGAACAGGGTTCAGTTCAAACTGACGGAGCGTTTCATCCGGTTCGACGGAGAGATCGAACTCGAGTGCCAGAATCGTACTCGCCTGATTTCCCTGGTGGATGTGGTAGTCCATCAGCCGCGCGTGGCGAGCGAGCGAAACGCGCTTGCGCGCTGAGGCGAGAAAGGCCTCGTTCATTACGCGGTCCTGGTAGTCGCTTAATTCGTCTGCCGCAGCGCTGAAAAGATCAAGGAGTACCTGGTCCAGATCTGCCTCGCTTGTCGGCTGCCAATCCGGTACTCGTTGCATCATCGCCTCGACCATCGTCAGTCGAAACGATTCGTAGTCTTTAGCGAGGTAATCGATAACGGGCTCGACTACAGGACGCGGCGCCGCATCCCAATCGGGCGCACAGTTGGTGCTGAAGCAAGCCGGTCGAAACTTGAATCCAATTTCATTGAGCAAGGGATCGATAACAATGTTGTCGGCCGGCGGAAAAACACTGGTGGCCACGCTGAGGTAGTAAGTGGAATAGTCCCCCAATGGACTGACGGTCAGAACCAGAACGGGTTGGTTGGCATTCGGAAATGCAACGCTGGTTACCTGCACTTGTCCTGACGCAGAACCGGCAATCACCCGATGCCCCCCGGTGATGGGAAACATCTCTTTGATCGAAGAAGGCTGAGCGATTGCTTGCGCGAGAAAGTTACTGAGGAAGTTGGTGTTAAAGAAGTGGACTTCGAGTGTCGCTTGATTGGCGGCAAGCGAACTGACGAGCAACATCTTTATGCCGTTTGGCGTTCCCAGACACTTGAGAATGCCGAAGTGCTGGCTTGCCGTCAGATTGCTCGGCGCGGAATTGAGCACCAACCGCCCGCCCACTTGATTGTAGAGAATCGCGGGCGCCGGCGGCGGTGGCGGACTGGCGGGCGCAACAGTCAGAAACGTTTGGCACGCAGAATCCAACCCGGTGAAGACCGAAAGCTGAATCTCCCGTGGCACAGTAAACATCTTCCGCGCGCGCTCGTCTCGCGCCTCGCGGTGGGCCCGATTTCTGAGTGGTTGTTCGACGTCGAACGCCACCTGATTCAGCCTCCGTTCCTTTGAAACCTGAGAATGCGTGAATCGTCAGTTCCGGCGATGCGATACTTGACGTCAATCTGGATCTGCTCGTTTTCCACCTTCACATCCAACAGCTCAAGGACAATGCGATGGCCCAGCCAACGAGAAACCGCTTCCGTAATCTGCGCCTTGGACACTGCTGCCGTAGTTTCGTCAGCGGGCTCGAAGACCAGCCTGCGAACTCCACCTCCAAACTCGGGCAGGAAAGGACGTTCGCCGAGGTTGGTCAACAACAATTGAATCAGCTCGTCGCGCACGTGCTCTTCGAGCGTTAATACTTCCGCGGTGCGCCCGTCTCTGCCGATGCGAAACGGAAACGAGAGATGTCTACCGTTAAGAGCTTTCACTGCGCCGTTGCTTTCGTTTGCGTGTTTAGGATCAAGGCCACGCCTTGCGGCGCGCCTTCGGCGTTAATGCACTTCCCAATACTGCTTCGTACCAATACCTTCGAGTCATTGATCTTCAGTTTGGAGGCACCGGCGGTCCATTCAATCCGAATGCACGGCGAATACTTCGTCCCGACGGTGAAGGGGCAACCGATAACCAGGTAAATGCCCGATTCAAGCAGGGCAAACCCTCCGTCGACGCTGACTCTGAAGTTCGCCGGTAACAGAATCGCCTGCCCGCCGTGCGTGCAGGTAATCGTGCTTGAAGTTGTCAGAATTGGTCCTGGCATTTCGTCAGGTCGCTTTCATGGCGCCATTGTTGATGTCGACGCCGGCGGCAGAAAGCTTGATCTTTCCTGAGCCGCTCTTGAGCGTCATGTCGTCTTTCGTCAACTTGATTTCAGTTCCTCCGATCTTGAGGGTGATGTCGTCCGCCGTCATCTTCAGCTCCGCGCCTTTGGAATGCAGCAGTCGAATCTCGCTTTTGTCATCGTCGAGAACGAGCCGGTGCCCTTCAGTTGTAATGAGCGCCCGCGTTTTCGTTTTCGAGACATCATCAAGCTCGTCGCTGGCCCACCAAAAGCCGGTCCAAATCGGTCGCGAAATGTCGCCGGCTTCGAATTCAATCCAAACGCCATCGTTAACTTCTGGAATGAGCACCAGCCCGTGGTTCTTTCCTGCGAAGGGAACGGCGGGCAAGGCCCAGGGACATTCCTCATCACCGTAAATTTCAGGCACGCGCGCAGTTACCCGTCCGATCTTCAATGGATCGTCAACGTTCTTAACCAGGCCGCGATACTTGCCGAAGTACGAATTGCGCATTCGTTCGGCCATTTGCACCGTAAGTTCTTGAACTTCAATCGGCATCAAAAGACTCCTCCCGGCACTGCGCCCGCTCCGATTTCCGCTGAGGTGGAGTTGCTGATCATCGTGAACTCCTGCGTGTAAACGGAACGGGTCAAATTGTGTACGACTCGAGTGATGACGTAGGTGGAACTATAGGGACTATCGGAGATGACCACATCGACCGCGCGATAAGGTGTGAGCACGCCGTTGTAGCAAAAAGGAATCACACTGCCGGTCGCCACAACCGAATAGCTCGCTCGATCTACTTCACCCTGAATAGCGCTATCCAGATCGACCGAATCGTTCTGCCCCGGAGGAAGACGATAAGTAGCCCTTTTCTTGTTTTCTTTGTCGGCCGCTTCAGCGCCGATCAGCTTAACGTCGGAATACTTCGCCGTCTTCGTAACGATATTCTTGTTCTTGATCATCAAGGTCGAGGCAGTGACGTCTCGCGGTTCCGAGTGATGCTCTACCGGGTTGAAGGAAACGAGATTGCGCTCCGGTCCCAGGAGAAAGAGTGCGGGCAAGCCGTCAGTTTTTTCCGGAAACTGTTTGAACGCCCGAACGCTAAGCCCCGCCTCGGAACCCGGCAATACGTATGCATGCCACTTGCGATGACGGCCCGCGAGTGAGCGAAGGATTGCCATCTTCGTGCCGCGTTGCACGACGACGGACGAGGGATTGTCAGGCTGTGCCGGTACCGGGTCGACCTCGATCGGTCCCTTGATGTCGTCATTTGCTTTCGAGAAGATCTGCCGGGCGATGTCGCTGTCGGTTCCGGTTTGATAAAACGCCAGCTCGTCTTCGCGATTAAGAAATGCAGTGTCGTCGTGCACCACTACGGTGACGATGCTTTTCCCGGGGTGGGTGCTCCGCTCTCCTTCGAAGCCGACGACTGGCCCATCGATCAAAGCAACCGGTTGGGCACTTCCTACCTTTACTTCGACGCGCACGCGGTTATACGGACGCATCCAGGTTTCTTCCTCGCCCTCCCACTTACCATCGTTATTGACGCAGACGGGTATCCTTAGTCGCGCTTCCCAGGCGTGATCGACTTGCTGGACCACTTTGACCTCATCGACCTTATCGAGCAGCGTTTGATCCGCCTGCTTACTATCGAAGAAAACTGTGTATTCGATCGTTGCCATTATTTCTCCGGGACCAGGATCGTCCGCGCCGGTTGCGACACAAGCGGATTGTCAATTGGTTCGGTCTTCACCAGGTCGTTTGCCTGCAACTCCGTGTTTGCGTCGGCGACGTGCCAAAATCTCGTTGAATCTTTGTATTTTCGCAGGGCGATAACGTCGAGCCGGTCGTTAGCCTTGACGGGTGTAGGCGTACCGTCGGTTGCCGGAATCCTTCGCAAGGTGACGGCAGTAACGCTGCGGCCATTTGGCAATTCAACCTCGACCGTCTTCTGCTTGGCGTATCTCGAAGAATCTTTGAACATCTCTCAATTCGCCCTTCACATGTTTCTTTCCACCACGGTCTTATCGCTAGAACGGGATCAACTCGACCACTTGGCCGATCGTGTTTGCGAGATTCGCGATCGCCTGCGCCTCCTTCGCGGCACTCGAGTACTTGAGCGCGCCCTTCGCCACGATGTCGTCCGAGCAGATATCGATCTCATTGACCGCAAGTCCAATGCTGACTTCCGCCTGCACCGGATTGAGCACGAAGTCGTATTGCTGTTCGGTGATACTCATCGACTCGATAATTACCGGCAACACTCTGAATGGTCCCCAAATGAATAGAATTCGGGGATAGTTCTCTCTCGGGATCAACTGGCGGCCGCCCCCCTTGCTGCCGCCGATACCGAGCGCGCCCCCAACTGCCTTCAGGCCTGCACCAATCAATCCGCCCAGAATGTTTGAGGGGTGAACCATTTTTTCTAGCGCTGCCAGGCGCGGCCCCACGCCCATCGATCTTGCGAGTTTGTTGTTTGTGTTCATCCCGTCGGCGGCGCTGAATTGGGCTTTGAAACTTATCTTCTCGATCGAAGGCTCGCCCGCTTGTGTCGTCTCGCGCGCCGCCCCGCCGTTTGGTCGTGGCGGGATTTCAATGTTGCGCGTGAGCGTTTCGGGATTGAATTGAAAGAGAACGACGTTGGGCAGCGGTCCCAGGAAATCGCTGCCATACTCGACCAGTGCTCCTTTTATGAGATATGCCATGGCCTTCCTCAACTTTTGTTTCGAGATGTGACCGGAGCGATCTTTGAGCTAACTCGCGTTGCAATTTGCCTGGCGATTGCTGTGCGCGCCTGCGAACCACGCGCATCACGACCGACACGCAATGTACCGGCATCGACTTGCCCGATCCTGGTCGAGCGACGGTCTCGCGCAACGCTCGTCTGCTGCGCAATCTGCTGCAGAATCTCTTCACCGAGCGAAGCACTCAGTTCGCGCGCGAAATTCGCATCGCTGCGTCGCAAGCGAATCTCCAACCGGTCGATATCGATGTGCCTGGTTTGGTTCTTACTCATGATTCGATTCCCTCGAGCAGCGATGAATAGTCGCCAAGTTGGCCCGCGCTCAAAGACCGATTCATCTTGTCGTGTTCTCTCCTGATAGCGATTAAGACGGATTTCATGGTTAGTAATCGGCGCTTCGGTGACGCTCCGGCGCCGGAGTCGGCCGCCGATTGCAAGCATGCGTTGAAAACGATTGATCGTATGTTTCCGCCGGCTAGTGGAAACTGTTTGGCAAGGAAGTCGAAATCAAGCTCCGACGAATCAGCGTTTGGAGGGATCACCTGTTGCCAGATCCGCTTGCGTTGCTCGATCCCGGGAAGGGGAAAATCAATGACGTAACGAAGCCGGCGCAGGAAGGCTTCATCAAGATCCTTCTTGCGATTGGTGGCGAGTATCGCCAGCCCCTTGAAACGCTCCATGCGTTCCAGCAGGTAACTGATCTCCAGATTTGCGTATCGATCATGTGCATCGCTGACTTCCGTTCGACGACCGAAGAGCGAGTCGGCTTCGTCGAAGAAGAGAATCATGTCGGAGATGTCCGCCGCGTCGAATACGCGCTTCAGGTTTTTTTCTGTCTCGCCGATGTACTTGTTGACAACCTGGGAGAGGTCGATTCTGTACATCGGCAGCCCCAGCTTTATTGCCAGTATTTCAGCGGCCATGGTTTTTCCCGTACCCGGCGGTCCGGCAAACAGCACCGAAATACCACTTTCGTTCATCGCTTTAGCTGTGCCCCAGACGTAATGCACTTCCGTGAGTGATTGCATCGCTTTGACGTGTTCAGCGAACTGCTGCTCCTGCTTCGGTGGCAGGATTACCACTTCTCCTTCGAACCGTGGCGTCACTCGCACCGCCAGTTCCCCGACGTCAACGTCCAGCGCGGCACGACATGCCTCAACCAGATCCTCTTCGCTCAATTTTGCCGAGGTATTTCTGAGGCTGGTTGCGATCTCGCGTATCAACTCCTTCTCGTAACGAAAGCGCCGCGAGATTTGCGCGATGCAGGCCGTTAGCCCCCTCGCTTTTGGGCCAAGGGCCAGTTTCCATTCGCTGACTCGCTCTTCATACGTAAGCGGCCGCACTGTGACCACCGGCAAAAGTGAGTTCTGAGGAAGAGACGAGAGCTGCTTCCGTTCGTCAAGCGCTAGAAAGACAGTCGCAGGAATCGACGGGGACGGGACAGACGGTTTGGCTGGATGCTCAGAGCCCAACTGGGAGAACGAATTCAGCGGCAGGAAAAGATCTACTCCCCGTAACCAGCAAACAGCCGTGATGGAGTCCAAATAGTCGCGGCTTTCTGGTGTCGCCGCGTAGCCTCGCAACTCGACCACGGTTCTTCCTGCGGCGCGAGCGATCATCTTCACGACCTCGCGCTGCGCCGTCCAGCGAGTTCCCAGGACGGGCACGACCCTGAGCGATTCGTTTTTTCCATCAGTGAGCCGCAGTGATATTAGTCGTTCCGTTTCGGTCAAATCGCGTTGTTCATCTTCAAGGTCAAGAACTACGAGCCCATGTGCCCATCCTGTCGCCGGAAACAGAAGTTGATTAGCGACTACGGCGGGCATTGTGATCGCGTTGTCCCACTTTATCTCCGAGTGGCTTGCGCTAGTTTGATCGCCGGCCTTAATCAATCCAGCGCCAAAGAGTGGGTGAAGTGGGTCGGCGAGCAGCAGGACCTCTTCAGGTCGGTCCCAAAGTTTTTGCGCGAGACTCAGGTTTGGCTGAGTCTTTGCCGGGTCATTGAGAGCGGCCGCAATGACGCTGCCGACGCTTGCGTCAAACGCGGGCGACAGCGCCATAGCCAGAAGAAATGCTGCCGCTGCATCTAAATGCAGTTGCTCGACAACCCAGGCGAATGAGCCACGCGCGACATCCTTCGTCGCAACCAACGGAGGCTTTGCTTCGATCTGTTCGCTGAGGTAGCGGGCCGTCACGTCGCTCGAGAAAAATCTTTGCTTGTGTTCCCAAAAACGCGTCAGGTCGAGCGATGCTGAAGTCTTGTCGGTGAACGGAGGTAAAGCAATGGTGTCGTCTTTCGGCTGTAGGCCACAGTCATGCCAACGCCAACAGAGCTCGCGCCGAAGACGTAGCGTGACTTGACGCAACCAGTAGTTAGCCAGTTCGTCATCGGCCCGCAACTCGGGCGAGAACGTTATGAATTCCTTTTGGCTTGCGACCGTCGTCATCTCTTTTCAAAACTGCGTTATGGCCCAAGACTCACAACGGGGCTTTGTTTCGCTTGCTGCCCGTTCACGCGATAGATAACCAGGTAATCGCCGACCGGGACCGAGTCATCGATTACCATCTTCAAGCTCTTTGCGGATTGAGCAGGCATCGGCGGCGGAGGGGGAACCAGGGCCTCGTCGGTAAAGGTGTCGAACAGTCGCACCGTTGTGCCGTCTCGGTAGAGCGCTAGGAAGCAGTCGTCGTCTTTTTTGCCGAGCAAGATGCCTGTCAGGTCAATTGTGGCAAAGGCAGTCTGCGGCTTGGGCGGCGGGGGCGGCGGATTAATCGTCAGACTTCCCCCAGCGATAGCGGCAGTTGTTATCGTAGGTATCAGGCCCGCGACCAGAACATTGCTGGGTCTGCGTCTTCCCGTCGGAAGCGTCTGCACGACCGCGATCGCGTGGCTGCCCGCAGAGATGGCGTCGCCGGTGGCGATAGCGCCGTCGACTTCGAAAGTGAGCTTGTCGGGCCTTTGAGAAACCACCGGGAGATCGATCGGCCCAAGTGAAACCGACAAGCCCGAGAGGTTCAAATCGGTTCCCTTGATCGCTACGATTGACCCAACCTCAAACTTCGAAGGTTCTATTTCCGAAATCGTTGGGCCAAGTGAAGGGATAACTGGAATCTGAATTCCCTTCTCGCCGATTTCCACCACCGGAGTTTTGGTGTAATCAACACCGACCAGGAGGGAATATGAAGAAGGCTCACCGGCCGCAATCATTACCGGTCGTACCTGGAAGCCGACCGAGTAACGATACTTCTCGTCTGCACCTGAGACCAGCTTAGAGAGCAGATCGGAATTCGCTTCGTCGAACGTAATTTTTAGATCTTCAGGATTGTCCGCCAGCGGCGCGATTATGTTAGCAGGCTCGCCGTTGAAGCTCAGAAAGCTGTTCCGCTGAAGCGCGCTGAGGCCCTGGCCCAGGACCTCCAGGGCCTCAGGCGTGTCGCTTTCGCCATGCTCGTCGAACGCAGCTATCAGAAATCTCAGCACGAGCCACAGCGGCGGTGGCTGTCCTTCGTCGAGCGGATGATTCCGCAGCGTCGGATCGAACTGGGATTCATAAAGAAACAGGTTGATCCGCGGGCCATCTTTTGGGACTTGTTCGTGTCTACCAACCGTAACTGGCGCCACGCTGCTCAAGCGCGCTATCAAAAGATTGGCGACTGCTCCGATGGCTTTTCCTGTATCAACGAGTGCCATAGCTTGTTTCGATCAAAATCCTCGAAAGTAACTTCTGCTCAAAGCGAATGTGTCTCTCGCACCCGGTTGCGCGCTCGCCGCCTGATTCTCAACTGGCTGCCGGCTCGCGGGCCGGTCAATCGGCGGCTGAGCAGGCTGCTCGACAACAATACTTATGCTGCCAATCGAAAGACTGAATTCCTGAATATCGTTTTGGGACGAGCGATCGCTGAGGTTTGGAACCAAAAGTCGAACGTCTTGTTGAGAAGCTGTGAACGCCTTCTCGGGATTTGAGTCAGCTTCATTAGTCTGGATCGCCTCGATGCTGTCCGGCGGTGAGGAGAGCCATTCGCGGATATCGTCCAGATAGTCGAGTGGGATGGAGAAATCGGGTCCCTGCCGGCCGGGCGCCGGAGCAACTCTAGAAAATAGATCTCGATTGAGAGTAGATTTCTGGTGGTCAGAACGTCCACGCTCACCGACCCGAACTACGCCACCCTGCCCGGCCCATGATTGTTCACCTGTCTCGCTAGCTGGACCGTCGGCTTCGAACGAACCTTCGCCTGCGTTGTCTACAAATGTCGAAGATTGAGAAGAACCTTGACAGATGAACTTCGTTTCCGAGCGCTCCACTATTTGTTGATTTGAACTGTCAGGAAATTGTTTCGCTTCAACTCCAGGAGATTGCGTGCCTTGAATGTCTGCCGGCGTCCCGCCTCCGGTTGCAGACGCATCTTGATCGCCTGTGCCCCGCTGAAACGAAGACGAGCGGGTTGCGAGACTCCGTGAACCTCCGCTCTCAGCCGATGGATTTACTAATTCGACCGAATCGACGTGCAGTGCGGTCTCTACGGGTAATGTTGCCCCGGCGCGCCCGGAGGATACGCGCGAAGACGAGTCCTGGTGCGCCTTCGCCTTGGGACTGCCGGCGCCAAAGTCGCCGATTGCCAGGCCCGACTGTTTCGCCAAACCGGTGAAGTAGCCTCTCATGTTCGTTCCTGTTCTTCTTCCAGCAGTCTCAAGTAATGAATACGCCGCCAGTGTGGGACTGCGAAAATTTGTTGCTCGCTCCAGTGGTAATGTTTGGCAAGACGATGAATCGTGGCGAGCAAGCCTCGCTGGGAATGGCGCAAGCGTTCAATCGATAGCGATTCCAGGTCGAGCTCAAACTCGCTATTGCTTTCGCAGTAGGGGCAAACAACTTCAAAACTGAAATTAACCAGCGAGTCGCTTTCCTGCATTACTCGCTCGATTGCCGACAACGCATCGTCGGCAAGGGATAAGATGTTGTTCTTACCTGGCGAATCGTCCTCGCGGACAATAAGCGTTTGCACCATGGACTCGATTGCCGCGCGTTCGCTCTCAAATTCTTTGGTGGCCCATCCGCGTTGGTCGAGGCCGCTGGGTTTCCTCAGCTCGAAGGTATGTCCACCGCAATCAACTGAGATGAAGTCGTCCGGGTTGCGCTGCAAGCCCAAAAAGTCATGGAGCGAGAGTTCGACCTCGACCGTTTCGGCGCAGGTTTCATTGCGACAACGCATAGGCAGCGCCGCATCGAAGGCGCCGCCGAGGCTAATGATCCTCAACAGGCATTCGATTCGGGTGCTGACCTTTAACTGCCAGAGCAAATTTCGATCAGGAGACGTCCCGTTCGTAAGTGACATGCAACACTCGAGAATGTCGGTCACGAGCGCAGGCCGGGAGGGCTGACTGAAATCGACGCTGAGATCGCGCTCGTCGATGCCAAAGGGCCGAAGCATCAACTTGTCGATCGCGTAAGTCGCTTCCAGCGCTTTCGGAAGTTGAACTGTGTGAACGCCGCCGAACGACGGGTTGCTGTGTCGTTTTTCCAACACCGGCTTCAAACCTCATCGAGGATTAGCCGGCTACGGGAACCGCGCTTTTCTGCTCAGGTTCCGGAGTTTCCCGATCGCGCTCAAAGCCCTCGAGTTCAATCTTTAGTGACTCGATCGCTACCGCGTTGGCGTTGGCGTTCATCTCCGGCAAAGAGGTGAACTCGCTTACCCAGCAGTCGTGCAGAAAGTAGCGAAATACTGTGTGGCCCTTCTCATTCATCATTTCGAGAGTGAGTTCCTTTTTGTAGTTCGCCAGGTCCATTGCGGTGTCGCCGGAGTAAGGGTGAACCTTGTTGGCCCAGAGTTCGAATTCGGGATCATGAGTCAGACCTCTTTCGAGAGTGATCGCGTCGTAGCTGGTGCGCCCGGGTGATTTGTGATCGGTACTATTGTCACCGCCGTCCCGATGCTTCACCACCTCGGTAGTACGCTTCAGGGCGCTGACTTTGCTGACGCCGAGCACCGTCTTTCCATCCCAACTGACCCGGAACTTGAAGTTTTTGTACGGGTCTACACGGTTTGCGTTCTTAACGAATCCTTTAGCCATCGTCTATTTCCTCATTTGAAAGTTCAGCGGATTAGAGTTCGCCGGCGATCTGTTGAATCTTGATGATGACAAACTCGGCAGGCTTCAACGGAGCAAAGCCGACCTCGATGTTCACAATTCCGAGATTGCGATCGTTTTGTGTTGTGGTCTCGCCGTCGCATTTGACGAAGAAGGCCTTGTCGGGAGTGCTGCCCTGGAAGGCTCCCTGACGGAAGAGGCTCATCATGAAAGCATTCAGGTTCAGACGGATCTTGGCCCATAGCGGCTCGTCGTTGGGTTCGAACACCACCCACTTCGTTCCGCGGAAGAGAGACTCTTCGAGAAACAGCGCCGTGCGACGAATCGGGATGTATTTCCATTCAGAGCCGAAGTCGTCGGCGCCATCGAGCGTGCGCGCTCCCCAACTGACAAATCCGCTAGGGAATGAACGAATACAGTTGACCCCAACCTTGTTGAGAACGCCGTTTTCCATATCGGTTAGATTAACTTCGAGCCCGGTGATGGTTCGTAAGTCGGCTTCCGTTCCAGCCGGCGCCTTCCAAACTCCGCGGCTCGAGTCAATCCGGGCCATCAAGCCAGCCATGGCACCGCCCGCTCCAATCGGCTTGATGATTCCTGCATCGCTATACAGCAAGCGCGGATAAAACACCGCCGAATTGATCTTCACAACTTTCTTGCGCACGTCGTTGTCCACCAGGGTGGTGTCGTTGACTACTTTCGAAAGCTTAGTGGTGCTGCTTGTCCAACTCGGCGGCGCATCAACGATCAGGAAAGCGCGACGTTGCGCGCAGTAGTTGCTGGCCGGCCCGATCAGATTCAAATACGTTGCTTCGGTAACCTCGGAGTCGGCGGGAATTACCATCAAGTTGAAGAGGTCAACTTGTTCGAGTGCGAAGAAACCGGTCTGGTTTATCAATGTGCCGAGATAGTCGGCCTCCAACGGGGCGGCGCCATCGTCGCCCACTGTGCCTGCAACACTAAAGGCTCCCGTGCCTCCGTTGCCAAGCGTGTACTGCCGCACGTTAACCTGGAAGGTACCGAGTAAGCTGGTGGCAGGTGCCCCGGCGGGTGTGAAGGTGATGACTGGTTGTTGGTTTATCGTACCGCTGCGCGCGATTATAGAAAGGTGATAGTTGCTCGTCTCGCCACGCCATGCCAAACCGGGCGTGTTGGAGACCGCCGAGGCGATGATCTTCAGTTTCTCCCGGACCCCGTCGTTGTCGCCGTGAGGACTGCCAGGGACCGGCTTGCTCTTCAACCAGCGATCTGCTCCTGCGGTTGTTACCAGATTGAAGGCCCCGGCATTCAGCGGAATTGCTACACCATCGACAGTCATCCCGGTAATGTCGCTTTGCAGGAGCTCAGTAATCGTGCCGAGATTTGCTAAATCGAAGGTGCCGGGATTGACTCCACCACCGGCAGTAAAACCACCCAACGATAAAAAGGCTCCTGTCGGCGCTGGACGGAAGTTGCTCCATCGAGTCGGCTCGAGTCCCCCCTGTTCGACACCCAACATCAATGTAGCCGCTAGATCATTTGAGCCTGCGCTGCGAACCGTCACCTTGGATACGTCACCGCTGGTTGATGTTATTTGGAGGATGCGGGTCAAACTTCCTGACACAGGAATAGTCACATCAACTGTCGGGGCTGGACTCAGTGCGTTGAGCGCACTCTGAATCTTCGTTCTAATTTCATTTTGGATATCGGCAACCGATGTGCTTGCGGGCGCCCAGGGTGCCAGCTTCACGGTAACAAAAGGACTCCCGTTAACGCTGATGTCAAACTGCGATTTGCTATCGCTGGGAAGTGCGGTGTTGATTAAGGGGGCCAGGAAAGTGTCCACGTTTGCGCCAGTTGCGCCCAACGGTCGACGACCGAGCGAGAAACCGGCGATGCTCTTTGTCTTATCAACTGAATCCGCGACCAGCGTGCCGGCAGTCTTCAGGGTGATCAGTTCGGAGCTTTGCGAAACGAAGTTTGGCGCATACCTCGGAGAGCCCGGATTCATCGATAAGTTGGAAAAGTTTTCAGTGGAAACCGCGACATTCTTCTCTTCCAAAATTACGCGCAGGTTGAAGGTCTCATCGGGATTGGGTGTGTTGTAGTCGACCTCCATGCGGACGGTATTGGCCCACTGACCTTCGGCCTTGGCTACCGCTTCCAACACGTTGGCACCCTGAAGAGACTTCAGTGTCACAGAAGCAGCCAGCGGCCCCTTAGCGATGCGAACAACGAAACACTCAGTCCCGCCGTTTGCAAAGAACAGCTTCACGGCGTTTGCGAGATCGCTGTTCGGATGCGGATCGCCAAAGGCTCGCGCGTAGTCGGCAAGACTGAGGATCCTGGTCGCTTTGTTCATTTTGCCTTTTGAGGCGCGGCCAATGAAGGCAGCGATCGACGTGGAGACCCCGGTAATGGTGTGAACTCCACTTGGCACTTCCTGAATATAGACACCGGGAAAGCTGACCTGTACTGGCATTATTCATTCCTCCGTTAGGGCGCTAATCGGGCGGGACAGTCGGAGACTGCCTTATAATCGTGTGGACATTTGTTTTTGTTCTCGATCTACCACTGGAAAGATTTTAGGGATAGTTTTCCAGTTACAACTCAATTTCACTGTCGAGCACGTTCCGGATCTCCTTCACTTTGCGCCGGTTGATGCGATAGTGGGTTTTGTGATCTCTGGTCGTGCGCGAGGAGATCAACTTCCGGGTAACCAGCTCGTCGAGAACTCTCTGCACATGTCTCGTCTCACGTTTGATTTTTTGTTCCAGCAACCACCATTCGACGATTCCGTCAAAGGTGTCCTGTGCCGCCATGTGTGTGGACAGGTAACCCAATATGTCCTTAGCGATTTGACGCTCGTCAGGTGCACACATATGCATCAATCACGGTTGCGAACCGCTGGGGCAAATGCAACTTTGTGGCCCACTTCAGACCAGCGATTTCATTGAAGCGTTTTCGACCGGGTGTGACATTTCTGTCCAGGAACTTTTAGTAGTCTCGGGGCTGGAGAGTGTTTTCCGTCGACGGGAATGAGGAGTGAAATGAGAAGTTTCTTGTGGGCTAATTTTGTCACAGCGTCGACGGCTGAATATCCTACCCTCTAGTTCGCCTTGAAACTACGCACGTCGATGTTGTGCTTGCGAATCAATTCCCAGAATGCGCGGCGGTTCTTTTGCGCGGCCCGGGCAGCCTGGGTGACGTTGCCCTGATGGGTGACCATAAGACGTTGAAGATACGTTCGCTCAAACTGGACGATCATCCTGTTTTTCGACTGCTGGAAGGACTCGCCATCTTCGCTCACTTCATTTTCCGGCAAGAGTACGTCCGTATCTTCGATACATTCTGATTCGCTGAGCATGACCGCGCGCTCGATGGTGTTTTCAAGTTCCCGGATGTTTCCCGGCCAGTCGTAGAACATCAGCTTCTGCACAGCGCCTTCCGAAAGTTTCCTGACGTTTCGATCAAACTGGTGTGCATATTTTAGAAGGAAATGTTCAGCCAGAAGACGCACGTCATCCCGCCGGTCACGAAGTGGAGGGAGGTGTATTCGCGCAATGTTCAAACGGTAGTAGAGGTCCTGGCGCAGTTTTCCTTCCTTAACCGCCTGCGCCAGATTTATGTTTGACGCCGCAATAATCCGCGCGTTCGCATACTGCGACTTCGACGATCCA
This sequence comes from Pyrinomonadaceae bacterium, assembly GCA_036506215.1. Classification (GTDB taxonomy): domain Bacteria; phylum Acidobacteriota; class Blastocatellia; order Pyrinomonadales; family Pyrinomonadaceae; genus PSRF01. Next base: position 18,201 of record DASXSC010000196.1, on the reverse strand, counting down.
AGCGGCTTGTACTCGCCTTCTTGCAGAAAGCGCAGAAGCTTCGTTTGCGCCAATAGCGGGAGGGTGTCAACCTCATCGAGAAAGAGGGTTCCGCCCTCGGCTTCGCGAATCAATCCGCGTTCCGACGTCGTCGCGCCAGTGAATGCGCCTTTACTGTGGCCGAACATCTCGTTCTCGAGTAATTCAACTGGAAGGGCGCCGCAACTGACAGGAACGAAAGGATGTCCCATCCGCGGGCTGAGATAATGAATCGCACGCGCAAACAGTTCTTTTCCCGTGCCGGTTTCCCCCAGAATTAGCACTCGACCATCGCAACTGGCCAGTAGAGGAATCTTGCTCGTCTCCGCCAGGAAAGTGGGCGATTGACCGACCAGTAGTTTCATCCCGACTAGTGCCTTCAGGGATTTAGTTGCAGCCTGGCGCCGTTCTGCCTTGGCGAGGAGTTTCAAGATCAGCGGCACAATGGTGGAAACATTTACCGGTGGGACGATAAAGTCTGACGCACCGAGCTTAGTCGGACCAAACAACTCGCGAGCGTCAGACTCTTCGGTCATGACGATAATCTCTGCGTCTGAATTCCTGGTCTTGATTCCCTGGATGAATCCGCCTGCCTGAGGAAGGTTACCTCTATCAAAAATCAAAAGGACGACCAGAGAAGTCGAGACCTCGAGCGTTTTGAAAAACGCATCCTGAGATTCAGGGTCGAGATCATCAACGCTTTGCCAACTGAAGCGGTCCTCGAAGGAGCTGTTAAGTATTGCCACGAGCGTTTCATACAGTTGCCCGCCGCGTCCCACGTTAAAGAGTTGTAGGCTGAACGCCTGGTCCATCTGACCGACCACCTGCCGCGAAGTATTGATTTTACAAATCCGCTTTGTGAGATCCGTGGGCTAGTTGCCGGTTGGCGAAGGAAAGTTCGCCCGCTAATCACCGACAATGTGCAAGATGGATATGAGGATGTTTGTCCCTGAACATTCGACTTCCGTGAGGGGGTCCACTGCGCGGTCCGCTCCGAATGGGTTTCCACTTACCCGTTACGGAGGCTCGGTTCCTCAAACTTGAAATCGAAATAGCATCCGACTCCACCCAAAAAGTAATCGAACGGCTGGATTCTTCGAGTACGCGAGGAACAGGCCCGTGAGAATCAAGCCTATAAATTAAGTAGCCTGAAAACGATAATCCCAATACGAATCATAAGTCAACCCGTTTTACAGCGGATATTTATAGCGGTGTGCCACGCTAGAAATTTGTTGTTAATTAACAACGGTGGTGTCGTAGACCTCCAAGATCAAGGTACCACTTAATTTCTCTCACTGGACACCACATGTTTGCCTCAGAGACGACTCGGTTCAGCACGGGGTATGTGTGCCTTAACTAGGTGTAGCGTGACCATCTAAGTTCTATCATAGACGTGAAAGTATTAGATTGACATTCTTCGATGTTGGTCGTTCGAATCGTCGGTTTGTATGGGCTCTTGTGAGTTCATGATGCTGGGTATAACCTTCCGCTGCGGAATAAGCCATAACGGCCCGATAACAACTTAGACACAAGAGTTATCCATAGTTATTTTGTCGGGCCATATCTGAGGTCAAATTGCGGGGATGCAGGAGCACCGTGCTCACGGCCCATGCGAGGTGCCCCGTAGGGCGTGCATGTAAAGAGTACCGCCGCTGTATATATCCGCCTCCAGAGTAAAGTCAACGGTATTTCATTTGAGTGTTTTGATTTCCATAGATTTGACTCCTAACTGAGTTACGTGCAAAACCGATGTCCGAACCCGAGGCGAAGGAATTGATTAGGATCCGACCAATTTAACATCAGAGATGGGGCTAAGATGGTGGCGGGACGTGTTGATACGAAGCAAGCCGAAGCGATACCTTGACGACCGCTAGGCGCGTAAATACTGGCTTGTATCGTTTCGTGAGATTAGGTTGGGCCATCTTCACGGGACTTAAAATCCGTTGACCGTAAGGTCGTGCGGGTTCGACTCCCGCCCTCGGCACCAATCATTTCAAGAACTTACAGCTCATCGTTTAGTTTTTGATCAGAACAAGGGAATTATTGTCCGTTGACAGCTTACATTTTGATTTAATCGTTGAGGAAAATCGTGTTGCGGGAAGTTTAGAATATCGTCATGGTCACGATTAATAACAATTCAATCTGGATGTCCTATAGTTGAGATTGTCGAAGAAACTAAGCCTTCTGCCGCTTCTTGATCTCCTCCGCGTTTGTTCGATTGTCCCGTGAGGTTTGTCCTTGAGTTCCGGGTAACGAACCAGCCATTGATTTGGGCTTCTTCAGACCTGAAGAAGTTGATGACCCCTCACCCACCACCCAGGAAGAGAGCGGTTGAAGCCGGCTCCTGGGATATCAGTTTGCCCTTGTCAAAGGCGAGATGAATGTGGGCCGTACTCTGATGTATTTTCAGTCTACAGTCTTGTCCAGACTCAAGAGTCAAGCACAGTTTTTCAAGCGTCGTTGGATGCCGTACTCTCAGAGCGTTGCGTCTTGAGAAGCTTGGCGACCTTGTTGACCTCACCAAGGCAGCACACTCCAGCAGGGTTGCGGGCATCACAGGCGCACAGGCCCTCGCGAATCAGACTTGAGACTCTCTCGGGAATCGTCGTGCTGCCGGTTCGTGCGATTTCATCGCGAATATCACTTTCTTCAAAGCCAAAGCAGTAACACAGCGGAATTGGGTCGTCTTTCACCTTAATCCTAACCCGAATGCGCAAATCGTTAACAGTAAATTGATGGTTGCCTTCATCGTCGAAATAGACGACAGGACACTCGCGAGCTGGGCAGAAGCTGTAACTTCCTGACATCGCCTGTTCCAGCAAGTCAAATTTCAACATCAGCAGGATGGTCTTCCGAGAAACAGACCTGCCTTGACCTTCGCACCTTCGGCAATTATCTATCTCGGGCAGTGTTTCCGCCGTGCAAACGGATTCACCAGGCTCTTTCGCCTCGCGCTCGTCATTTGTAATGCAGCAAGTCATACTCTCAGTCGGAATCGTAACCTCCGCCTACTTCACATTCTCGTGCAACAACTTCTGGATTGCTTCTCTCGTGCCCTCGATTCCATGAATCACCGGGGCCTTTGAATAAATCGCTTCTGGTGATGACTTGTCCCACAGTTTGCCCTTCGGATACACAGCCACGTAATCCCAAACAGCTCCCTCCGTCTCGCCGATCGACTTGGATACCAGATGTTGCTTGTCCCAATACTGTGACGCCCTCGTATCGGAGATGCGTTTTAACGTCATCGTTGAAGGAGCGGCCAAATCGGTAGGCAAAACCGGCTCCCAGATTACGAAGACTCGGATTTTTCCTTCGCGCTGTCCGTCAAGTAGTTTTTCGAATGCAGAGGCCCCCTGCAAACATACCGTTCAAGTAGGAGAGAGCATCACGATCACGCGGACAGAGTCGGCGGATTCGTTAAAGGACTTTTTCAGCGAGTCGATGTTGGAGTCATCCAGGCGAACCAAGGGCTGTTGGCCAACGGGCGCGGTACTGCCGAGATAGAAGTAGTAAACGATGAGCAATAGGATCGCAACGACGATCGCTATTGATCCGTAAATGATTCTCTTGCCTTTCATTTTCATCCTGCGAGGAAATTAGCAACGAGGTTCGCGATGACTTGTGGAAAGAGAAAGAACATGAGCACGACGATCACTGAGAACCACAAGATGATAGTGCTCAGCAGATTCGGTTTGCAGTTGCACTTTTTAGCTCGCCACCGTTGATAAAAGGCGAACCCAATCGATAGCAGTGACGCGGCCAGCAGAAAGGGTCTAATCTTTACAAAGAACGCCGAACTTCCCGCAGCGCCGGCAGCAAAGATGAATGGAAACATGGGCAGGCAGCAACTTGAAGCCAACACAACGCTACCGAGCGCTGCCAAACTAGCAAGAATGGTTCGTCCTGATCCTGACGCTTTCGCGTTAACTCTCTCAGTATCCATGAGCCTTCTGCGCCTGCTTGATGAACTGGACGCGCTCAATTGACTCCGGACCAAAAAGACGAAAGTTGCCGGAGGTCCGACGGGCGCGAGGCAAAAGCTTCAACCGTTCGTAATAACGCACGGCGTCGACACTTACGCCAGCGCGAGTGGCTACCTCACCTATTCGAAAGTCTGTCTGCTCCACACAACTCTCCTCAAGGGTACAACTATAGACCCTTGACTTAGCTCCAGAGTCAAGTGAATTTCGTAAGGTTGGTGAAGTGAAGAATTCTACGAAGCCAGGCTGACTGGCCGAGGAGCGCCTTGGATACTGACTGGGAGCTGAGGCGCACAACAGACACGGACGAGCCGGTCACGATCACGTTGCATTTCACGATCGTTGGCTAGCCAGGCCAACGTGTCCTTTAGCACTCGCGCCGCATCAGTGTCCAGAGGTTCAACGATACGGTAATGCATCCAGCTTCCGTCACGCCGAGCACCAACAATTCCGGCCCGGCGCATGTACGCCAGATGGCGGCTGATTTTGGGTTGATTGGTTTTCAGGATCTCCACAAAGAAGCAGACGCATACCTCATCACTCCGCATTAGGTTTAAGAGCCTCAGCCGGGTGCGGTCAGCCAGAGCACTGAAGAAAGCTTCTTTGTCGAAAGTCTTAGAGTTCTTGGCCATGACAGCTGGCATATTAACACATTTCCGATATACGGCTTGACATATATCGACAGCGAGCAGATACTGGCGGTGCATATTCGCATACGCATATATACCGCCGACCGAATGTGCAGAGTTCTTTCAACTCGAATGCCAGGAGAGCCAAAGTGCGGCAAAAAGAAGGGCGAGGCGATCCGTCTTAAAGTGACAAGCGAGATACCCATTGATGTTCGCTTGTATACCCAGACAGGTTGGCGCCAATGGATAAGTGCGGATTTTCCAAACCAGAAACGTGGTGCTGAGATCAGCAGCTTTCGTTGCAACGAGAAACCAAACTACAAGATCTATTCTCACGCCCCCGGAAGCACGGAGGCGTGGCCCAAGCCATAAGGAGAAAAAGATGACTAGCGAGAAACAGGTGCAGGCCCTGAAGGCCCACCTTGCCTTGAACGTTCATAGCGTTGAACGGAGCCTTGAGTTTTATCAGAAAATGCTCGGCATAGAACCGAGCAAGGTCAGGACCGGTTATGCTAAGTTCGACGTCCATAACCCACCACTGAACTTGACTCTTAATGAACATCCTTTCGGCGAGCGCGGAGCGCTATCGCATCTCGGCATTCAAGTGGCCTCCACCGATGATGTGCTTGTGATTCGCGAACGATGGGCAGAGGTGGGGCTCATTATCCGCGACGAGATGCAGACCAGCTGTTGCTACGCGCTGCAGGACAAGGCCTGGGTGCGCGACCCGGATGGTAACGAGTGGGAAGTGTTCGTAGTTCTTGAGGATAACCTGGCTGAGACTGCTCCGTGTGAGTGCGGCAGCAAAGTAGCTACGACCACCGCTGAAGCAGCTGCCGCAGTGGAACCATCCACCGGGTGTTGCGCGCCGCAACCTATAGGGATCACGAATGAACCACGGCTTAACGAAGCGGCTTGTTGCTGAGACGGTCGGTACGGCGTTCTTACTGGCAGCCGTGGTTGGCTCAGGGATCATGGGTGAGAGTCTGGCTGGCGGCAACGTTGCGATTGCGCTCTTGTCGAACACTCTCGCTACCGGCGCGGCTCTGGTCGCGTTGATCCTAACCTTCGGTCCGATCTCGGGCGCCCACTTCAATCCGGCGGTGACACTCGCCGATGCTTCGCAGAAGGGCATCCCGTGGCGTGAGACTCCTTTATATATAGTCGCAGTCCGAACATTAAGTTGGCACTGGCGACCCCAGCAAAGGTTCCGGCACAGCTATTCAGTGAGTTTATCGCCACGTTTGGTCTGTTAGCTGTGATTTGGGGTTGTGCACGACGAAGATCGGCCGCTGTCCCCCTCGCGGTCGCTGCTTACATTACCGCCGCCTATTGGTTCACAGCCTCAACTTCATTTGCCAACCCTGCGGTGACGCTGGCGCGTTCAGTGAGCGACACGTTTGCCGGCATTCGGCCGATTGATGTTCCCGGTTTCATCGGTGCGCAACTTCTGGGCGCAGCTGCTGCGACGCTGCTCTTCCGTTGGCTCACACCATCACTGCCGGCGGACGCTGAAGCCGTCGTAATGCCCCGCAGCATGATTAAGTCAGAGGACCCTTCATGAAAAGCGATCAACCCTACAAAGTACTCTTCCTGTGCACCGGCAATTCCGCGCGAAGCATTTTCGGCGAATATCTGCTTAGACGCGCGGGCGGAGATCGATTTAAAGTATATAGCGCAGGCTCGTTTCCAACTGGCCAAGTCAATCCGTTCGCCATTCAGGTTTTGAAGGACGTCTACCACATCGACGCCAGCGCGGCGCGCAGCAAGTCGTGGGAAGAGTTTGGGGATCTGGAGTTTGATTTCGTGATCACAGTCTGCGACAACGCACGTGAGTCATGCCCAGTCTGGCCAGGCCAACCGATAGTCGCACATTGGGGCGTTCCCGACCCGGCGTTAGCGGAAGGCAGCGATGAGGAAAAACTGAGACAATTCAAACAAGTAGCGCACGTCCTTGCGCATCGCATTGGTTTGTTTTGTGCACTACCACTTGAGAAATTGGACAGACTCCGACTAACCACCCTTGTTCAAGGTATTGAAAGACAATGACCGGAAATGCTTGGGCGTTCTCTTTCACTTCCTGCGTATTAAACTCGGGACGATTTCAAGGTTTTGCAAATACCGTCTCGCAAAATCTCTTTTTTCTACGATGTAAGCAATCCAATGGTGAATGCAAGCCATAGTAAAGCGTACGCAGGCACCCAAAACGGGTCTGTACCGAATGTCGCATCTTCACCGGCGGGATGAAGGATGAAGCCGGCCATCATCAAAATACCGGCCAAAATGCTCGCAGTTCCGCCAACCCACAAGATAGAGTTTGGAATGCTATAGGTTCTCACGAGTTTCTTACCTCAATGACGAATCATTTCGGAATCAGAATTTTTAGGTTTTTGCTTTCGGTTTCTTTTTATATATCGAATATCCATTACGAGAGGGATGCTGAACAATGCGAAAACCGCTATGTCCACTCCTACATTGAAGAAGACGCCAAGATATAAGGAGAACAATGCTTCTACGACAAGCCACACAAACAGTCCATAGAGCATGGTCACCATCAACTCCGCATCGCCTCTGCGAAAAGCGATTCGTCCCATCAGAAAAAGTGTTGTTCCCCTATCAAGTATTGATCGCTGGAAATGTTTAGCCTTTCTTTCGTTCGCTGTAGTCCTCTCGCCCGTCCGATAAAAAATCAACAGCAAGGCGGCGAACTTCTCCGGTTGTTCCTCCATGACCAGATGTCGGGTAGCGGGAATAATCTCCAACCGTTTTGCTCCCGGAATTTCGCGGTGAAGCCGTTCTCCCCATTCGGGACCGAAATGCGGATCGGCTTGACCCCAAATAATCATAGTCGGTCGACGATGGTATCGATCGATACCTTCGTATCAGTCAGCACGAGGAGTGGGTTAAGCGGAGCGTGGGCTTTTCAAGTTCGCTTGATGATGAACACCGTTTTGTCGTCGATTAGGGATTCGTCGTCGTTCTGTCGCAGATGGTCGTCTTGCTTTACCGCGAAATCCAACAATGCATTGCAGATGTCCTTGGCCGGCTGTCGGTAGTGTTCGCGTAACACCAATTCAAGTTGCTCGCGCACGTGTTCATCGCTGCCGTCGTAAACTCCATCGGTATAAAGGACAAGGATATCTTCCGGACTCATGAGCGTGATCTCTGCGATATCGGAAGAGTTCAATTCCCTTTGCCTGAACTGCATCGAGTAATACTTGTTGCGATCTGGATGATCTGCGGGGATCTGCAGACCGAGCGGAAGGAATTGCACCATGTGGTCTTCATCCATTTTCATGAACTTGCGATATTCCGCGGAGAACACCAGTGGCGTAGGATGTCCGAAATTCACAAACCGAAAATGGCCGCGAGGGTGCACTTCGCCATATAGCATGGTCGCGATTTCGCGAGCATTTTCTTTCTCACTTATGCCCAGTGCATTGCGGGCGGTGACCGATTGCGCCAGTCTTAGATTGATGTCTTCGAATAGCTCAGGCGTCGTTTTCCCGTAACGGTCGAGTTCCGAGAGCATGAAAGCATGAAACGTGTCGTGTACCGTCGAGGCAATCTTCGCTGAGATGATTCCGTGTCCCTGCGCGTCCACCAGCAGAACGCCCGCCGTCGTATAAAGCTCGTGCAAGTCATCCGCAACTCGTACCTGCTCCGAACTCCTTGCGACTCTGTATTCGGTTTCCATTTCGGGCCTGTAGCCCGAGGTTGCCTTCAACCATTCCACGTGATCGTCCACCGAATTACGCGGCGGTGCACCTGGCGGCAGCGGCTTGAGAAACTCCTTTGACAGCCGCAGAGCCCGCTCAATCCGTGCGTCGATGTCGTAACGCTGTTGAAAGTTGATGTATTCAAATAGGTCGCCGCCGACAGTTCCGGCAGGAATGGAATTCCCGTACATCTCGATGCCGGATATGTGCGGAATCGCACCTTCGACCGGCATCAGCCGGTCACGCAAATATTCATCGATACTCGGCACCGTGTAGGCTTTGGTCATATCGCAATACTCCTCAGAAACATCTATCCCTTTACGGATTCGGCGACCAGGTGGCTCGCCGCAGGCGGGCCATCGTCTAAGTGAAAAGCAGATACTCGCTCTTCAATCTTTCTATCAGCCTCGGTGATGCGCGTATGTTGGCGAAGATGTTCAGCCCACGATTCCACCAGGTACGTTTCTACGAAGCGGCCCGGATCGGCCGTATCACTATATAGGCCCCAGCGGAAAGCTCCGTCGCGTCTACGAACTCGTTTCATTTCCCTCATTGCGTGGCGAAATTCCTGAGACCGATTAGGATCAATGCGATATCGAACAGTAACCAGTACAGGCCCACGCTCAGGTTTCGGCATGACTGCCGTGACTGGTTCGGGCCAATGTACCCAGGGCGTGAGATCTAAATCCTCGCTTTGAATCAACCGATAGCGAATGCTAACGGTGAGGCCTACTACTAAACCCACCGAAGCAACGTCCAGTGCGGTACCTACACTGAAGCGACTCGCTATCGCTCCCCAGGCCGCGCTGCCCACAGCCAGGCCACCCAATAACACTAGTGTGAATAACGCCAGTACCCGTCCACGCGCCCACGCCGGAGCTACGGTCTGCGCAGCAGTATTAAAGCTGGACATACAAGCTATCCAGCCTAGCCCGCCGAGTAACATTGCGCCTGCCGTCAGCAAAGCCATTCGTGAGTGTGCCAGGATCAACGTCGACACGGCGAACAAAACACTCGCTACAATGACCAGCAGATTGTTTGAGATAAGGGTTCGCACTCTCGACAAGAGCGCTGCGCCTAACACGGCTCCCGTTCCCAAACAACCCAATAAAACGCCGTAGCCAAGTGAGCCTAAGCCGAGCGTCAATCTCGCCTGTAATGGGAGCAAGGCCCACAGCGCGCTGGCACAAAAGGTGAAAACAGCCGTCCGCACTAATACAGCCTTTACTTCCGGCGCATGACGCACATAGCGGATGCCGGCTCGCATTGCTCCCCAGACATGTTCAGTTGGAGTGGTGCTTCTTTCAGCAACGCGCTGCCAACGGTAAATCACCAGTATGACGCCGAGGAATGAAGCCGCATTAAGAAGAAAGACCGCACCTGAACCGGCCGCCGCCACTAGGAAGCCTCCGATGGCTGGACCAACGGCACGCGATACATTGAAGGCCACGCTGGCGAGAGTAACTGCAGCGGGCAGTTCACGTCGCGGGACCAACTCCGGGACAATGGCCTGCCATGCCGGACTGTTCATTGCCGATCCCAGGCCGAGTGTAAAGGTCATCAATAGCAACAGCCAGGGCGTCATAATTCCACCGAAGGTAAATGCTGCCATTAAAGCTGCCGCAACCAACATCCAGAGCTGAGTGATCAATAGAAGCCGCCGGCGATCGATTAAGTCTGCGAAGGCGCCCGCCGGTAGAGCTAGCAGCACGACCGGCAGGCTGCCGGCAGTTTCCACGAGCGCCACTAGAATGGGCGACTTAGTAAGCGAGACCATCAACCAGGACTCGCCGACATCCTGCATCCAGGTGCCGAGATTTGACACGACGGTGGCGATCCAAAGTGCGCGGAATACTTCGTGGCGCAAAGGCCCGAGCGAGAGGAACGCTGAAATAGTTTGTGAGGGGTCTTTAGCTGACGCAAGACTTTCCGATTGCGGTTTGGCACGAATGGCGTCACGCTGAGACATTTGTACACCAGTCAACTCAATTCCCTTCCCTAGCTAAAATTATTCTTCACCGGTTAATTATTTGCTTGAGTTTCGCTTGGGTTCGCTAAAGCACTCGGCTCTTCTTCGGCTAATAGTTTCTTGATCACTTCTTCGGTTTCGTCATACGCGCCTTCTCCGACATGCGTCCAACGGACGCGTCCTTGCTTGTCGAGCACGAACAAAGTCGGCCAGGCGTCCACTCCGTACGCGTTCCAGGTAGCGTAATCGTTGTCGCTAACTACGGGATACTGAATGTCCAACGCTGCAACTTCGCGGCGCAGATTGTCTATATTCCTTTCACGATCGAATTCCGGAGTGTGCACGCCGATAATAGTTAGCCCTTTGTCACGATAGCGCGCGTCCCACGTCTTGACCGAAGGCAAGGTGTTGCGGCAGTTGTAGCACCCGAACGTCCAGAACTCGATCAACACCACCCGGCCCTGCAGGCTCTTGAGCGTATGCGGTTCGGAGTTGATCCAAAAACCACTGGAGATTTCCGGCGCCGCTGGCGCTTTGGTTTCCGCAACCAGACTCCGAGAAGGGATCATTCGCTCACTAGATGTTAGGCGCGAAATAGCCATGCTCACGGCCCCAAGTGGTCCCCATCCCTTTGCATAACCCGTCGCCACAATCACAACTGCCAAAATCACCAGCAGTGAGACTGCAATAATATTCTGCCGATGCATATTATTAGTCCTTCTTTATCAGTTTGACATCCTCTCTTCTAATCTCTGACGGTTTCTCGCTCCACTCAACCACCGCCCCCGCAACTTCGGATACTTACTGATCACTCCTACGTAGAGAGGAGATCGAGTTGACAATCTCACGTGTGGTCACAAGGCAAGGTTATACTAAAGATGAAGGCCGAGCAGTTGCCACCATGAACAACGTTCTCAGGTCAAGCCTCCCAGCGATTGAGACTAGTTTGTCGTGACTCCGCGACAAGCTGAAGCTTATCGGACATCAAACTTCAGGCCGCCTGCTCGTAGCAGAGGAAGACATTCCCGTTGCCGAAGGCTCGTGTCTTTGTAAGCTTCAGGTTCAGTTTCTCTTTGACGCCATCGAACATCGTCCGCCCCTCGCCCAGAACGACAGGGGTCACCACAACCTGATATTCATCAATCAGACGCTCCGAAGTCAGTTGCGAGACAATGGTGCCGCTTCCCAAAATCGCCATACCCTCTCCAGGCTCTTGTTTCATCCTCCGTACTTCCGCCGCCATGTCGCCTTTCACCAGCTTCGTGTTGTTCCACGACGCCTGATCGAGCGTCCGCGAAAATACGACTTTCGGAAAACTGTTCATTCGCTGGGCCACAACAGGATCATGTTGGTCCGCAATGGGCGTCGGCCAATAGCTCGCCATGAGCTCATAGGTAACCCTGCCGAACAATAGTGTGCCTTCGCCGCTTGCATTCTCTGCGACAAATGCATTCCACTCCGCATCCTGTTGATCGGACTTGGCCCAGCTCAGACCACCGTCCGCGTCTACAAAGTAGCCATCCAACGACACATGATTGAAGACGATTAATTTGCGCATGATTTTTCTTCTCCTTTTTTAAATCCATTTCGGCGAGTGCTTGCGCTTACTCCAGGGTGACCATAAGCGAAAGTGCTGGTGCTAATCTTCAGAGCATCAATTGTCCGCCGTTGACTTCGATCGTTTGTCCGACCACATACGCGGCGGCATCAGACGCCAGAAACGCGATCACCTTGGCGCATTCCATCGCAGTGCCCACGCGGCCCAGCGGAATGGTCGTCACAAAATTGCGAATCATTTCCGGTGTCGAAAACACTTCATGAAAAGGCGTATCGATCACCCCCGGTGAAATTGCATTCACGCGCACACCGTGCGGAGCAAGTTCCTTCGCCAGCGATTTCGTAAACGTGATCAGCGATCCTTTAGCAACTGAGTACGCGCAGGCGCCGGGTCCGCCTCCGGTCCGTCCCGCAATGGAGGCAAGATTGATGATGGACCCGGTCTTGCGCTCGATCATGGAAGCGGCAACCGCTTGGGAACAGAGCAATGCGCTGGTTAAATTGAGATTCATGATCTCTTTCCAACGCTCACTGGTGATTTCAAGAACGCGTTGGCGTTCGACCAGGGACCCCGCATTGTTGACCAGAATATCGATGGGGCCAAACTCTTCGGTGGCTCGCTTAATGAGTTCCTTGATCTGTTCGCCTTGCCGGACATCAGCGCGGATGGCGACCGCTTTTCGGCCGGCGCCGACGATGTCGCTGCGCACCTTTTCGGCGCCTTGCTCATTGTGGTAGAAGCCAATAACCACGTGAGCGCCCAGATCGGCGAGCACCGTTGCGGTCGCCGCGCCGATTCCAGATGACGCGCCTGTGATCAATGCGACTTTGCCGGTTAGATCAAGATAGTTTTGCATGTTCAGGTTCCTCGCTTCTTCTCAATTCACCCACTACGCTGCTGCCCAGACGCTGGTGTGTGAATTCTGTTTTCCGCAAACGACAATCGCCGGATCGGTCCTCCCAGCACAAACAGTGTCGTCGTCCCTAACACCGGTAGCAAGCCCGCTGCGACCAGGATTGGCGTATAAGAAAAATGATCAACGACCCATCCAGTAGCCAAGGTGAACAAGACGGCTCCTGCGCCGGCGCCGACGCCACCGAGTCCAGCCACGGATGCAACCGCCCGCGCGGGGAACAGATCGCTGGGCATGGTTTGCACGTTATTGATCCAACTTTGAAAACCGAAAGTGACCAGGGCGATGAATGCGAGTGCCGCGATTGCGCTGCCAGCAAGGGCGGCCGGAATACCGGCAAGCATGAAAAGTGCACCGCCCACGATTACAGCCTTTCGAGCTTTGTCCGTGGTCCATCCCCGCGCGATAAAGTGACCTGAGAGCCAGCCGCCCAACAAGCTACCGGCATCGGCAGCTACAAAAGGCAACCACGCAAACATTCCGATCTGTTTCAGGCTAAAGCCACGCACTCTGTTGAGATAGAGTGGCAACCACGTGATATAGAGCCACCAAACAGGATCGGTTAGCAGACGCGCGAGCACAATCGCCCACACCTGACGAAATCTTAGAAGCTGCCGCCAACTAATGCGCGTTGCATCGGTCGCGGCCTCCTGACCTTCCTTGATGAACGTGTACTCTTCACGACTTAGCGACTCGTGCCGTTCAGGAGTCTCGTAAAACAGCAGCCACAACGCAAGCCAGATAAACCCAAGCGCACCCGTAACCAGAAACGCTGTTTGCCAACCGAACCGCAGTTGCAAGAAAACGATCAGTGGCGGGGCCACGATATTGCCGATGGCTACGCCGCTGTTGAAGATGCCCATAGCAAAAGCTCGTTCGCGCGTGGGAAACCATTCTGCGATCACTTTCGCCGCGCCGGGCCAATTGCCTGCCTCCCCGACACCGAGTAAGAAGCGAAGGCAACTGAGACTAAAAAGTCCTCTTGCGAAAGCGTGGGCACAGGCAGCAAGCGACCAGATGAGTATTGATAACGTGAACCCTCGTCGCGTACCAATGCGGTCGTAGAGTTTCCCCGAGACTCCCTGGCTGAGGGTGTAAGCAACCAAAAACGAGGTGGTGATAGTGGCGAACTGAATGTTCGACAGTCCTAGTTGGGTTGTAATTACAGGTGCGAGTACGGAGATCGTCAGCCGATCTATGAAGTTGATCAGCGTGGCAAGAAAGACGAGAGCGACGATCCACCACCGCAACCCGGGCACAACCGTTTTGGTTACGGAAAGCCGAGCTGCGGAAGCTTCTGGGTCAGGAGTGTTCAATGAAACTGGCCTTAACTACAATCACATCCGTTTAGATAGCAAACTTGTCCGCAACGCAACGAGGCGCACAAGTGCCCGGTCTAAACGGAGGATTACTGAGTGCGTGTTTCGAGGAGTGGCAAAAAGATGCAAAAACATTTCGCATCGGACCTTCACCTGGTCGGAAGATCTGACGCATACAATGCTGTCGTGAGCCAGAGGCGAAACGGTTCGCGGGTTGCCGTCACCGCAAGGATCCTAATTCGGTCGTCGTTTGGCAGCCGCAGCTCCCGCACACCTGCAGGCAAGTCAACTGCATACGCGAATAGATAGCTGGCGATGTATGGCTGATTGCCCTCAGGCGCGTGCCGGTGTGTACCGACCCAGGCGATCTCATCACGTTTGACGAATCCACGACGAATTTGATCGATTCCCGAGACAACCCCGGTGCCGGGATCATAGCTAACAACCAGATCCGACTGTATAGCGTCGGCCGTCCATGTCTGTCCTCTGGTCATTGGCGCCACCTGCACCTCGCGCAATTGGCGTGGTTCCTTTAGCCGGCTGTCCCATTGACCGACGGGGCCTTGCCACTCACGGATCGTCTTAGTCTGTCCGGCGATTGTGGTTTCCAAATCACCGCCAACCGCAGCTGCAATTACATAGACCCGATTGTAAGCACCGCGGGGCAGCGGGAGGGTTTGTCCCTTCGGCACAAGCACATTCATTGCGCCTGGAGTGGTTGGCCCAAATTTATACCACAAGCCGTCGAGCTGTAGTTTTTGCGGGAGCAACTCAGACGCAAGTGTCTGCCCCTTGCCATCAAAGTCGCCGTCAGCGCGATTCGCATCAGTTGAGACGCCGTCTAGATTGAAAGGAAGATCAAGCTGCTTTGCCGGGCGTGGAGAAACCCGCCGCCGATCGACCGGCTCTTGAAATCCTAAAGCAAAGGTGCGGGGTTGGTAAGGCTTAAGAGCGACGGCGAGATTTCCTGCTTGCGGCGCAACTGAACCGACGGATTCCTCTGCCGCATTAATCTCGCGTGCGCTTTGAATGGGCAGCGCGAACTTGATTCTGATCTGCGCTGGCCGGCCGTATAGCTCCTGCACGCGGACGACGATCTCGTCTGAGTCTTCGGCCTTCTTCAAGGCACGAACGGCAACCGCATTCGTGGGATCGTCCAGCGACAAAAGGGAGACACTACGACCGAGTGGTCCTCCGTGAGCTTCAGTTTGGAAGGCGACAAGAGGCTGGTTGAGGGCTTCGGCACGCACGGGAACCTGACCAGTTCGCCAGTCACCAGAGTGGCCGGCAATGGAATAAGTGAAGTGATGATGGCCCAGGTCGTTGCTGCTTTGATAGGGATAAGCTCGCGCCTTTCCGGTGTGGATCAGGGTCAAGCGAAGTATGTTGTCGGCAGGTTTGTCCCAACCATATTTGCTGTCGTTGAGAACCGCGGCCCCATATGCTCCGCCTTCGTCGGTTAGATCGGCCCACTTCTGAGCCGGCACTTCGTAGTGATCAGGTGTGTTGTTGCCGCGCTGAATGGTGCCCAGTCCGAGGTCATATGTTGCTTTCTGATTCGAGGCTGCAAAAGGAAATGACGCCTTCAGAAGCGAATTCGGCGACTTCCAGTCGACCGTGTTCTCGACGTCGAGGCGATTACCCCCGTCCGTGAGCATAAGCCGCTGAACGAAAGTTGAGCCGGCGGCTTTTCTGGTAATCTCAATGGCCACTCGCACTGGCCCGCGCTCTACAACGCGAACCTCGGGCGCGCTGACATATTCGCGCGGTGGCGAATTCACGGTGTCCCAGAGAATGCGCCAGGCTGGTTTGTCGGGCGAAGGATCATCACGCAGCTCGAGTCGCACTGGCGCCTTCAACAGCTCGCGATCTGCCTGCTTATCAAAGACAGATGCGATATCGCCGTTTGAGTCGATCTTTACCTCATAGCGTGCGTTTTCCAAAGAGGAAGATGTCACACTCAATGACGAAGCTGCTGAGCGGCTTCCGGCGCCGGGTGCGACTTCGAACACTTTGAAGCCCACGGATGGCATATCTGCGAGGATCAGAATGCGCGCCTTATTACCCTGCGTTTCGAGAACCTGCACAGGCACCTTGCGCTGCGTTGCGCGATCGATTACATGAATAGATGACGGCGCGGAACCCGTGAATTCTATGGTTGCTTCAACTGGATCGCGTCGCCTCGTGGATAAGGGATTGTAAACAACCAAAGGGATCGCGGTACCTCGCGTGTCTAATCTGTCAGCTATCGCAGAAGTTGAACTCGTCAACACTCCGCCAAACTGATTTGCCGAAACTAATTCATCGTTCCATGAAAACTGATAAGCCTGCGGGATGGATGTGCCAGTCAAATCGTCATGAAATTGGTGCCACAACACTCTGGTCCAGGCGTCGCGCAGCCGCTCACCAGGATACTCAAGGCCCGCGAATAATTGTGCCGCGACGCCGGCGCGCTCCGCCGCATCTGCCAGCAGTTCGTTCTCGCGATTGAACCGCTTCATTGCCGCTTGCGATGTGTAGCAGCCGACACCATGTGTCTTCATTGTCAACTCGCCCTCATATTCGGGCAACGCGGCTTTCTCTTCCAGAGTAAGATCGCGAGCGAGTTGGTCTGCCGACGTATTTCGTACCTCCACGCTTCCTGCGTTATTGGCAATCGACTTCTGCAACCAATCGACTGACTCAGTATCGGGCGCACCCCCAATGTCACCTGTGCCGAAATAACGAAATCCGATTCGCCGCCCATTGCCTACAGGCGTGAGACGGTCACTGGCCCACTTGGGATCGACGGAGATGTCGCTGCGGATCTTTGACACGTAGTCGCCCGGATTCAACGCCGCTACCACCCAATTGCCATCCACGCCCTTCCAACGTCCGAGTGGAAACGGAATTCCATAAGACGATCCCCACGTTAGCTTCTGCGTAGAAAAGGCGGAGAGACCAGAGTGGGTGGCGATGGAAGGAAGCGCGAATCCAAAACCAAAACAATCGGGCAAGTAAACATCCTGACTAACCTTGCCAAACTCCTGACGAAAGAAGCGCTTTCCATAAAGCGCTTGTCGCATCAGCGATTCAGGCGACGGCACGTTCACGTCGACCGCGTTGATCCACGACCCTGCCAGCCGCCAACGCCCCGCGGCCACATAGTTCTGCAAGGTGGGCCAGGCTTCCGGGTGATACTCCTTGAACCACATGTAATGGATCGCGCCTTCGTAGTTGAAAGTGTAAGCCGGGTATTGTTCGAAGCGTTTGAAGTTATCGAAAAACGTATTGGGAACAAACTCGCGAATTGTATCCTGCACGGTCCAGTTCCATTGCGAGTCGAGATGCGATGTGGCCACGACATAGAGGACTGGCTTCGGATCCGGGCGCGGCTGGCTGCGGACTATTGCCGCAGCGGCGAACAATACTAACAGGGCGATTGCGATAATAGACCGAGCTCTAGTTGCTTTTTCCATTTGTCATTTTTTCCTTAGAGCTTTGGGAAAACGAACGACTAAGAGGACGATCGACGACATCTCACGAAGTGCGAATTCAACTTGGAAGTGCAACAGCTCGCGGACTCGTCACCATAATTGAGACGCGACAGAGTAACAGTCGACCAACATTGGCGTTTATCCTAATCAGAACCGGGAGCGGTAGCGACCGGCCAAGGAGTCAACTTTACAGACGGAGTAATTCAATCGGTGATCGCGGTACTCAAGTACTAACGATACGGTTGAGTCCCAAGCCGGTCGCTACCGCTTCCGGTTCTGATTCGGAATGTACGTGCCGTCGCTGTCGCTTCGGGTCAGATAGCTGAGTTGCACTTCCAAGTTGAATCTGCGATTTTCCATTTGCCATTTCATGAGCGATTGCGACGGCGCGTGAAACAGCCTGAATCAGAACCGGGAGCGGTAGCGACCGGCCAGAGACTCAACTTTTCCAGTTGAGTATTTCAATCGCTGCTCGCGGTCACTCAAGTAGTTAACAACTACGGTTGACTCCCTGGCCGGTCGCTACCACCACCCCAGCCGGGCTGTGGGCTTCCCCGGTCCGCTTCCGGTTCTGATTAGGATAAACGCCAATGGTTGTCGACTATTACTATCTCGCG
>DASXSC010000195.1:0-8340 GCA_036506215.1 Pyrinomonadaceae bacterium | reverse complement strand
CTGTGAGCGGCCTCATCGGTCTAACGAGAACAAGATGAGCAACGGCGGACGAGGCCGCGCGTCGCTCGAGTGAAAGTGTGGAAGTCATCTCAAAAGTGGAGCGTACGGCGGTCCGCCGTTCGCTCCATCGTCTGGTTAGGCGACGGTTCATTCTTGACCATCAAAATAGTCCAGCGGCTGTGAGCGGACATTCCTGCGCTCGGGGATCGGCACACCCCACTTATCACTGTCGGGCTGATAGTATGTATCGCCAATTGGATTGTCCGCCACCACGTAAACGATCATGTCTTCTGTTGTGTCATTGGTGATCTGGTGTGGCTCACCTGGTTTGAAAATAAATGCGTCGCCAGCCTGAATCGGAGTAGTCCCATCTTTATGGCGGGACGACGCCGCTGCCCGAAATCACATGATAGAACTCCCACTGTGCGCTGTGCGAATGATACGAATAGGGAGCCTTCCCCGGCGGAATACGCAAAATCTCGACATCAAAGGGATGCCGCTCGTTGAGGTCGGTGGACTCGGGCTTGCGTCCCAACGCCTCTGAAATCTCTTTGCCCGCACCGCTGAACTTTCCCTTCGGTGAGGACCATGTGAGCTCTGCCATCTTTGTTGTATTGATCTTTTGCATAAGCGAAGTTGCCTAACGAGAAGGAGCTGAGCCACCGCTGGCGGCGGCGAGCGTGGCAAACATCGAGAACTGTTTCATAAAATCAAACGTGGACTTCACAGCGGCCAGCGGTTGGCTCCAGCGCCGGGTTAGGCCTCTGATGTATACGGCTTTGGGCCGAGGGCTTTTCCGATTTCTTGAGGTGGCGTTCTTCTAACTTATTTTTCACAAAATAATCGGCGATACTCTCGCCGTGGCACAGATACTTTGAGACAGGTCGGCTTGGGATTGCGCAATCAAACTCCGGAAGCATCGCTGAGTGCATCTCTTGCCACAGTCGTGTTATCGCACGGCGAGCGAGCGCACGTCGTGCGGAAGTGATGCCCTCAACCGAGGGACAGACAGCATCTAAGATCTTCTGGATATCCTTCAGATTTTCATACGGTATAGTCCTGAAGGAGACCCGGATGCAGGAACATTTCGAAAAACTCCACGAACCGAGTCGATGGCGATCGAAATGGCCTCCTGTGCTTTCGCATATAAGTCGGGAGCGGGTGGTTCAGCATGAGTGTATTGAATAACAGTCTGTATGGCCGGCAGGAGCTGCTTCCAAAGCTCGCGCAGAGCTTGGAGATAACTAATGCGTCGTTGAAACGCGGCGGCCAGAATGGCTGCCGCTATCCCGATGATCGCGGGAAGAAAGTCTTTAAAATAGGCGACAGCATAACTCTGCTTCGCATATGCGATGGCCGCGGCTCCTGCGTAAAAAAGAAGGCATCCAATTACGACGATCACGATGAGCCGGAGTCTTCATATGTATTCTAAGGGCCTAACGAGAATTCGGCCCAATTTTTGGGCATTTCAGGAGAAATGTCCAAATTTTGGGTCTAATCCGGCTTGAGTTTGGCTGTTGGGAGGAACCCGATAAAAGCGGAGTCATGGAAACCTGTTTTAGCGGGAACTCCGGCGTGATACGAGTGAAAAGTCATCACTCTTTGAAATCGCCCTTGTGCTCGTGCGTCTCGATGACCTTTCCCGCGTCATCGGTAAACGCGAATCACGGCAACCCCATAAAAACCTTCCGCGTTGGGTGTCACGTCCGGCTTTTCGCCGGACTTCGACGGTGACTCTTCAGATGGGACTTTGGGCGGCTGGTCGTTCGTCCTTAGCAGCAAGAATGGAAAAACCAGAGCCAATCGCGCACGCAAGTATTGCGACAAAGGCGGACAACGATTTCAATGTTTCTCGGATTCCGGTTTTTCCGACGGCCGGGGTGTGACGCCATCAGGTGCTTGTTCTGCATGATCAGCTTCCCCTGTTTTACTTGTCAGCAGCTCCTTGATTTTTTTTATGTCCGGATGAGTTACGCCTGCCTCCTCGAGGTTCTTGAAGTGGTCCAGCACGACTTCGCTGAACGACCGGTTAGCTTGAATAGGCGCAGATATGTTTTTCAAATAAATGCCTTTCGCTTTTTCAAATTGATTATCAAAAAGGTAACCAGTAGCGAGAACGGTGTTGATCATTGTTGCGTTATCCGGATCTAACTCCAAAGCTTTGAGCGCGGCTGCAATCGCCTCACGCGGCTTTCGATTGAACAGCTGACAGGAGCCGAGATCCAGGTAGTAGTCGCCAACCTTCCCATTCAGCCCGATAGCTTTCTGGATATCCCTGGCCGCAATAGGATATTCTCCCTTCTCAGCGCGAGCAGCGCCCCGGTCGTACCACGCATGATCATCTTTCGGATTGAGCTCGATGGCGCGATCAAAATCGTGGATTGCCTGATCCCACTCCCCTTTCTCGTATTCGATGACGCCGCGCTTGCGATAGGCGTGGCCGTCCTTCGGATTACGCTTGATAGCGCTAGTATAGTCGCGGAGGAGCTGGTCGTAATCACCAAGAAGGAATTTTGCTGACTTTGGAAAGTGCTGGCGGAAATATTCTTTCGTGTCGAATGGCCATACGATGCCCACTTCCCACACAGAGATCAGTTGTTCGCAAAAATCGAGCGATTGTTCGTCCAGAAATTTGGCGAACGCATCGTCGCCGATTAGATGGATCACAACGCTACTGACGCCAACGTGCTCCTCCGCTGCTGCTCCGTCTCCATTAAAGCTCAGGAATGTCTTGAGCGCCTTCTGGTCACCACTCGCCGCCGCCTGAGTGACTTCATAATAATTGATTCCTCTGGCCCGCGCTTGCTCGTCAACTTCATCGCCCTCCTCCGGTTTGGCAGGCAGATCCTGCTTGGTGAAATACAGTTTTATCCGGCTGCAGTGCATCCAGCCACCCATGCCCGATTCCAGTTTCACGTGGCACCAGTCGTCGTGTTCCTTTTTCTGAAACTCGAACCTCTCGCCAGCTTTGACCTTTGTTACAACTGGCGCATCAGCTCGTTTATCCTTGCGTAAATTCACATAGCCATCGGGATCATCAATCACGCCGCGAAATTCCGGCACGCTGGCAAATCCCTGGAATTCGCGGGTCACAGTCTCTTCGCTGTTCTCGTTAAGCTGAGGTGATGGCTGCTCAGACACACGTTTGGCGGCGGGCGTTTGCTCATTCCCAGCGAAGCAGGTCATCGCCAACCCTGCTGTCACGAACAGGGAGCAAAAGCATTTTTGGTGTGAATTCGTGAATGGATCTGAGTGGATCAGCGACATAGAACGTAAAGCCGCGACGAGTAACGGCGAGTGAGCGGGGAAAAAATGAGTTTCAAATTCCTGTCTGCAAAAACGATCTCATTGTTACCAAGATTATCATGTGAACGGCTGCGGTGCATCGCATATCCATTGCGTTGCTGATCGCATTTGGCTCGGCATACCACAGCCGACCGAATGGCAGCGCATCGGAGATTAGATCAAAGGCGCGATGATCTTTGCGCGGGCTTATTTCGTAAACGTGCATTGCTCAGCCTTTTTGACGGCGACGTTCTATCCGGGCCATGGCGTGCCAACCGGCAGAGCAAGTGGGACTGAGAATTGAATGCGATTCACGGATTCGCTGGTTTTTTCTGATTGGCCTTTCGATCCCAGTCCGAGGACTCCGGTGAACACCGCAATACCGCCTTGTGTCTTAGCACCTTTCCCTGCTGTGACCGCTACATCGAACGCGATTGACTGGACAGGTTCACCGTGTCTCGACGTGCGTGGATTTACGACAGCCTTTTTGCTTGTCGCATACTGTTGAGCCGTAACAACGCCATCGATTACTTGTTTAATGGTCTCCGCAACGAAATCTCGCAACTCTAATGGTTCATTGGCGCTCATGGCGGCATTCAATCACAACGTGCCGTGCGCCGTAAAGCGTGCAGGATTTGCCGATGGAATACGGCGGGCCGCCCCCGTAAGTCATCCGTCAATCAAAAACGATTCTGGCGCGATCCTGAGTGCGGGCTGGACTTCGCGCGAAAAACGGCTGCTCGCCCAGTTCATTGGCGCGCCTCCCGTCGTAATTTGGAAACCCGGTCTGCCACCTTTTGGGCTACATCTTTCCCGGCGGCGTAGATCGGGTTTAACACTTCATCCGTTGTGCTCGGTGGCGGCAGTAGGCCGCGCAATTGAGCTTCCACTTTTGCTCGCTCAGCTTCGTCATGGATTTGTTGGGAATCAGTCCGGATGTCAGTGATTAGCTTGACGGCAGCGGCTTGGTATTCTGTCCACGCGCGCGGCGTATCAGTCTGAACGAGAAACAATAATGCGTTACTTTTCCATTTGGCGACCATCTGATGCCAACGTTGCAACCGATCATGTTCGGCGAGCTGCCACTGAATTTGTTGCTCGCTCGGCGTTGGCGTTTGCGCGCACACTGGCGCGGCCACGAAGATCGCCAGTAATGCAATGATGATCAATTGTTTCATTCCGGGCTGGGCGCGATGCCGCATTTGTCCCGTCAATTTGTCACGCCAGAAACGCGCCTAGATTCATCGCAAGCGTATCGGTGAAGTTGCTACAGTCGGCGCTCAATTCAGCGCTACAGACGGCCACAGAAGCGGGCCGGGCCAATCCGCAAAGCGGAAATTAAACGGCAATGCCGCTGTTGCTACCTAGCGTAGAGATGGATTTTGAGTCCAAGGAAGTCTAGTTTTGTTCTGACTGAATTATGGGAACCGTGTTCTGACTATGGGAGTTCTCATAGGTAAAGTTTCGTTGTCTAGGTTCGAATCCTAGCGAGGCAGCTTGTTTTTTTCCCCAGGTGTCACACCGCGACAACGGAAAGCGTTTCGTTGTGATGAAAAGTTGACTGCGTTGCGGAACTTGAATCGGCGACTCGCGCTTGTGGCGATTGTTGCTTGACGAGCATTGAGAATTTTTCCACACTCGGCGTCGCTAAACGGATCTGAATCAGGCGGAGAACTTTTCCCCGCGAGGTCCTCCGTCTCTTTCCGGACCGGCCACCTCAAACTCTGTATAAGAAAGGAAGAACAATGAATCCGTTGTTCAGCTCAAAACAGACAACTCCAGTATTTCTCGTTCCACTCCTGCTCGCCTGCTTTGTGCTTTCGCCCAGAGCGCACGCGGTCAGCCCGCCACCGGATGGAGGCTATCCGGGCAACAACACGGCTGAGGGCCAAAATGCACTCTTCAGCCTTACAACCGGCACGAATAACACGGCAAACGGTAAACGTGCGCTCTATAGTAACACCAGCGGCAACAACAACACGGCCGTTGGCACTGCAGCGCTTTTTAGCAACATCGCCCCAAACAACACAGCTGTTGGAACATTTGCCCTGCTCTCCAACCTAGGCGACCCCGATCCCAATAATTTCTCGGGAGTATTCAACAATGCCGTCGGCGCTAATGCGATGCGTTTTAACGTGGACGGGATCAGCAACAACGCTGTTGGCGAAAGCGCGCTTCGTAACAACATTCACGGCGTTCTAAACACAGCAATTGGCGATCTCGCGCTCACGAACAACGATGTAACTGGAAACAGCCTGGGCAACGTCAACACCGCCGTTGGGGCCGGGGCACTGTTCAGCAACACGGATGGCGATTCAAACAACGCCGTCGGCGCTGACGCACTCGGCAGCAACGCCACTGGTTCTTTCAACCAAGCCATGGGTGCGTTTGCGATGGAGAGCAATCAGGATGGCGCTGGGAACGTCGCCATCGGCGACTCAGCATTTTTCAACAATGTAAGCGGCTCGTTTAACACCGTCATCGGCTTCAACGCGGGAGGCGGTGTCGAGGGCGACGAAAACATTTACCTCGGTGCGACCGTCACTCTTCCGAGTGGCGGCAGCGAGAGCGGGACGATACGCATCGGCGACCCGACCTTTGTGTCGGCCTGCTACATCGCCGGTATCGTGGGCCAGACTGCCACCGGCGGCAGCCAGGTGTTCATCGACGCGAACGGCAAGCTCGGCACATTGACCTCTTCCATCCGGTTCAAGGAACATGTCAGGCCGATGGATAAAGCCAGCGAAACGCTGTTTGCGCTGCAACCCGTCACCTTCTGCTACAAGAAGGACATCGACGCCAAAGGCACTCCGCAGTTCGGTTTGGTGGCCGAGGAAGTCGCAAAAGTGAATCCCAACCTAGTGATTAACGATCGCGATGGAAAACCTTACACGGTGCGATATGAAGCGGTGAACGCGATGCTGCTCAACGAGTTCCTTAAAGCACACCGCACAATGAAGCAACAAGAAGCGATGATCGAGCGCCAGCAAGAGCAAATTGATGCGCTGACCAAGGGTTTACAGAAAGTGAACGCCCAGCTTGAAGCGAGCAAACCTGCGCCGCAAGTGGTCAACAATCCCTAAAGCAGCTGGCCGCCCCAAGAAAGCATTCAGCAGTTCACATCGCCGTCACGCTTCGCCGCGCGGCGGCTCTTGTTTCAAGCGCATAATGCTTACGGCTCTTTGAACTCGCCCGCGTACTCATGCGTCTGGATCACGTTGCCCGCCTCATCGGAAACGCAAATCACAACATCATGTGAACGGCAGTAGAACTTCGCGTAACCGATTGCGGTGCTGACCGCATCCGACTTGCCGTACCATAGACGACCGAAGGGCAGCACATCGGAGACTAGATCGACGTCGCGTTTATCTTTACGCGGCCTGACTTCGTAAACGTGTACAGCGGTTGTCTGGAGCCATTGGTTAGGTCTCATGGTGCATACTGACCAATACTGTTGTCCGTGAATACAAGCTTCGATACAACCAGCGTAGCTTTGACGTCTTCTTTCTTCATCTGCGCGAGACGGGCCTGCTCTGGCATTAACTGGTTGATAGGATACTGACCAGTGTCCGTGATGCTCTGTTCAGCCGGGATAAGATGATCTGGATTGAATGTGATATCGTAGATGTGCGAGCCGAGTAAGTCTGCGAACTGGACTGTGGCGTCGATAAACTTAATGTCTTTGTCTGAGTTGTTCTTTAGGGTGAGAGAAATCTCGTATTTGTCATAAGAGTCTTCTCCGCGGACGCGACGAGCGTCCCACGCCACAAGTTCAAGGGGCGATTTGGTCGATGAGGCTGGCGTTGGTGACGCGGCGGCGCTCAGGGGCGATGAGAGCGGTGAAGCCTTCTCAAGTGCCGTTACGCGCTTTTCGAGATCGCTGAGCCGCTTCTCGAGGCTTTGGTCTTGCTGCTGGCCGAACGCTGTCGTGCAGACTGCTAGAATCAAGCTGAATACAAAAAGCGGAAATTTCATGCGCGCATGCCTGCCTAATTATGATTGGACGAATCTTCGTAAACGTCACGAGGATTTCTTCGCGACCATTGCCGACCCTAGGGCGTAAGGAAAATTTTGCCTGTGTAAGGGTCTTCTACTTGGGTTCCGGGCGGAAAACCGGTGACGTCGACGTAGCCGCTATCTGGCGAGAACGGACTTGTGACCAAGCCTGGTTTTCCGGGGACAGGCGTTCCATAGAGCAGGTCAGGTTTTTGCTGATTCGTGCCTGAGGCTGCCTTCGCCACGCGCACATCGGGCCCACTTGGAGGCGCAGGGACCCGGATGCCCGAAGCTTTAGTATTCGAAGCATCGCTGGGTGGAGTCTCATTATGCTTATGACTGCTCCGACTGCTCCGGTGCGGTCGCGGCGTCTCACGCGGGTGCGCGATTGCGCTCCGTAACGCTCTAAAGAAATCTCGGAAGGGCCCTGCGCTCGCCACATCAGCCGAACCGATCAGCATGGCGATCGAAGACCAGACTACGATTGCGCGGAGAGATCGTTTCACCAGGACTATTTCGGGTCTGCGGATTGCCCTGCGCGTGTTGTGGTTCACGAAACGACTCTAAAGACTCACCAAAGGCGTTTCTTGACTTGAATTGGGGATCTGCACTTGCGGCGGATTGCAGGTCAGCGAGATTTTTGCCAAACTCGACGGTCGCTAGAAACGATGAAAGTACGTCTGCTGCTCGGCTTACTCGTATCCGGGCTGCTCTGTAGTTGCGCTGCCAACAGTCCCTATTCGGAGGCAACGACACAGACTCCACAAACAGTCCAGCCTCAAGGCCCGCTAACGCCCCAAGTCGGCCCCAGTCGGCCCTAGCCGGAGGCTCGGTAGCCTTTTCGGGACCGTGGCTGGGACTAACTCCAAATCCCGCGCGAACACAAGTCACGCTGCGTTTCTTTGAAATCGCCAGTGTGCGCGTGCGTTGCCTGCATCATCGTAAACGCGAATTAAGGCATCATGTGAGCGGCTGTAAAACTTTGCGTTATCGACGGCACCGGAGGCTTGCTAGGTTCGAATCTAGCGAGGCAGCCCAAGCAACCGCGCAATCCGCCAC
>DASXSC010000194.1:0-5646 GCA_036506215.1 Pyrinomonadaceae bacterium | reverse complement strand
TCGGTCCGATCAAGTACCAGGGGTTGGATGTCGACTATCAGGGACAACTCTACTTTCCTCACAGCCAGGACCCCTGGGATGGCATGTATCGGATGAACATCGTCGTGCGCACCGCTGGCGATCCCAAGAGCCTAGCCTCGGCGGTACAGACATCAATCTATCACTTGGACAAAGATCAGCCAGTCTACCGCGTGATGACTATGCAACAACTGGTCGCCGACTCGCTTGCGACACGACGTTTTTCAATGGCGCTGCTGGGGCTGTTCGCCGCCGTAGCCAGCCTGCTGGCGGCCGTCGGTCTGTACGGCGTGCTCTCTTATTCGATCACCGAGCGTAGACACGAAATCGGCGTGCGGATGGCGCTGGGCGCGCAAACCAGCGATGTTCTGAAGCTGGTAGCCGTACAAGGAATGAGACTGGCTTTGATCGGCGTGGCGCTCGGCCTGCTGGGCTCTTTCGTCTTGACGCGGATGATGAAGAGTTTGTTGTTTGGCGTCGGGGCAACCGATCCAGTGACATTTGCACTTGTCCCGCTACTGCTGGGTGTTGTGGGCTTCGTCGCCTGCTACATCCCGGCACGCCGCGCAACAAAAGTCGATCCGCTGATAGCACTACGCTGCGAGTGAGTGCCTCACATCAAGAAAAGTCGCCTTGGGCAAAGACGCGCTGATCATCCGCCTTCAACGACCATATCAGAGCGCTTGAAGAGCAAGTCCGAGCACTGCAACGAGAAAACGAATTCATCTACCGAAAACTGACTAACTGTAAATAGGCCTCGGCTTCACTATAGCCGAGACTTCTTGTGAGTTTCAGAAGTGGATGCGAACGAGACGGCGTCAAATCGGGGTTTTTCAGAGAAGTGGATGCGAATACTTACAAGAGTGGATGCGAATGGTTTCAGAATATACAGAAGAGGATGCGAACAGTTTTTAAACTTCTTCAATGCCATACTCCGCATTCGCGCCCGCCACTTCTTGCTGGACAGGGCCGCAGTCTCCGGAGAACGTTTCTCAATCAGGAATCAGTTCGGAGAACTCGGAGAGCCGCAAACCGCTTCTGAATGCCTTCCGAGCACTTCAAGAGCCCTTTCGAGCGCGCTATCGCGACTACTCTCAAGCTCTACTCTGGGATAAACCGGAACGCGAATATTCGGCGAGACTCCTCGGCCATTCACCTGCAACGATTTGTTAGGCTCGCGCGGTCAAAGGAGATATTCAAGACGGAATACATGCGAGGATTAAGGTGACGATCTACAAAGATATAAGATATGTATAGAAACACTTTCGTTCAGAAGTACGACAACTCTTTCGACGCTGCCAAAGATGTCCTTGCACTCATTGGCCATGTTGGGATGACGGATAAGTGGCGCGGTCTAACGCCCGAATGACTTATTAGCGCGGTGTCGTTCATTTTAGCGCATCGAGAAAATAACCTTGTTTGAAGCGCAGTCTGATATTCTTTATCTGCTCAAAATCCACTAGAGGATTACCATCGAGAACTATGAAATTTGCCTCATACCCTGCTTTTAGCAATCCTATTTTGCGATTCGGAAAGATGCTTCGTGGCGTGTCCTCACACCATATTTTTAACATCTCAAGATTGCTGAATACGCTGAGTTTTTGCAGGTAGAGCACATCATTGACAGGCGTTCTTCCATACCAGTCAGACCCAAAAGCAATCTTCACTTTGAACCTCTTCAGAAGTCTTAGATTATGGACCCTCACCGCATCTCTGCGCTCTTTGGCTTGGGCCTTCAATAAAAGGTCTTGCGGGTTGTAATTCTCAATCGCCACTGGCGCAATATCAACCCATACTCCGCGCCGCGCCGTTTCTTTGATATCCTCTTCCGTCAACTCATACTTTCGCGTGTCGTCTTTCAGACCGATATAGTAGCCGGGCAAATGCGCCATTTCGTCAACGCCCGCTTTCAATGCGATGCGATAGTCCGTCACGGTGTCGACGTGGGCGCTCACGCGCAGTCTCGCAGCATGCGCTCTAGCGACAATCAACGGCACTAGACGCGGGTCTAAGCCTCTGTCGCCGACGGTGTCAGTGCGTTTCTTTCGTTCTTCGAATTCCTCACTGGTCAGCAAATAAATCTTTATGAAATCCGGTTTCCCTTCAAGAATCCGAGACCATTTTCGTTCAAGGTCTTCGGCCGTGTCTATGATGTAGTAGGCGTCATTCTCGCGCAGGCGGCTCTCACGAATTTTCTTAATCTCTTCGGCATTGAAACCCCAGGTGCGGCCGTAGAGTGCTAATCCTTCATAAACTTGAATTCCGTGCCCGTAACTGGAAGTCAGCGCACCGTGGGCATAGGAAACATCCACGCTCATCGGACGATTCACTTTATCCGTGACTTGCAACGTGTCGCTCCGTACATTGGCTTGGACTTTGGCATAAAAAACGCCGTCTCTTAGATACATCTCGACCTGCTGCGCGACGCTTCCGGGATTCTGGAAGTGATGACAATGTGCGTCGGCAAAAGGCGGCACGACATACCCGTTCTTTAAGTCCACGACTTCATCAACTCTCGCAGGCTTTTTGCGTGTTAGAAAACCGTTGACCGAATAAAAGGTTTGACGACGAAAACCCTTGCCATCAAACCATTGCCCGTTTATGAATTGATATGATTTAGGCTCTGGTAAAGATGTTTGAGCATTGGCTTTGAACCGGACACTTTGCAAGCAGGAGCATAAAACCGCTAAAGCCATAAAGAAGACGTGGAATTTGCATTTAGACATTAGATTGTTACTCCTCCGCCAATATTTCTCCCCCTAATACAAGACGTGACTTGAAGCTGAATTGAATCACGTTCCAATGATAATGCACCACGCATAATTATTTTGTGGCAGAAATTTGTATGTAGCTTGAACACGGGAAGCGGCCTAACGACCAGGTTCACCGGGCCGGCGCGACGGCACTGGATGGACCGACAAACCTCCGCTGCGCCGGCTCCGGTGCAACCGCTAGTTCGACGCCGCACCTGGCCACGCGTCTCGCTTCGCTGCCACGATGATGCCGCTGGCCCAGTTCATCTTCGTCACCGCCAAGTCCTGCCTCGCCTCGAGCACCGCGATCAGCTCACGCACCTTCTCCTCGTGTCCGTCCGGCCAGTTCGCTTGCGGTAGCATGTCGTCGATGACGTAGAGCCCGCCCTCCTTCAGCAGCCCGAGCGCCTCGTCCAGGTGCGTGTACTTCCCTGCCCACGTGTCGGCGAAGATCAAGTCGAAGCGCTCGTCGGCGATCCTGGCCAGCACCACGTCGGCGTCCTCCACGCAGAACGTCACCCGGGGATCGTCCCCCAGGTGCGCTCGGGCCACCGAGGCGAGGACGCGATCCTGCTCGACCGTGAGCAGGCGCGAGTGCGCGTCCATGCCGCCGAGCAGCCACGCCGTCGCCACCCCGGTGCCGGTGCCGAGCTCGAGGATCACGCCGCCGGGCTTGGCCTGCACCAGCGTCCGCAACAGCGAGCCGGTCCGCGGCTCGGAGGCCATCGCGAAGCCGAGCCGCTCGGTCTCGGCCAGGATTGCCTCCAGACCTTCCGGGCTACCGAGGTTCTCTGTGTCATTCACAGCAGTGCTCTCCACCACGCGCAGGCGTCGAACGTCTGAGTTCACCGTGCCGCGCCCGATTACACGCAAGCAAGAAGAAACCGAATAACGTTGATGAGAAGTGCGCTGGCGCGGCTACGGTGCAACACGAGCACCCTTACCGTTTGCGAGGAGCCTCACCTTTGGCGGCTCCCGGTGATACCAACGTGTCGGCCCACTTGACGATTGTTTGGGCCACCTGTAACTCTTCCCCGATATACATGTGGTCGGCGTTCCGGATTATGTCTGTGTCCACGCGACTGGGGCCGCTCGATTGACGCTGGATCGAGGATTTGAGCAGTTTCAGATCAGCCTCATTTCCAACATCCCCCCTCGTGCCATAAAAGGCGAGGAGCGGACATCTGATACGTGTGACGGCCGGGTTTTTTGTCTCTGTCTTAGTTCCATAAAAATCTTTGAATTCCGGAGGTGTGTTGACGATATCCAACATTGTGGCCGCGCTGATATAGGATGGAAAGGAGCGCTTAGGATCGCGCACCAACTCATCCGGGTGACCCTCAGCCATCATGCGAGTTGCTTGTGCGATCTGGTCTGGATCTGTCGGCCCGGTACCCGGCCGCACCGTGCCGGAAGCTACAACCACGCCAACTACACGGCGGTCCTGCTTTTCTGCCTGGTACTGGGTAACCGCTGCCCAGCCGGCGCTGTGGCCAACTAGTATCACCTGCTTAAATCCGCGAGCTTCGGCGAAGTCGATCCACGCGGCGATGTCTCGCACTTGCTCGCTTGCCACACCCCAATAGCCGCCGCCGCGGATCCGTTTGTCCCCTTTCCATGTAACGTTTCCAAGGTCATGCATGCGCGTGTTGCCGACGATGCATGTATAGCCGCGCTCCGCGAGGGCCCGGCCAATCTTGACATACGTCGGTTGGTAAAAACTTACCCCCCAACCGTGGATCCAGATGACGGCGATGGGCTTGGCTGAATCCTTTGGCGGGACAAAGATCGCGCCGCCATTGGGGATACCGTCTTCCGACTGAACATAGACAAGTTCTTCGGTGAACTTTCCAGATGTTTCTTTTCTGGCGCCGTGCACACTCCCTTGCCAAAGTAGGAAAGCTATCCCCACCAGAGTGAGCACCCCAGCAATCGCGGTAAGCTGACGCCGTGTCGGCGTAGAGTGACGTATCATGTTCGTGTCCTTTCGAGGGGGATTCGACGCCCCAGTCTCCGTTTTTCAATCAAGGGATCATTGCTGAGAACTCGGAGAGCCGCAAACCGCTTCTTAATGCCTCCCGAGCACGTCAAGAGCCCTTTCGAGCGCGCTATCGCGACTACTCTCAAGATCTACTTTGGGATAAACCGGAACGCGAATATTCGGCGGGACTCCTCGGCCATCGAAAGACTTCCCGAACTTGCTCAGATACAGCTCATTAGGCAATCCGAAAGTCCACCCATTCGGTAATCCGTGTCCGAACACGTCGGAAAAAACTCCCTGGGTGTTTTCCCCTATAGCCGTCACCCGGGGCTTTCTTCCCATCAGGGCCATCGCAAACGTTTCACCTCCGCTGAGCGTATCAGGGCCTACCAGCAGAACGACGTTGCCGCGATATCCAGGTCGCGTCGAGACTTCAACCCATGCCGGCTGTGGCGCAGTGAAATGTAGACGCCCGCTTAGATTGTTGCGCGTTACCTTGGAGTAAGCGAGGTACTTGGCGTTTGTCAATCTGGAAGCGATCGCCAGGCAATAAGGATCGGCGCCGCCAGTGTTGATACGCACGTCGAGTATCAGACCCTTCATCTGCTGGGCATCCTTGAAAATGTCGTCCAGCGCGGCCTCCAGGCTGACCCCTCCTTGCGCAAAGCCTCCTTCCTTCGCGTAGTCGTCGAAGCCAAGGATGCGCAGGTAGCCAACGGAGCCCTTGAGCATGCCAAAATAGATTACGTCGTTGCAGTAGGGCCGCAACTTGGCATCGGAATACTTTGATTCGATTATGTCCCTGGTTCGTTGGGCTCTTTGGCTAAACAGATCAAGAATCTCTTTGAGCGAGAGCGAGCTTGTGGCTTGCAACTGAAGGCCGATTTCTGAAGC
>DASXSC010000193.1:0-7245 GCA_036506215.1 Pyrinomonadaceae bacterium | reverse complement strand
TTGGTATGGTATGCAAGGGAAACTCATTTCGGCCATCCGCTCTGGCGCACCGCAGCATACGATCATTGCGTCGGGCCACCGGTGGTCTGGTCTGGCTGAGTTGCTGTTTCTGCAGCCTTACGCCGATCGGAACATTATTTACAACTTCCACTTCTATGAGCCGTTTGCGTTTACGCATCAGGGAGCATCGTGGGCCGGCGGCAACCTACCCTTCTATAAGAACATCCCCTATCCATCGAGTTTGGAGAGCGTAAGCAAGATTCTCGACACAATTCAGGATGAACCGGCCCGTTACAATCTTCTCCGCTATGGCGAAGACGGTTGGAACGCCGGCCGCATTGACCGCGAGATTTCGATGGCAGCCGCCTGGGCCGCACAATATCACGTCCCACTTACTTGTAATGAATTCGGGACCTTTCGCAGATTTGCGCCGGCTGCTGATCGCGCCATCTGGATTGGCGACATGCGCAGCGCGCTGGAAAAGTACGGCATCGGCTGGACCGTGTGGGATTATGCCGGTGGCTTTGGAGTGGTGAATAAACAGAATGGCCACGCCACGGTTGATATAGAAGTCGTTAAGGCTTTGGGACTGCGCTCGGGGTCGTAACAAGTCTCCAACTCGGCGATGGTCAAGCTTTGAGAGTTTCTCTGGTAATTTCTTTCGCGTGTTTGGAGACGGCGGTTTCACCGCGACAGGCGCCCGAGAAATAACAAAGTCTTGGAAAATTGAGCCGACAGAGCGGCAATCCGGGATTGATCAGCGAGATGAAAAAAATTCCCAAGTTGAGTTTCTTCATAATCTGGATTCTGTTGTTGTCAGCATCTCAGGTTGTTGCTAATTCGAGGCCCGGCAGCACCATAAGTTTTGATCAAGATTGGCGGTTCCATTTGGGTGACGTCATTAACGGACCGGCGCCTGAATTCGACGATACTGAGTGGCGGGTGTTGGATCTGCCGCATGACTGGAGCATCGAGGGCGACTTCAGCGAGAAGAATCCTGCGGGCTATGGCGGGGGCGCGCTTCCGGGTGGCCTTGCCTGGTATCGCAAGACTTTCATGTTGCCGCCAGCGGCGAAAGGGAAGTCGGTGATGATCGACTTTGACGGTGTCTATCGCAATAGTGAAGTCTGGATCAATGGCCACTATCTGGGGAAACGACCTTACGGATACAGCTCCTTTCAATACGACTTGTCGCCGTATCTCAATTATGGCAATCGAAAAAATGTGATAGCGGTCAAAGTAGATAACTCGCAACAGCCAAACTCCCGGTGGTATTCCGGCTCAGGCATCTATCGCCATGTTTGGCTGACGACGACGGATCGGATACACGTGGATCATTGGGGAACGTACATCACCACCCCGGAAGTCAGCGCCGAGTCGGCGAAGATCCAGATTGAGACCATCGTCCGAAACGATTCGGAAACCGATTCGCCGATTATGCTGACGACGATTCTTTACGATGCTGTCGGTAAGGAAGTAAACAGAGCTACGTCCAGGGTTGTGGTGACAAAGGGCAGCCGGTCAGCAGTGTCGCAGGCATTGGAACTGCGGCGGCCCGCTCTTTGGTCCATAGACCAGCCAAATCTGTACAAGGCGGTTTCTCAGGTAGAACGACACGCGAAAACAATTGATCGCTACGAGACGCCGTTTGGCATCCGGCAGTTTAACTTTGATCGTGAAAAGGGCTTCTTTCTCAATGGCCAGCCAATTAAGATCAATGGTGTCTGCGATCACCACGACCTAGGCGCATTGGGTGCTGCTGTCAACACGCGCGCGCTTGAGCGTCAGCTGGAAATGCTGAAAGCCATGGGCGTGAACGGAATACGTACTTCGCACAATCCGCCGGCGCCCGAACTGCTCGAGCTTGCCGATCGCATGGGCTTCATCGTGATGGACGAGGCCTTCGACATGTGGAAGAAGGAGAAGACGAAATTCGATTATCACCTCGACTGGGATCAGTGGCACAAGCGCGATCTTGAAGACATGGTGCTGCGTGATCGAAATCATCCCAGCGTTATTATTTGGAGCATCGGCAACGAAATCGCTGAACAGTGGGGCGGCGACCCGGCCGCAGGCATCATTGGGAAAGAATTGTCGGCCATTGTCAGGAATCTGGATAAGACGCGCCCGATCACTTCCGCATGCAATAATGTAGACCCAAAGAACACCCTAATCGCCGCCGGCGATCTCGATCTGGTGGGCACGAATTATGCACACGATCGCATTCCGCAATTCCCGAAACTTTTCCCCGGTCGCATTTTTATTGGCACCGAAACCGTTTCAGGCCTCGCATCGCGCGGTAGATACGACATGCCATCAGATCTCATTCGTCGCTGGCCCCATCGTTGGGACGAAGACTTCAAAGACGGGAATGCGGATTTCAGTGTGTCGGCTTATGACAATGTCAGCGCCCCCTGGGGATCGACCCAGGAAGAGACGTGGAAGATTGTCAAGAAGAACGACTTCTTTGCCGGTCAGTTTATCTGGACGGGTTGGGATTACCTCGGCGAACCTACGCCGTATCCCTGGCCCGCGCGCAGCTCTTACTTCGGCATCATCGATCTCGCCGGCTTTCCCAAAGACGTCTATTACATGTATCAGAGCGAGTGGACCAGCAAACCCGTCTTGCACATTTACCCGCACTGGAATTGGAAGCAAGGCGAGCCGGTCGACGTTTGGGCTTACTTCAATAGCGAGGAAGTTGAGTTGTTTCTGAATGGAAAATCTCTGGGCACAAAGCGAAAGTCCGGCGATGATCTGCACGTCATGTGGCGAGTGCCCTTCGAGCCGGGAACGATCAAGGCAATCTCTCGCAGCCACGGAAGGGTTGTGCTCACTCAGGAACAGCGCACCGCGGGTCAGCCCTCCGCAATCATCTTGGTTCCAGACCGCAAAGTGATTAAGGCCGACGACAGCGACCTCTCATTCGTCACAGTAAAAGTCGTTGATTCTTATGGTACGGTCGTGCCGCATGCAGATAACCTGATCAAGTTTCAACTTACCGGAAACGGATCGATTGCCGGCGTCGACAACGGCAGTCAAATCAGTCACGAACCGTTCAAAGCGAATTATCGCAAAGCGTTCAATGGCCTGGCTCTTGCGATAATTCAATCGCACAAAACAAAAGGAAGAATAGAGTTGCAGGCGAGTTCTGATGGGTTGCTCCCGGCATCGGTGGTGATTGAAGCGAACTGACGAAACTGATCTTCCCACTAAATGAACTTCTTTCATTTCACGAAGTGCTGTTGCGGATCGTTGGCGTCCACAATTGCTTTAACCCATGAAGTGATTCGAAAAAGTTGACCGATACCTCGAGTATTTCCGCGCTCTTGGCGGCGGCGTTGGTATTCAAAAATTCGGATCTTTACCAATATTTCCAATCAACACGACGCCTTCCTTGAGCAGGACGACTGTCGTAAATCGATTTCGACGTGCTGTTACCGCTAAATCCTGTAGGGTAGTTCCATAGTTCAAACTCGGCATCCTATTTGCCTCGCGAAAATGTATCAGGGTATAGCGCATTTCCTTTTTTCCTTCGGCGCAGTTCGTAAAAAACTTTAACGTGATGATAAAAAAGTCTTGACAACACCGTGGCCCTAGTAGTAATACCTTTTGTATGGTCACGCAACAAAAGTCCTAGTTACGTTAAATCTATGTCGGCGCGTTTTTTAAAGTCACCTTTAAGAGTCTGAATCCCCTGAGGGTGTGCCCCTCGCGCGCGGCCGGCAGATGGGAATACTGGAAGCCGAGCCCTAACACACAAACAGCTTCCGTATAACTTAAGTTTAGTCTATTTGGACGCGCAACTCCTGCCTTTCCGGAATCGGCGAAGTACGAACGACTTAATTGTTTCTTGAACCTATCACCGGCTGCCGTAGACGCTACACGATGACGCGGAGGTCACCTAAACATGAATACTAAACATCCGAGCAACCTTCTCCACAGAAGATCCTTTTTGCTAAGTTTGGTCATTTTCCTGACACTGATGGGTGGTTTGCAGGCGGCATTAGCCCAAACATCAGGTAGCGCAACTCTACGCGGAGTGGTCGAAGACCAGAAGGGCGCGGCAATTCCCAACGCGACGCTAACGTTGATTGATGAGCGAACCAAAGACGAGCGCAAGACCTCTTCGAATGGTGAAGGTATATTTGTCTTTTCCTCCGTGAAGCCAAGTACTTACACCTTGAAAGTGGAGGCTTCGGGCTTTAAGACAACTGAACAGTCGGGCATCGCTGTGGAGACGAGCAGCACACAGGCTCTCGACGTCGCCTTGGAGGTAGGGCAACCGACCGAGACGGTCACTATCACTAGCAATCCCGATCAGCTTCAGACGGAAACCGGTGCAAAAGAGAACACCATTACGGCGGCTCGGATAGACAACCTGTCCATCATTAGTCGCAGTGCGCTTGAGCTGTTGCGCATTCTGCCTGGCGTGGTGGCGCCCGACAACACCGCTCTTGAGAGCGTTGGTTTCGGTAGCGGCTCTAACGCCAACGCGAATTATCACGTGAATGGTTTGCGAGGCGAGCAAACGAACGTGCAGGTTGACGGCGCGCGCATGATCGACTTTGGTTCAAATAACGGAACCGTCATCACAGCAAACCCGGACATGGTCCAGGAGGTGAGAGTCCAGACTAGTAATTATGCCGCTGAGCATGGCTCCGGGGCCGTGCAGATCAGCGCTACAACGAAAGGTGGAAGTCGAGACTTTCACGGATCGGCTTACGACTATATACGGAACTATAGGTTTCAAGCCAATGATCGCTCGAACAGTATCAACGGTGTGAAGCGACCCTTGAGTCAATACAATTATCCGGGCGGCAACATTGGCGGTCCTGTACTGCTGCCTTGGACCAAGTTCAACCGAAATCGGGACAAGCTCTTTTTCTTTGCGGGATTTGAATACTACTATCAGCGAGTCGACGAAGGTTCCTCGTTGTACACGGTTCCTACCGTGAAACAGCGTGCTGGCGACTTCAGTGGTTTAGGTGTCCAGGTTCCCGTCGGTTGCACTGTGGGTGGCGTAACGGGTATCGATGGGTCAGGCGATTTGGCGCCGGGCGGAAATTTGGTGCCTTGCAAAAACAATCTGGGTGCGGCGCTGCTGAACCTCTATCCGCTGCCCAACTTCACCGACGCTGCGGGACATAATTACGTCTACAGCGTTCTCAGGCCAAATGACCGGAACCAGACTACACTGCGTTTCGACTACAACGTCAGTGACAACGCGAAGCTCTACGTTAAGTTAGCTCGCGAATACGAGAAGCAGGGATTTCCGCGAGGTCTTTGGTGGGATTCATCTATGTTCGAAATCCCGGGTAAGCTGACCAGCAATAACCTCGGACGTTCGGTGGTGGTAAATCTAACCAACATCGTCAACCCGACGATGACCAACGAAGTTTTGTTTGCCGCAAGCAAGCTGGACCTGCGGTACGATTTTGCTGATCCCGGCAAAGTAACCTATGAAGGTTTAGGGTTGACCCAGGCTGACAAAGTGGGCTTCAGTGGCAAGGCTAATTCGAGCGTCTGCAACAATTGTTCGGACGTTAATTTCATCGGCAACAATAAATACGTCCCAATCAGCGTCATCAATGCGTGGGCTCCCAGCGGATTGTACTCAGCTTATGGGTTTCCGATTAAATCTCCCTACAGCAGCTTCTCGGTCACCGATAATCTCTCAAAAGTTTTCAATACACACACCCTGAAGTTTGGCGCATTTATCGAGCAGGCCAACAAGTCGCAGCAGTCAAACCATGACACGAGCATAGTCTTGGGCCAGTGGGGGCAGCAGAATGCAACCGGAAACGACTATGGCGATTTGTATGTCGGGCGGCCAATTGAGTTCACACAGGCTACAGATCGCCCAGCTGATGCCTTCCGGTACTACAACTATGAGTTCTACGCGCAAGACAGTTGGAAGGTGCGGCCGAACATTACTTTAGAAGCTGGATTGCGACTGGGCTATTTTCCACAGAACTACGAGCGAAAAGGGCTGGGCGTATTGTTTGACCCATCAGCCTATGTAAGGAACGGGGGAATCTTCATCGGTGGAGACAGGACTAAGCCGAACGGATTTAAGCTGGCGTCTCGAGGTGATATTCCCAAGGGCGTGCTTCCCAATCCTGGACTAGCATTTATGCCGCGCCTCAATGTTGCCTGGGACATTGGCGGCAAGGGCGATTGGGTAATTCGCGCTGGCGCCGGTATTTTCTACAACCGCGTCCAGGGAAACTACGACTACTACTCGAGCGGCCAAATGCCTAATACCTATGGCGCGACAGTTGACACGCCGTGGAATAACGCACCAGGCGGTTCTGGCGGCCTTAGTTTCGCAAACTTAAAAGACATCGACCCGTTCGCCTTTGCTAACGTCAATGTCAGTTCAAGAGACCTCAATTCAAATGACCTCCCGAGAGTTGCAAACATGAGCCTTACAGTCGAGAAGAGATTGCCAGGAAGCAACATTCTA
Source organism: Pyrinomonadaceae bacterium (assembly GCA_036506215.1). Classification (GTDB taxonomy): domain Bacteria; phylum Acidobacteriota; class Blastocatellia; order Pyrinomonadales; family Pyrinomonadaceae; genus PSRF01. The sequence continues at coordinate 776 of DASXSC010000193.1, read as the reverse complement.
ACAGTTGCGTATGTTGGAACTCAGGGAAGGCATCTGCCGCAACAGCGATCGATAAACATAATTCCTCTGGGGACCCTGACAAGCGGAACGCTTGCTGCGGGCAGCGCAAATCCATCGAATCTGGCGGTTCCGGTTAATCGCGCTGCCATCGATGGAGGGGTGTTGAGATCCTTCAGGCCGTTTTCCGCTTACAATACTGTTGGCGTATATCAGTTTACTGGAACGTCGACCTACCACTCGATGCAGGCGACATTGAGCCATCAATCCGGTAAGAATCTTCAGTACTTTCTCACCTATACCTTTGCCAAAGGTTTAGGAACGGTTGCTAGTAACGAAACAGACGGATCTGCGTGGGCTGACCCAATCGACACGCGCGGGAGAAGCTGGGGTATTCTACCTTTCGACCGAACGCATGTGTTCAATGCATCCTACAACTACACACTGCCTAGATTGGCCCGCGGGTCCTGGGAAAATGTGGTCACTCGCGGAATATTTAATGGTTGGCAGATATCTGGAATCACCACGTTCCAATCCGGCATCCCGATTCGGTTGCGGTTTAGCGGCGATATTAACTCAACTGGTCAGGCGCTAGCATGGTACGGAAGCGACGCGTTCAATGTTCAAGGCCAAAGCAGTGGCGCGGTCACGCCAGTATATCTTGGCAATCCTTCCGTGGGAGGAGGCGGCGCCGTTGGCGCCAAGCTGTTTGATCTAAGCAAGCTTGCGATTCCAACGTTTCCCAACAGTGGACCGTCTCAGCCACCCTTCTACTTGAA
>DASXSC010000192.1:0-9178 GCA_036506215.1 Pyrinomonadaceae bacterium | reverse complement strand
AACATGCATGCTTGGGAGAAGATTGCGATGATCACTCTCGGCCGCATGGGCTTTTGCGCGCGGGCTGTGCTGATCGCACTTGTCGGCCTATTTCTCGTGCAAGCGGCCGTAAATTCCGATCCCGATAACGCGGGCGGCATGGCAAAGGCGCTTGCGACTCTCATGGAACAACCTTTCGGCCCGTGGCTGCTTGGCGCCACCGCCGCTGGTTTGATTGCCCACGGCGTGTTCACCTGGGCCATGATGCGTTACCGCGATCTGGGCGGTGACGGATGAGGGAACGGTCACACTGGCGGCAATTTGTGAGGAGGATCAAAAGTCCGCGGCGTGTAATTGATGACCGTGGGTGTCAGTACAGTTGTGCTGCCCAAATCAAATTTTGGTAGGGACAGGTTTGTCGAGTTTAAAGAATTGACGAACTACTGACAGGACGAAAGAGAGACCATCATAAGAGACCATCATAAAAGCAAATGGTCTCCACATTGCCTCCACTTAGAGTAATAGTTCGCCTCTTGCGCGGTCGTCCTTATCGCCCACGGCGATAGAAGTAGCCGCCACCGCCGAAGACTAGGACTAACACGACGATAATGATTATTAGCGTAGTGGTGTTCATGGTGGCTACAACTTACCACTGTTTCGCGCAGCCGTCTATCCGGTTTTTGATGGTGAAAACAATCTCGCCAGATGAACTGAAGCAGAAGATTGACCCCCAGGGACAACTTTCCGCTTGTCGAGATATTGACCGCTGTGACCTATCCTCAGCAACATTGCCGGAGCGCCATTTGCCACTTGAGAGAATGATGGAGCTTACCACAACGGTACTACCCAACAAGGGCGCTGCGCGCTTTTGATGCACATCCTTACTAATTGAATTCTAGAGAGAAACCCTCTGTGCTTGGGAACTCGGTATTCCACGAAGGTTCTCCGGTTAAGAGCGATATTATCTCGGCTGGTTGGTGGTTTGCGAGGACGGCACAGCCATTGCGCTTGTTACCTGCATGCTAGCAGAACTTACCCTAACGCGGATGCCGATGTGCAAAACACACAACACGCCGCGCGTTTACCGGGAGGGGAAACGAAAGGCCTTAAGGAGGAAGGCTGGGACTTGTTTCAAACTCGGGGCGATCGTGGTAACCGCAGTTTTGGTGACCGTGGCGGTTCTCACTTACAACTCCTATCGCAGTTTTGCCCAACTGATAGATCAGCAGATAGCCGGCGGTTATTTGAGAAGCCACGCCGGGCTCTATGCTGCGCCACGTAAGATTGAAAAGGGCGCGCGCCTTTCCAAAGACCAGCTTGCCACATCGTTGCAGCGAGCTGGGTACGGGCGAGATAAGGCAAGCAACATCTGGAGTGGCAGCTTCCAGATGAGCGAGAGCAGCATCAGGATCTTGCCCCGCCAGGGAACGGAAACGCACCAATGGATTGACGTCAACTTCGATAGTCGCGGCGACATTACCTCGTTGTCAGATAGTGACGGTTCAGACCTTTTGTCCTATACGCTGGAGCCCGAACTGTTGACAGTGGATGCCGGGCTCAAAACCGGTCAGCAGGAAACGCTCACCTATCAGGACATTCCTCCCGTACTGGTCCAGGCTATTGTTGCTATCGAAGATCGACGATTCTTCAAGCACAACGGTGTCGATATTAGAGGCATCGGCCGCGCCTTTATCAACTGGACCACGAGTGGGTCATTAAAGTTTGGTCAGGGTGGTTCAACTATCACACAGCAACTAGTCAAGAATACGTATCTCACACCGGAAAAGACTCTGCGGCGCAAGTTTAACGAAGTCTTGATCGCAGTGGCTTTGGAGCAACGACTCTCCAAGCAGGATATTTTTGCGCTCTACTGTAACGAAGTCTATCTGGGTCACAGGAATGGAGTGGGAGTTCGTGGAGTAACACAAGCGGCGAGAGTGTTCTTCGGCAAGGAGTTGATAGATATTTCGCTGGCGGAAGCTGCGACGATAGCCGGCATGATTCAGAGTCCAGCACGGTATGCACCGGACCGACATCCCGAGGCTGCCAGACTACGCCGCGATAAGGTGATTATGGCTATGGCCCGCGACGGGACGGTCGATGTTGATGCATCGCAGAGAGAGCGCGCGCTACCGGTCAACGTTGCAGCCTTCGAGGGCAGCAGTAACGAGTTGGCACCCTACTACGTCGACGCCGTTGATCGCGCTATGGATGATCTTCAGCGTGGTTTAGAACCTGGTGCCGAGCAAAGTATCCGTGTGCAAACCACAATCGATCCTGACCTGCAAACGGCCGCCGAGAATGCCCTTCGTCACCAACTAGAGCTTCTGGGCAAATCAGCCCGGGGAAAGGCGAAGCCGCAAGGAGCGATGGTGGCATTAGATGTACGTACGGGCCAGGTTTTGGCCATGGTGGGCGGCCGCAGCTACGCGGAGTCTCAACTGAACCGTGCAACGGACGCGAAACGACAACCCGGCTCTGTTTTTAAGCCATTTGTCTACGCGACTGCATTCGAAGCTGGGATTTCACCTCTATCAACTTACCGTGACGCTCCGCAAACGTTTGAATATGACCATGCCACCTACTCGCCAGCCAACTACGGTAGAAGTTATTCCATGCATGACGTCTTGTTGCGTGAGGGTTTAATCCGCTCGCTCAATGTTGTGACGGTAGACCTGGCGATACGAACCGGGCTTGCCAGCGTCGCCGCTACCGCTGCTCGCTTTGGACTACCCAAGCCAGAGGCCTATCCGTCAATGGCTCTTGGTACTTCTGAGGCGACATCTCTGCAGATGGCCGCGGCGTACTCTGCTTTCGCTAACGGCGGGGAGATGTTCGAGCCTACAGTCATAGCTAGAGTTGTCGATATCAACAGCGGGGAAACAATGATCACCCCACTTCCAACAAGCCGGCAGGTCATAAAACCAACGACGGCCTATATGATCACCGACATGTTGTCAGCTGTAATCCAACGCGGGACGGCTCGGCGGGCAAAAAGCAGCTTCAAGGATGTAGCTATCGCGGGCAAGACCGGCACCTCGCGTGATGGTTGGTTCGTGGGCTACACGCCTAACCTGGTGTGCGCCGTATGGGTGGGCTTTGACGACAACCAGCAATTGGGACTGACAGGAGCTGAGGCAGCACTTCCGGCATGGATTGATTTTATGAAAGAAACGCTCGCCATTCGCCCAAGTCTGGGCGGAAGATCCTTCCCGAAACCGAGAGGCATTACCAGTGTGAAAATTGATCCGGAGACGGGTCTGCTAGCTGGACCATACTGCCCAACGGCACAGACCGTCAGCGTCGCCTCGCAGTTTGCGCCAATAGTGGAATGTCTCAAACACCGGCCACAACTCGAATCTTCGGATGAGGCCTACGATGTGGCTTTGGAGAGTTCGGACGAAACCTCCATCTTGAGTAGCGACGTGCGTGCCCTTGGGTTGAATCAGTCCGAGCAGTCGTCGGATAAGTTGGCAACGCGAGATGAACTAAATAGTCACCTCGATGGTGAACGCCAGACCGCGTCGCAGCCGAAACCGAATAGCCAGCCTACGCAAACAGAATTGAACCAGAGCGGTCGAGCAAGCCTTGTCAGCGCACCGGTAATTGCCAGCGACGGTGGTACTTTGAAAGTTGTCGGGGAGCGCCCTTGATCAAAGGACTTCTCTTGCAGGTATCTTCAAATCGCCAGGCAGCCGAGGCACTCTCATAACATCGAACACGTCGAAGGAAATGGAGACGCATTCTCAAGCACGCCTGTGAAAAGGATAGCGCGGGGCAATCACTGTCCTGCCAGCGCGACCGCGCAGACGTTGAAGTCCATCGAGATTCTGACTGTCTTTCTGAAAGATGAGGAAATCGGCGGAGGTCCGTCACAAGTTCATATTAGATTCGACGCCATAAAGGCTGCGCGACCAAAAGAGAAGGCCCTTCTGTCTCACAGAACATTGGATTAACGGCAGGCCAGCTGGGATGCGGTGCAATCACTTGAACAGACTGTCGAAAGCCGGCAGTGATTCGCCGCGACGATGCTTTTGAAATTCGCTAACCCACGATTTAACCGCTGTGGACCACCTATTTGGGTCGACGGCACGTTTGACCTCGGCTTGAGATTCCGGGCCCTTGCGTTCCTCTTTCTTAATGAGTTTGACTGATGGCTCTGTGTTCATCTCTTCTGCTCTCTAATGAATGCGTGGGATGCGTCCGCTGGGAAGCGCAAGCTGGCCATGAAATTGAAACTTGAAAAGAGCTTGAAACGGCCGAACTCCTGCTCGGCCGCTTCGCGAAAAGCTCTATCTAGTTGCCGTTGAGGCCGTCGTAATAACCGTTCTCGTATCCTGCACGGTAGTAACGTCTGTACAGTTCACGGTCGCCGAGACGTGAGCTGTAGTCTTGTGTGGCTTGCTGGTAGGCGCTGTTGGTGCGGAAATCTGAGCGTCCGTCGTTCTTGCGACCTTCCTTGATGCCTTCGTTGTAGCCCGCATTCAGAGCGGTTTGCCGAAGATCAAAGGAGCCGCCGTAGTTGTCGTAACGATCCCAGTTGCGGCCGCGGCGATTCTGATCGCCGTTGTTGTCGCGGTCGTTTCGGTCACGGTCGCGATTCCAATCCCGGTCTCGATTGTTGTCATAGCGACCATCCCGGGAGCCCTGGCTGTAGAGGTCGGCGTTGTATCCATGCTCGTACGCCTCACGAAAGTAGCGGCGATAAAGTTCGCGGTCGCCGAGCCGTGAGCTGTAGTCCTTAGTGGCTCTTTGATAGGTGCGCTGGCTGCGGTAGTCTGCGCGCCCGTTCTTCTCGCGGTCTTTGCGACCTTCCTTGACGCCTTCGTTATAACCCGCGTTCAGAGCGGTTTGGCGCAGATCGAAAGAGCCGCCATAGTTTCCGTACCGATCCCAGTTGCGACCAAGGCGATTTCGGTCGTAGTTGTCGTTGCGGTCACGGTCTTGAGCATAACGATCATCTCGGTTCTGCGCGTGAGCTGTCGTGCTCAAGGCGATTCCTATTCCAAACAGCAACGAAAGCACCAGGATGGCGCCCCCGATTTTGCTTTCTGACTGATTTGTTTTCATAACGAACTCCCTTGTTGCAGGTACAGAACTCGTAGCATTTAGCGAAGAATGGGTTTTACTCTCTGAAACCTGCACGCTGCTTTGTTCAAAGGATGAACTCCATGATCACCGCCGCTTTGCCCATCAGTTCATCTGATAGGGCGGGAGAGATTTTCACTTCGTGCCCGTCGCGGATTACCTGGTTAGGCTCATGCACTCAGGGGATAATTGTCCGAATGGATAATTAGGGTAGATCAGGTGAAAGTGTCCGTCCGTGCGCTAACACACATATATAGAGACACAAAGTGTGAGCTCATCAAGTGGGAGCACGACCGCCTGTTCGGATTGGGAGACCCTGTCATTCCCCTCACGGCTTTCTCCTTTGTGTGCTGGCGCACAGACCGCCAATCTTTCGAGACGTAAACTCTTTATGTAGTTGTTCTTTAGACAATCACCCTCGACACCCGAGACCAGCCCATCGACCTCCTTCTTGTGCCGTTTGTGCTTGCCAAGAGACGGCCGTAAGACTGCTAACAGAAGGAGAAATCTATGGATTCCAATGAACAAACAGTACAAAAGCACGTCGTCGTCAATACCCCTGGCCAGCGAAGCGAGGTTTTGACCGAAAGAACACAGAGAGGCCCTCGCGAATCGGGTCTTTCAACGGGAACGATCGCCATAATTGCGATTTTAGCGATCACGGCCATTGCTGCGATCTTTTATATAGTTAGTAATCGAAACGCGAATGAATCAGCCAACCGAAACGCGAACCTGGAAGTGGCCAGCCAGGCGAACAGCGACCAGGTGCCACCGACTACGATAATCCAACAGCCGGCGCAGCAAGCGCCTGTGATCATTCAGCAACCGGCGCAACCGGCGCCCGTGATCATTCAGCAGCCGAGCCTGAGAGACAACGCGAGCGATGATGCAAACATGCAGGAAGTTGCCACAAAAAGACTGGGTGAGGAGACGGACATGAATGCAGTGTCGATAGCCATCACCGACTCACAAGCAGTCTTGACCGGAACCGTCTATTCGGCGGCCACAAAAGCGAAGGCTGAGCAGATAGTAAAGGCTGTTCGCGGCGTGAAATCAGTCGACAATCACATTGTCGTTTCGGCCTAGTAAACAGTCGTAATTGGAGAGCTGCCTCGAAGGGATGCCTATTCCAACGTTAGCAGAGCGAGCCAATTCATTTTCTGAGCCCTAACACGGCTCGGACTTAACAAAAAGGAGAGTGAAGTAATGTTGTGGACAATACTGGTGATCCTGTTGGTCTTATGGTTACTGGGGTTTGGCTTAGGGATCGGCGGCGGAACTAGCCTGATTCATCTCTTGCTGGTCGTGGCCGCGATCGTTTTGATCTATAACCTGGTCTCTGGCCGACGCACAGTCTAAAGCGCGACGCTCGCAGAAAAGACACTTTAGAAAAGTCCCTGGAAGAGTTGGGAGGGCGGTTCAAGTTAACTCAACCGGACCGCGGTGGCTCTTGAACGTCAAGGAGTGGAACAAAAAACTGGAGGCAGATAATGAACATGACAACATTAGGCCCAACAGAACTGGCCTTAATTATTGGTCTCGCCGTGATTCTGATTGTAGGCATCGCAGCATGGCTCTTTTTCCGAAAGCGCCGAACTGAAAAACTGCGCACTAAGTTTGGTGGCGCTGAATATGACCGCGCTTTGAAGGAAGATGGCAGCCGGCGGCATGCGGAAGCCGGGCTCACAGAGCGCTCACAACGAGTGGAGAGTCTGAACATCCGACCGCTTGCCCCAGGTGATCGTGCGCGTTTCGTAGAGTCGTGGAGCAGGGTCCAGGCGCGGTTCGTTGACGGCCCCGGAGGTGCGGTCACGGAGGCCGATCAACTGCTACGCGATGTGATGTCCACACGCGGCTATCCGGTAAGTGACTTTGAACAGCGGGCGGCAGATATTTCCGTGGACCATCCACTGGTTATGGAAAATTACCGGACGGCCCACGCAATCGCGGTTCGTCAGACGCAGGGGCAGGCCAACACAGAAGACTTGCGCCAGGCAATGATCCATTACCGGACGCTTTTTGAGGACCTGGTTGGCGAGCCAGAGTTGGCCCGTGCGAAGACTGCGTCCTAAACTCGAGTTGTACAAAAAGCGAGAAGGGCATGTTGGAGCGTTGAGAACGCATGCGTCAATTACCCGGTGGCTTTCACCCCACGAATACGGGCAACGCCGATCATGCCTTCCCTTCCAACGATCCAACTTCGAGCGTGGTTCGGTGTTCAACAGCAGCGAGCAAGGACTCAATGCCACTATTGGAAAAGACGTCGACGATGAGCTCTCCTGCTTCGTAGAGGACGTTCTCGAAAAGCAAAGGGATCTCACAAGCTGGGGAACAGACGCTGATACTCGCTTCTTGGTAGAGCGGCGAGAAGGTTATTGCTCGTAGCTACGTAAGGGCGAGAACATTAAGCGGCCTCCTTATGAGGCATAATCTTCAATCTAAAGGAGCCAGTGATGAGCGAAGGCATAAAACAACATGTGGACCCGAGTTCTGCAGAGTTCAAAGAAGGGGTGGAAGCCGGACTAAATTCCGCAGAGGACACAAAGAACTGGCAAGCTGGTATTGAATTGGGCCAGGAACTGAAAGACGAAGGTGAGAACAGAGAGCCGGTCCCTGAAATCCTTTTTAAGGAATCCCCAACTCCGCTTTTTATTAGAGATAGTCAAGGAGGCAATGAGGGAAATGCCCAGGATGAGAAGGATGAAACGGAAGAATAAATCCTCCGTATTTGACTGCATCGGAGGCCGGAAAATCCTCTCCAAAAACACAGCGCCTTCGGTGGGGTGAGAACACTGTTGAGAGCGCCGTGCATTTGAAGCGATTCCAAGGATTGACACTCTTTTCCCCTCAACTGCTTTTGATTCGTGTGAGCTTGGCCTCTCTTGGCTTATGCGGTGCGTCGGCGCGAGAAAAGATTAAACGCAAGATTAACGACCGCTCCTATAAGCAATAGGTGAACCAGGCTGGTGGTGACAAACCCGCCAAAAAACCCAACCAACCACAGCAAGCAACAACACTACAAGAATTGTCCTTAACATAATCGTACTCTCCTCATTTCAAAACTCTGTCCGACTCCTTGAACCCCGAACCCCTTGGATAACCTTATCTGACACGACAATAGGCCAGGAAAACACAGCCGTCTGTGCGCTAGGGCCACATATGCGATCATGTTCTTCCTGAGCATATTTGGCAGATTCAGGTTGTTGGGTGGATATTGCAGGCCCGTTCCGACTTCGGGTAGAATTGAGACTCAGCTTATTGCGAATTGGTAGTATTTCAGAGGTGGCCGCAGCATGGAGATTTGCGCATGTCTGTAATTCGAAGACCTCACGAGCCCGTTGAAAACCGACTTCTCGCCGCGCTTCCGAGTGACGAGTATGAACGACTGCTTCCACGCTTGCAGCAGGTTTCGTTTTCTCTCGGTGAAGTCGTCTACGAATTCGGGGGGCATCTGGATTACGTCTATTTCCCTACGAATTCAATCGTCTCTTTACTTTACACCATGGAAAACGGGACCAGCGCTGAAATGGGTTTGACAGGTAATGATGGCGTGGTCGGGATTGCCCTCTTCATGGGAGGCGGCACCATGCCTAACCGTGCCGTCGTACAGAGCGCGGGCGGTGCCATCCGGATGAAGGCAAAGGTGCTGCAAGATGAGTTCGCACAGGGTGGCAAGTTTCAACACTTGCTGCTGCGCTATACGCAGGCACTGATTACACAGATCTCACAGACAGCCGTTTGCAACCGGCTTCACACGGTCGAGCAGCAACTTTGCCGCTGGCTTTTGTTAAGCCACGACCGTGTGCCGGCAGACGATTTGATCATGACCCAGGAACTGATTGCCGACATGTTGGGTGTACGTCGCGAAGGCGTTACCGTGGCTGCCGGTCGCCTGCAAGATGCCGGCGCGATCAGTTACGTCCGCGGGCACATCAAGATCCTCGACCGCCGGAAGCTGGAAGCGACGGTTTGCGAGTGTTACGGGGTGGTCAAAGCGGAGTTCGATCGGCTACTCGGATAACGACGCATCCGTCCCTTCGGTAGTTTGGGTCATCTTCGAAATCCGGCCAGTCGGCGCGTCGGCGCTAGTCTTCTTGACACTACCTTCCTT
>DASXSC010000191.1:0-10689 GCA_036506215.1 Pyrinomonadaceae bacterium | reverse complement strand
AGTGCATTTTGTTGTTGTCCACAACCATGCTGACCGGCTCTTCCCTTGTCACGGCGGCTGGCAAAGTTTTATCCTACCGTATCCCAACAAAGATAATTTTATTTCCGCGGAGCGAAAAGAGGACATTCATCGCAATGGAATACACTTATGAACAATTAAAGCACAAGACTGTTGCGGAGCTTCGCGACATTGCCAAAGGCAACGAGCACGAAGCCTTACAAGGTTACACACAACTTAACAAAGAGCACCTGCTGGTCGCCCTTTCAAAAGCTCTCGGTATTAAGCATGAACACCATGATGTGGTGGGGGTTGATAAGGGCTCAATCAAGGCACGTATTCGCGACATGAAAAAGAAGCGAGACGAAGCCCTGTCAGCGCATGACCACGCGCAACTGAAGGTGGCGCGGCGAACAATTCACCGGCTGAAGAGACAGATCCACAAAGCTACTGTTTAGAATGCAAAGCGCGGTCGCGCGATCATTGACTTTCGTCTGGAACTGGCATAGAAACGCGAGCGGATTTCAGCAGCCGGTTTAATTGAAGAAAGCGAAGTTTAGAGTTCAAGCTTTAGGTTGCTGATTGGCTGGCAGCAAGCTAAGGCTTGAACTCTGAACTACTATTTCGCCTTCCTGGTAAACAAATTCAATAAGTGAGGTAGCTATGAAAAAGGCTATCAGCATAAGTGTCAACGGTGTCAGCCAGCAACACGAGGTAGAGCCACGCCTGTTGCTGGTCCACTATCTACGAGATGTCCTTGGTCTCACCGGCACTCATATTGGTTGTGAGACTTCGTTATGCGGAGCCTGCACTATTATGCTCGACGGCCAGGCTGTTAAGTCATGCACTGTGCTTGCGGTGCAGGCCAACGGCGCCGAGGTCACAACTATTGAGGGGCTCGTAAAGAATGGCGAGCTTCATCCGATGCAGGAAGGATTCTGGGAACGGCATGGGCTGCAGTGTGGCTACTGCACGCCCGGAATGATTATGGCAGCCAACCAAATCATTGATCGTAATGCCAGCCCATCCCGGGAAGAAATCCGTCACGGGCTTGAAGGTAATCTCTGCCGTTGCACCGGCTACCAACACATTGTCGAAGCAGTTGAACACGCGGCGAAAAAGTCGACGGTGTAGGACAGGCATTCCTGCCTGTCCTATACAGATTGCGACTGACTGGATAGTTTGTCTGTGTAGGACAGGCATTCCTGCCTGTCACTGACAGATTGCGACTGACTGGATAGTTTGTCTGTGTAGGACAGGCATTCCTGCCTGTCCCATACAGATTGCGACTGACTGGATAGTTTGTCGGTGTAGGACAGGCATTCCTGCCTGTCACTGACAGACTGTTAAGTCTGTCCTACTGGAGAAAACGTATGGCTAACTACGTCGGCCAGCGGATAAAGCGAACTGAAGATCCGCGGCTAATCAAAGGACTGGCACATTATGTCGATGACATTCGACTTCCTGACACGCTCCAGGTTGCGTTTGTTCGCTCCGTGTATGCCCACGCTCGAATCAGCAGCATCGATACCAGCGAAGCGTTGAAGGCCCCAGGAGTGGTTGCCATCTACACCGGCAAAGATATCGCTAACAAGATCGGTCCAGTGCCCTGTGCCAGTGCGTTGCCCGGCTTGAAGGTGCCGGACTATCGCGTGCTGGCGCAGGACAAGATCTACTTCGTCGGTCAACCAATCGCCGCCGTCGTTGCGGAGGATGCTTACGCCGCGCGCGACGCGCTGGATCTGGTCACGGTCGACTACGAAGATCTGCCCGCCGTAGTCGATGTTGAAGAAGCCGCGAAAGGCGGCACCATCATTCATGAGAGTTTCGGCGATAACATCGCTTACAAACTCACCGCCGGCGAAGGAGACATTGATGCAGCTCTAGCCGCTTCGGACCACGTGCTTAAACAACGCCTGGTCCATCAACGGCTGGCGCCAATTGCCATGGAGGGTCGTGGAGTACTGGCGCGGTATTTCCCCGGTGAGGAAGAGTTGACGGTCTGGTCTTCCACGCAGATTCCGCACCTGCTGCGCACTCAACTGGCACTGATGATTGGTATTCCCGAAAACAAGTTGCGCGTGATTACGCCCGAGGTCGGCGGGGCTTTCGGATCGAAGTTGAACGTCTATGCCGAAGAAGCTTTGCTTGGTTGGATCTCAATGCAATTAGGAAAGCCGGTAAAGTGGATCGAAGGGCGCCGCGAGAATATTCAATCGACGATTCACGGCCGCGGCCAGGTCGGCTACGTCGAGATTGGTTGCAAAAACAATGGGACAATCACTGGTCTGCGCTATAACGTATTTGCAGATCTCGGCGCTTATCACCAACTGCTAACTCCCGCGATTCCAACCTTGACCGGCCTGATGCTCTCCGGCGCCTATCGGATTCCAGCCATACAAATCAACGTCACCGGTTGCTTCACAAACAAGATGGCGACTGACGCTTATCGGGGCGCCGGCCGGCCAGAAGCAACCTACGTCGTAGAACGCGCAATGGATCTGGTTGCAGCTGAGCTGGGAATGGATCCCGCGGAAGTTCGGCGGAAGAATTTCCCTGCCGCAAATGAGTTTCCGTTTCACACCGCCACCGGTCTCGACTATGACAGCGGCAACTATGAAGCAGCGTTGAACAAGGCCCAGGAAATAATCGACTACCCGGCTTTGCGGGCGGAGCAAAAGAGAGCACGCGAGGAAGGTCGACTTCTGGGCATTGGCATTTCGACTTACGTGGAAATCTGCGCGCTTGGTCCGTCGCAGGCAATGCCCGCCGGCGGCTGGGAAAGTGCCACCGTGCGCATTGAACCGACTGGAAAAGTCACGGTGCTGACGGGCGCATCCCCACACGGTCAGGGGCAGGAAACTTCGTTTGCGCAAATCGCTGCCGACGAACTTGGCGTCGATCTGAACGATGTGACTGTAATTCACGGTGACACGGGAGTAGTTCAATACGGCATCGGCACGTTTGGCAGCCGGGCAACCGCAGTTGGCGGCACAGCAGTGCTTGTCGCTATTCAGAAACTGAAGGAGAAGGCGAACAAGATCGCTGCTCATCTTCTCAAGGCTGACGCATCGCGGATAAGTTTTGCCGGCGGTCGTTACTCATGCGCGCCAATCGCCGTAGCAGCTGGAGCATCCGAACCCGTAATGCCTGTTGGCGAAGCGCCTGCCGGGGCACTTCCCGAGGCTGATACCGACGGCAAATCAAGCTTAACAATTCAGGATGTAGCACTCGCGGCGCACATCGCCAAAGATCTCCCGCCCGATACTGAACCCGGGCTTTCCGCGACCTACTTCTTTGAGCCCAAGAATTTTACTTTTCCTTTCGGGACTCACATCGTGGTGGTTGAAATCGATCGCGAGACTGGCGACATAAACTTTCTGCGTTACGTGGCCGTTGACGACTGTGGAAAAGTAATCAACCCGTTGCTCGTTGATGGCCAGATCCAGGGCGGAATCGTTCAGTCAATCGGTCAGGCGCTCTATGAAGAAGTTGTTTACGACGAGCAGGGCCAGTTAATCACCGGCAGTTTGATGGATTATGCGCTGCCGAGAGCGATGCACGTTCCCTGGTTGGAGTTGGATCGCACGGAGACGCCTTCTCCGGTTAATCCATTAGGGGTGAAGGGAGTCGGCGAAGCAGGCACGATTGGTGCAACGCCGGCCATCGTTGGAGCAATTGTTGATGCGCTGTCGCCTTTCGGCGTGAAGCACCTCGACATGCCGGTGAAGCCGGAAGCGGTTTGGAGAATAATCAACGCTTAGCTGGGAGCGCGGGCGTCTCGCCCGCAACGCCTCGAGGGCGCAACCTTCCCGCACGATGGTGCACTCCAGAAGCATGATGTGAAGAGGAATTGTTCGCGCTTAACGCGCTCACTGCGGGCGAGACGCCCGCGCTCCCAGCAAGGAGATGAACCGATGATACCTGCACAATTTGACTATCAAGCTCCTACCACGCTCGCTGAAGCGCTGAATCTGCTCGCTGCGAATCCTGAGGAGACGAAAATACTCGCCGGCGGTCACAGCCTGTTACCGGCAATGAAGTTGCGGCTGGCGCAACCGGCAATGCTCGTCGACATTGGTCGGATTCGGGACCTCTCATACGTACGCGAGCAGGAGAATAAAATTCTAATCGGAGCAATGACGACCCACTATCAACTCGAGTCCTCAACCTTGCTACAAAAGATCTGTCCGCTGCTGCCTGAGTGCGCTTCGCAAATCGGCGATGTGCAGGTGAGAAATAAGGGAACGATTGGTGGCAGTGTAGCGCACTCCGATCCGGCGGGCGATTGGCCCGCAGCAGTCATCGCGCTGGGTGCTGAAATAATCGCCGTCGGAAAAGACGGTGAGCGTATTATCAAAGCAGACGACTTCTTTATCGATCTCCTGACAACAGCCTTAAGCGCGGGTGAAATTCTGCGCGAAATACGAATTCCAAAACCGGCTGGACGTTTTGGCCATGCTTACCAGAAGGTGCGCCATCCGGCTTCCGGCTTCGCGGTTGTCGGTGTCGCGGTTGTCTTGCAGATAGGATCTGACGGAGCCTGCGAATCTGCTGCTGTTGCTATCACCGGTGTGGCTTCGACAGCGTATCGCGCCGCGGCAGTCGAGCAGGCCCTTAAGGGTCAGTCACTAAACGACCAAACCATCGCTGAGGCCGCCTCGCATGCAACTGATAATGTCGAAGCGAATTCCGATCTCTATGCGTCGGAAGACTATCGGCGTCACCTGGCGCAAGTTCACACGCGACGGGCGATTGAGGAAGCCAGGGCACGCGCGAGCTGAGTGGTTGCCAAAACAGCGGGGCTGAGCCCACCCTCCCGACCCCGAGACTTTTCAGCAGATTCGTTGGTTTTGTCTTGAAAGCCTTTCACTCAGAGATGAAAGCTCAATTGCAATAAGCTCGGGTCGGGAAGGCGGGATTAGCACCCCAGCGGGGCTGCCCCGCTGGGGACCCCGCCTTGACCCCGCTGGTTGAGGAGCAAGTACTGAGGAGTGCTGATAGATCGTTCAGAAATTCCTATAGCTATAGGCACATACGCGCATGAAGATCGAGGGTACACATCACCTCAACGCGACGCGTGATCGCGTTTACCGGTCGCTGATCGACCCCGAGGTTCTAAAGCGCTGCATACCTGGCTGTGAGCGACTCGAGAAGACCTCCGAGAACACTTACTCAGCGACCATCCGCAGCGGAGTGGGCGCCATCAAGGGCGTATTCACCGGCACAGTTAGGCTTGAAGATATGCGACCCCCTGAGCATTATCGGATTGTAGTGGAGGGCAAGGGTGCGCCAGGATTTCTAAAAGGCTCGGGTAATCTTGATTTGGAAGAGGAAGGCGGGGGCACACTTATCAAGTACACCGGCGACCTTCAATTGGGTGGCACGATCGCCGGCGTCGGGCAGCGGATGATTCAAGGCACGGCAAAGATGATGGCATCGCAGTTTTTCACTGCCCTGGAAGCGGAGGCTCAGACGAAAACGGGTGCGGCGCCGCCTAAGCACGGCTTTTTTCGCACCCTCCTGAGGTGGTTCTCAGGGAGACTAAGAAGACTGTTCGCATCCCGAGTATCTGAGCAATAGGTTCGGAGCACACTAACGATGAAGCACTCTACCATTGGCAGACTCCGAGTAACGTCTGAAAAGAGAATCCAATTCTTTGCGAACGTTCTCACATTCTATCGCCACTTCATCGGGATAGAGGCAATCCCAGGGATACTTATTGGTTTCAAGATAGATGCTGGAACGTTCATCGTAGTATTCGGGTAATTCTCGATAAGTCGGGTCAAACGACTCCATAGCGTCATCTTCATAGAATTCGCGGTTCGAGATCGTCGTGCTCTTTGTTACCTTAATCTTATCGTTAGACTCCTTCAGCCGTGCATATTCCTGAAGCTCTACTTTAGGAGCGAATCGTAATCTAATCTTGTAGTCCTGGTTGCTCCCGATCTTCTCAACATACTCTTTGAGCAGATCAGGATATCTGAGCAACGCCACATCTATTCCAACACAGCTGTAGGCTCTGACCGGCTCCGTGCGAAAAATCAGAATCTGATTGTCGCTTTCGTTGAGTTCCCAATCACCCGGTAATACGGCGCCTATTTGCTTTGCATGGTCGCTAAGCGGCTGAACCGCAGCGTGTCTCATGAACGTTCGGCGGAACAAATAGCCAATGTAATAGTAAGTCTCATGGGCCAATAACTGGATTTGGTTTGTTGCGCTCTGATATCTCGTTGTCGGCGTGGGCGAGGGATAGGCTTCGAGACCTAAATCGGTTGCCATTGTCACAGCTCGTTTCATATGAAGTGGGTCGCTGACAATCAATACTCGCTTCAATCCCCTGGCCGCGGCTGCTTCTCTGGCAAACAAAAGGTTTTCGTAGGTAGTGTGCGAGCTTTCCTCAACTATGATGTCCGCAGGGGAGACACCTTGTTCAATAGCGTATTGCCGGGCAGCCGACGATTCGGTCGGCTCATTACGATTCCCTTGCCCGCCTGTGAAAATAATTTTCCGCACTGTACCGCTGCGATAGAGTTCCAGAGCGTGGTTTATTCGCTCTCTGAAAACAGGCGATACTCCGTTCCCCCAAACAGCCGCGCCAAGCACAATTGCCGCGTCTGCGTGTACCTGCGCAACTTTATTGCGGTATGAATAGATACGCAGGGCGATAACGCCAATCGCGAGAATCAGAGTGCCAACTAGTGCTGCTAATATTCGGAAAATCTTCCTCTTCATTGCTCCTCACAGCGACCGTTGAGAGATGGTCCAAGGACTCGAGGCGGCAAATCCCGCAGCTGTAGGACAGACATTCCCGTCTGTCCTTTGGAGTGCGCCGGATATTCACGTGGACCAGGGTCGCGACCAACGCGGCTATGTCGCCGCACAGTGCGGTAAGTCTGCGCCTTACCAGAGACAGCTTTTAATAATTAGGGGGCTTGTCTTTGCGAGATATGGACCCCGTGGTTCATCTGTTCAATTCTCGCCGGCCGCGCGCGATAAAGCCTTCAATCTCTGACATCTTTCGTGGCAAAGCTTCAGTCATCCACTTCACACCGTCCGGGGTAATCAGCATGTCGTCTTCGATGCGCACGCCGATGTTCTTGTATTTCTCAAACGCCGGTCTAACGGCAGCAATGAACTTCGCATTCTCAGGCGTGTTCGGCAGATTATCGAGCGTGTCTGACCGGATGTAGATGCCGGGTTCATTTGTGAAAATCATCCCCGGCTCCAATTTCGGCTCAGCTCGGCCAGGAATGTCGCCGACGTCGTGAACATTCATTCCCAGCCAGTGTGACGTGCCGTGCATAAACCACAAACGATATTCATTAGAATTACGATCTACTGTCAGACCAAGCTTGAAAAGACCGTCCTTGATAACTTCAGCCGCCGCGCGGTGCACATCTGACTTTCGCGCGCCGGGTCGCGCTACCTTCGCGGCAGCTTCCTGCGCGTCGTAAACAATCTGATAGATTTCTGCCTGAGCGGGCGAAAACTTTCCGTTAACTGGAAAAGTCCGTGTCACATCGGCTGAATAGTGATCGTATTCTGCCCCTACATCCATCAACAGCAGATCACCCGGCTTCACCTGGCCCTGCGACTCTTCGTAATGCAACGTCGTCGCGTTGGGCCCACAACCAACTATCGACGGGTAACCCCAGTGATCCGCGTTTCGAAGTTTGAATGTGTAGGCTACCTGGGCATCAACTTCATACTCCCATTTTGCTTCTCCGGCGGCCACCCAGGCTCGTTCATGGGCCTCAGTGGTGATGTCAACAGCATGCTGCAGCAGGGCAATTTCGAATGGTGACTTACGGAGCCGCAGCTCCGCGAAGATCGGCGACGCATTCTTGATGCTGTAACCCGACGCCGACTTCGACCACTCCGACGCGAAACGTTGCTCTTGCCTGTACTCCAGACTGTCTCCCGCTCTCGGCACCAGGAGATAAATCTCGCCGTCATTCTTGCCGGCATATCCAAACAATTTCTCAAAGCCCGAAGGTGCACTGCTGTCCAGGGGTGTGGCATTCGCTGACATCAGAATTTTGTCGGCTTTTGGCCGATAAGGCTGACGGTTGCGGACGGCGCGCAGGAAGGGTTCAAACTCGCTAACATCCCAGATTTCCTTTATGCCGGAAATCTGACTGGCTTCCTCCGGACTGTACATGTGGCCGGTCCAAGTTTCCGCCGCGGGACTACGCCGGGGTAGGAAAAGGATCTCGCGAGTTACTTCGTTGCTCGGTGTGAGCACCACAGTAGCGCCCTTCTGTTTCAGGTTCGTCAGATAGTAGAGGTTGTTCTCCTGCCGGTACTCGTAATCCACATCGTTTGTATAAACGCGCGGCTCCGTGCTGAAGAGAATGAGAAGCCCCTTCTCGCCAACTGACTGCGCCACGCGCGCGCGCCGGCTGGCAAGCTCGGCTAGTCGCGTCTTCTCGTCAAACACCGGCGCAGGCGGCGCCATTCTGATCACGGGGCCCTTGGGCGTTTCGCTCAGGCGTTCTCCCGCAACAAGCGGCGCTGTGGGGCTGAGAACGAGCGCTAAAAGAGCGCAGATGATCGGTCTCTTGGGGTTGATGAATCTCATAGGCTCTCCTGAAACATTTGCGGGGAAAAGGAGGGTTGAACGAACCGGCGTAGTTACGCTAAGCAGGGTTTTTGGTGGAGACATTGGTGGAGAAAGGGACTGACGGCAACACTCCAGACTTAAGGTAGTCTTCTTCGGGGGATCCTCTGTCCGGGACTAAATACCCGTTTGGTTCCATCCCGGAAGGTCACAACTTTGGTACCGTCGGGAAGGGTCATTACCTGTGTGCCGTCGGGTAGATTCCTAATTGTAGTTCCCCCGTATCGTCTTACGCTGTGTTTACCCGGGCCCGGCGTGTCAGGAACGTCGACCTCGATCTCAGGCATGCTTGGCGCCTTCGAGTTTGGATGTTGCTCAGTCAGAGGCGCATTTGGGACGGGCACATCCTCGGCGTTTGCCGACCTCTCGCGGTCCTTCTCATTCTTCTTAACGGCCTTTTCACTTTTCTTCACCTGCTCGTTAGCAGGAGTTGGATGATTGGAGGCCAGGGTTTTCTTTCCGTCGTCTAAGTTGCCGGACGAAGGCTGGGTTGCAGCCTGGTCCACCGCCGGCGAGGGCGCAGGGTTAGCTGAATTCACGTTTTCCTGGGAGGCTAAATTAGTCGGCTCGGCAGATGCGCCGGAATTGTTCCAATGCTGGTACGCGTAGAAGCAGCCGAAGAGGACCCCGACGAGGACAACGGCGGCGGCGCCAATCGCCCAAGGTGCGACCCGGCGCTTTTCCGTTGCGGCCGTGGAACGCACAACCGTTGTCTCGCCGCCTGCTTTCAACGCTGTCTGAGCATTCGACCCCGAAGCGTCTGCAATCGTGGTGGCAGGCCGATCAAAGAGCACTGTGGCTGCTTCAGTCTTACCTACGAGAGTTGCGACTTCGCCGGTGCCGTTCAATGCAGCGCGCATGGCTGCCGCGGTTGGGAAACGCTGATCACGATTTTGACTCATGGCCCGCGCGAGCACGCCGGCGACTCCCGGCCCGATCCCGCTGGCAACCTCATGCGCGGGCGTTAATGGGTCGGGCTGGGCGTTTACGAGCGCTGCTGCGCGAGTCAAAGCGTCCGGCGGCCTGACCCCGGTCATTAGGTGATACAAGGTAGCGCTCAGCGCGTAGATGTCACTGCGAGCATCTGTGCCCAAACCCTGGATTTGTTCCAGAGGCGCATAGTTGGGCGTGTAGCCAAATATGCTTGCCGACGTTGTGACCGGTGACACGCCGCCGGTCTGTCCTTTAGCCAAACCGAAATCCAGCAGGATTATTTGACCTCTTCCTGTCAGTTTCAAATTCTGTGGCTTAATATCGCGATGGATGATTTGGGGATCCTGTGTGTGCAGGTAATCAAGCGCATCCAGCAGCTGATCGCCCCACGTCAAAACCTGGTCCGGCGGAAACGGTCCCTGCTTGCGCGTGATCATTTGCGAAAGGTCGTCACCGGGAATGAACTGCATCACCAGAAACTGGCCCTCGCCCTCGTCGAAGTGATCGCTGACGCGCGGTAACGCCGGGTGGTGCATACGAGCTAACAGGCGCGCTTCACGCTCAAACTGTTTCCTCAGCCGCTCGTCGGCAAACAGCGTCTCCTTCAAGGCCACCGCGGTATCAAGGCGCTCGTCGATCGCTTCGTAGACGGCCCCCATGCCCCCTTGACCAAGCAAACGTATTATGCGATAGCGATTTTGGAGGATTGTGGCTGGCGCTAGCATTTAGAATTCTTTTCTTATTTTGTTCCAGCGAGTATGTTGCAGGAAAACTTTATTAAGATGCCAACGGGCCGGTAAAGCACACGCGTCTTTCAAATAAATTTGCGTCACACTGGTTACAGAGGCCGTGGTCATTATATACATACGCGCCGCTCGACAAGAAATCACATCCCGGCGGGGCTGATGCAGTTTGAATACTACCGCCAGTGCGAACGTTCCGGTCCCATGAGGTCATCAGTACCACCTCGCGGTAGCGGGTGGGTTCTCCCTCGGGATTTTTCAATTTGCAGGTAAGGTCTTTGACCTCCGATGCGCGGCAAGTCTCCGACTTGCCGGCGACCTTTCTAAAATTCTTTAAGGTCTCCGACCTTTGAGACTCCGGTCAAAGACCGGAAAACTGGGGTACGGTCTTCG
>DASXSC010000190.1:0-9177 GCA_036506215.1 Pyrinomonadaceae bacterium | reverse complement strand
CAAAAACAGCCCGACCCTTGGCGTCGTGGCCGGTGACAACCGTGCGTACCTTCATTCCCTGTCTCTTCTCGTCCGGCTTGTTCATGGTCACGTTCTTGGATAGTTGTAATTTCGTTTTCATTTTTAATTTTCCTTTCGTGTGAGGTCATTTGCGGGCGTCACAAACACGTCCCAGTTCAGCGAAAGCTCTCGCCTTTGGTTGTGATTCTCATGATTTATATGCATGGTATTTTGTATCGATTGGTATAAAACTCGACACTGGACAAACGCGTGTCAAGCGATTTATTTACTCATCAGTATGAAATCAGAAACTGCTGCGACACAGCGCGGGCGACCCTGCGCCCTGAGCCCTCGCGTTTGCGGCTTCCTTTTTCGCGAGCGCTTTACCCAACATCTTCGCTGTAAACGTCCGTTTCACGAAAGCTGGCACAAATGCGTCCATGAAGCGATTCAGTCGGCCCGGAACTATTCTGGACCGGTTTTCCCGCAGCGCGTTAAGGCCCTCGGATACGCACTGCTCCACGCTCATCGGCTTCATCGGCATGGTCCGCGGGTCGAACCCAAGCTTGGCCAGCACCGCCGTGTTTGTCAGCGGGGGCGGCACAACGGTAACGTAGACGCCCCGAGGCTTGAACTCGTAGTGGAGCGCTTCCCCGAGACTGTGGACATACGCCTTGGCGTCACCGTCATTCGCCAGGAACGGAACCCCAATTTCCGCGCCCATCGACCCTATGAGGATAAGGCCGCCCCGGCGTCGCTCGGCGAGTTTCGCGCCGAAATGGTGGCTGATGTCCAGATGTGCCATCGTATTGAGCTGCAAAGTCGCCTGAAGCAGCTGCCGATCGAGCTTCAGGAACTCGCCCGGATTTGGGGTGCCGGCATTGGAGACGACAAGCCCGATGTCGATATCGTCCGTAGCGTCGGCGAGTCCCGCGATGAATCCCTCTTGTGAGAGGTCCATAGCCAAGGCGCGGTACTGAACATCAAACTCCTGTGAGATGGCGCGTCCCAGTTCGGCAAGCAATGCCTCTCGCCTGGCCACCAGCACTACGTTAATCCCCGACGCTGCGATTTGCCGCGCGAATTCCTTGCCGATTCCGGACGAGGCACCCGTGACGAGCGCCCACGGGCCGAACTGCCTTTTATCCAGCGCTGCTTTCATCGTGCTGTTCCTTTCTCTCGATTGCACCTGTTGCTCGATCGAATTTCTCTTGAACACGTTTCTATCCTAACAACTGGTGAACTCATATCTTTGCTTTCGTTTTCGGTTATGTTTTGTATCGATTGGTATAAAACTCGACGCTGGACAAACGCGTGTCAAATGGTTTATTTACCCATCGGTATGAAATTAGAAACTGCTGCGGCACAGCCCGGACGACCGCGTGCCTTCGATCCTGACACGGCCTTGGAGCGCGCTATGCACGTTTTTTGGGCCAAAGGTTACGAAGGCGCCTCGCTCTCAAACCTGACGCGAGTCATGCGCATCAATCGGCCTAGTCTTTACGCCGCTTTTGGCAACAAAGAGGAGCTCTTTCGAAAGGTTCTCGATCGATACGTCGACGGACCGCTTGCGTACTTTGGCAAGGCTCTGGCGGCGCCGAAGGCGCGGGATGTCATCGAACAAATATTCTTCGGTGCGGCTAGTATGGCGGGTGATCCGAGGCTTCCAGCAGGATGCCTCATGGTTCAAGGTGCGTTGGCGGTCGGAAAAGCGGCGGGGTCCGTTCGGAAGGAAGCAGCCGGGCGCCGCGCCGGGAGCGAAGTCGCGTTGCGTCGTCGCCTTCAACGCGCAAAGCGGGAAGGCGATCTTCCGAAAAACGCCGACCCAACCGAGCTGGCTCGTTACGTGATGACCGTGCTGCAAGGAATGGCGGTCCAGGGAGCCGACGGTGCCAGTCCCGATCAACTACGTCGAGTCGCGCAAGTGGCACTGCGCGCGTGGCCGGAGCGTTAGCTTGGACGTAACCGTGCCGCCGCCAAAGGCGAGCCCGGTTTGGTCGTCGCGTTTGATAACAAACGTGATCCGCCCAAAATCTCGGAAAGACGCGGGAGCGTTTCAATGGGCATTGGTAAATGAGCAAAATGCAATCTGGAAATATTCGTCATGCATTTTCCATGATTGTTTGCTGATCGCTGAGCGCGCGCACGTACACCACGCCGCGCTCGTCATCCGAACTCAACCAATTCGTGGGTAGTCTGTGCCTATGCGGCGCTTTGCAATTCGGTTGTCAGATGCCGTGGTGCAAGCAAATCTCCCAGCCCAATCCGACGAAGAAGCTCGGCGCGGACACGATCCAAAACCGCATTCACCACTTCCGCGCCATCTTGCGTTGGATCGATGTGGATACGGAACGGCCGCTTTCCAAAAGGAGTGTTAACGACCCTTACGATGGCATCTGCGACCGCAGAGACATCTGCGTCGGGCGGCACAATAGAAGCAAATCCTTTCCGCACCTGCTCTGCGAAACCGGCGTAAGGCCCCGCTTCGTATTCAGCAACTCGGGTCTTATCAGCGGGCGAGCCGGCGTGCGCGAAATGATTCGTGCCGCCTGTGAAGGCGCCCGGAACGATGATCGAAGTTTCAATTCCCCAACGCGTCAGTTCACGCGCGTAGATGACGGCCATCGCATCCATTGCGGCCTTGGCCGCGAAGTATGGCGCCAGATATGGCGGAGTTCCGCCCGCTGCGCTACTGCTCGAAACCCAAATCACGAGACCCTTCCCTTGCTTGCGCAACTGAGGCAGAGTCGCGCGGTTGACACGCTGGGTGCTAAGCACATTGACGTCATATAACTCAGCGAGTTGTTCCGGTGTGAACGCTTCAGCGGGACCAAAGACCATGTGGCCGGCGTTATGAATGACGACATCCAGTCTTTTGTTGTCGGCGATAATCTTTTGAATAGCAGCATCAGCTGATGCCTGCGACGCAACGTCCAGTTCAATGCTACGTAGATCCACATTGTTATCTTTGGCGAATTTTTTCGCCTCTTCGACCTGTGGCGCATTTCGGCCCTTAGTCTCGCGTATGCTCGCATAGACAGTGTGACCTGCCTTTGCTAAAGCGCGCGCAGCTAAAGCGCCAAAACCACTCGATGCGCCAGTAATAACGATAATGTTCTTCATATGTTTGTTCATTTCTGGTTTGGATTTGGGATGCAGCAAAATCAAGATTCGGAAAAGCTCAGGCAAAACCGCCGTTGGCACGCAGAACCTGCGCGTTCACCCATCTGCCGTCCGGGCCGGCGAGGAATGACACGACACCAGCGATGTCTTCCGCCTGGCCTAATCGTTCTAGCGGAGGAAGTTTTTTGAATTCTTCGATCTGCGCCTGAGTCTTTCCCTTTAGAAACAACTCAGTTGGGATCGGACCCGGGGCAACGGCGTTGACCGTTATGTTGCGGCCTCGTAATTCATTGGCAAGAACCCGCACCAGGCCTTCCACGCCCGCTTTGGAAGCGATGTAAGGACCGTAGGTCGGAAAGGACTTTGCAATGACGCTGCTTGAGAAAGCGATGATGCGCCCGCCTGCGGGAACGTGCTGTGCCGCTTGTCCCAACACCAGAAAAGTTCCGCGCAAATTGGTCGCGATTACTTTGTCGAAAGTCTCGACATTGCCTCCAGAGATTGGAAGCAGGGGCATAATTCCGGCCGAGTGCACGACCACGTCGACCTTGTCAAAAGCTTCGAGCGTCTGTTTGAAAAGGTTTTCAACATCCGCGGCCTTCGCCACGTCCGCCTGCACGGCGATGGCTTTTCCGCCTGCGCCTTTAATTTCGGTTACGACTGCTTCAGCTTTAGCAGGATTGCCGGCATAATGCACTGCAACAGCGAAGCCGTCGCTCGCCAGTCTTTTCGCCACTACACGTCCGATTCCACCAGACGCGCCGGTGACGATCGCGCTTTTTGTTAGTGATGTTTTCATGATTCAAAAATACGCTGTGCTTATCATTCGAAAAATGCATTGTTGGAATACGTGTTATGCGTGAGGTGCATTTACGGACGGTTGATCTGAATCTTTTGCACGCGCTTCATGCGCTCTTGGAAGAACGGCACGTCACCCGCGCCGCCAAACGCTGTTTTTTGAGTCAATCCGCGATGAGCCGCGCGCTGGATCGGTTGCGCGAGACCTTGGGAGATCCCCTCCTTGTTCGCACTGGGCGCGCCTACGAGCGCACCGTTCGGGGAGAACGCGTCTTGCGCGAACTGGAATCGATCATGCGTTGGCTCGAAACCATGGTGCAAGGAGAGGAATTCTCTCCGGCGCGAAGCCAGGAACGTTTCCGCGTGGCCATGACCGACCACGGATCCACGATTCTATTGCCGGTGCTCCTCCAGCGGATACGCAAGGCGGCGCCTGATGCACGACTCGAAGTATCCGCTTGGCGAACTCAAGCCTATGAGGATGTTGCAGCAGGCCGTATCGATGTAGCTCTTAGTGCAGAAGCGGTCCCTCCCACGCTGGAATACGAGCTGATTTTCAATTTGGATTTTGTTTGTCTTGTTGGCTCTGCTCAGCCAGTTCGAACCCGTCGCTTTACACTCAAGCAATATCTGCAGCTGCCGCACGCATTGGTCGAAACCCTTGATGGTCAACAAACCATGGTGGATCGCCCTCTGGCACAGCTCGGTGTGAAGCGGCGCGTCGCACTGCGCATTCCGTTCTTTATTCCAGCGATCTTTGCGATCGGTCAAACCGACTTAGTCCTCACAGTCCCCCGCATCCTAGCAAAGATCACCGCCAAGATAGGCGGTGTCCGCATGGTGGAACCACCGCGCGAGATCAAAGCCTTTCCCTATTTCATGGCCTGGCATCCGCGACTTTCCGAGGAGCCCGCGCACGCGTGGTTTCGCGAGCAATTGCGAATAGTTGCTCGACACGTTCGAATGAAATAAAGGGAATGCGCTCTTCAGGACTGAACACTAGGCGCTCTCCGAAGTCACAGCGTTGAGCAGATGTTTTAGATCCCGCGCCCCGTCGTAACGCTCCCCGTTGATAAAGAATGTCGGTGTTCCGTTGACGCCAGCTCGGACCCCAGCCTTGAAATCTTCGCGAATCCGTGGCGCATAACGCTTGAAGTGACTTCTCGAATCAATCGCGTCTCATCGAGAGCGAGTTCCGCTGCATATGTCGCGAGGTCTTGATCCTCGAGCGCACGCTGGATGGTATCTTCGTGTTTTTCCCGCAAGAGAAAGTTCTTTACGGGAACTGCATTCTCAAAGAGCAACTCGGTAATCTTGATTTCGCCGATTTGCGCCAGTATCCAAAGACTCTCGAAAAATTGAAGCAGCTCCATCTCGATTTCACTACGATCGTGGCGGGACATTGGTCACCAATTCACGGGCCGGAGTTAATCGACGAATATCTTCAACTACTGGCGACCAAGACACCATAGGACTCATCGCGCCGATTTGGATCGCCGTTGTCGGAGGCACGGCCGCAGCCGGAATCACCGTGGCACGCGCGCGCGAGAGTTATGGCTCAGATTCGTCGCTCTTCTCGTCTGCCCGGGATGCCTGACGCATTTGATCGTGCTCCGCTTCGCTGATGCCTTCCTCGAACATCTGCGCACTCTCGCTTCGTCCCTCGGCATCTTCGTCTTCGCCGAGGGAGTCTGCTGCTTGCCGTCCGGTCGAACCCGGCACGGGATCCCAACCCTCCGAATCGGGTACGGATTCACTACTCTCTTCCTGCGGATCTATTTCCGCTTCTCCCGTGAGCTCACGTTTGGCCTGTTGATAGTCAGCTTTAGACGGTTCGGAAGAAGGACGACCGTTAATCGCGGCTAACTCGCGCGCACGGGCTTCAACCATCTCAGAGGTCACCGTCCCAATGCCAGCAGCGTTCTCCATTATGATACCTTTGTTCAGCGGATTTCTTCTCATGATTTAACTAGCTCCCTATTCGTATTTAGCTTGAGTTGTGCAACGAGCAACTCAGGTGAGCCTCGTCGCGAAGATCACTCACGATTCGATCGATCTTGTCCTCATCAAACTCTACACGAGTTTTGTCTAAAGGCACCTCAGGTGGGACTTTGCCCGGACGGATTTTTCGATTGCTCGAATTATCATTGCTCCGGTGCCTAGACATAGTCGAAGAGCGTCATGAAACCGTAGTCCATATGCAGTTGCTGGTGACAGTGGAAAAGGGTCAGCCCTGGATTGTCAGCAATAAAGTCTACTTCGGCTTCCTGGTATCCGCCCAGCATCACAACATCTTTCAAGATTCCAGCTGTCGGCTTCCCGGCCAGGCTCGTCAGCTCAAAACTATGGCGATGGAGATGGATTGGATGGATATCGTCACTAGCATTGCGCATATGAATGCGATAGCGCTTGCCTTCCTTCAGGTGAAATGAAGCCGGGATCATGTCGTCGCTGATGGGGAAGGCCACGCCATTGATGGTCCATCGGTTGAAGCCTTCCTCAGCGGCGTTGTCCTTCGCGAAGATCATCTCGATCGTCTCGTCCGGCGAAGGGGCGGTGGCACCGACCTTTGCGAAACGCGCGTAGTCCCAGTGAAAAGGCGCAGGAGCAATCCATTTCGGTTGTCCGCCGCGACCAGCGTATTCAACGACACTGCCCATGCCGTGCCGGCGATCATCATCGGCGAGATCGCCTATGATCCAGATGCCCGGATGATTCATTTCCACAATGGCGCAGATACGTTCAGCCGTGCCCAGCCACAGGACCGGCACCTGCGCCGGGTTCGGAACGGGATTGCCATCGAGAGCGACGACCTGAAATGAGTGGCCCGGCAATGCAAGGCTGCGAATCTCGGTAGCGCTTCCGTTTAAGATGTGAAACAGCACGCGTTCTCCCTGCTTCACACGAATCGGCTCTCCGTGACCGAGCATGCGTCCGTTGATCGTGAATGATCCGTAGCCGACTTCGTACCCATGTGGCATACCTTTCGCGATCGAGGCTTTCATTGCGGACTCTCCCGTTTGTTTGAGCGACTTGACGCGAGTCGGCGGAGCCAGGAAATCCATGGTCATGTCGCCGCCGCGACTAAACGTGGGTTCGAATTCCTTTAGGACAAGAAAGACTTCGCGGTCGTATCTGCCCGGCTCCTGTCTCGGCTCAATGTACACCGGTCCCACTTGGCCGCTGTATTGTCCAGCCGCGAGATTTGCGCCGGCGCGGTTGTGAGTGTGATAGAACCGCAAGCCTGCCGGTCTGGGCGTGAACACAATACGCCGCTTGCCATGCGCAGGAATAAACGGCGTTCCTTCCTCGGCGGCTCCGTCTACGTCGGTCGGGATATTCTGACCATGCCAATGCAGCTGCTCTGGTGTATCCGTGTCGTTGAACACGTCCACCGTGACTTGCTGACCTTCTTTGAACCGAAGCAATGGCCCGGGGAATTGTCCATTGTAGGTAGTGACCGAAATGATTCGCTTGGGCGCGATCTCAACCGGAGACGTTTCGATGCGCAGTGTGTAGTCGGGGGCAGCGGACTCGCTTGGCGAAATCGCTGGTTGACTGTGCGGCATTGGCTCTTCCGTCCGAGCAAAGATGCCTCTCGGCCAGAGCAAAAATCCTCCGGCCATAGCGCCCGTGGTCTTCAAAAATCTACGCCGCGACTTTGCAAAGTCTTTCATTGCATTCTCCCTCCGGCTAGCCATAGAAGAATCTCTACCGAGCGTGCGCTGCAGCTTCTTCGATCAAAACTGCAACTTCCTTCGGCCTGGAGACGTAAACTGCGTGACTGGCGCCTGAGACTTCGACCTTGTGGCTCTTGGCTCGTGTGGCATACCACCGTTCGAGGTCCGGGTTGATGGTCCTGTCTTTTGTCGCTACCAACATCCAACTCGGTTTGGTTCTCCACGCAGCCGTGGTGATGACCGCTTTGAAATTGTCAGCTGCGTTGAGCACCTGAGATCGCGCCATGAAAGCGGCCTGTTCAGGCGACAGGTCGGCTGCGAAGTACTCATGAAACTGCGCGGGGTCGAGGTAAGTGAAACCGTCGGCCGTCTTCTTTATCGCTGTCGATTTGCTCAGATCACTTGGGAATCGTTTTCCGTCGTCAGCCTCATTCTCTCCCGCATCCGGCATGTGAGCCGCGACGTAAACCAATCCGGCAACCGATGGATCCGTCCCGGCTTCGGTAATTACTGCTCCTCCATAGCTGTGAGCGACCAGGATGCACGGTCCATCTTGTTGAGCGAGCACGCGCTTCGTCGCGGCGAGATCTTCTTTAAAGGAGGTCTCCGGTTCCTGAACGATGCTGACGTTATATCCTTCTTTGACGAGAATGTCGTAAACACCTTTCCAGCCGGAACCATCTGCCCAGGCGCCGTGAACCAGAACAATATTCCGAATGCGAGGCGGTTCGCTTTGCGCCGAAAGCGTGCAGTAGGTCAGGATTGATAATACGATGCAAAGGGACTGAGTTCCGCGCTTGGTGCTTGTCATATTGATTACTTCATTTCGTTTGTTGTGAGTCAGAGTTTTTGATCTTCCGCTACTTGCAGTTGGAGCGTCGAGTTCACTCACCAAAGTTGTCGCCGAACATGGAACGGCCGCTCTTTGACGACTCACACGTAGCCTCGTCCCGGATCTTCAAAGAGCCCTAGCCGGGCTTGTCACCAACTCCGCGAACTCCGGACATGCCCTGATCGGCTGCCATAGCGGTATCCGTAACCGGCTCGGCTGCCATGGCCATATCCATAACCCGCTCGGCTTCCATAACGATACCCATAACCGGGGCCACCGTAGTAACCGTACCGTCCGTATCCGTATCCGGGGCCATAGCCATAGTAATCGTATGGGTAATCGTCGTAACCATAACCGTAATATCCGTACGGATAGCCCCAGCCCCACCAGCCCGGAAAGCCGAAGTCGCCGATGAAGACATCATTAGAGAATCGGTGATGGCGCCAGTTGCCACTCCAGTTGTGGCCACCAAAACGGCCGCCACGAAAGCCACCGCCGTGGAAACCGCCACCGCCGAAACGGCCGCCATGGAAACCACCACCACCGTGGAAAGCGCCACCGCCGAAACCTCCTCTATGGAAACCACCACCACCGTGGAAACCGCCGCCACCACCACTGTGCCCGCCTCCGCCCCCGCCGTGCCCAGCTGCCCATCCTGCGTGAGCTAGGGCGATCGATGTGATGCCGACTAGACTAAGTAATCTTAACTTTTTCATACCCTAAACATCGTTACTCTTCCGTTCT
>DASXSC010000189.1:0-12981 GCA_036506215.1 Pyrinomonadaceae bacterium | reverse complement strand
AACAGAAGAGGAAATAAGCCCAAGACGAGCGTGTAGCGTTCCATCAATAAATGGAAGAGCAAAATGTTGATGACAATCGGGGCGAGAATGCTCAAGCCGAGCGGAACGTATCGATTCGCTAAAAGCAACACGCCGCCGATTATTTCCAGAGACTTTTCAAAATACATCAGGCCGCTCGAAACAAGCAGATTGATAAATTCTCCGCCGGTCGCCGCGTGTT
The DNA here is from genome assembly GCA_036506215.1 of Pyrinomonadaceae bacterium. Classification (GTDB taxonomy): domain Bacteria; phylum Acidobacteriota; class Blastocatellia; order Pyrinomonadales; family Pyrinomonadaceae; genus PSRF01. The sequence continues at coordinate 12,761 of DASXSC010000189.1, read as the reverse complement.
TCGGCGGCGCTATAAACAGGAAAAAGCCATTCAAGCCGAAAACAACAAAAATCAAGCCAAGCATAAGGCGCGCAATAGAAGCTGCCCTTTTCAATATTGTTACTCCCATGGGCTGATCACACCGACTCCCGGGTGAGTGTCGAGTTTATTGCGTGTGCTGCTCGTAGTCTTTCATCTACTTGCTGAATGTTTCACGCCCTTGCTACGAATCGTGAGAGAGTGGGGTTAGGGTAGGCTTGATCAACGTGCGAGTTAAGAGAATTTATTATGACGCCACGCTTTGGGAGTCATGTTCGTGAACCGCCGGAACGAGGTAGTGAAATGACTTTGACTTTTAAATCCGGTGCGAGTGCTGACCTCGATGAGAGGCAACTCGCTCTCACTAAGCAGGCGCTTGGCGCGCTCGATGCGGCGCTCGGTCAGATATCGTTGCGGTGTGAGATTCGTCGAACGCTTGAAGGCGCGAGCAAAATGAAACTTGCTCAGCCCGACTGCAGCGGCGATGTCGGCTAGGCTCAGGTCCTGGCTCAAATGCTCATTTATGAATTCTTCAGCCAGGCGGAGATTGTAGCCCGACAGCCCACCGCGAAAATCTTCCGGCGCGCGACACGCAACGCTGTACCGCCTCACAATGTGCAGGGCGAGGGTCTGTGCCAGGGACTCCGCATAGAGCCGACCCGTTGGTTTGCCGTTCATCAATTCCGCCAGCAAAGCCAATCCGATTTCTCGTACCAGTTGATCCTCCGCCTCGTAAGTTTCGATTATCTCGACCTGCGCCCGCGTGTCATCTCGCGAAGCAGCGCGCGAAACGAGTGATGGACTGAGGGAGATGGTGACGCCCTCCACTTCTTCGTTCCATCGAACCGCAACGGGCTGGCCGGCCGGTACGATACAGACATTTGTTGAGTTGGCACGATCCGCCCGACAACTTCCAACAGCGGTGTGTTTGGTTGAGGTTAAGTTGCCAGAGATCGGTATGTTGATTTCGTGGTCTGCATGCACAAACTCCGGCAGTTCGCCGGGCAGTGCGCGCCAGTGTCTGAGCCTGACGTCGTCCGACCGTGTGACATTATAGGAAATGACCTGGGTGTCACTCTTTGCCGCGGCTAACACTTGCGCTCCTTCTGAGGCAGTACTGATCTTACGAATCTCTCAACAATCTTCTAGCCCGTCCTCGCTGCAACATATTTTTATGGTAATCCACTCTTCAACAGAAAGCTAACACTCCGTCTCATGGTAAGGTCAACGCATCCACTTCAGAACATAGCTCTTCTCAATAACAAGACGCCCTGCAGCAGCAAGTACGCCCGTTCACCAGCGTAACGCACGAATATCACGGCCCCTTCCTTGAATACGTCCGTCGCCGTGTCTTCGGTTGCTTTTGAGCAATCTCAGAATACAAATAGCAAATAGGGAAAATACCGCCCCGCCGCCCTCAGGGTACATTCTAATCTCATCCTTGCATGAAGAACGCGCCGCATCGAACTCTGGGGAATAGCACCGTCGAAGAGTGGGAAGCGGCGGGTCGCCCGCCGCACGGTCGTCGTCCCGGCGAGGGAGAAGTGATTGCAAATTTTGCCGACGGGCGCGCCGCCTAGACTACAGCGACGTGATCCCTCTGCCGGGAATGACGGGAAACCTAGAAGCCCTCGCGCTCTACGCGGGGCAAAGCGCCGGGTCGGTTTCGCGCGTCCAGCGAGCCGGAGAGATAATCGAGCAACTGGCTAATGAAGCCGCAGAGGCGATAGGAGCTTGCGCCAAATCAATCAGCGAGGGAGAAGGGAGATGTTGAAGCCGCCTGAACGCGTTTATTGCGGCGATAATCACTCTCTTCAATGAAGGGTCGGCTAAATTCATCTCGGAAGGGCAATGTAATCATGTCAAAGGAACACGTCTATCGAACGAGTCTCGTCTGGACGGGGAATTTAGGCGGCGGGACGAAGACCTACACCGGATACAGCCGGGCGCACGAAATTTCAATCGAAGGAAAACCGACAATCGTCGGCTCATCCGACCCGCATTTTCGCGGCGATGCGTCGCGCTACAACCCGGAAGAGTTGCTCGTCGCCGCGCTCTCCGCCTGTCACATGCTCTATTATCTGCACCTCTGCGCCGATGCCGGGATAGTCGTTACGGACTACAAGGACGCGGCGACGGGTAGAATGATTGAAACGCCGGACGGCGGCGGGCATTTTACGGAAGTTACGCTCAACCCGCGCGTCGTCATTGCAAAGAATTCCGATGTTCAAAAGGCGGACGCGCTTCATCACAAAGCGCATGAGCTTTGTTTCATCGCCAACTCGGTAAACTTCCCGGTTAGCGCGGAAGCGACAATATCAATCGAGAGACCTGCGGCAGCGGCCGATGATTGAGAGTGGTCGGAGAAAATGAAACACCGCGTGGCGCGGAGACCGTGCCCGGTAGTGGCGACGTTCATAGCAATAACCCGATCAAGGAGCAATCAAAAATATGCTGGAGATTAGACCTACAGTCTCCACTAATCCTTCCTCGATCACCGTCCAAAGCGCTGGCGATATTCGCTAGATAAAAGGAACGCCTCTACCATTTGAGCGTCAATGAAGTTGCCGCCAAATGCGTTCAACTTGGTCAACCAGAAGTCGAAGCCTGCAAAGTTGTCGTCAGGCGCGTCGTTCGGGTTTCTTCTCAGGTAGCCGAAAAATTGCATCTGGACAAAGCTGCGATTAATTTCTCGCTGTTGGAGGGCCGGGCTCTGCGTTACATCGAGCAGTGCCCGGCTACGCGCTCCCGCATCCGTCGCTGTTGTCGCGTTGCCGAACTCCGCGATCGCCGCGCCACGTTCGACTGCCGTCGGCGTGATGCCCGCATGCAGATAGAGCTTGTCCACATACTGCGTCGGCGTGTCGTTCGTCGGATACAACCCGATAAACTCCGTACGCGTGACAAAGTCCCTCATTAACGCATCACGGTTATTGTTCAGGACTGTTTCCCAAGCGTTATTGTTCGGATCGACAATTAACCCGCGCTGCATGAATTGCGTGTCGCGCTCAAACTCTTCAAACGCCGGCATGTTGTTGGTGGCCGGCCGATCCAACGCTACCACGTAGAAGTTTCGCACCAGATTCCCCGTCGTCTGGAACTCGATCGAAAGGAAGAAGGCCGCCGAGGCGTTGATGCGTTTCAACTCGATGCACTGCGGCTTGGGCGTGCAGTTATTGATCTCGCCAGTCCAGAACGCGAGGCCCGCGGGGTCAGCTTCACGATTCAGGAAATCACGATACTGCTGACGCACGAAGGCGTCGGTGTCGTCGTTGGCGTTGGGCGGCAACGGAGTCGTTCCATCAGCGATAGTCACGGTGGCGCTTGAAGGTGTGCCGAAACTTGCACCGATGCCATTGAGCTTGGACAGATTAACGGTGAACATTTCGGTCCCTTCGGTATAAGAGTCCTGAGTAATCGGGATGATGAAAGTCTTCTGGGTTTCAGAGGGTGCGAAGACCAACGTGCCCAACGTCAAACCAAAATCGCAGCGTAATGATGCCAGGCCAGTATTGAGTGTCCCACACACGTCAGACGAGCCCGTGTCGTCCGTCGCATAGTCGACACTAACGGGAAGCGAAAGATCTCCAGTGCGATTTACCGTGATGGTGACGAATCCCGCACTTTCGTTCACGATGTAGTTCGATTGGCTCAACGTGATCAGCGTGCTATTCGCGATCGTGAAGCTATGCGCCACATCGGGGGCCGCGTTGAAATCATTATCACCCGCTTGCGAAGCAGTGATCGTGCACGAGCCGGCGCTGGTAATGTGCACGGTGTTGCCACTCAATGTGCACTGACCGCTGGCGGCAAAGCTGACAGCTAAACCTGAAGTCGCCATTGCGCTCACCGCGAAATCCGGATCGCCAACCTCCCTATTCGCTAATGCGTCAAACGTGATCACCTGGTCGCCTTTGCCGACTGTCAGTGTAAAACTCGCATCGGTAGTGGCGGCGCAGTTGTCTGTCGCGCGGATCGTAATGGTGTGGGTGCCTGCCGGAGCAGCATTGCTGATTGAGATCGCGCCCGTCGTGTTGTTGACGCTAATGCTGCCCGTGTATGTCCCGTTTGATTGCTTGACGATGGAGGACACCGCGACATTATCTGACGGCCCGGTTGCAGGATTAATTATGATTGATCCATTTAAAGCGACAGTTTGATTTTGGTATGTCACCGCCGGCGCAGTGTTGGCCGTCACGGTGATATTCAGAGTATCGGAAACGGTCGAACTTCCATCACTCCCTTGTAAAATAAACGTGGCAGTTGACGCCCCGCAACTCGCAACGATGTCGGCCGTGATATTGCCGTCCGAGTTCACGAGGTTTGAAATCGTCACGCCATTTGCTGGATTGGCGGAGGTAACTGTGACGATAAGGCTTCCGTTGCCGCCGTAGTTGCTGACAGTCGCGATTTGTCTATTGCTGGGCGCTGAGCCTTGCTGCAGTGACAAATCAGTTGCCGTCACGATCGTTGGGGTGTTGAGCAACACCGAGACAGTGTCGGAATCAACATTTGCGACGACCAGATCGAGCTTGCCATCGTCGTTTAGATCGCCTCTCGCGACCGATACCGGGCCATCGCTCGTAGCAAAGTCCTGTTTGGTGGCAAAGCTGGGTGTGGCTGCGCCCGGCGCGGTGGTGTTGAGCAGCACTGACACGTTGTCCGAATTAATGTTCGCCACGGCGAGATCGAGCTTTCCATCCCCATTCAGATCGCCCACCGTGATGGAGGTCGGGTTGAAGTCCGTAGCGAAGTCCTGTTTGGCTGAAAAGCTGGGCGTGCCAGCACCGGGCGCGGTAGTATTGAGCAACACCGACACGCTGTTGGAGATCAAATTCACGAGAGCTAGATCAAGCTTTCCATCACCGTTCAGATCGCCCTCGGAGACGGATATCGGTCTGATGCCAGTGGGGAAGTCGTTGATAGCGGAAAAGCTGGGAGTGGCAGCGCCCGGGTCAGTAGTGTTGAGCAGCACCGCCACGGTATTGCTATTAAAGTTCACGACTGCCAAATCGAGTTTCCCATCCACATTTAGATCACCGATCGAGACTGATCGCGGGCCGTCGCCTGTAGCGAAGTCCTGTTTAGCCGCAAAGCTTGGCGTGGCAGCTGCAGTGGTGTTGAATAGGACCGACACGGTTGCAATTAAGTTCGCGACCACTAGATCAAGCTTGCCATCACCGTTGAGATCGCCGACCGTGACGGATACCGGACCGTCGCCCGTCGCGAAGTCCTGTTTGGCGGCGAAGCTGGGTGTCGCGGCGCCCGGCGCAATGGTGTTGAGCAGCACTGTGACCGTGTTGGAATTGATGTTTGCAACGACGAGATCGAGCTTTCCATCCCTGTTCAGATCGCCCACGGTGACGGATGCCGGGTTTGCGCCCGTGACGAAGTCCTGTTTGGCGCCAAAACTAGACGTGGCGCCGCCGGGGGCGGTTGTGTTGAGCAGCACCGACACCGTGTTGGAATTGATGTTTGCAACGGCGAGATCGAGCTTCCCATCCCCGTTCAGATCGCCGACCGTGACGGATCGCGGGTTGGGCCCCGTGTCCACATCCTGTTTGGCGGCAAAGCCAGGCGTTGAGGCGCCGGGATTGGTGGTGTTGAGCAGCACCGACACGGTGCTGACATCAAGGTTCGCGACTGCCAGGTCAAGCTTGCCATCTCCGTTCAGGTCGCCCAACGCAACAAACAACGGAGCCTCCCCGGTGGCGAAGTCTTGCTTCGCGGCAAAGCTTGGCGCGGCGGCACCAGGCACTGTGGTGTTGACCAATATCGAGACATTGTCGGAATTAAAGTTCGCGACAATCAGATCCAACTTGCCATCCCCGTTTACATCGCCCACCGTGACGAATATCGGGCCGGTACCTGTTGCGACCTCCTTATTGACGGCCAAGCTGGCCGTAGTGGCACCGACGGCCGTCGTATTGAGCAGCACCGACACGGTGTCGAAAACAAAGTTCGCGACGACGAGATCTAGCCTGCCGTCCCCGTTCAGATCGCCCATCGTGACAAACGACGGACCGTCGCCCGTTGCGAAGTCCTGAATACCGGAAAAGCTGGACGTCGCACCGCCCGGTGCAGTGGTGTTGAGCAGCACAGAGACGTTACTGGAGTTAAAGTTCGCGACCGCCAGATCAAGCTTGCCATCACCGTTGAGATCGCCGACCGTGACGGATACCGGACCGTCGCCCGTCGCGAAGTCCTGTTTCGGGGCAAAGCTGGGTGTGGCGGCGCCTGCGGCAGTGGTGTTGAGCAGTACCGACACGGTGTTGACAAGAAGGTCCACGACGGCCAGGTCGAGCTTGCCATCCCCGTTCAGATCACCCGTGGTGACGTATATCGGACCTTCGCCGGTAGGCACGTCCTGTTTAGCAGCAAAGCTGAGCGTGGCGGCGCCCGCGGCAGTGGTGTTAAGCAGCACTGACACGTTGTTGGAATTAAAGTTCGCGACGACCAAATCAAGCTTGCCATCTCCATTGAGATCGCCCACTGCGACGGATACTGGGCCAACGCCCGTTGGGAAGTTTTGTTGGGGGCTAAAGTTGGGCGTGGCGGCGCCCGGTGCGATGGTGTTGAGCAGCACTGACACGGAGTTGGAATTAAGGTTCGCGACGGCGAGATCAAGTTTGCCATCCCCGTTCAGATCACCGGTGGCGACCGCTCGGGGGTTGGGTCCGGTAGCAAAGTCCTGTTTGGCTGCAAAGTTGGCCGTGGCGGCACTCGTGATCGGGCCGTCGATAGTGTCCAAGAGAAGCGCCGCCATCAACACCAGCACTGTCAACATCACCCGATGACGGAAGATGCAACGACGCGAACGAGGATTGGGCAGACGAGACGAACGAGCAGAAGGACTGAAGGCGAACCGCATATATATTCTCCGAAAGGGCGGCAACAAGTGCGCCGCGCACTTGCGGGGTTAAAATCCGGTCGCAGGAGAGATAAACGAAATCAGTCCTGATTTTTTTCTGACGAGACTCCCAACATGTCCTCTACCTTGAACTGAACACGAGCGACTGATAGGAGAACCAGAGGACTCCGAGTGCAGATTGCGTGCCGCGCAACCAGCAGCGGAATCTCGCTTCAAGCTTCATGCTTAATTGTTGGAGATGTGAGAACTTGCGATGTACGAGTGTTACGACTTCCCGCGACCAGCAGAACCGATCCGCGCAGCGTCTACGATATTTAGCAGCTAAGAGATTTCCTGGTAGGCGAGCTACGATATACGGTGGGCGGGGCGCTAATACCAAACTCATCAGGCTGCTGGAGTGTCCTGTCCGTTACGCGCGCCCTTCGCCCGAGAAAACGTCAACGTAACCATACTCGAGCGATCGTCTTTTGAATTCGTTTCTGATACTGGCTGAGGCATGCCGTTGACCGGTGAGCCCCCAGGATATTTCATGAAGACGAGCTTACTTTTCTCATCACGTATGTCTACATAAACCACGTCGCCTGATTGCATCTGTCCAGTTGCGATTAGATTGGACAGTGGATAGACAAGAAAGCGCTCGATGGACCGCTTGATGTGGCGCGCCCCGTACCGGAAATCGAGACCTTCTCTGAGAAGCATGTCCTTAGCTGCGTCGGAGCAGTGCAAGACAAATTTCGCTCCCACAGAATGCATGATTCGGTCCTGTACGGCTTGCAATTCCAAATTGACAATCTGTCGCAAGTGATAATCTTTCAAGGGCCGGTAGACGATCACCTTATCGATGCGGTTCATAAACTCCGGAGAAAACTTTCGCCGAGCCGCTTCCAGGGCCGTGTGATAGATTTTCTGTTCCACTTCGGTTTGGCCTGTATTCAGCGAAAAATGAGCGGGAGCAAATCCGATCCCGCCTGAAATCAGTTCTGATATTTCCCGCGCTCCGAGGTTAGACGTCATCACGATCACCGTTCGCGAGAAATCCACGTGTTGGTTGTCACCCAACGTTAATGTCGCTTTGTCGAGGATGCCCAGGAGGAGTTGCCACAAGGCATCGGAAGCTTTCTCGATTTCGTCAAAGAGCACGAAAGAAAGCTTGGTATCTTCAGTGTGATAGCGATCCAGATTTTCCTGCGACAACAGAGGATGAGTCTCGCGGTGGCCCAAATATCCTGGAGGGGACCCGACCAGCTTGGCGATTTCGTGGCTGTGCTGAAACTCTGCACAATCAATCTTGAGGACGACGTTACGTGCCCCTAATAATATCTCGGCGGCTGCTTCCACCGTATGAGTCTTGCCTGAGCCTGTGGGTCCCAGAAAGAGTAAGGAGCCGAGGGGACGGTCTGGCTGATTCATGCCAGCCAGGAAGATCTGGTACAAGCTGCTCATGGAGCGAACGGCTCGCTCCTGGCCTATGATGAACCCGGATAGTTTCTCTTCAAACTCTTCGACGCGCAGGCTCTTTCGCTCGGGGTCGAGAAGGATTGCGGGCGATATGTTGAAGTGACCTGGTGGCCCATTAAACTGACTTTCAATTGTGGCGATCATGATCATCCCCCTTCCCAAACAGTGTTTCGTATTTCCAAGAGCTAGTCATTCTCCTTATCATTAGCGACTATTTTGATTCCTTCTTGCTCCAGATAAACCTTGTTTAGGTCTCCAGTCAGGGCCATGTGGTTGAGATCCACTTTCGCCCCAACCGGAGAGCTCCTAATTTGACAATCAAAACAAGCCGGCGACGATCTCGACCTTATCGACTTTCGTCACTTTTCCAGACAGATTGCTCTGCTGAGTCTGTGATAACTGCTGCCGGATAGTTCGCTCACTGCGTGACTCCGGCACTTGGGTTCCCTCTTGTTGACCACTTAACCAGATCTGTTCAAGGAAATACTGATCCCCGTATTTGTTAAAGACCAATTTCGACTCGTTCTTAGCATTAAGAACCTGGATCCCAAAGGTCGACTGAAACACACTTGTATTGGCATCCGCGCTGCTGGCCAACATTATTTTGCTGCCAGGCGATAAACGACTGAACGTATATTGTCCAGCCTGAAGCTTCTTATCACCCACACTGAAGTCGAAAGGGATCTTCGCTCTGACCGGATAACTTAGTTGTGCGTTGGCGGATGCGACCGCCGCGCAAAGAGTGAACATTGATACCAGGCTCAGCATCGTGAGCCTTCTGATAAATTTTCCTTCCATACAATCTCCTATCTGTATTCGGCGAGCGGCAACCAATTGACTGCCCCAAACTGCGCGCGCCTACGTTTACCTTTTCGAGAGCAAAGTTGGTTCTCTCCTTGCAATGATCCAGGCGACTATCAATCAACGAGTTGTCGTCAAACCTGACAAGCTCTTATCGCCTTCTGCTACTCCATACCGCGAAAGCATGCAAAAAATTCCTGGACTGATTATCACCAGACGGCGAGCACAAGTTCGTCAGTGGATCTTGCTCATTGAATGTATTGGGTTGATTACTGGCGAGTGCCGACTAAGTTATTCCCGCAGCTAAATCAATTCTCCGCGAATTGCTGGTCTTGCGCGAAAAGAGACTACGGCTGGGAATATCTTGGTCGCTTAGGCGGTATAGACAGTGGAACGGAAGAACGGATTAAATCCAGGCTGGCTGGCGAGGCGCTAAACCGGCATCGGCAAATGAGGTAAGACATGAAGGGAATTATGGGCGGAGCGTCCTTAATCGTATCAGCAGCTTCCGCGGTTTTTTTGTTTGCACTCGCGGCTTACTCGCCTGGTTCTTCATTACCAGGTGGATCACAGAAAAACCCTGACAGCAATTCTGTTTTTGCGAAGAACTGTGCTACCTGTCATGGTAAGGATGGAAGGGCAAAAACATTCAAGGCAAAATTCAATCACGCGCGGGATCTCACCGATCCTGAGTGGCAGGTGAGCGTGACTGACGAGCGCCTATTCAATTCAATTACTAATGGTCGCGGACATATGCCAGCCTGGGGCAAGAAGCTTTCCGAAGCAGAAATCAACTCATTGGTCGCCTACGTTCGCCAGCTCAAGCAGTAGATTGCATTTTTTAGTTCGTGAGAGGTTGGACCTGGGTTGTTGATCTTGCATGCGCCCAATACTGCGCCTGTGATGCATAAAGGATCGAAACGAGCTCGAAAGAAATGAAACGGACGCAAAGCGCGGCTAAACGTGAACAGGCTTTTGGGGCAGCGTGAACATTATTGAGTCTCGCGCGTGTAGAGTAGAGTGGGCACTCTCTGCCTTGACTTCGTGACTTACGTGAAACAAGATTCGTTAGCACTTAGAGACTAAATCCAACTGTTTGGGTTCCGCTCCATGGTCGGCAAGCAAATTGAGGTCGCACCATTCGAGCCCTTGAAACGCGTTATCATATTTCATTTGTTTCGAAGTCTTCGCTCGGACTTCTGTTCTGAGCTTTTTAGTTGCTGTCCGCTCTAGCTGAAGAAATTGAATTCAGTCGGTCGAGCAGCCGCAGGAAGAAATCGCATGCTGCGCGCTGGGCCAAATAAGGACAAATCGCAAAGTTGCGCTTCTTCAGCGAACGTTACTGAACGCAGGCGAACGGAAGAGGCTCTGCGTAAGAGTGAGGAGCGGTGGCGATCTGTCTTTGAGAATTCGGCCATTGGCGTTGCGCTCACCGATCTGAATGGCCGCTTCCTGGCCACAAATCCCACTTACCAAAAAATGTTGGGTTACACGGACGAGGAATTCCAAACGGTTTCCTTTCTCGAGATTACTCATGAGGATTACCGAGAGGCCAACATGGCTCTGGTTACGGACCTGCTGGAAGGAAAACGAGAGCAGTTTCAAATCGAGAAGCAGTATCGACGTAAGGATGGCAGTCTTATCTGGGTAAGGAACAATGTCTCCCTGGTTCCGGGAACCGAGAGTATTCCACGATTTATCATGGCGCTCTCAGAAGACATAACTGAACGGAAACATGCAGAAGAAGCCCTGCAAAAAAGCGAGGAGCGAGTCCGTCTTATCCTCGATTCCGCGGCAGAAGGAATCTTTGGTTGCGACCCTACGGGCACGTGCCTCTTCTGCAATAGAGCGGCAGTTCGCTTGCTCGGTTACGACGAACCCGTCGAATTGCTGGGCCAGAACATGCATGCGCTCGAACACCACACTCACAAAGATGGCACGCCATTTCCCATTGACGAGTGTCCAATTTATATAGGTTTTCATGAAAACCGGGGAGTCTATATCGACGATGATATTTTTTGGAGAAAGGGTGGCACCAGTTTTCCGGTGGAGTATTGGTCCCATCCCATGGTCCGTGATGGCAAAACCGTCGGTGCCGTCATAACCTTCTTCGATATCACCGAGCGGAAAAAGGCGGAGGAGGAACTGAGGAAGAGCGAGCAACGGAAACGCACCCTTCTCGAGATTAACAATGCCATCATAAACAACCTCACGCAGGAAGCGCTTTTCATTTCGGCCTATGAAGCTATCCGTCGCGTCGTCTCCTTCGACCGGGCTGCGTTCCTTCTTCACCGGCCGGAGACGAAAACCCTGATGCTCCTCTCTATGGACAGTGAGACTGAGACTGAGTTCTTCCGTCTGGGAAAGGAATATGATCTGCAAGAGACCCGCATTTCGGAATGGGTTCTTGAGAGTCAGCAGGCGGTCGTGCGTGGCGATCTCGAAAAGGAACAGCAGTCTCCCGGCGACCGACGTCTTGTCGCTGAAGGCATTCAGTCCTATTGCGTCGTACCACTTGTGGCGATGGGCAACAGCATCGGCACGTTTACAGTCTGGAGTGAGGCAAAGAACCGATACTCCGAGGCAGATGCCGAGTTGCTGCAGGAAATCGCGAATCAGGTCGCATTAGCGATCGCAAACATGAAATCGTATGAAGAGATCGCGGCGCTGAAAGCAAGGCTCGAGAAAGAGAATGTCTATCTTCAGGAGGAGATTCGCACCGTACATAACTTCGAGGAGATCGTGGGCAACAGCCCAATGCTTCTCGAGCTTTTGCGACGCGTCGACCAGGTCGCCCCCACGAATTCCAGCGTGCTCATCTATGGAGAGACGGGGACTGGGAAGGAGCTGATCGCGCGGGCCATTCACGACCGGAGCGCGCGTAAGAATCGTCCATTGGTAAAGGTGAACTGTAGTGCCATCTCCGCGGGTTTGGTCGAGAGTGAATTGTTCGGGCATGCGAAGGGTGCTTTTACGGGCGCCTTTGAGCGGCGCATCGGCCGCTTCGAACTCGCCGATGGCGGGACAATCTTCCTTGACGAAGTGGGTGAGTTGCCTTTGGAGACCCAGGTTAAATTGCTGCGCGTTTTGCAGGAACGCGAGTTCGAGCCAGTTGGCAGCAACCGTTCGGTGCGCGTTGACGTGCGGATCATCGCCGCCACAAATCGGAATCTTCAGGAGTCTGTTAGCGCCGGCAGTTTCCGCTCGGATCTCTTTTATCGATTGAACGTCTTTCCGCTTGAGGTGCCACCGTTGCGTGAGCGCCGTTCCGATATTCGGCAGCTCGCGATGTTCTTCCTTTCTCGATATTCTCGGAATCTCGGCAAAAGGATTGAGGGCATCTCACCGGCGGCCATTGAAAGGCTCATGCGCTATTCCTGGCCCGGCAACGTTCGAGAGCTGCAAAACGTCATCGAGCGGGCTTTGATTCTTTCTCAGGGTACGATTCTCGAGTTGGACACTGATCTAGCCAACGTCTCGGCGCCCGAAGTTCTTCCGGATGCAGACCGGGAAGTGGCTGAAGTGGCCCTGGCTGCGGAGCCCCCTTCCGTGCTTAAGACCTTGGAAGAGGTTGAGCGCTCTCACATCTCCTCCGTGCTGCAGCAAACTCGTG
>DASXSC010000188.1:0-8745 GCA_036506215.1 Pyrinomonadaceae bacterium | reverse complement strand
TCTTCAGCAGTTCCGCCGCCTGCTGTTTTAGAATACTGTTCGTTTCCATAGCGGAATACCTAACGGTTGAGTTGACGCGGCGGCGCGAATTCAATTCATCCGCCTTCATCCTTCATCCTTGCATTTCACGCTTCCGCCGCTCGCGTCCAACGATTTGTTCGGCGCAGGATTGAGAAGCCACACACATACCGATAGTTGATTATGTAAGATGCTATTGTTTCTTGACACTTAGTTTTTCGTCCATCACTAATTCGTACAATCGCATTATGATGGGCCCATAAATGTCGGCTTCCAGGTTCATTGCAAACGCTATGGCGAAATTCTTTTCCGGGAAGTTCAATATGAAAGTGCGCGTTTCCTGCTGTCCACCGTCATTGGCCACAATGGAGCGACGGTTATCAAAAGGTGGTATCTGCCACCCCATGGCATAGCCAATTGTTTCTCCATTACGAGTAGCCATCGGCGTATACATTAGATTAAGGCTTTGTTTTGACAAGAGTTTCCCGTCATTCAAGCCTTTGAGAAATTTCAGCAAGTCAACGACCGTTCCCCGCGTGCCGCCCGCTGCAAAACGGCTGCTTACATCAATAAACTCTGAGTTCTTGATTTCGCCGTTCACTAACTGATAGCCCCGAACGCGGTTAGGGATCAGGTCTAGCGGGTCATCCATGCGCGTATCGTTCATGCCGAGCGGCTGCCAGATGTGCGTGCGCATGTAGTCCGCATAAGACTGCTTCGATGCGCCTTCTATAGCTGCGCCAAGAAGGTCATAACCGTAACTGGAATAGCTGTACTTGGTTCCAGGTTCGGCGACAAGGTCGAAGTTCTCGAAGACGGCGATTGCTTCTCTGGTAGTTTTGTGCTCTTTGAAGTGCTGTTCTATATCCCGGTTGACGTAATGCGGAATACCACCCAGATGACCGAGAAGCTGACGAACGGTAATTGGATATTTCTTTCTGGGAAAATATGGAACGTAGGTTTGTATTTCCGCATCCAGGTCAATTTTGCCTTGCTCCACTAATTGAAGAATAGCCACCGCCGTCATAGATTTTTGGATCGAAGCAAATCGATAGGCGGAGTGCGCTTTCGCCGGTATCTTGTTTTCCAAATCAGCATAGCCGAACGCTTTAACCCAAACGTAATCATCTTTGATAAAGCCGAGGGTTAAGCCCGGCACGTTGTTTTTCTGTATCCATTGCCGGACAAATTCTTCAAAGGCCTGAAGTTTTTGAGCGTACTTGTCAGAAACCTGTACAGGGGAAGCCGGAGCAACCTGCCCCATGGTAGGTACGACCGAGAAATAACACGCCAAAAGCGTGACTATTATGAAGATAGATAGTCTTTTCATTTTGAACTCTACCATCAAATGTTTGGAACGCTGCCTTTGATCCGAAACATCAAACTAGACCGTTCCATAACAATAGAACGCGAGAGCAAGATGGTTTATTAACGGACTCGGAAGTCACTAAGCGTCGAACGGCAGAGTTGACGCGGCGGCGCGAATTCTTTCCCCTTTGCGCTTTGCCCTTGCCCCTTAGCTCATATGCCCCGCCGCTCAGTTGTTGGGCGCGGCCGTTGATTGTTACAGTCATCAGCCTGCGGTTAAGGGAAACGAGCAAGGGCTTCATCGGAACTCCTCGATCCCGATCGGCTGATTGATGCTATAGCTCGACACCTTCGCCTCGGACACCAGTCGTTTGGATCCGTCAGCCAACATCTCAGTGACTCGCCATCCGTTGGGAATCCAACCCCATTGCGCGTCCTGCACATAATCGATGTCGATGGCCACGATGAGTTTCTGTTCAAAATAGACATCATACCTGCTGACCAGGAAATCGCGTTCCGGTTCGATCCACAGCATTGTCTTCCAGCCTGACGGATCGTGCCGCTCTTCCAGGAGGAATATGGACTTGCCCCGGTAGAACGTCCGCCTTTCATTTGTGACCGCGCGATCCAGGAGAAGGTGGCCCATCAAAGGGTCGAGTGGGCGAAACGCCATCAGGATCGGTCTTGTGTCCAGATTCTGGCCGTCCGCATTTGTTGACGTTTGTCGGACGGCCGGCGGAGGCGACTGTATCAGCGAGGTAATGCTCGTCTTTCCCACCTGTCCATCAAATACACTTACGTATGCGTACTTCCTCCTAACGCCTAATCCATCGCTGCGATTGTCTGGTGTCTTGATGCGAATACCGTCTGGCTCTTCCCTGCGATCCAGCTCAAACGAGTAACGCATCTTATTACCATCGACGGCCAGAGTCTTTGAGACGGTGTAGGTCCGGTCGATGAGCAACCCGGGTATCGACGACCGTTCGCGCTCTGGAAACCTTGGGTTCGAGAGCCAGCCTTTGGGATGAGTTTGTTGTTCGATCCAAGTGAATCGCGCGGTCTTAATCGCGTCTTGACGCTTCTGCCATGCCTTGATCACGTCGGCTTTAGGCGGAACCGGCTTACTGGGGTCAAGTTGCGGTCGTCCGGTTTCATCCTGTGCTATCGGATCAAAATCAGATGATGAGGAAGCGGACTTCGATGAGGAGGTGCATCCCGTCATCAGTGCAACTGACAAAAGCAACACAACCGGGACGATTCCGTTCATTCCTCGTTTTCCTTTCATTCGAGGCGGCGAGGTTCTGCGCCACAACGTCAGAGTTGACTGCGCGGCGATTTCACTCGTCACTCATAACTCATCACTACTTTGCCTCCGCCGCTCGCGTCCAACGATTTGTTGGGTTGCGCCCAGCGATGACCCAAAACACAATCGTACTCAGGAGTGCTGGTACAACAGAACCGAGGAGCGCAGCCATCAGATTGAAAAAAAGCGAGCGCTCGCGGAGAACCGGGAAAAAGAGTAGCAGTGGGTAAACCCAAACAATAACCCCGATGGCGAAACCACCCCACAAGAACGAATGTAAGGATGAATAGCCGCGCCGACGAAACCAGCACAATAGTGGTGTTCCAAGTAAGCCTTCGGCAACGTAACCAATTATCGCAAAGAGAAGTAGAATCCCAACGATGGCCAATGGATCCCGCAAAAGTTCCGGGTCACAGTGATTGAGTAGCCAATTTAAGACAACCCAATAGATGCCGCCAGCTAAGGGGCTCACGATGTACGCTGCAATTACGCGGGCAACTTTCATACAGAGACGGCAGATAACGGCGGAGTTGACACGGCGGCGCGAATTCAATCAAGCATCGCAGGACCAGTCATCATGCGAAACACGCTCCCGCCGCTCGCGTCCAACGATTTGTTCGACGGCGCCGTTACCGAACGAGTTTGATTCATGTCCGGTTACTGAGAGAAGCCATCCAACGCCACGCTTGATCCGCGTCGCGCTCGTTTCATGTACCTTCTCAAGATGATCCCGGTCACGCGCATCTGCTCGAATCGGTTACCCCATAAAGCTATTCTGCGCTGCCATTGCGCTGTTCGCGCTTTATCACGGCCTCTGACCGACTGGTTTGCATCGAAATAACTGATGCGATGACGCCCACAATGAGCACAAAGCCCACGGCTAGCTGCAGAAGCACGAGGGCTCTCGCAACCATGCTGACGGGTACTATGTCACCGTAACCGACCGTCATCATCGTTACCGCACTGAAGTAAATAAATGTACTAACAACATGCTCCTGAGCCGGTTTCGTGCTCATGCTGAAGGCATTGAAATCGTTAAGATAGATTAGGGTGTAGAGGTTGCCGAAAAATATGACAGTCGACAAAAGAAGAAGAACCGCGGCAAAAGCCGTAACGGGATGGGAGCGCTGATCTGTATGGACGAAGATTCTGAACAGACCTTGTCGGGGATCCATGAGCCAGCCGACATAAACCAATAGGAAGACGTAGGCGAAAAGAGTCAGGCCGCCAACGGATATGGTTCCCCACGAGATGATACGTGGCGTCCCGAGAAGAGGAGACCCGCCGCCTGTTACTGCCGATACCGCCAACGATCCAAGAACTTGGATCGTCAAGAGGCCTACAGCAGAGAGGTTGACTTTTGCATTGGATAGCGGTCCTGTGATGTGTTGCAGCGGTGCCGCTACCGCCAGCATCCATCTTGTAATCCATGGCAATGAGGCGTCGTCATGCATACTAGAGCGGTCGAACGTTTGAGTTGACGCGGCGGCGCAAATTCATTCAAGCATCGCCAGACCAGTCATGATGCGAAACACGCTCCCGCCGCTCGCGTCCAACGATTTGTTGGGCGCACATCACGGCGCGAATGTTTCGTAACGGACGCTAACGTTACCAAGCGATTCCTCACGTTTCGAAAGGCCGGCGCGCTTGTCGTACCTGAGCAACAAGTGCGAGTCGTCTGTCCACGAAGCCTCGACGATTGGTCCACCCCAAGCGCCGGCCGGAGCGTTGCCGTGATCGGTCGTCGCGACAAAGACATTCCCGCTTTCGTTAGGCAGCGACTCGTTGGATGACAAAAGAGAAACCTGCGTGCTGAAGCCTGTGGTAGCGCCACAGTCGCGTTGGAAAACAACAGCCTTCATCTTTCCGCCAGGGGAGCGCACTTCTTTCACGAGGTCATTGCCGCAACCGGCTGCGAGATTAAGGCAAGCGACACCACCAACGGCGACCGTGAGTATCACCAGCAATAAGGTTGGTTTCGGGTACATGCGAATGTGCGCCCAACGGTGGAGTTGACGCGGCGGCGCGAATTCATTCAAGCATCGCCGGACCAGTTATGATGCGAAACACGCTCCCGCCGCTCGCGTCCAACGATTTGTTATGTTGCTTGCACGGTGACCGGTCAACCCAGCTTTGGTTACCACCTCCTTGTCCCTGTCGAGTATTTAAAATACTAGTTCAACGAGGAATGAAGCGCTTCTTACTTGGCCCGACTGTACGCGGTGCTGAAGGTGACTCGGACCGCCCGACGTAGCGGCGGGTCTCTTTAAGCATAAGCTGAATGGCGGAATCCAACTGCGGATCAGCACCATCCACCATCAGTCCCGGATCATCTATTACTTTGACGTCTGGTTCAATCCCTCGACCTTCAACCACCCAATTGCCTCTCGTGTCGGAAAAGCCGACGTGCGGAACCAGAGCAACTCCGCCATCGACAAATGAGGGCTGCGCGCCTGCGCCCACCATGCCGCCCATAGTTCGCGTTCCAATCAACTTGCCCAGCCCCCTCTGACGGAAAAAATACGGAAGCAAATCCCCGCCGGAATAAGACACGCCATTAATCAACATACATAGTGGCCCCTGGTGAATGTAATCGGGGGTTCGTCCGCTGCCGGCACTGCGACGAAGGTCACGGTAATAGAGATAGAGTTGACGGCTCAAGACATCGACGAAGTGAAAAGGAGCGTACCCGCCCTCGTTCCAACGTTCGTCTATGATGAGCGCTGCTTTGTCCAATTGTCCGTTGAACTGGCGCGTGAACTCCTGTGAACCGTAATCATGGGTATTAGCGAGATAGATATAGCCAACTTTGCCGCCTGTCCGCCGATCTACATAGGCGCGGTTTGCTTCAACCCACGTTCGGTTACGCAGGAGGTTTTCGCTTGATCCTAATCGAACGACTACCTCTCTGGCATTTTGATCGATCGTCGGCATGGCGCTCACCGTGAGTGTGACCTCCTTGCCGGACAATCCTTTGAAAGCCGCCCAAGGATCTTGCCGTATGTCTATGGGCGTTTTGTTCACGGCCAGGAGATAGTCGCCCTCCTGGACGTTAACGCCACCCCGGCGCAGCGGATTACGCGCGAATGTGTCCGTAATGCCGCCATCATAAATTTTCAGAATTCTGTAGGCGCCGTGATTCAATCCAAAGTCGACACTTAACATCGCCACGCCCTCTGACTGCTGTCCGGCACTTGTGGAAAATACAAAGACATGCGAGTTGCCCAGTTCACCGGCCATCTCGCCAATAACGTAATCAAGATCTTCTCGGGTGGCGCAGACATCGCGGAGTTTCACATACTTCTCACGCACGCGAGTCCAGTCCACACCGCGCATCTGTGAGTCATAAAAGAAATCGCGGTAAAAGCGCCACGCGTCATTAAAGATCTGTCGCCATTCGGCGCGTGGATCGATTTCCGCACTCATAGCCGTTAGGCTAAGCGGCTTACCCGATCCTTGATCCGGGGCAGCATCCACAATCGTGAATGCGTCGTCTTTGCGCACGAGGAGTTTCTTGCCGTTGGCGGAGAGTCGGAAATCGCTGGCGCCGCCGATGACGGTTCTGATTTCTCTTCGATTCGTTTTTCTTCCCTCGTTAAAATTCATTATCTTAATTGAGGGGTCACCACTCGCGGGAGTGATGCTGTAAAGCAATTGTCCGTCTTCAGTGACGGCCAGGTTGGAAAATCTCCCTTTCTCGTCCGGAGCCAACACGGTGGCGCGCCGTTCGAAATCCCCTAACTCAACCACGATTGGTCGTTCCGAGCCGCCCCTCGAGTTCTCAGTCTTGTTATTTCTTGCGACCCAGGGCGATCCGATTTCGCGTCTCAGAGGTATCGCCAGAAGAATGTCGGCACTGGGATAGATGAAGTTATTATTATCGTAGGTGTCGAATGTGAGCGATGTAATATTTCGAGCGCTGTTGAAGAACAGATAATCTCCCTGGCGATCAAACGTGGGCCAGCTATCGTTGAAGGACCCGCTGGTCACCTGATGCGTCTGACCTGCCTGCACGCTATACAACCAGATTGATGTAAAGCGGGTGCTCCCAACCGCGCCTCTCGCATATGCAAGCCAATTGGAGTCACTCGACCAACTTAATTGCGGCTGCTTAACTAACGGATCTTGATCAATCTTCGTCACCTCCCCGTCATCAACTGAACTGAGATAGATACTTCCCGTGCTGTCGTTGAAGGCTATTCGCCGAGAGTCTGGCGACCAGGTAGGCCGGTAACGAAAGCCGACTCCAAGATGAGTAAGCTGACGCGGCGCCTCAGCACCATCACTGGAAGCAACGTATAGTTCATATTCGCCTGAAGCATCGGAAAAGTAGGCAATCCATTTTCCATCGGGACTCCAACTGGGATCGCGTTCAGCTGCCCCACTTGTGCGCTCCAAATTGCGTGGCGCGCCATTCTCCGCTGGTACAGTCCAGATGTCCCCGCGAGCTTCGACTACGGCTTGCTTGCCATCGGGAGATACCTGCCAGTTATTAATAAATTTAGCTGCATCAATCGGGCGTGAGTGAACATCCCGCTGAGCATCGGGAATGGATACTTTTACTACGCGAACCATGCCAGTGCCGAGGTCAAGCAGGTTCAAGTCGGCGCCGTTCACGAAGATGATCTCGCCGTGGCCACCGACGGTAGGTCCGATGGAAGGCCACTTGATATCGTAATCCTTGAAGTGAGTAATCTGCCGGCGCTCTCCGTTCTTCGTGTCGTAGGACCAGATGTTCAGTCGTTGTTCAAGTCCCGCGTCGGAGAGGTAATAGATCTTCGTCCCATTCCACATCGGCGCCATGTCCGTGCCTACCCAATCTGTGATCTTCTTTGATTGGTAAGTATGAAGATTGAATAACCAGATGTCTGGCGCATAACCTCCTTGATAATGCTTTCTGTGTTCGGATCGACCCTCGGCATAAAAAGTGTAAGCCAGCCACTGACCGTCTGGGCTGATGGCGCCATCCGCTCCGTAGGAGACGGGCAACTTAACGGGCAAACCACCACCTGACCCGACGATGTACAACTGCCGCACTCGTGCTTGGCCATCGCCGTTAAAGACGAAAGAAAAGGCATCTGTCATGAAGAGCAATTTGCCATCGGGAGTCCAATCGCAGAGATCTGTTGCTCCGGGATTGTGAGTTACGCGAGTAGCAGACGCCCCGCCGACATTGATCGTGTAGATGCCGTCATAGCCGCCCGTGAAAGCGACTCTGTTACCGTCGAGGCTAAATTTAGGAGAGCGGTATGGGCCCGGCACGTTTGTTAGAGGAATCGCGGTGCCTCCTTCCCGCGGAACAAGCCAAAGCTCGCTGTTGTAAACAAAGACGATCTGCTTTGCGCTTATGTCGGGGTAACGAATGATTCCAGCTGGTGATTCCGCGCTGTTAGGAGCGAGCGTCTGGATAGAAATATCTGGCGTGGCTGCTTCTAAGACTAGTGCGTTGCAACTAAGGACGAGTAACGCGAGCATGACGAGTAATCGAATCATGGTGTCAAGAATCGGGATTATCATAGCGTTGCTCAATCATCCACTTACGAAGGTCGAAGCAACATAACGGCGGAGTTGACGCGGCGGCGCGAATTCAATCAAGCATCGCCGGATCTTTGATGATGCGAAACACGCTCCCGCCGCTCGCGTCCAACGATTTGTTATGCCCGTCCCGGTTGGTCGGGCGCGTTAATCTTGGGTAGCGTTCCCTCCCAATGTTCAGGAGGAGGCGGCGGAGTCGGTAGAGTCGCTGGAGTTCGCACAACGATGTCGAACTGAAGGCCGCCTCCAACCCTGGCAGCTACCAAATTATAGATTACTGCGAATAAGATTGAACCGATAAGACCAGGCACCGCGTAGTAAAGAATAACGGCCAAGAAGTAGTAAACGATCGCCTTACCGCCATGCAACTGTCCGTCGAGCACGTACCACGCTGTGCAGAGCGCTGACGACGTGACACTCAAGACCGCAAACGCAAGTGTGTACCATTTGACATACGGTCCGAGCACGATGCGTCGAATTGTGACGCGCGTCGGTTCATCAAGAGGTACGGTGTTCATAGTGGATCAAGGGCATAACGGTGGAGTTGACGCGGCGGCGCGAAATCAATCAAGCATAGCCGG
>DASXSC010000187.1:0-44026 GCA_036506215.1 Pyrinomonadaceae bacterium | reverse complement strand
GCGCGGTAAGTCTCCGACTTACCGAAGACCGTAGCCCAGTTTTCCGGTCTCTGACCGGAGTCTCAAAGGTCGGAGACCTTAAATTTTAGAAAGGTCGCCGGCAAGTCGGAGACTTGCCGCGCATCGGAGGTCAAAGACCTTACCTGCAAATTGAAAATCACGAGGAAGACCCACCCGCTACCGCGCTCGGTTCTGCAAACCCTCGACTTTGACAACAGGAAGCCCTCTATTAACTGCCACGGTGCTACCGCCATTGTATTGAGATTGACGTTGACTCTAGCATCCGGCGCTACCGCGCTCGGTTCTCCATGGCGTGCGTCTCTTATTTATCAAACTGACCCACTTCCTAAAGCCGCATCTCTTTACCCTTTTTTTCAATTTGCCTTTATAATGAACGCACTTGCGAAGCGGCCTTACATATTTCCTGTCCCTTAGTTCAAAACGCAAACTGAGGTTTGCGTTACAGCGGATGACTGGCAGTTGCGGACTCCCGAGCGGGGCTGCGCCGCCGGGTTGTTAGAATTGGCCGCCGCTGAGAGTGGCCAGTGAGTTGAACTATGCCCTATCTAAAGCCTGAGCGTCCTGAAAAAGTAAATGCGCCGTCGCTGAAAGCGAGTAAACAGCGCGGCGAGCGATTGGTTTGTTTGACTGCTTACGACTTTCCCACCGCCCGTATTGTCGACGAAGCCGGCATCGACATCATTCTGGTCGGCGACAGCCTGGGAAATGTGGTGCTGGGATACGGCAACACCGTTCCGGTAACGCTCGATGAGATTCTGATACATCTCAAAGCAGTGCGGCGAGCGGTGCAGCGCGCACTGCTGGTTGCCGATATGCCTTATGGTTCATTTCATACGGGCGCTGATGACGCGGTGCGGAATGCTCTGCGGCTCGTAAAAGAAGGCGGCGCTGAAGCTGTCAAGCTAGAAGGCGGACACAAGCGTGTCCCACTCGTAAGGCGTCTTGTTGACGAAGAGATCGCGGTGATGGGTCACATCGGATTAACGCCGCAATCGATCAACAAGCTTGGCGCTTATCGGGTGCAAGGAAAGACGGCCGCTGCAGCGCGCCAATTGCTCGACGACGCGCGCGCGCTCGAAGACGCTGGCGCCTTCGCGATTGTGCTGGAGGTTGTACCTCGTGAGATTGCAACTTTGATTACTGAGAGCCTCAGCATTCCTACCATCGGCATTGGCGCCGGCGCCGGCTGCGACATTCAAGTCCTGGTGATACACGACATGCTCGGCTTGTCGTTTGGAAAACTTGCGCGGTTCGTGCGGCCTTACGCAAACCTCCACGAGGTAATGACGGAAGCGGTCACGCGTTATGCTGATGATGTGCGCAGTGGGGCTTACCCTTCAGAGGACGAGTCGTACGCGCTGCCCGCGGACGCCGCGGAAGAGCTCAAGATTGAAAGACCCATGAATCGAAAATCGTAAATGGTAACGGTCGTAGTACGTGAATCCTGAATCGTAAGTCACGGTTTGGTTTCCGTTTACGGCTTTTTTCTGTTTGCGACCAGCTTTTGCCCGTCGCTTTTTCTATTGACGATTTGCCATCGCTAATCACTGACTATGGAGATCATAAATCGCCGTCAGCGCATGAGTTCGGTCTCGCGCAAGATTCGCCGCGAGCAGGATCGAACCATCGGGCTGGTACCGACAATGGGCGCGCTGCATGAAGGTCACCTCAGTCTCGTGCGTGAAGCGCGCCGGATGTGTGACGTAGTTGTAGTGTCGGTTTTTGTAAACCCCACGCAGTTTGGGCCCAGCGAAGATTACGAACACTATCCGCGGGATTTGACTAGAGACACGGCGATCCTCACCGATTACAACGTTGATTATATTTTTGCCCCATCAGCCGAAGAGATGTATCCAAAAGACTTTTCGAGCTACGTAAATGTTGGCGGACTGTCGAAGCCGCTCGAAGGCGAGAGGCGGCCAGGTCACTTTCGCGGAGTCGCCACCGTAGTTGCAATCCTAATGAACACAGTGCGTCCAGACTTTGCTTTCTTCGGCCAGAAGGATGCGCAGCAGGCAGTGATTATTAGACGGATGGTCAGGGATTTGGCTTTCGATACCGAGATAGTTGTTTTGCCAACCGTTCGCGAGGATTCCGGCCTCGCGATTTCTTCCCGCAATCTTTACTTGAGCGCTGAAGAGCAGCAGTCAGCTTCGGTGATTCACCGCGGGCTGACGAAGGCAAAGGAAGTTTTTAAGAAGGGCGAGCGACATGTGGGCAAACTTGAAGATATTGTTCGCACTACGATCGAGTCTGAGCCCCGCGTGCGGGTAGATTACGTAAGCGTAGTAGACGCGGAAACGCTGGAGAAGCTGGACAAAGTCGACGAGCGTCCGATCCTCATCGCCATTGCCGCTTACGTCGGCAAGACACGCCTGATCGACAACACGGTGCTGAACAAAGCGAAGAAAGATGCGGCTACAACCAAGGGTTAACGTTCGCGCACCTGCGGTTTCCTTCCTGCTTTGCTAAACTCCTTCCGTAAGTTATGCCTGATCCCAACAAGGACAAGACTCACATAAGGTTTACGCTAAATGGCGAGGCGGCGGAGGTCGCGTTTGCGCCGCACAAGACACTGCTGGAAGTCCTGCGAGAGGACCTCGGCTTAACCGGAACCAAGCACGGTTGCGAGCTGGGCGAGTGTGGCACCTGCACGGTACTGGTTAACGGACGCTCGATTCTTTCCTGTTTGATGTTGGGACTGGACGCTGAAGGACAAGAGGTCAAAACTATCGAGGGAATGGCTGACGGCGCGCAGCTTCACCCACTTCAGGATACATTTGCGGATACCGGCGCCGCTCAGTGTGGCTATTGTTCACCTGGCTTTCTGCTGGTCGCCGAAGAGCTGCTGAAAAAGAATCCGAAGCCTTCGCGCGAGGCCATCAAGGAAGCTCTGTCAGGAAATCTCTGCCGCTGCACTGGCTACATAAAAATCTACGAAGCGGTAGAACTAGCTGCGGCTCGCATGCGCGGTGAAGAAGTGGAGCTGCCGAAAGAATCTGTTTATGGTCTATGAACCAGACAGAATCCCTCTCAAGATCGAAGTCTCCCAGGTTGGAAAGCTGGGCTCCCCGGTTCGACTTTAATCCAAGTCAGGCGGGGGTAAACCACCCTTCCCAACCGGAGAGACTCAACACCTTGTGAGATTAAATGGAAGTTGAATGGCTAATAAGGACTTACAGAACGGCAAGTCTCTTAGGGTAGTAGGCAAACCTTTTCGCAAGGTCGACGCGCGCGCGAAGTGTACCGGCCAGACGAAGTTTGCCGACGACGTCGTGCTGCCGCGCATGCTCTATTGCAAGATTTTGCGGACCCATTTGCCTCATGCTCGGATCAAACGTATTGACATCTCAAAGGCGAGCCAGTTGCCGGGAGTGATCGCGGTTATCACTGGCAAGGACCTTCCTATTCCCTATGGAATACTTCCCGTCAGCCAGGATGAGCACGCCCTCTGCATCGACAAAGTGAGATTTATCGGCGATCCGGTAGCGGCGGTTGCGGCGATTGACGAAGACGTTGCCTTCGAGGCAATGAATCTCATCGAGGTGGAATATGAACCGCTGAATACCATCTCCTCCATTGAGGAAGCCATTCTGATCGATGAACCTCGGATCCATGACTATGGTGACGCGGGGAACATTCATAAAAAAGTTTCACTGGAATTTGGTAACGTCGATGAAGGCTTTGCAGAAGCAGATCTCATTCGCGAGGACACGTTTTTCTACGAAGGCAACACGCACCTGCCGATGGAGCAACACGCCGCCGTGGGCAATTTTGATCCAGACAAAAAACTGACGCTCTGGAGTGCAACGCAGACGCCCCACTATGTTCATCGCGCGCTCGCAAAAGTTTTAGAGTTGCCCGCCAGCCATATTCGCGTGATTGCCACGCCAAACGGCGGCGGCTTCGGTGGCAAGAGCGATCCGTTTAATCACGAAGTTATTGTTTGCAAGCTTTCAATGATGACTGGACGGCCGGTAAAGGCGACGCTCACGCGCGAGGAGGTTTTTTATTGTCATCGCGGGCGCCATCCGGTGCTGATGCACATCAAGACCGGAGTTAAAAAAGACGGCGCTATTACCGGGATGCATTTTCAGTCATTCCTCGACGGCGGCGCCTACGGCAGCTACGGCGTTGCCAGCACCTTCTACACCGGCGCGTTGCAGACAGTCACCTATGACGTGCCGAAATATAAATTTCAAGGCTTGCGCGCGTTTACCAACAAACCTCCGTGCGGACCCAAGCGCGGACACGGAACGCCGCAGCCGCGTTATGCGCTGGAAGTTCAACTCGACAAGATCGCGGAGACGTTGAAACTTGATCCAGCCGCAATGCGCCGGAAGAATTTAATAAAACCCGATACCGTCACAGCTAACTACCTGCGTATCGGCAGCATGGGTTTGGGCCAGTGCATCGACAAGGTTGTCAATGGCTCTGACTGGAAGAATAGGTTTTCAGGTTGGGATCAAAGCAATCGCAAGTTGCCATACGGCAGGGGTATCGGCATCGCGTGCAGTTCATACATCTGTGGCGCCGGGCTGCCGATCTATTGGAACAACATGCCGCAGTCGGGTGTGCAGCTACGTCTCGATCGACAGGGCGGCGTCTGCGTAATGTGTGGCTCGACGGATATTGGCCAGGGCTCTGATTCGATTCTTGCCTATATCGTCGCTGAGATCCTGGGAATAGATCCTTTCGACATTCGCGTCATCACGGCAGATACGGATCTAACTCCCGTCGACCTCGGCAGTTATTCGAGCCGTGTGACTCTGATGACCGGCAACGCTGCGATTCAAGCCGCCGAGCGCGCGCGTGAGTTGTTGGTGATGGCCACAGCCGAAAAGCTCTCCGTGCCTATTGAGAATATTTCGCTCGGCGAACGGCGCGTCTTCGATGTCGAGAACCCGGAGGTGGGCGTTTCATTCGCCGAGGCGGTTGTGCTGGCAGAATCAAAGTTTGGAACTATCGGCACTGTCGGCTCTTATTCGCCGCCAAGCTCGCCGGGTAAATACAAGGGCGCCGGTGTTGGTCCGTCGCCGGCATATAGTTATTCCGCCGCGATTGCTGAAGTCGATGTAGATCCCTCGACCGGTATTGTGATTGTCGAGCGGATTTGGATTGCGCACGACATCGGCAAATCGATCAACCCGATGCTGGTGATGGGGCAGGTTGAAGGCAGCGTGTACATGGGCCTTGGTGAGATCCTGATGGAGGAGATGGCTTATCGGGCGAATCGCAATGTCGTCCATAAGTTTCCCTCCATGCTGGAATACAAGAGCCCAACCACGATGGAGATGTGCGACGTCAAAACTTACTTGATCGAGGATCCTGATCCTAACGGTCCGTACGGCGCCAAAGAAGTTGGACAGGGACCACTGTTGCCAGTGCCACCGGCGGTGGCGAATGCGGTTTACGATGCGGTAGGCGTGCGCATTGATGAAGTGCCGATTACGCCGGAGAAGGTATTGAAAGCACTGCGCGAAAAAGCGAAAGGTCGCGATGGACGATACGGGCCAACCGGGATTCCGACGGTTGAATGGCCCGAGCCTTTGCGTGTGCTGACGCCAGCGGAAGGTGGCGATGGCAAAGAAATGCCGAGAGTTGCGGTGCATTCGTAGAGATAAATCACGAGATGATGCGTCTACCCAAATTTGATTACCGCGTGCCGCGAGAAATCGCGGAGGCGGTAAAGATTATGGCCGGCTCGGGGCCGGAAGGGCAGTTTGTAGCCGGCGGCACAGATCTATACCCAAACATGAAGCGTCGCCAGCAGACACCGCGGACCGTTATCTCCGTGATGCGCGTTCCGGAGTTGAATCAGATCACAGGCGACGGCAAGTCGGGCATTCGCATCGGCGCTTCGGTGACGCTGACCGACATCTGCGAACATCCGCTGATCAATCGCGACTATCCGGTCATCGCGCACGCCGCGCGCACGATCTCCACGCCCATCCTGCGCAACATGGGAACGATTGGCGGCAACCTGCTGCTCGACACGCGCTGCAACTATTACGATCAGAATTTCGAATGGCGCAAGGGCATTAACTTCTGCCTGAAGAAAGATGGAGATGTTTGCTGGGTCGCCCCAGGCAGCTCCAAATGCTGGGCGGTGCAGTCGTCGGACCTTGTTCCGGTAATGGTGGCGATAGGCGCGAAGTTTCGTTTGGCGTCAACCCTCGGTGAACGAATGATTGAAGCGGCCGGGTTCTACAACGACGACGGCATCGACTATTTGAAGAAACGGCCGGACGAATTGCTCGTTGACATACATCTCCCGCCGCTCAATGGCTGGCGAGCGTCTTATCAGAAGCTGCGTCGCCGCGGTGCGTTCGATTTTCCAGTGCTGGGAGTAGCGGCGTGGATTCAAGTGGACGAAGGGAAGAAACATGCGGGCGAGACGCCCGCGGTCCCAGTGAAGAACGCCCGCATTGTTCTCGGCGGAATCGCACCGTCCCCCATTGAAGTCGAAGAGGCCGCATTCGCGCTGATTGGACATCCACTCGACGAGGATCACATTCAAGCTGCGGCTGAGGCTGCTTACACAAAAGCTCGCCCGCTCGACAATACCGACTTCGTCATGAATTGGCGTAAACAAATGACGCGCGAATACACGCTCCGCGCACTCCAGCAATTAGCAACCCCAAACAGTTAACCTTGCGGTCTTTTGCCTTTGGACTTTGGTCTTGGTATGACCGACCATGATTCCAACTTAATGACAAAGGCAGAAGATCCAAAATCCCAGACCAGCGATGTCGCCGCCATTGTTCTCGCTGCCGGCCGTTCCCAACGCATGGGCGCGTTCAAACCCTTACTGCCCTTCGGCCCAACAACCGTCATCGAAAACTGTATTGAAAATCTGCGCGGCGGTGGTGTTGAAACCATCGTGGTGGTTCTTGGCCAGGGACGGCACGCAGAAGAAGTAAAGAACCGCCTGACGAGTGTCCGGATCAGTTTTGCTGTCAATCCCGATCCTCATAGCGAGATGAGTGCTTCGATCGCGTGCGGCATTCGCCAGGTACCAGAAACGACGAGAGCTGTGCTCATTAACCCTGTAGATCACGCGGCAGTGCCTGCCGAAGTGGTCGCCGCACTGATTAGAGAATGGAGGCGCGGCTGGCCGCTGGTAAAGCCCATCTGGAGTGAACATGGCGGCCATCCGGTGTTAGTTGATCTTCGCTTTCGCGATGAGCTGCTGGCCCTCGATCCAAATGGTGGCCTGAAAGCCTTCTTTGGCCTTCATCAGGACCAGGTCAGGCGCGTTCCGGTGGACTCGAATTTCATTGCGCGTGATATGGACACGTGGGATGATTACGCCGCTTTGCACCAGGAGGTCTTTGGAGCCCCACCTCCGGAACATGTATGTCCGGACGTCGGTAAAACCCAGTAATTTGGGACACAAAAACCAACTGTTTGCTTTACATTCACGGCTCTGTCAGAGTGACCAACTAAAAGGCTGCGACACTCATCTAATGCATTGCCCCAACCCTTTGTGTACGGGCGAAGGAGAGTAAATGCTAACAAATCGAAAGTTCCTATCGGCTTTCTTCTCGGTGGTTTTGCTTGGGTCTTCCCTGGTGTTGGCCCAGAACCGTAGCGCCGCTCCGGTTGAGTTCACGTTGCGCTCGACGGACGGTCAGACAATCACGTCCCAAAGCCTGCGCGGAGAAGTTGTGGTGCTTGCGTTTGGGGCTTCCTGGCTACCACTGTCTAAGACGCAGTTGCAGGGCATTAGAAAACTTGCGGATGAATACAGCGACCGCGGTGTGGTGGTCTATTGGGTAAGCACTGAGTCGGAAGATCCGAAATCGAAGAACTTCGCGAGCGACGAACAATTGCGAGCGTTTGCTCAGAAGTATGGTTTGAAAGTCACCGTGCTGCGCGATCCTGACGGCGCGGTGTCGAAGAAGTTTGGCATCGACCAGTTGCCCTCAATAGTCATCATCGACAAACAGGGCAATGCCAGCGAGCCGATTGGCGGACTCGATCCAAACGGTAATCTTGCAGATCAACTCGCCGAACAACTCAAAAAGGTGCTCTAGCGCACTTCTAAATATCACTAGTTCAGGCCGTCTTTCGACAAGGCGGCCTTTTTCGCTGGCGGTGTGATGCAGACGGTCTGCTTGCGCGCAAACTCGTGTCCCTACCCGGCCAGCCGGTTCGGCGCTTCTAAGTTTGCGTTGCACGTTTGGGTAGTATCCGAAGCCCGATTCTCTGTGGGAACTGTGTTACAAGGCCGTAGGTTCCTGTTCTCTGACAAAGTTTTTCTAATCAAGTCCGTCGTCCCAGAGGGACTTAATGTTTATAGACCGCAAGCTCAAAAAGTTGTTCCCCCGCTCCGGCGGAGCGGAACTTAATCGCCGCAGGAACATTGCGCTCCGCTGGAGCGCGAGTTGTAGGTATAGCAACTGGCCTATAAACATTCGGCTCCTCCGGAGCCACAGCGTTTGGTTGCGGCTCTGTCGCGCTGTGTCGCTGTGGTGAAAAACGCCGAAAAGGTCACCACAGAGACACAAAGAACACGGAGACTGCACAGAGAAACCCCTAGGTTATGACACACCGACGTTTGCCCTTGCCTCATCTGACATAATCTAATAACTTGCTCCGGTCTTGTTCACACCTATGACTCTTAAGCCGATTAATCCCGAAACACTCGGCCCACCGCGAGGCTATTCCAATGGCATCCTGACAGAGGCAGGGGGAGGGTTGCTGTTCGTTGCGGGGCAGGTTGGCTGGAACAAAGAGCAAACGATCGTCAGCGAAAGCTTTGTAGAGCAGTTCGATCGAGCGCTCGCAAATGTCGTTGCGGTAGTGAATGAAGCGGGCGGCAGTCCGGATCAGATTGCACGGCTTGTCATCTACGTAACCAATAAGAAGGAATACACTGAGAGCCTCAAGACGGTTGGCGAATGTTACCGCGCGCACATGGGAAAACATTTTCCGGCGATGGTAGTCGTCGAGGTGAAGAGTTTGCTGGATGATAAGGCGAAGGTGGAGATTGAAGCTGTGGCTGTTTTGAACAGGTGAGTCCTGAGCGTCTAGCTGATGTTAAATCCGAAGAGTTTTCTTTATGAGATGGGATCGAGAGGAGTGGCGACCATCACACTCACTCGTCCCGAGCGCCTCAATGCGTTAACTTTCGAAGTTTATCGCGAACTTACTGACACCTTTCTAGCGCTGAGAACTGAAGCGGAAGTGCGCGTGGTCGTGCTTACGGGCGCGGGGCGAGCCTTCTGCTCTGGCGGCGATGTGCACGATATTATTGGCGAACTTTTCAAACGCGACATGGAGGGCTTGCTCGAGTTTACGCGAATGACATGCGAGCTGGTGCGAAACATTCGCGCGCTGCACAAACCGGTTATCGCGAGTCTCAACGGCACAACTGCCGGTGCCGGAGCCTGCATCGCGCTCGCATCGGACATGCGCATAGCAAGTGAAGAAGCGAGGATTGCTTTTCTGTTTGTGAAGGTCGGGCTTTCGGGCGCGGACATGGGCGCAGCGTATTTGTTGCCTCGGGTTGTGGGACTGGCTAAGGCCACGGAACTGCTTTACACGGGCGACTTCATTTCCGCTCGAGAGGCTGAAAGAATAGGACTGTACAATCGCGTCGTGCCGGGCGATCAACTCGCCGGTATCACACACGAACTCGCCGCACGCCTGGCGCAGGGTCCGGCTTTCGCAATCGCCAAGACCAAGGAGTTGCTTGACCGCGAGGCGAATATGAATCTGGACGCGGCCCTGGAATGCGAGGCGCAGGCCCAGGCTATTTGCATGCAGCATCCGGATTATCGCGAAGCGTACGAAGCTTTTGTAAACAAGCGACAGGCTGAGTTCAAGTGATTTTTGAGCTGTGTACTTTGTGCTTTGTACTTAGAACTTTGTAATTGGTGCTTTGAGTTTTTGTAGCTTGTCCTTCAGCACCGCAACCTTCAAAGTTCAAAGCTCAAAATACAAAGATCGTTTTTATGACCATGGACAAATTTATCGATCAACTTCCCTTCTTCACACCCGAGCATCGCACTCTGGCGGCGGATATGGAGTCGTTTGTCGAGCTCGAGATTGAGTCCCGGGCCATTGAGGAAGGCGACGCAGATTCCCGGCTGCGCGAATACGTCAGCGTGCTGGCGAAGGCAGGCGCGTTGAATTATGCCGTCGCTTTGCCGGGGACAAAACTAGACGTACGCGCTCTATGTTTGATTCGCGAGGCGCTCGCTTACTCTTCCGCGCTTGCCGATCTGGCTTTCGTTATGCAGGGACTAGGGACTTACGCCATCAGCCAGGCCGCTCCCGAACACGTGCGCGACTATTGGGTTTCCCGGGCAGTTGAAGGAAAAGCAATCGCAGCCTTTGCGTTAACTGAGCCTGATGCCGGCTCCGATGTTGCGGCGATCAAAACAACTGCGAAGCGCGACGGCGATGCTTATGTGATCGACGGGCGTAAACGTTTTATCTCAAACGCAGGCGTGGCCGACTTCTACACGGTGTTTGCGAGAACAGGGACCGATCCGAATGGGCGCGCCGCGTTGTCTGCGTTTGTGGTGGGCGCGAGGATGCCCGGTTTCAGCGTTGTCGAGCGCACGGCAATGATAGCGGAGCACCCGATTGGAGAGATCGAATTCAAGGGTTGCCACGTGCCGGCTGAAGACATGGTGGGAGGGGAAGGCGATGGATTCGTGTTAGCTATGAGGACCATGGACACGTTTCGCGCGAGCGTGGGTGCAGCAGCATGCGGCATGGCGCGGCGGGCGCTCACGGAAGCCGTTGGCTATGCAACCACTCGTAAACAATTCGGTCGTTTGCTTGCCGAACATCAACTCATTCAGGAGAAACTCGCGGAGATGGTTACGGAGCTCGATGCGGCGCGGCTGTTGGTCTACCGCGCCGCGTACCTGAAGGATTCCGGTGCTGTGCGCGTTAGTCGCGAGGCAAGCGAAGCAAAGCTTTATGCTACAGAAGCGGCCTGCCGGATCATTGACAGTGCGGTCCAGATTCACGGCGGCGCTGGACTGGTGCGCGGGAGTGTAGTTGAAAGGCTTTACCGAGATATTCGCGCCCTGCGCATTTATGAGGGAACCTCTGAGATTCAGAAACTCATCATCGCAAGTCAATTGTTGAAAGAATAGGGTGGTGGGTAAGTTTAGCGTGGGGAGGTCGGATTCTTTGGAGAATCGTGCGCGGTAGCGCCGGCTGCTAAAGTCAACATCAAACATTTGCCGGTGGCGGCATCCGCACAAGCGAAGGTGCTGGAAATTAATAGGTTGCTGCCTGTAACACGTCTCTTCCGCCAGTCCTTGTATAATCATTACGCTGTAATTGACTCTAGCATCCGGCGCTACCGCGCTCGGTTCTGCATGGCGTGCGTCTCTTATTTATCAAACTAACCCAATACGAAGAATAGGCGCCGACATTGTTGTGGATCGAAGTTAGTTTTTTAAGCGCACTTTCTTTTCAAATGAAATCCGGGCAAGTTGGTGCCAGTCCTGGCGTCAATGACTTTCTCGAAAAAGCAACAAATGAAACGGCGTGAGAATTAATATCATCGGCGGCGGGCCCGCTGGGATGTACTTTGCCATCCTGATGAAGAGGGCCAATTCGGGACATGAGATCACTGTCTATGAACGGAATGGGCCGGACGATACATTTGGCTGGGGCGTAGTGTTTTCGGGAAAAACGCTCCGGAATCTCCGTGAGGCCGATGCGGAATCACATGCCGAGATAACGCGTGCGTTTGAAGCCTGGGACAATGTGGATATTGTCCATCGCGACCACAAGGTCTCCATTCACGGCAATAGCTTTTCCGGGATCGCACGCCTTCAGCTTCTCAAGATCTTACAGCGCCGCTGTGAACAACTCGGTGTCGAATTGTTGTTCCATACTGAAGTCCCTGATGTTGATCCCCTTCGCACAAGCTGCGATCTGCTGGTAGCAGCGGATGGTGTTAACAGCACCACCAGAAAACAATACTCGAGTCATTTTGTTCCCAGTTTAGATTTGAGACCGAATCGTTATATCTGGTATGGAACGAACAGATTATTCCATGGGCTGACGTTGACCTTTCGCGAAAACGCAGCTGGTGTTTTCGCGGCGCACTCTTACAAGTTCAACAAAACTACCAGCACATTCATCGTCGAGTGTGATCCGGAAACATGGGACACTGCGGGCTTCTCCGCGATGAGCGACGATGGGACGCGCGAATACCTCGAGGCAGTGTTTGCAAAGGATTTGGACGGCCAGCCGTTACTGTCGAACAATTCGAAATGGATCAACTTTCTTTTAGTGAAAAACGAAAAGTGGTTCTTTGAGAATGTATTGATGATTGGCGATGCGCTGCACACCGCCCACTTCTCAATCGGCTCGGGCACGAAGCTCGCTCTCGAGGACGCGATCGCACTCTTCGAGTGTTTTGGACGAACTGAGACTGTCGCGGCTGCGCTTCGGGAATTCGCGTCGAGCCGCAAGCCTGTAATCGAAGAGTACCAGGCGGCTGCTTACGAGAGCATGCGCTGGTTTGAGAACGCGCGACAGTACCTGAGTCTGAGTCCGGTTGAATTAGCTTTTGCGCTGATGATGCGCAGCGGGCGAGTGAGTTATGAGGACTTGAAGCGCCGCGATCCGGAGTTCATCTCAAATTACGAGGCATCGGGCAGTTCTTAAGCTGGGACCGCGGGTGTCTCGCCCGCATAAGCAACGCTGCCTGACTTGTGCAATGCTTTGTGGCCTGCCGCCTGAGATGCGGAAAGGCTCAAACTTTCCGAGGAAGAGTTTTTGAAGATTAGCGAGGCTTGCTTCGCCATTGCGGGCGAGACGCCCGCGATCCGAGCATTAAGTCACGCGTTCCATTCAGGGGCTAACAAACGCCTTCGCCCTTCATCGACCGTAGCAATTCCAGGTTCGTCCAGTTCAAAACGATCCCAGAGTTTACAAGTAACGGGACGATGCGCCTGATCGAGCGCTTCGCAGTAGTTTGTGTAAGTGCAGCGCCTGACTTCCTGGCCGCGTCCAAGTTTCACTTTAACAAACCAGTCGGGATCAGCAAGCGCCTGCCGAGCGAAACCGGCAATGTCTGCCTGGCCTTTTTGCAGAATCGTCTCAGCCTGTTCGAAAGTGCCAATACCTCCGGTTGCTACCACCGGCGTGCTGAAACCGGCCGCGTTAACCGCGCGTTTAATAGCCGCAACCAACGGCACGCTGCGCCCGAAAGGTCCTGTCTCATCAGAAAGAACCGTCGGCATACACTCGTAGCCGCTTTGGCCGGTGTATGGATAAACAGCCTGTCCGACCTTCGGCTGCTGCGCATCTTCAAACTTTCCACCCTTCGACAACGAAAGAAAATCAAAGCCGGCGCGAGCAAACTCAACTCCGAAATAGATCGCATCCTCAACCCGATTGCCACCAGCGATTACTTCATCAGCCAGGAAGCGAACGCCGATCACATAATCGTCTCCCACGGTTTTCCGCACCGCTTGAAAAACTTCCCGTGGCAAACGAATGCGACTCTCGCGTGGGCCACCGTAGCCGTCGGGACGATTATTGAGTGCACTCAGAAAACCCGCCATCGTGTAAGCGTGAGCGTAGTGTAGTTCGACACCATCAAAACCCGCTTCGCGCGCCCGGCGAGCGGCTTCGGAAAAAATGTCGGGCAACACCTGGGGTAATTCCCGGACGTGCAGCAGATGCATATCAGTCACGTGTTCGCGATAACCAAAGCGAAGTGATTCCAATTCGCGCTCGTCGAGTATCCGTTCAAGGACGTGATCAGGAGCGGCGCTAAGAAATTCCCGCACTCTTCCTTCAACTGCGTTCAGCCATCCCGAGTCGTCTGTAACTTCAGCTAGGGCGCGCCGGTGCCGATCATTTACTCGCAGGAAGCGCGCGAAATATTTTTCTCTCTCAGGTCGGCGCTTTACGGAAAGGAAGTCGATGATCTGAATGAACAGCCTGGTGTGGCCGTCGCTCGCATCCCTGACAGTTTCAACCAACCGGCGTAGTCCGGGGATAAACCGTTCATGACCGATGCGGAGCAGTGGGCCGCTGGGAATGTCGCGAACACCAGTCGCTTCAACTACCAAAACCCCAGGTCGGCCTTTGGCGAAACGTCGATACCAATCAAGGTTCTCCTGCGTGACGAAGCCGTCTTCCGTGGCGCGCCAGGGCACCATCGCCGACACCCAGGTGCGGCTCTCGGCCTCTAGTGGCCCGATTCTGATTGGCTGGTAAAGAAGCGATTGTGCTGCTTCCGCCGCGGTGGGCCAGCGCGCCTCAGGAATCGCGTGACGAATTGGATTTTTGAATTTCCACATCGGAACAGACTAACTTTATCACGCGGCAAGAGGTTATGCCGGGTGAGCCGCGATCGGCTGTGCCCAAGCGGGAAGATCATTGTCGCTTGTTATGATAAATTAAAACCAATTCTAGATATCAGCGGAGTAGATTTTGACTGACGAGCTTCTGAAATGGCGACTCGAGTTTCCTATTCTGGGGAACACCGTCTATCTGATTTCCCACAGCCTCGGCGCGATGCCCAGGGAGACTTTTTCGCGGCTTACCGAATACGCTGAAACGTGGGCTACGCGCGGAGTACGGGCCTGGGCTGAGGGTTGGTGGGACATGCCTGTGACCATTGGCAACGAGGTGGCGCGTATCATCGGCGCCGAGCCTGGCACCGTTGTCATGCATCAGAACGTTTCGATTTGCCAGTCGCTCATTCTTTCCTGTTTTGAACCGACACCCAGGAGAAACAAGATCGTCTATTCAGAATTGAACTTTCCCTCGGTGATGTACGTCTACGAAGCTCATGCGCGCAATGACAAACTGAGAATCGAGACTGTCAAGTCGGACGACGGCATAACTATTCCGCTCGAACGTTTTCTCGACGCCATCGATGAAGAGACTTTGCTGGTCCCCTTCTCCCACGTGCTCTTCAAGAGTGCTTTCCTGCAAAATGCCCAGGCAATCACTGAACGCGCCCATGAAGTGGGCGCAATGGTCGTGCTCGACACGTATCAATCCGCCGGCACTGTTCCATTCAGCGTGACAGAGCTCAACGTGGATTTTGCAACCGGAGGCTCGGTAAAGTGGCTGTGTGGTGGTCCGGGCGCCGGATATCTTTACGTGCGGCCTGACTTGCAACTGCAACTCCAGCCGAAGACGACCGGCTGGATGGCTCACGAGGCGCCCTTTGCCTTTGAACCCGAGCTTCGTTATGCCCCAAGCATCGCGCGGTTTCTTCATGGTTCGCCGGCGATTCCAGCGCTCTATGCCGCGCAGTCGGGATATCGAATAATCAATGATATTGGCGTGGATAAGATTCGCGAAAAGAGTGTGCGGCAAACTACACGGTTGATTGAGCTGGCGGAAGAAGCAGGATTCAAAGTAACAAGTCCTAGAAACGCAATCGACCGCGGCGGCACGGTCACAGTGGGACACGAAGATGCGGGGGCAATCACGAAAGAACTTATTCGTCGTGAGTTCATCGTCGATTTTCGTCCTGGCGCCGGAGTACGAATCTCACCGCATTTCTATACTAGTGATGAGGAACTCGAACTCGTTGTGCGCGAAATGAAAACGATCAGGGACACGGGCGCGTATGCTGTCCATGAAACTGCCGGGGCGGCATTCTGAGAAAGACGAATTTTGATCCTGGCACTTCGATCTTTGTCTTCTTTTCCCGAATTAATGGTGGTTTCAAAGTTCAAAGTTCAACGAACGAAGCTCAATGACTAACGACTACGGTAGCAAGGCTCCGCTTTCCTATAATAAATATCTGCGCGTAGCAGACTTAATCGGTCTGCAGAACTGCCTTTCCGATCCGCAACACCACGACGAACTACTCTTCATCACTATCCATCAGGCCTATGAGCTCTGGTTCAAACAAATACTCCATGAAATAGACGCGGCGATAAGTTTGATGAATGAGGACCGGCTCGCTGCAGCCGCTCGCGCAATGCAACGAGTGGTAGAAATAGAGAAACTGCTGGTAAGTCAGATTCATATTCTGGAAACGATGTCGCCCATCAACTTTCTCGGATTTCGGGATCAACTCAATCCGGCCAGTGGGTTTCAGTCAATGCAGTTTCGTGAGATTGAGTTTGCCTCGGGACTGAAGCACGAGGCCCTCTTGCGTGAGTTTCGCGATGATGAATTTGCTTACGCTCGTTTGCAAACGCGTTTTGAAGCGCCGACGTTAAGTGATGCGTTCTTCGCGGCCTTGCAACGGCGTGGCTTGGACGCGCCGGCTATTGAGAGTTCCCATGACGAGCAGGAACCTAAGAAAGGCTATGGGAAGCGCACGCAAGCCGTATTGGAAGTATTAACTCATTATGAGGAGCGCTATGAAGAGTTTCAACTAGCCGAAGCTTTGCTGGAGCACGACGAATATTTTGCGCTCTGGCGCTCGCACCACATCAAAATGGTGGAACGAATGGTCGGCACCAAGCGCGGCACCGGCGGTTCGGAAGGCGTCGGCTACTTGCGAACCACACTCGACAAGAAGTTTTTTCCAGAATTCTGGGAAGCGCGCACGTATCTGGATACCAAACACGGCGCTGGCGGCTGTCCTTTCGCCAAAGAGTGACGTTAAATCAACGGCCTTCGCTTTGCTAGCCGGATCAAACTAAAGGATCTCTACTTACGATGCCCAGGAAAACCAGCGGTGCGCCCACAATAGAACGCAGACGAGCACCTCGGGCCAAAGTAAATCTTCGAGCACGTTGGGAAGGCGACCTCGGCCAGCACGATGCGGACGTGACGAGCTTGAGCAAGAACGGTTGCTTTGTGCTCAGTGGCGGTAAGGTGCGGCCAAAGGAACTCATCCGCCTGGAAATCATTTTTCCCGACGAAGCACCAGTTTATCTGTGGGCTGAGGTCGTGGAGGAAGCAGCTGAGATAGGGTTTGCCATGCAATTTACTGCGGTGGAGGAGGCGGACCGACTGCGGCTTGGACAGTTTGTCCAGCGCTCTCTAAACCCCCAAAAGTGATGGCTCCGAGTTCCAGCCAAGTTCCCTCGATTCGCGCAATGCACCTGGCCCTCCTGATCCAAAACCTACCTCGGACGAGGATGGACTGAACCTCAAAAGCAAGATTAGCGTGATGAACCTCGAATTTCCCGAACGCTTCAACATGGCCGACTACTTCCTTTACCACAACCTGGAGGACGGCCGGGAAAACAAAGTCTGTCTCTACTTCGAGGACCAGACGTTCACTTACGGCGAGACCGCGCGCTTATCGAATCGCGCCGGCAACGCCCTGCGAGAGTTGGGGCTCGATATTGAAGATCGGGTTCTCATCGTTCTGCCTGACTGTCCGGAATTTGTCTGGACATGGTTTGGCGCTGCGCGCATCGGCGCCGTCATCACGATGGTCAACCCGCTGCTGCCGGCGGAGGACTACAAATACTACCTCGATTACACACGCGCCCGTGTGGCCGTAATTCACGAGTCGCTGCTCAAAACATTTAACGAGGCCGCGGAGAAAGCGCCTTACTTGCGTACCGTCTTGGTGGTTGGCGCGCGGAAACCAGATAGCGACGTCGATTTCACGAATGACAGGCTGGTATGGTCTTCCTTTGCCGGCTCGGTCATTTCAGCCGCTGACGAATGCACGCCTGCCGACACGCGCCGCGACGACATCGCGATTTGGTTGTTCACTTCCGGTTCGACCGGACACCCCAAGGGCGCGGTGCATTTACAACATGACCTGCCTTTCAACACCGAAGTCTTTGCAAAACGCACGATGGGAGTGAATGAAAACGATTTGACGGTTTCAGTGCCCAAACTCTTCTTTGGTTATGCAACCGGTACGAACCTGTTATTTCCCTTTGCTGTCGGCGGGGCGACCGCACTCTTTTCAGAACGCTCGACACCGGAAAAACTTTTCGAAGTCATCGAGCGCTATCGCCCCACCATCCTCACAACCGTGCCGACAATGATCAACTCGATGCTGAATTCGGAGTATGCAAGCAGCCGCGACTTGTCGAGCCTGCGCTTTTGTTATTCGGCCGGGGAAGCGCTGCCGATTGAACTCTATGAGCGCTGGAAAAAACAGTTGGGCGTCGAGATTTGCGACGGTATCGGATCCGCGGAGATGTTTCATATCTACATTACTAACCGGCCGGGCGACGTGAAGCCCGGAAGCCTGGGCAGGGTTGTCGAAGGCTACGAAGCAAAGATCGTTGATGCCGAAAGTAAAGAAGCCGCAACGGGCGAAATGGGTACATTAAAGATCAAAGGCGACTCGGCCGCGCTCTGCTACTGGAATGCGCATGAGAAATCCAAAGAGACTTTTGCCGGCGATTGGTGCACTACTGGAGATCAATTTCACGTCGACCGGGAAGGGTACTATTGGTATCACGGACGCACTGACGAGATGTTGAAAGTTTCCGGCATCTTTGTCGCGCCTGCGGAAATCGAAAACTGCCTGCTGCAACACGAGGCTGTGCTCGAATGCGCCGTAATCGGTAATGATGCGGGTGATGGACTCGTCAAACCCAAAGCCTTCGTAGTGCTTCGCCAAGAACACGGAGTCAGAACTGCGAGCGGCTCAATGAACGCTGAACTAGCAACAGAATTGAAAGAGTTCGTGAAGTCTCATCTTGCGCCGTACAAGTATCCTCGTTGGATTGAATTCGTTTCTTCGCTCCCAAAGAATGATCGGGGCAAAATCGATCGACAGAAACTGAAGCAAACTTAACGAAGCGTGCACGGTGGCAATTCAGTGCTTGCTATTGGCTGTTTATTACTTGTAAAACAATTGCCCAGTCTACTGCGTATACTCTCTCCCCATTTCTAACTTATCCGACCAGGAGTCATGCTCAATGAATTCACTTTCTCGTAGTTATTTCCGACGACGCGGACTTTCGTCTGTCCTCCTTTACACTTCGCTCGTAATTACGCTGTTTTCGCCTTCTGCTTTCGCCTGGCAGACAGGAGCCTCAACCACAGCTGCGCCTGGGAGCGCAGTCGCTCCTGCGAAGAAAGCCACCGCAACCTTAAGCACCGCCGAGCGAAAAGCGGCCGCAAGCGTAAAACTGGAAACGATCCGCGAGGTCACTACTACATTGAGTTCCCCGCAGTTTGAGGGTCGTGGAACAGGACAGCCAGGTGCAGACAGGGCCGCGCGTTATTTGGCCGAGCGTTTCACCAAACTCGGCCTCAAACCCGCGGGTGAAAATGGCACCTACTTGCAACCGATTAAATTCAAGTCGGCGCAAGTGTTGCTGGAAACATCCGTGAAGGTCGGCGACGCAGTTTTTAAGCATGGGGAAGACTACGTGATTCTGCCGCCTTACTCTTCAGAACAGGTGGATGTCACAGGGGACGTTGTGTTCGCTGGGTACGGCGTCGTCTCGCCGGAATTGAAGCGCGACGATCTGGCCGGGCTGGAGCTAAAAGACAAAATCGTGATCATCCTTAGTGGCCAACCCGGTGGTGTGGATGCAGCGGCGTGGAAACGCGCTATTAGTCCGCCGGTCAGGGCGATGAACATTTTCGGCCGCGGCGCAGTAGCTATGATCGTTGCCAATGCCGGGTCGCCCACCCAACCGTTCGCCACCATCGCTAATTATCTATCGCGACGCCGGGTCAGTTTGGCGCCTGCGCCTGCGCCGATGTTTAGAATACCTCCTATCCTGATCGTGAGCGATGCGGCTATGGAAAAAGTCTTCTCCGGTTCGGAAATGACGTACGCGCAAAGTTTGGCAAAGGCTCAGTCAGGTGACAGCGTTTCCCGCGATCTTGGAAAGACCGCGACTCTTGCCTTACGCATTAAACGCGAGGAGGCGAGCAGCAGTAATGTTGTCGGCGTGCTCGAGGGCTCCGATCCGAAACTTAAAGACGAGGCTGTGGTCTTCTCCGCGCATTACGACGCTTACGGGATCGATGGCAGCCGTATCTATCCGGGCGCTGCTGACAACGCGCTCGGGACCGGGACAATCGTGGCCATCGCAGAAGCCTTCGTGAAGGCCTTTCCGACGCCGGCTTCGCGTCCGCGCCGCTCAATTATCTTTCTTTCCGTGACCGGTGAAGAATATGGACTGCTCGGCGCGGAACATTGGGTGCAGCATCCAACCTGGCCACTGGAGAAAATCGCGGCTGATATTAATTTCGACGGCATCGGGACGGAGATTTATGGTCCAGTGAAACGCGTCGTCGGTTTCGGCGCCGAGCATTCCGAGCTGGGCACGGTCTTTGAAGAGG
Source organism: Pyrinomonadaceae bacterium (assembly GCA_036506215.1). Classification (GTDB taxonomy): domain Bacteria; phylum Acidobacteriota; class Blastocatellia; order Pyrinomonadales; family Pyrinomonadaceae; genus PSRF01. Next base: position 23,815 of record DASXSC010000187.1, on the reverse strand, counting down.
TTGCCGCAGCTACGGGAAACATCGTCACACCCGATCCATTGCCTGAAGAGGGCGCTTTCACACGTTCGGATCATTATGCGTTTGTGAAGAAAGGCGTGCCAGCGTTGATGCTGCTCGGTGGCCCAGCAGGTGATGTGTCGCTATGGATTCCGCGCGCGAAAAAATGGTTGGAGACTGACTACCACTCGCCCAGTGATACCGTAAAGCCTGATTGGAATTGGACGGGCCCGCAGACGCTGGCACAACTGGGTATGATTATGGCGCTTCGCGTCGCAAACGCCGACGCAATGCCAGCCTGGCGCGCCACGTCTCCCTTCAACAAGCCTCGCAACGCAGCGAAAGCGCTGCCGACAAATTGATTTGGAATATGTGCAGCCTCTTATGCGCTTACTATGCTTTAGGCATTGATTGACCGACGCCCTACTGTCTTTCTTTCAGCAGCCGCGTCATAAGTCGCCAGGCTAGCCAACCTGGGATGAAGGTCAGCACTAGAAAAATGGCCCAGAGCAGATAGCCGCCGGGTCGGGCGAATGGAGCGATGTATTCACTCGCTTGCGCAATTTCGCAACGACCCGTGGCCGCGTGGTAAGTCCCGCCCGCGTCGACGCAACTGTCCTGTTCAAGCAACCGAGCGAGCCATGTTGCGACACATGCGCTAACCGCCAGTGCTGCGATCCAGGGGAATATTGCGAAAACTCGTCTCATTATGCAGGCGGCCTAACGTCGAAGTTATTCGGCCGCAGCCATTAACCGTTGCGGCGTTCGAGATTGTAGTCGCGGAGGCGGCGATAGAGGGTGGAAGGAGAGATGCCGAGAATCTCGGCGGTCTTACCGCGGTGCCAGCCTGTTTTTTCGAGCGCAGCCAGGATTTGTTGGCGCTCGACGTCGCGCAGGGAAGTGGGTGATGAATCCATGCCGGAACCGAACGAGCTCGCACCTGAACTGAACTCAACAGCAGCACCGGGCTGCGAAGCGGGAGCAGTAAATGCAGCTGCCGGCAGTGAAGGCCTCACGACCTCAGGCGGCAATTCATTGATGGTGATGCGGCCATTGTTGGAAAGAATCACCGCGCGCTCGAGACAATTCTTTAACTGGCGTACATTGCCCGGCCAACTATAGCCGCGCAATGCCTCAAGCGCTTCCGGTTCAAGCTCGGGCGGAGTTGTTCCGCCCACATCATTTAACAGATGGCGTGCCAGCGGATCGATGTCTTCAGGCCTGTCCCGCAGAGGCGCAAGGTCGATCTGAAAACCGTTGATGCGATACAGAAGATCTGAACGAAACGATTCATTGGCAACAACTGAGTCGAGATTGCGATTCGTGGCCGCCACAATACGCACGTTGACTTCCACCTTGCGCACTCCACCGACCCGGAAAAATGTTCTCGTTTCGATCGCCCGCAGAAGTTTCGCCTGAAGTTGCGCGGGCAGTTCGGTGACTTCATCGAGAAACAACGTGCCACCGTCGGCGAGTTCAATTAGTCCCAGCTTGCGTCCTTTTGCACCTGAGAACGCGCCGGCTTCATAACCGAAGAGTTCCGACTCCAACAACGACTCCTGAAATGCAGCGCAGTTAATATCAATGAACGAACCATCCGCTCGTGTCGATAAACGATGAATGGCGTGGGCGATAAGCTCTTTGCCGGTGCCCGACTCGCCTGTTATCAACACTGATGCCTCAGAAGGGGCAACGCGTTCCACCAGCCGCACCACTTCAGTCATCGCAGCCGACACGGAAACAATCTCGGGCAGTCCGGACTGCCGCGCCAGTTGTTCACGAAGGCGCAGGTTGTCCACGCGCAAGCGACGCTTCTCCGCGGCCTGCTTCACGCGGACATCGAGTTCGGTAATGCTGTATGGCTTGGTGAGATAGTCGTAGGCGCCAAGCTTCATGGCTTCAACGGCAGTTTCCACCGTTGCCTGCCCCGTCAGCATAATCACTTCCGGAGGATTTGGCCGCTCATGCACGCGCCGCAGAACTTCCATGCCGTCGATGCGCGGCATGTTGATGTCGCAAAGCAATACGTCGACATTGCTCTCTTCAAGTTTGCGCAGTGCTGCATCGCCGTCCGGCGCGGCCTGCACGCGATAACCCAGCCGCTCCAGCTCCTTCTGTAGCACCATACGAAGATTTGCTTCGTCCTCGGCGATCAGAATTCGTGCTGCCTTTTGCTCACTCAAGCCTGCGGTTCTCCGTCGTTGTTGATTACCGGAAGAGAAATGGTGAAAGTAGTGCCGACACCCACTGTAGATTGCACGTCAAGACTGCCGCCGTGCTCCGTTAAGATACCATAACAAACTGCCAGGCCAAGACCTGTACCCTTACCAATCTCTTTGGTAGTGAAGAAGGGTTCAAAGATTTTTGTAATATTTTCCTGTGGAATCCCCACGCCGGTATCAGTGACTTCAACCTGCACATTACTTCCGTTTCTACTGCTGGTGATTTTTAGCACGCCCCCGTCAGGCATCGCGTCTATGGCGTTTGCTGCCAGCGCAATCACTGCCTGCTGTAACTGTCCTGCGTCACCCGAAATGGCGGGCAATTCCTCAGGTGCCTCGATTTGAAATTCCACTTTCTCACCGCGTTGCTGATGCGATAACAAACGAGCAGCTGAAGATATCACGTCGGCGACGTTTACAAGCGCATGTTCTGTAGCTCGTGTTCGACTAAAATCCAATAATCCATTGGTAATCGTTTTGCAGCGAAATGCCTCACTGCGAATCAAACCAAGATACTCGCGGAGGTCATCAAGCGCCGCTGACTCTTTAAACTCGCCCTCGCTAACTCGAGACTCCAGAGCTTCGGCGCAGGCAGAGATGGTGGCCAGCGGATTGTTTATTTCATGAACCACTCCCGCGGCCAGCCGTCCGATTGCCGCCAGCTTCTCAGCACGAGCGACAGCCCGGTGTGCTTCGACGCGATCAGTGATTTCCTCACCGATAGCTATTACGTGCGATACTTCGCCACTTCGATCGATCCACATGGGAATCTTGCTTATTAGCCAATGTTTCACCTCCCCGCTTGCGGTAGCGGTAGCATGTTCGATGCGTTGAATTTCGCCGCTCTCAAACACACTGGCGAACTCGCCCTCCAGCAACTCCGGTTTCTGCCGGGTCAGAACGCCGAAGACATTCTTTCCCATCACTGAGCCACGGGGTATGCCAAGTTCGCCCAGCTCGCGGTTGCGGTTCCAGGCAACAATCTCGTAGTCGCGATCGATAGCGTAAAGTGAGAGCGGCAGACTATCGATAATCGCCTCGATGAAGCGCTGTTGAGCTTGCACTTCCGCGGTGCGCCGCTCGACTTCAATCGTCAGGTTGGCCGACGCAACGCGGGCGGCCTGGTAGAGACTCGAAATGTGCGCAGCCAGCGCGGCCTGTTGCGCGGCCGCATCGACCAGCCGGCAGACCGTGTCGTCGCAATCCTCGTGCTTATCAAACGCTACTACTAGCGCGCCCTTGGTACGGCCGCCAAACCTCAGCGGCGCGGCGTACTCGACCACATGGTCATCGTCGCGCAGAAAAAATTTGCGCCGGTCACTGATAAGTACTGGCACCGCGCTTAACGATGTTGATGACGTTAGCCAGTTCTGCAAATGATCAAGTCGCAGTAACGCAGAATCTTCCGCGCTTCCCTCGCGATCGAACACGCACGCAGCCTTAGTTCGCTCGCCCAGGCTTACAAGAGCAGCACACATCGCGGCGCTGGTACCCTCGTAAGTCGCTCCAGCCACGCGACGCACCAACTGATCCGGCTCCAGCGTTCGCAATAACCCACGGCCCAAATCAGCCAGGAAGCGTAATTCACGATTGCTTCCGATGAGTGCCCATTCTCTCTGGGCGGCACGCAGATGAGTGCCACATCTGGAAACAATTTCGGCCGTGGCAGACTTGGCGATGTAGTCGTCGGCCCCGGCGGCGAAGGCTTCCAGCTTCTGACTCGCAAGTTCGTTGTCCGAGAGAGCAATCAAAGGCAGTTTGCTCGTGGATGGTTGGGCGCGCAGAATTTTGCAAAGCGCAAGGCCATCGACTCCGGGCAAGGCGAGGTTCATCACGACAACGTCGCAACGTTCTTTCTGAGCTGAGCGCAGCGCAGACGTAGCATCACCGGCTGTCGACGCATGATAGCCGGCATTCTCGAAAGCCGCGACCAACCGCTCTCGCGCTTCGCTATCGTCGTCAACAACGAGAACGTTGGCAATTTGGTCGGGGTTAGTTGCAGAAGGCATGCTTCAATCCTGAGACGAGGGCAGATCTAGGGTGACCTGGACCCCGGAAATGCGTCTTAGCCTTCGGTCAGCCGAGGCCAAACACGCATCTCCTGGCAGCGATTGAAAGCGATGAAGATAGGAATGTCAAGACGGTTTAAATGGGGGGAGGGAGTGATGCGAGTCAGATAGCGGCCGGAAGCAAAGCTGGGAACAATTCAGCGTTACTTCCGGCCTTTGACTGGGGGCAAGCGGGCAAGCTTCAAGCTTGCCTGGCGGGGTGAGAGTTTTGTCAAAACCGAGTGTCCGTCACATTCTGAACACCGATCGTAGAGTTAGCGGCTCGGGCTCCGTGCGGAGAGCCCGTGAAGCCTTATGGCTTCTAAGCCGCGCTAATCCTTTCTCAATTGTCGTGCCGCGTAGAAAAAACTATCACGGTTTTGAAACAGCAAACTTACTAAGCATTTTATGAAACTCTATTCAGTCCAAGATCCAATCAAGTCTTCCGTACCCAATTAACGTCAAATTGAAAGGTCAGATTGAGACCTCTAATCAACTTGCGCAAATACTTCGGTTGACAACATTCAATTGAGCGGGCAACCTTCGTCTTTGCGTTCAGAAGCGTAAGACTTACGCGTAAGTTGCACGGTGGTTTTGCGTGCTTATTACGTATTACTCATCACTCTCTTGTGTCAACTGAAGTGGCAGATTCAAGCACACCGTTAGAGACGACGAGGCCCGCGGGTTACATCGAGCTTATTCGGGGCAATCGTAGTTTTCGCCAGGTTTGGCTTGCCCAGGTGGTAAGCCAGATGGGGGATTGGTTTGATACGATCGCCCTCTACACCATCATTCGTCATCTGACGGGGTCAGGCCGCGCAATTGGTCTGCTGATGGTGGCTCGCTTCCTGCCGAGTTTCGTATTCGGTTCACTTTCAGGCGTTGTTGCGGACCGATTCAGTCGCCGCTCGATAATGATCATTTCCGATCTGCTGCGCGCGGTGGTGGTGTTGGGCTTCCTTCTTGTCCGCCGCGCAGATCAGTTGTGGATCATCTACTTGCTCACGGTTCTGCAACTGGGACTTTCCACTTTTTTTGAGCCCGCAAAGACCGCAGTTATTCCCTCGATCGTTTCTGACCGGGAGCTCGTCGCCGCAAACGCGATCTCTTCGGTGACCTGGTCCGCCATGCTGACGCTCGGGGCAGCCGTCGGTGGCGTAGTCACGGGATGGTTTGGGACGGACGTTGCCTTTATTCTTGATGCGCTAACTTATCTGCTGTCGGCAGCGCTGATCGCCAGCGTTCGTTTGCCCAGGCGTCCACCCCGCGAGAAGAGTAGGCCCACTATAAGTAGGGTCCTGGGCATCCTCGAGACTATCGAAGGAGTGCGGTACGTTAAGCGCAGGCCGCGGGTGCTGGCCCTGCTGCTGGTAAAACCGGCCTGGGGTTTGGGTGGTGGAATATTGACGCTGCTGGCAGTCTTTGGCGACAAAGTATTTCCCGTGGGTCAGAGCGCGGCCACGGGCATCGGTGTTCTTTTTGCAGCTCGTGGAATCGGAACGGCTGTGGGGCCGATTGTTGCTCGCCGGATTTCGGGAGAAGGTAAGAGACGAATGCAGGCTTCGATCGGAATCGCGTTTCTGATCGGCGGTGCTTTCTACATGGCTTTCGGAGTGGCAACTAGTTTTATTATTGCACTCATCGTTCTGGGACTGGCACACACCGGAGGTAGCATCCTCTGGGTCTTTTCCACGGTGCTATTACAGCGCGGCGTTGAGGACAACTTTCGCGGACGCGTATTTGCGGCCGAATTCGCTTTGCTTACACTTACAATGGCAGTCTCAAACTATTTGACCGGCGAACTGCTTGATCGGTTCAGGCTTTCGCCTCGCGTGGTCGCCGTCGGCATCGGTGCGTTTTTCCTGCTCCCTGGGGTCGCCTGGTTTGCCACGCAAAAATGGTGGGACAAGGATCACAAGGAGCGGACGGAGGAAATTGTTCCCGCACTCCTGACAGATAATTGAATTTTTCTACCCGGAGCAACAATGGAAGCATCATCATCGAGATCTTGCAGTTAATCGGAACCTATCTTCTCTTTTCAAAAAACTCTAATACATGGTTTAGAACACGCAGATGAGTATCACAATAGGAGTAATGGGTTCAGCCGGAGACGCCTTACCGGGAACCGCCAAAGAAGAGTTAGTCGAAAAAGCCAATGTTCTGGCTAAGGTTATCGCTGGGCGGGATCTGGTGTTGCTCACTGGAGCAACGACCGGAATAGTCTATGTGGTTGGCAAAACTGCACACGATGCCGGGATTTTCCATTTGGGAATTTCGCCCGCCAGTGATAGCCGTGAGCACGTTGAGAAATACAAACTGCCGTTGGACGCTTGCGATGCAATCGTCTACACCGGATTTGGATTGAAAGGGCGAAATGTTGTGCTGGTACGCTCATGCGACGTCGTGCTCTTCATAGCCGGCGCAATGGGCTCGCTAAATGAATTCACGATTGCTCATGACGAAGGAAAAGTGATCGGCTGTTTGACGGGGACCGGCGGTGTCGCGGACGAGATGGACTACCTGCTAAAGAAGTTTTCGAAGGAAACTGGGGCGCGCGTGATTAAGAATGGCGACGCGGCGAAACTGCTCGATGCTTGTCTCGCGGCCCTGAAGTAGCCTTCGCAAATATGTTTTCCTGGTGGAGGACTGGTTCATGGACCTGGGACTAAGAGATCGCGTCGCGCTTGTCGCTGCCGCCAGCAGAGGAATTGGTTTTGCCGTGGCACGTGAGCTGGCGCTTGAGGGCGCACGCGTCTTTCTTTGCTCACGCGATGAAGCGCGTGCCAGCGAAGCAGCGCAAAAAATTCATGACGAAACAGGCGCCAGTGTTGCCGGTATAGGTGCTGACGTCACCAACGATCAGGCGGCGGCACATTTTGTCGGCCTGGCGCGTGAGCGTGCCGGTCGCATCGATATCCTTGTTACGAATGCCGGTGGGCCCCCCGCCTCCAGTTTTGCCGAGGCGCAGTTGGAAACATTTCGCCAGGCCTTCGAGCTAAATGCGCTATCGGCGATTCGGCTGGCGAAATTGATTCTACCGGGCATGCAGGCTCAGAAGTGGGGTCGAATTGTTAACATCACTTCCGTTTCGGCGAAACAGCCGATTGATGGATTGCTATTCTCAAACACCGTCCGCGCCGCACTCACCGGCTGGGCCAAGACGGTTTCCAATGAAGTTGCGCGCGACAACGTTACCATAAACAACGTGGCCCCGGGTTACACCTTGACTGACAGACAGGATGAATTGGCTGAAGCGCGCGCGCTGGCGTCGGGAAAACCGAAAGAGGAAATCATCGCATCATGGGCCACTCAGGGACCCATCGGCAGAATTGGCAGGCCTGAAGAGATCGCGGCCGCCGTAGCTTTCCTTGCTTCAGAACGTGCGTCCTACATTACAGGCGTCACGCTTCAAGTGGACGGCGGGTGGGTGAAGGGTCTTTTCTAATCATGCAGGAAGCCATAATCGCCGCACCATATTCTGAAGTAAGCCTGAGTGCTGACGAATTCGATCATCCGGCATGGAGGCTGGCTCAGCCGGTCCACATAACCCGGCAGTGGTCCGGAGAAAAGGCGCCGGCCTCCAGGCATGCTGAAGTCCGGGTTATCTGGTCGGAAGAATCATTGGTAGTGCGGTTTATTTGCAGCCAGGATAAACCATTAATAGTCAACCAGAATCCGCAACTTAATCAAAAGACAATTGGGCTATGGAATAGAGATGTATGTGAGGTTTTTGTCGCGCCGGATCCGACTACGCCTAATCGGTATTTCGAATTTGAAGCGGCGCCAACGGGTGAGTGGGTAGATCTAGGTATTCATGTTACGTCGAACAGACGTGAAACCGATTGGGAGTTCTATTCAGGAATGACTACGGCAGCGCGATTCGGCGGGGAGGAGTTAACAATAATCATCTGCATTCCCTGGAGCGATTCGATTCCAAAACCTCACGCGGGAGACGAGTGGCGCGCGAATCTCTTTCGTTGTATTGGAACAGGAAACGAGCGGTACCTGGCATGGCAACCGACTCACACGCCGGAACCTTACTTTCACGTGCCGGAAGTTTTTGGCCGGCTGCATTTCTGCTAGTTCCACTCTTGTTAACTCTGTGAACAAGTCATCGCTTCTGTCCAGGCAAACTGGAAACGTACTCGGTAAACTTAGCGCGATCATGATCAGACATTCTGAAGATCCGCGTTGCGATCAAGTAACCCGTCTCGGTCTCATGGTCTTCAAGACTTTCATAACGAACCGGCAGTACTTGCATTTCGACTGGACCCTGAGGCAATTCAAGTTTCACATTCAAGGGGCGGTTTTCTCCAACCAGATGATGTTCGCCGAGTGTGATGGCCGGAACGATGAGCGCCAGGCCGTTGGGACTGAGATCCATGGTGTGGCCATCAACGCTGCTGACTCGCCTGGCGCCATTAAGGTTTCTCGTCAACGATACCAGCGAGAGATTAAAAGGCAGGCGCACCTTTCGCCGCCTCTGATGCCGGCGGTCGCCGACATATTGCCTCAGGCGTGACACGATTGATCGAGTTAATTCGGCCATGGTTTCCTACAAGCTGTTCGTTTCGCCTGGGAGCCCTGCATTACGACCGGGGCCTCTGAGACACCTTGACACCGAAGTGCCTTGGCTCGAATTTGAGAGGAGGGCAGAATCAGGAGGCCGGTCGGAGCGTCGCAGAGTCCATTCTAGTGAGCCCGAGGCTTTGGCGCAATAGAAAGATTTATGCTGACCAAGGGGAGATTTGTTTACCGGCGGCTCAACTGTGGGAGTTCGACCGGGCTTAGCCTAATTCTTCACCGGGGGCAGAGGTTTGCCGCCCACGTCGCTGCTTCTTACTCCACCGGCGTCGAGAAAGAACGAGAGTCGGCCGGAGCGGCCATACTGGGCCGGTTCGGCTGCTGCGTGCCAGGTCTTACCCCCGGCAGGAGCGTTAATGTGGAATCGATAACCCGTGGACTCCGTGCCTTCAAGATCCTTTGGTAGCAGACCAAGCGAAATCAGGGTTGCCAAGTCACCAAAAAGGCCATTGTGTTGCTGACTATAGAGGAGCTCTGCGAGCGAGATGCGCGTCAGCAAGGCCTGGACCTCGTCGTGATGAGTGTTGATACGGGCGTCGAAGAAAAATTGCTTGCCGGCTTTCTTTACAATCGCTTGATTTTCTTTGTCGCCAATGATCCAGGCGCCGTCAACCAGAATCAGAGTAACTGGTTCAGGTTGCTCGGGAGCATCGCCCTCCTTCACTTTCACAAACACTGTCGCGATGTCGCCGCTCACCTGCTCACCACCGAGGTTCACTTGCTCAGGAATTACCGCGGCCATCTTTTCGAAGTCTGGACGCAGATCTTCAAACTCCTGCGGCTTCAACGGATCAATCGCCGCTTTGTAGATCGACAGGCTGAATGCTTCGCGAAATCTTCTCTCGCGCATTGCTTTGTAGAATTCGCGCACGGTATCTGATGGGGAGCGGACAGTTCCCTGCGCAAGTGTCGTTGTTGCGATTGGGCATACAAGAGCAGTGAGGACGACAAAGCGGATCCCGTATTTCGGTAAGAATTTGAAGGAGAACATCGATTCTTATTCCTTGTTTACGTAACCTGAGGCGCGCATAAAAACTCGGCGCGCCTCATTGGTAGAGCCTGCTAATGAGAAGTACTCACTGCCTGAAGACTTCTCAAACCTTAGAGTCTAACCAAGCATCGATGGATGCCCTAACCATCACGAGGCTTCAAAACCAACTCTCGGCCAACGAGATAGAGCAAGACCGTCAAGACCAGGAACGGCAATAGTCCAAGCAGATCGGAGTGTCCTCCTTCGAAGAATGGATTGCTATGCGTTGCCCACTCCTCGAAGACCTTGAGCTTGTTCACTATCCCTTCGCGCAAATTCATGAACGCATAAACTACCCCCGCCAGGGTCCCACCCGCGATGTAGCCGGAAGCTAGCAGTACGCCTGGACTCTTATCTGTTTCCGCGACCATTTGCTCCTCCGTTAGTTTCTGATGCTGCGGCTTTTTGCGCAGGTACTTATCAACCAGATGTCGAACCGCCCCGCCTACAAAAATGGGCGCCGAAGTAGATATTGGCAGGTAGACTCCCACCGCGAAGGCCAGAGAAGGAATGCCACTCAACTCGAGCACAATCGCTATCATTACCCCGAGGAGAACCAGTCCCCACGGTAGTTCGCGGCTAAGAATCCCTTTGATAATGTACGACATCAATGTCGCTTTGGGCGCAGTAAACTTCGGAACGGTGGAACCATCAGCCTGTTTGTCGTAAATACCATTAATGCCCGGGTCAGCGAGATAAACGGGTACTCCCTGGTCATTCACGAGATAACGACCTTTCGGTCCGTAGTCGGTAGTGGTCTTGTGAACAATATTGTAGGGAGTTGTGTCTAAACTGGCTTGCCCGCCCTGAAGGCTTTCATGCTTTGGTTGGTTTCCACTCATCACATACTGGTCGGGCGTGAAATGGAAGCCTGCGGGGAAGTTGAAATCCTTGCTGGTAGCCACCGGAACATAAATCGTCCCAGCCTGATTCATGGCCAGCAATATGGGCCCCAGCGCGAGAGCCGACACCAGTGCGCCAACTAGAATCGCGATCTGTTGGTACTTCGGCGTAGAGCCGACCAGAAATCCCGTTTTCAGATCCTGCGAAGTGGTACCGCCGTTTGAAGCGGCTATGCAGACGATGCCGCCGATTGAGAGTGCTGTCACGAAATACGGAGGAGCGGTCCACTTAATGACTAGGAACACCAGACACGTCAGCAATAACGTGGCGACAGTCATTCCGGAAATCGGATTAGAAGAAGATCCAACCTCGCCGGTCAAGCGAGAGGAAACAGTCACGAAAAGAAAACCAAACGCAACGATTAGCAACGCGCCCAGAATATTCCATTGCAAATTCAGCTGCGGAGCGATCATGATTAACACTAGCAGAACAATAATCCCACCCAGGACAAATTTCATCGAGAGGTCCTGATCCGTACGCGGAGCATTAGCCGCCTCGGCTTTGCTGCCGCGCAGGTCCGAAAGCCCGCCCTTCAGTCCACTCCAAATGACGGGCAGCGAACGAACGAGACTTATTATTCCTCCGGCAGCCACTGCGCCCGCTCCAATATAGAGTATGTAACCCTTCTGGATCTGCGTGACAGTCATGTCCTTGATGAGGTGTGTGGTTTCAGGGGCCAGTGGGGTCATCCAACCGCCGCCGAAGTATTTGATCGCCGGAATGAGCATCAGGTAGGACAGTACGCCACCACCAAACATGATCGAAGCGATGCGTGGTCCAATGATATAACCGACACCAAGTAAAGCTGGATTGTTTTCGATCGAGATTGAGGCAGCTTCAAACGGTTGGCCAAAAACTTTAGTGGGATACTCTTTCCACGTCTTAAAGATCGATTGAATACCATAGTAAAGGAAGCCGATTCCGAAGCCGGCGATAATGATCTTGCCGCCGGTTTCAGCCTCATCCTTGACAGCGGCTTTTTCCCCCGTGTGGGCCGCGGCCCGCGACTCTTCCGAGGCGGCTGCCTTGAGTACCTCGGCGCACGCCGTACCTTCGGGATACTTCAAATAGCCATGCTGGGCCACGATCAAGGCGCGACGCAGCGGGATCATCATTAGAATTCCGAGCAGGCCACCAAGCACGGCCACGAGCATCACTCGCGTAAACTCCAGATCGAACCCGAGAATCAGAATGGCGGGCATCGTCACACCCAGACCGAAGGCAATCGATTCACCGGCAGAGCCTGCCGTCTGTACGACGTTGTGCTCCAGAATCGTCGCATCGCGCAGTCCAAGCTTGGAAAGTACGCGAAACAAGGTGATCGATATCACTGCTACTGGAATCGAGGCACTTACAGTCAGGCCCACTTTCAAAACGAGGTAAAGCGACGAAGCACCAAAGACCACGCCCAGCAGTGTTCCAACAAGAAGCGGGATCGGTGTCAGCTCGCGTAGGGTAACTCCGGCTGGTATGTAGGGACGAAAACTCTCGAGGTAAGGATTGTCTGGTTTAAAACCAACTCTGTCTGGGTACTCATTCGCAGGGATGCTTTCAGAAGACATCAAGTGACCTCCGATAAAGTTTAGATAACGGGGAGTGCTCAGGGGTTAGTTCGTGCGCTACTTTACACGGGCCACCCGCGCTTGGGCAAGCTGATTTGCCGGATAAAGCGCACGGTTCCTGAGCTCTTTAACCCCAAAGAAAAACGCGAGTTGCCTACATGCTGGTAGAAGCCCATCGCTAGACAAGCAGCGGGGGCAAGCCCACCTTTTCCCACCCTCAGCTGATCAGACTTGAGTTCCTCATTGCTGATTGAAAGGCATTCAAGGTTGGATATATCGAGAGATGACACAATCTCTCAGGTCAGGAAGGTGGGCTTGCTCCCGCTCCTATATTCCCTGCAACCTTTCGGTTAGACTGCACCTGCTCGTCTTACAATCGTCCCGGAAAATTCGATGCGCACACGCCTAATCCTTCTCTTCCTTCTAACAGTCGGACTGGTCCTACCGCTGCTCTCTGGTCAAACAAGCGCCCGGCAGATCAATTCCGCGGTGCTACGCGCTACACCCAACGCGCCTCCGCTCGTCTCTAGCAACATATCTGGTGCCGCGCACATTCCCGTGCCAGCGGAAATTCTCGGTTTCGTCCCCGGGGACGATCGCAAACTCGCAAGCTGGAATCAGGTACTTGAATACTTCGCAGCGCTGGCAAAGGCGAGCGACCGCGTGAAGTTTGAAACGCTTGGCAAGTCGACGATGGGTAAGCCCTTCGCGATGGCGACAATCAGTGCCCCGGAAAACCTCGCGCGGCTGGGTGAATACAAAAAGATCCAGGAGTTACTCGCGGACCCACGCAAACTTGGTCCGGCAGGCGTTCGCGAGCGTAAGGCGGCAGAACTAATCAAGCAGGGCAAGACAATCGTACTTATCACCTGCGGAATTCATTCGACAGAAGTCGGATCCTATCTGTCGAGCATGCTTATCGCCCATCGATTGGCTTCATCAGACAGCCCGGAGATTCAGAACATCCTGCGCAACACAATCATCCTGCTGGTGCCTTCGCTGAACCCTGATGGCGTGGACATTGTCAAAAACTGGTACGACAAGACACTTGGCACACCTTACGAAGGAACTGATCCGCCCGAGCTCTATCACAAGTACACCGGCCACGATAACAATCGCGACTGGTATGCCTTCACGCAAGTCGAGACCCAGATCACCGTAGACAAGATTCACAACGTCTGGCACCCGCAGATTGTCCACGATATCCATCAGCAAGGCGCATTTGGTTCACGTCTTTTTCTACCTCCTTACATGCAGCCGGTTGAACCTAATGTACCGAAGCAGATCGTCGCCGGCTACACGGAACTGGGCAACTTCATGGCGCGCGAGATGCGGACACAAGGCTTCAAGGGAATCACCACCAATTCAAGTTACGACGCCTGGTCACCTTCCCGGGCTTACTCGCATTATCACGGGGGCGTGCGCATTCTTTCCGAGACCGCGTCATGCAAAATCGCCACGCCAATCACTGTTAAGTTTGATCAACTGCGCAAGGGAGAGGGCTACGATCCGAAAAAAGAGGCGGCCAACTTTGGACCACTGTGGCCGGGCGGCGAATGGCATTTGCGCGATATTACAAACTATATGACGACCGCTGCGCTTCTGTTGTTAAGGCATGCTTCTGAGAATCGCGAAGATTGGTTGAGCAGGTTCTATGAGATTGGAAATGAGGCGGTAGGGCTGCGGAAGGGAAATGAGTTAACTGGATTCGAGTTTCAATTGATTCCTGCCACGCCGAGGTCAAATCAGGCTGGCATGACATTGGTGCAAACCTTGCGAGCGGCGGGCGTCGAAATAGATCACTACTTTGTGCCTGGATTCGACGTCCCCAGGAAAGTCGCAGTCGTTAGAATGGCGCAGCCGTATTCCGGCTTCGCAAAAGCACTATTGGAAGTTCAGCGGTATCCGGACTTGCGCGACACGTCGGGGCATCCGATTTCTCCGTATGATGTGACCGCACATAGTCTAGCGCTCCTCATGGGCATTACTGTGAAGGCGATCCACGGCGACTTGAAATATCGAGTGCGGAGCAAGGAATCAACCGAAGAACGCGAGAGGTTTTTGGAGATTCATGACCCGCCCCGCGTAGTGGTCTACAAGTCTCACGTGCCGGCCATTGATGAAGGTTGGACTCGCTGGACGCTCGAGCATCCAGACGTGGATTATCCAGACCTTAATTATTACTCAATTGATGACAAAAAGCTGAGGGAGGTCGATCTTAACCATCACTATCGAGCAATCATCATCCCCGACCAGCCTCCAACAACAATTCTCAATGGCTACAAAGCCGGCGCGATGCCGCCGGAATACACCGGCGGACTTGGACAAGCAGGTGTGAAGGCGTTGCGTGAATTTGTCGAGCAGGGCGGAACGTTGGTTTGTTTGAATCGCGCGTCAGACTTTGCCATCGAGCAATTCAAACTTCCGCTACGCGATGTGGTTGCGGACGTATCTCAAAAAGATTTTTTTGTCCCTGGATCGATTCTGCGCATCGAGCTCGATACCACCAATCCGATTGCCCAGGGAATGCCGAAGGAAACGATTGCGTGGGTTGAAGACTCGCCGGTGTTCGAAGTTGTTCCTCCTGGGAGCGGGGGCGTCTCGCCCGCAGTTCGTATCATCGCGCGCTACCCGAGAGATAAGAATCCGCTGCTGTCAGGTTGGCTGCTCGGCGAGAACCGAATCAGAGGCAAAGCTGCACTCGTTGAAGTCAGCATGGGCAAAGGGCGAATTATTCTGTTCGGCTTTCGTCCGCAATACCGCGGCCAATCGCTGGCCACTTATCCGCTGTTCTTCAATGCTATCTCTACCGGTCCGCAGTAAACTTTGTCCTTAGTTATCCAAAGAGCGGGGGCAAGGCGGGGTCCCCAGCGGGGCAGCCCCGCTGGGGTGCTAATCCCGCCTTCCTAACCTGAGAGATTATCCCAAGTCTCGATATAAGCGACCTGGAAAGCCTTTCAATCAAGAATGAAGTACTCAAGTCTAATCAGCTCGAGGTTAGGAAGGTGGGCTTGCCCCCGCTTTTGAATAACAACAAACTTGAAAATGAACATGCCCTTGCACATCCGGATTTTTGAACCTTCCCAGCCTCCTAAGCGTATAATGGATTACACGGCGCAGACGTTTGGCAGTAGCCGGCGCCAAGGCCTAAATGGTCATTCTTCTTTTCACCGCAATATTCATCATTGTACTCCTGGCTGTCACCCTTTATTTCTGGGCGCCACGTGCGAGAAGCTCCGAGCAGAACTTATT
Organism: Pyrinomonadaceae bacterium; assembly: GCA_036506215.1. Taxonomy (GTDB): domain Bacteria; phylum Acidobacteriota; class Blastocatellia; order Pyrinomonadales; family Pyrinomonadaceae; genus PSRF01. Next base: position 8,217 of record DASXSC010000187.1, on the reverse strand, counting down.
GCCGCCGCCCAACCCACCGCGTGGATTGTTTAGTGACAAAGTCGCTTTCCAGTCCTTTTTGCCGCCGCCGGCAATCTCCAGCGACCGTGAGACCGAACGCCGCTCGTTAAACGAACGCGCCAAAGCAGGGGATAAGAGTACATTGAACGAAGCGCACGCGTTTGACGATCAAAACCTCTACAATGAAGTGTTGGATCAGCTCACTGCGAATGCTGATCGCCCTCCAACACTTCTTGCGCTGGTGTCTTACGTCACGCGGAACGAATTGCCTGTCAACCACAAGCTGGCGGCAGCAGTTATCAGCTCCTGGAAAAATTCACCCGATCGTAGTTCAACCGCAACCACGCTGCACGTCACTGCCCTGGTGGACGATGCCGCCTTATTTCGAAGTACGGTTGAGGCCGCTTTGCATTTCTGGCGTCAGGGTTTACTTACGGAGGTCTCGGCGGCCGAATTAAGAACCTTATTTGACGGCGAGTTTTGGGTGCTCTCCGCTCGCACCAGAAACTCCGGTGCAGGTTTCGTCTTGAAACGCACGCTCGCAAACGCTCGTCGCGAACTGGAAACCGCGATAGGCGTCAACTGAAAAGGATTTTCCGCACCTTCGGAAAGGCAGGTCGACATTATGGAAAACTTCGACATCGTTTCTTTTCTCCCAGTCTTGCTGATTGGCTTCGCTATTCTTGTAGTGGTGCTCATTATCCTGAGCCGCATTATGGTTAACGTTGGCGCGCGCGAGATCGCCATTAAAGAAAGACGTTACTTCGGCGCAAAGATGCCGCCCGGTCGAGTGGTCGCAACTGAAGGCGAGGTTGGCATCCAGGCAGATGTGCTTAAGCCCGGCTTACATCTGATCAGATTTCCGTTTGAGAAAGTCGTGCGCAAAGTGCCTTTGATCGAGATCGGCGCGGACGAGCTGGGCATTGTCGAAGCTATCGATGGTGAGCCGATGGCGCCGGGAAGAATCTTCGCGCTTGATCGCGCCCAGAATGCGCACAACAATTTTCAGGATCCGATTGCCTTCATCAAACAGGGCGGCGTAAAAGGCATTCAGTTGAGAACCTTGCCGCCCGGCCTTTGGCCTATTCACCCTTATCTGTTTCGCGTTTCGGTCGCCAAGACTACAGTTATTCCTCAAGGCAAGGTAGGCGTGATCATTGCCGCCGACGGCGCCTCACTTGATCCGGGCCGGCTCCTCGCCAGAGCGGTCGACGGACATATCAGTTTTCAGAACGCTGAGCTATTTGTTTCTTCTGGTGGGCAGAGGGGACCGCAGGTGGACATTCTCACGCCTGGAACATATCGAATCCTGACTCAGTCCGATCCGATCGAAGGCGGCTCCGACATCAAACCCGGACTGTTCAACATCAGAGTTTTCGACGCCACTGTGATCAACGAGAATCAGATTGGTTTGGTTGAAGCATTGGATGGTTCGCCGTTGAACCCCGGCGATTACGTCGCTGAGTCGGTTGCGGGCCACGACAATTTCCAGGATGGACATGAGTTCATCGATGGGAAGGGACAGCGCGGTCCCCAGAAGGACATCCTACTGCCCGGCACTTACTACATTAACCCGCTGCTCTTCAAAGTGATTCCAGAGTCTGCGAAAGAAGTTCAGCCGGGTGAAGTCGCAGTGATCGTCTCCAATACCGGCAAGGATCCTTCAGACGATATTCGCCGCGAGATGGCTGCGAAAGTGCGGGCCCGGATGGAGCGCGAAGAGAAAGAGCAGGCTGAGCAATCAGCGGCCGTGCTCGACAAGATTGATGACGGCCGAACGGCAGCAGAGATCCAGGTTGAACTGATGACTGGCGATCCAGCGGACCGCCGACTCGATGAAGGCGCTCACGAAGCCTACGTCGTGCCGGAAGGTTATCGTGGTATTCAGGAAACAGTGGTGGGTCCTGGTCGTTACTACGTCAACACCCTGGCCATTACGCCGATCATTATTCCGACTACCAACCAGACAGTTGAGTGGACTTCTGGCGAAGTCGTCAACACCTTCAATCCCTTTGAAGTGATCTCGAAAGACGGTTTCACGATGCAGTTGGAAGTGCGTGTGGTCTTTCGCGTAAAACCGGAAGACGCGCCTTTCATGGTCGCCAAAATCGGAGGCATCGATCGCCTGATTCAGAACGTGATGCATCCACTGATCGACTCGATCTTTCGCAACCAGGCCTCAGAGTCTTCGGCCATGGCCTACTTACAGAACCGTCACGAAGAGCAAGAACGAGCCGAGGCGCGCGTTCGAGCGCACCTCTTGAAATATCACGTGGACGTGGTCAACGTGCTTATCTGCCACATTCATCTGCCGGAAGAGTTGATGAAAACGCAGACTGAGAAGATTCTCGCGGAGCAGCGTCAGAACATGTACAACGCGCAACGCGAGGCTGAGGAAAAGCGCATTCAACTGGAACGAACAAAATCACAGGCCGACAACCAGAAGGATTTGATGGGCGCCACGGTAGGCGTTGAGATTGCCGGCAAACGCGCCGAGCAGCGCAAGGCTGAAGGCGAAGGCGAGGCTCACTACATTCTGCAGACCGGCCGGGCCGAGGCTGAGAAGGTCCGTCTGATGGGTGAGGCCCAGGGCGTGGCCTATCACGAACAAGTCAATGCGCTTGGCGCTCAGGGAGTAGCGCTGGTGGAAGTGCTGAAAGTAATCGGCGAGAAAGGCGTTCGCATCACGCCGGACATCATGGCTTCGGGCGGCGCAGGCGATGGCAGCGGTGGGGGCGGCGGAATCGGCACGCTGCTGCTGTTGAATCTCTTCCGCAACCAGATGAACCTGCCGGCCGCAAATGGCGAGAAGGCGCCCGGAAAGTAGTTTGGGTGACGAGCAACGTGATTACTGGGACCGCGGGCGTGCGGGGTTCCCAACAGATGTTTTTCTATCCGTTGGGGTGCTCGACCCGCCCGCAATGAGCGCGAATGACGCTTGCCCATTGAGGCCTCTACTACTGACGGACTCCGTTAACCAAGCGGCGGGGGCAAGCCCGCCTTCCCGACCTATGAGACTCTGTCATTAGCAATGTAGTTCCAGCCTTGAAAGCCTTTCAATCAAGAATTGGCAACTCAGTTTTATTAAGCTCGGGGTCGGGGAAGGCGGGCTTGCCCCCGCTGCTTGGCCAACCAGAGGCCCGCCGTCCCAGCAGTTAGCCTGAGTAGGAATTTTTTTACTGGAAGTACATCTGCGCGGCCATCTTCGTGAGCTTCCAAACCCTGGACCATTCAATACTGCCATTTCCATTTTCGTTACCGGTTATCTTGTCCAGGATAAGCTTGCGAAACATTTTGCCTTCGCGCCGCAACATAAACTCTTTCGCGTAAGGCTTTGCCGTCTCGAAAAAGCTGAACTCCGGATCGGTGACAATGCCAATGCCTTCGAGGGTCATTAACGCGCGCATGATGTAGGTGAAGTTTGCCGGCAGCCGAAAGGGATATTCATAGACTATTTCCGCAAGATCGTAGGTCAGTTCCTTGAACTTAACTTCGCCGAGCTTCAGATTGAGGTAAATCTTGAAGAGACGCTCAACGACAGGGCGCACCGTTTCCGGATCCACGCCGGGCTTGAGGAAATTGAGATCGATAATGTCCTGTCCAAGGCCGCGAATGTCGCGCGCAACCACATGAAAGAAGGCGTCGATCATCTGCGACTGGAGTCCGGGAGTTATGCGACCAACCATCCCAAAGTCGAAAAACGCAAGATGGCCGGAATCCATGACCAACAAATTTCCGGGGTGCGGGTCAGCGTGAAAAAACCCATCTTCCAATAGCTGCTTCAGATAAGTGCGCACTAACAAACGGTTGACTTTGACGGCCGAGATGCGACGCGCGCGCAATCCTTCGATGTCTGTGACCTTCGTGCCGCGAATAAATTCCAAAGTCAGGACCCGACGACTCGTGTGTGACCAGTAGATTTTCGGAACACGAATTACTTGCCACGTGCGGAAATTGTAGCGGAAGCGATCTGCGTTTCGCCCTTCCTTCACGTAATCCATCTCTTCAAAAATGGTGGTGTGAAACTCTCGCAGCATGCCTTCCCAGTCAGCGTTTTCATTCGCGCGGGGGAAGAAACGGTTGGTCAACTTTACCAGGCGATAGAGAATCGCAATGTCGAAACTGATGATTTGTTCGAGGTCAGGGCGCTGAACCTTAACCGCCACTTCCGCACCCGATGAAAGTCGCGCGCGGTAAACCTGGCCCAGCGAAGCCGAGGCAATCGGCTGGCTATCAATCTCCACATAACACGCCTGCAAGCTCCGCCCCAATTCGGCTTCGACCCGCGCAAAAGCTTCGGCCGTCGGGAACGCCGGTACCTGGTCCTGCAGCGCCGACAACTCTCTCACATAAGCAAGTGGGAGAAGATCGGCCCTGATGCCCAGCGTCTGACCGATCTTAATGAACGTCGGTCCCAGACCAATCAAACTCCTACTCAACCATACAGCCTGATTTGCAAGGCGTTCCTCTTTCCTGTCCGAACCTTCGCCACCGCGAAAAACAATCAACCGCACAAGTCGAACAAGCTTGTCGAAAGCAACGAGAAGAAGTTCGCTAGAGCGCGCCCATAAACGGACAGTCAGACTTTTCGTTCTCGCTTCGTCCCGAAGCCGCTCGGCCATGCGGCGGTTGAACTCTGCGCGGATATCGTAGGTGTCCAGGAAAAGGTAGAGGGTAAACAAACCGAGCACACGCGTCACCTGTGCCAGTCGCCACCAGCCGCGTACGCCACGGCCCTTAAGAATCTCAGCCACGAGTTCGTCTGTTAACGGTGTCGGGGCGGAACTGTTCTTAATCGCCGAAGACGACTCCTTGCCTCGAAGGCTGCCAATGGCGTCGCCATTGCCTTTGTTCGCGTGCCAGGCGGGTGCCGGAATTATCGCTTGCGACTGACTCATATATTTCTGCTATCTAACTAAAGATCGGCGGGCGCATACACACGCGCTCCTCTAAACATTAAAACAAATTAGAACCGGGAGTGGTAGCGACCGGCCGAATGCTAATCCTAACGACGACCTGATCACTCTGCTCGTAGCGCACAGCGCTGCTATCACAAATGCCAGTCGCTATCGCCCCTGGTTCTGATCGCAGGCCTCTCCACTGACTATCAAACCAGCGCAAGCATATGCCTGGTGCCGCCTCGCTTAAAATAACGCTGCGCGCTCTCCACATCTTTCTCAATTTGAACCTTCAATTCTTCAATTGAGCCAAATTTGCGCTCGTCTCGGAGCCGATGGAGGAAGCGAACGCGCACTACGTCGCCATAAAGATCGCCCGCCCAATCCATTACGAAAGTCTCGACCGAAGGTTCCGCATCAGCTCCAAAAGTTGGCCGCACACCCACATTTGTAACGCTGCGGCGCCATTGCCCCTCGATCAGCGTCCCGGTCACATAGACGCCGTTCCTGGGTATGACGCGGTTCCGGGGATGCAAGTTGGCCGTGGGAAACCCGAGGCCGGCACCTCGCTCCGCGCCTCGCTCTACGCGGCCCTCCACGCCATACGGACGGCCCAGCAGCCGCCGAGCAATGTTTACTTTGCCTTCTGACAGCAACCCCCGTACTTTGCTGGAACTGACCCGCTGACTGCGGAACTGCACCTCCGGAACCTCGTCTGCAACGAACCCTAACTCCTGGCTGACGCGCCTGAGCAGTTCGATGTTGCCTTGGCGATTGTGACCAAACGCGAAGCCACGACCAAGATAAACCTCTTTTGCATGCAGCCGATCCTTGACGACGTCACGCAGAAAATCCTCGGCTCGAGTTTGGGAAAACTCCTCGTCAAAACGAATGACGATCGTCTGCTCGATTCCCAGCACGCCAAACCCTTCGACTTTTTGATCGAGAGTTTGCAGGAGGGGCGGCGCCGATTCGGGATGTAGGACAGCGCGGGGATGCGGATCGAAAGTTATTACCGTTGGGATCGCGCCGGTTTCATGCGCCCTTTCCACTACGGTGCGCATGATCAATTGGTGGCCGAGGTGGAGACCGTCAAACACTCCCAGCGTTAGGACAGTGGGTCTTTGGATCTCAGCGTTGTCGGTTCCGTGAAAGAGGCGCATAAGGGAAGCCAGGAGTTAGCGGTATTCAACTCCCATTTTCCATTTCTCATTTGTCATTTCTCAGTTGCCATTTCGAAGAGAAGACTCAGTTCTCACCTTCAAACAAGCGTAGGCTATTCGCGATCACAACATGATGGGAACTTAAAGGATCATCAGCAACCGGCGCTGACAATGGAAAATGACAAATGACAAATGATAAATGGAAAATCAAACCCCGCGCCCCTCAACTCATCACTCATTACTTACTTCCAATCCGTCATAGGCCCACTCGACTCCTGCCGGCAGCTTTGCAGAATCGCGCTTGTGTTTCACGTCATGCGCGATGTGGGTCAGGTAAGCTCGCCCGGGTTTGAGCCTCTCAATGTACTCCAGTGCCTTGTCCAGCCAGAGATGCGTCGGGTGTTCTTTGAATCGCAGGCAGTCAAGCACAAGCACGTCCAGGCCGCGCATCTGAGCCATTGTTTCCGGGGGAATCTCACTGAGATCGGTTGCATACGCAAACTCGTTTAAGCGGTAAGCCATTACCGGCAACCGGCCGTGGATCACTTCCAGTGGTGTGATCACAAGATCTCTCGCCAGGCAAAACTGCGCGCCGGGCACAACGGTGTGGGCAATCACCTGCGGCAGGCCACCGCCAAAGTGTGAAGGCTCGAAGATGTATTTGAAGATGCGGCGAATATCAAGCCAGGCGCGCTCGTTGGCATAAAGGCCCAGCGCGCCATAGCGAAAATTCAGCGGGCGAATATCGTCGAGACCAAAAATGTGGTCGGCGTGACAATGCGTAACGAGCACGGCATCAAGTCGCTTCAGACCGTAGCGCAACGCCTGCTGGCGAAAGTCGGAAGAGGTGTCAATCAGTACCGACCGTCCAACATGTTCAATGAGAATGGAAACTCGTAAGCGTTTGTCGCGCGGATCGTCGGAAGTGCAGGTCTCGCATTCACAGCCGATAGAAGGGACGCCTGTGGATGTTCCCGTACCTAAGAACGTTAGCTTCATCAAGTAAACAGTAATGGTAAATGGTGAATGGTGTAACGGCCGGATGGAGCGCCATTTACTATTTACCATTCACCACCGTCTTCAGCCGCCAGTGATGTCGCGGCTTGAGTATGCGCTGGCCTTTGATGCCATTGCTTTGGTAAGGGAAACGTATTGCATCCTCAGGTCGGCCAGTAACCCATCAAGAATTTGTTGTTCCTGCGGCAGAAGGTTGCCTTGCGTTTTTTGTTGGAGCATTCCCAGCACGTCGATCCAGTGTTTGCCCAGCTCGAGATCAACCTCGCGCTTGCCCGTTACCGGGTGCTCCATCATTCCCAGCGAAGAGGCCGCGTTGGAAGCGATAGACATCAGAAAACTGGCGAAACTTGCCGGATCGTCTGCGCCCGGCAATTCAGCTTCAGCTCCCGATTCCGCGCCCGGCAACTCGTCAGCCCTCCCACTTGGTGGCGCCTGTTTGAAGCTTGCCTCTACAGTGGCTTGTGGGTCGGCCGTTTCGGCCTCAGCCGCCGGCTCGACCGCGGCGCTTTCGCTCACGGGACTCACCCGCGGTGTCTCTGGCTTTGGTTCGGGCCTCTCGTCCTCCGGCACCTCACGCGGAGTACCGTCCGGGTTAAAGAGGCGTCTATCCGTCACTTTGTAACTCGGTTGTTCCTCGCTCATTTTGACCGTCTACTTCCCTTCTATTTCGCTTTCCACTCAGCGATTTGCTAGCGAGACACAGTGAGGGCGGCCCACTTGTCACCACTTTCATTCGAGTTTCTGATGTGTGTCGATGGTAGCATCCACGTCGTGCGCTCGCAAACTGTTCCGAGTCCGGTACTGATGCAGTTTGAACGATGCGCACATTAGCAACATGCGGTGCGCGGAGATCAGTACCTCCAGGTAGGAGCGTGGCAGGTAGGAGCGTGGCGGTACTGATGACCTCATGGGACCCGAACTTTCGCACTGCCGGTAGTATTCAAACTGCATCAGCACCCGAGTTCCGGTTTCCGAGTTTCGGCCTTCGAGTTTCGAGTTTGTTGAGTTGGTTGGTGCGTTCTAAACTCTAGACGCGTCGAAAGCGAACTCGAAACTCGAAACTCTGAACTCGGAACTCAACCTATGCCTGCTACTTTTCAGGATCTTGTTGAACTTATGCAGAAGCTGCGTTCACCGGA
>DASXSC010000186.1:0-16547 GCA_036506215.1 Pyrinomonadaceae bacterium | reverse complement strand
AGGGCCATTGCGCAGGCGCGCGCAGCGCGGCCCCGTTTGAGATGTTGGCGCTGCTGCCTTGCGCACTTGCCAACCCGATTGAGGAAATAGCGACGCTCATTTGGTTTCTAACAACTATCAGAACCGGAAGCGGTAGCGACCGGCCCCACACTCAACCATCAGAACCGCGAGCCGTAGCGACCGGCCCCACACTCAACCATCAGAACCGCGAGCCGTAGCGACCGGCCCCACAAAACAACCGCTCCCCGACTATGCCGCCGCACAGTGCGGTAAGGCTGCGTCCAGTGCTGTCCAAAATAACTTCGAAACGGTGTCTTGGACAGACAAACGGGCCGAAAAACCACTAGCAGCGAGTCTATTGGGAGCATGATGCTGTCCAAGACCCCAGAGTGGCGAATGCCGCCTGCTTCAGAAAAAGCTATTTTGGACAGGTCTGGGCTCCGCCTTACCGCAGACAGCTCTTTATTAGGGAGGCTACGCCTCCGATTCATGACCGATTCATGAGGCAGAGCCTCATGACAGAAAAATATTGCCCGCCGGAAAGGCAAAGCCTTTCCGTACTGTTCGGCGGCAAAGCCGCAGGCCTTTGTCAGTGGTCTGCTTTGCGGACGCCGGCAAGACAAAAGCCACGATTGTCAGGACGTATGTGAGAAGCAGCTGAAAAGCTATTTTCGTTGAGATTGTCCGATAAACTTCAGTTTGTCGTGGCGCAACGACAAGCTAATAAAGCTTATCGGACATCAAGCTGTGCCCCAGCGCCCAAACTCTCGTAGTTTGTTATAACGTCTGGCCAGTCTCTCATCCTGACTGCAACTAACAGCTTCAGCGAGGCGCTCAGTCAGAGCGGAGTCGAGAAAGCGAGCAGCTTGATCGTAATCAGTGTGAGCGCCGCCAGGTGGTTCGCTAATAATCTGGTCCACAATCTTCTCTGCGTAAAGATCCTGTGCGGTCAGGCGCAAACCGGTTGCAGCCTGGTCCGCAAGTTTCGCGTCCTTCCAAAGTATGGCCGCACAGCCTTCAGGAGAGATGACGGAGTAAATGGCATTCTCCAGCATCATTACCTGGTCACCTACGCCAATCGCCAGCGCCCCACCAGATCCTCCCTCGCCGATCACGGTGACGATCACCGGTACCTTTAGCTTCGTCATCTCGCGCAAGTTGTAAGCAATGGCTTCGGCCTGGCCGCGCTCTTCGGCATCGATGCCCGGATAGGCGCCGGGAGTGTCAATTAAAGAAAAGATTGGGCGTCCAAATTTTTCAGCCAGCTTCATCACTCGAAGGGCCTTGCGATACCCTTCCGGTTTGGGCATACCAAAGTTGCGATATTTGCGCTGTTTTGTATCGTGACCTTTTTGATGGCCTACGACGACGATAGGCAAACCATGAAAGCGCGCGGAACCGCAAACGATTGCCGGATCGTCGGCGAATCTTCTATCGCCATGCAGTTCTACGAACTCATCAAAAAGGCGTTCGATAAAATCCAGCGTGTGAGGACGGTCAGCATGCCGCGCAAGCTGCACGCGCTCGAGAGCAGTTGGCGACGCCGGTTCTGAAGCGGCTTCAGAAGGTTCGGGAGTCTCGGCCTCCGCAGTTTGTTTTTCCTTCTTCGTCACGATTCCCCGATTGATCACCTGAGTATTATCAGACTCAGTTGGAAAGCGCCATTCGTTCCACCTTCACCACACAGCCCATCTTCCGAACGGCAGTCTCAAATTTTTCACTGCGCTCCACACGCAATGTGGAACTAACCTTCACGCGAACCAGCAGGTCGCTGTCGACGGACGTCTCTAACATCACCTCGCAGTTACCCGCGTGAGTATTGATTACGTGGAGAATGCTATCAAAAAGTTGAGCCGGGTCGGGCGCTGGCGGTACCTGCAAGATTACTATCTCTTTGGCTTGCAACATTTCATCCAGGCTCTGCACTTGATCGACAATGATTGAGGGTGGATTGTCTTCGCTTAGTTCGAGTCTGCCGCTCACCAGCACTGGTAATTCATTCTTAACTAAGGCCGAATACTTACGGTAGGTTTCCGGCCATAGAACGCACTTCGTGCCTCCAGCTTCATCTTCCAGACGCAAGAGGGCAAACCGATCACCCTTCCTGGTTGTTTTAGGCTGGAGATCGCTTATGATGCCGCCGATCTGGATGCGAGTGCCGCTGGTAAGGCCGGGAAGTTCCAGAGACTTCACAGTTTTCAACGCCTGCAAAAGATCGAGGTAGCTTCCCACTGGATGAGCGGTCACGTAAAAACCCAGGGCAGCTTTTTCCGCCAGCAGCAGTTGAGAACGAGTCCAGAAAGCAGCGGTAGTTACCGGTTGTTCTACGAAGCCGGAATCTTCAGAGAGAGAACCAAAGAGCCCGTTTTGTCCCTGAATGCGTTCGCGCTTTGCGCGCTGCGCCCTGGCCAGGGCGGCGTCGATTGAATCGTGAAGCGCTCCACGCCATTCATGCAGCTCGCGTGCATCCGATTTGAGAGAGTCAAACGCACCCGCGCCGACTAACCCCTCCAGTACGCGCTTGTTCAGACCGCCATGTCCCAACCGTTCTGTAAACTCGAAAAATGACTTGAAAGGGCCGGCGTTGCGAGCCTCAATTACTGAATTTACCGTTGACTGACCCAGGCCCTTAATTGCTGCCAGTCCATATCTGATTGCTCCCGTTAGTGGCGTAAAACCGGAATAGCTTTCGTTCACATCCGGCGGGAGTAGCTTTATCCCCTGGGTGCGAAGCTCCTTTGAATACTTAAACACCTTGGCGGCGTCCTGGGCCTCGCTGGAGAGAACCGCCGCATAAAAGTGTTCCGGAAAATGGGCTTTGAGGTAGGCCGTCTGAAATGCCAGGTAGGCGTACGCGACAGAATGACTGCGAGGGAAACCGTAATCGGAAAACTTTTGCATGAGCGAGAATATTTTTTCCGCCTTCTCTTTCTTGATTCCCCGCTCCACGGCACCGTTGACGAACTTCTGCTCGTGCAGAGCCATTTCCTCGCGCTTCTTCTTACCCATGGCCCGGCGCATCAGGTCGGCCTCGCTGAGGGTGTAGCCGGCAAGTTTTTGCGCCAACTGCATAATCTGTTCCTGGTAAACAAGCACTCCAAAAGTATTGCTCAGGATCTCCTTCATCTCCGGCACTAGATAACGGACGGTCTTCTGGCCGCGGTGACGCTGAATAAATTCTTCCACCATCCCACCATCAAGGGGTCCAGGACGGTAAAGAGCATTCAAGGCGGAGAGATCTTCAACGTCCTTCGGTTTGAGCTTTCTGCATATCTCCTGCATCCCCGAGGACTCAAACTGAAACACCGCATCGGTGCGCCCTTCCCCGAAAACCGCCATCGTCTTTTCGTCGTTAAGCGCTATATCAGCCCAGTTAATCTCAACGCCAAGCAGTTGTTTAATGCTGCTTAAGCAGTCATTTATAACCGTTAAGGCGGTAAGCGCTAAAAAGTCCATCTTAAGCATGCCGGTCTTTTCAAGGTCCGACATGACATATTGCGTAGTCAGTTCTTCCTTCCCCGACACAGCAATTGGTATCAGTTCCTGCAGCGGAACCGGCGAAATTACGACGCCCGCGGCGTGCACGGAGGAGTGGCGGGCACAGCCTTCGAGGCGTTGGGCAATCTCTATTAGTTCTTTAACATTCGGATTGGTTTCAATCTCTTTCCTCAGCTCCGGGACCTGTTCCAGCGCTTGAGTGAGGCTCACGTTTCTGCCGCGGACAGGCGGCGGGATCATTTTGGCGATTCGTTCGACTTCCGCGTAGGGCATCTCCAGGGCGCGACCGACGTCTTTGATCGCTGCTCGCGAAGCAAGAGTGCCGAAGGTGATGATCTGGCAAACGGAGTCGCGGCCATACAGATCGGCGACGTGATTGATAACGTCCCCGCGGCCTCTGACGCAAAAATCGATGTCGATGTCTGGCAGAGAGATCCTTCCGGGGTTAAGGAATCGCTCGAAGATGAGGTCATACTGTAAAGGATCTACATCAGTTATTTCGAGGCAGTAGGCGACCAGGGAACCGGCTGAGGAGCCGCGGCCGGGACCGACTGGAATCGTGTGTTCTTTGGCGTAACGGACGAAGTCCCAGACGATGAGAAAGTAACCTGCAAAACCCATCTGCTTGATCATCGCCATCTCGCTGGCCAGGCGGGTCTGATAATCAGACAGGGCGTGCTTCAACTCACCTCGAGACTGTTGGCGCTCCCAGACTCGTTGGCGCCGGCGTTCAAACCCTTCCCTAACAACCTTTTCAAAGTAATCGTCCGCCGAAGCCGCTGCTCCGGCGGGAATGGGATAGTTTGGAAGGTGGTTGATATTCTCGGGCAGTTTCAGCTCGCATCTTTCGGCAATCTCAACCGTACGCAAAAGAACGTCAGGCAATTCGCTCCCGAATATCCGCCACATCTCTTCCGGAGAACGGACATAAAAATTCGGGCTGGCGTAACGGAGACGATTCGTGTCGGTAATTGTCTTCCCCGAGCCAATACAAAGCAGCACATCGTGTGCGCGAGCGTCGTCCGGAGTTAGATAATGCGCATCGTTCGTGGCAACCAGAGGGACGCCGGTTCGGCGCGAAAGCTCGACCAGCGGCTTACGAATTCTTTGTTGCGCCTCGAGTCCATGCTCCTGAATCTCGAGGAAATAATTCCCCTTCCCCATGATCTCCTCGAACTCAACAGCGGCGGCGGCGGCATCATCACAGTTTTCACGGGCCAACATCGCGGAGGGTACACCCGACATACAGGCTGAAAGCGCAATAAGCCCTTTTGAGTGTTCCGCCAACAACTCTTTATCGATTCGAGGTTTGTAGTAGAAGCCTTCGGTATAAGCCTTCGAGGTCAAACGGACGAGGTTGCGATAGCCGTCCAAATCTTTTGCGAGAAGGATTAGGTGATAGTTTGCCTTCTCTCCAGGCGCTGAAGCCGCTCGATCTTTTCGGCTACCACGCGTGATGTAGGTCTCACAACCGATTATCGGATTCACGCCGCAGCTTTTCATCGCGTTATAAAAAGAGATGGCGCCAAACATGTTGCCATGATCGGTCATGGCACACGCCGTCATGCCAAGCTCTTCGGTTCGCCTGGCCAGTGGCTTAATCTGAATTGCGCCGTCGAGGAGGCTGTAATCGGTGTGCAGGTGCAGATGGACAAATCTTTGGTCCGGCATAACGGTGATGGAAAAGACTGGCTGCCTATTTGGCAACAGGCTGGCAACAGGCTGGCAACAGGCTGGCAACAGGCTGGCAACAGGCAGAACAGGAATAAGTTGTGATTAATTCGACGAGTGCCACTATAGCATGCTCGCGCGGATCGCTGCCCAGCGCATTTCGCCGTCGGAAACGCGAAGATGCCAGTAAACCAATTCGACTCAAAAACTTCGCAGTCGTTTCAAAGAAAATACTTTAAAACTAGTGCTTCAATCGAAGGGCGCTACTCCCACTCAATCGTGCTGGGAGGTTTTGAACTTATGTCGTAGACGACTCGATTAACCCCGCGAATCTCCGAAATAATTCGCGAGGAGACGCGCGCCAGTAAGTCGTGTGGCAGTCTTGCCCAGTCAGCCGTCATGCCATCGACGCTAGTTACTGCCCTGATAGCTACAACTTTTTCATAAGTGCGTTCGTCGCCCATTACACCCACGGTGGAAACGGGTAACAAGACCGGAAAAGCTTGCCACACCGAATGGTAGAGGTTCGCCGCCCGAAGTTCTTCATTGAGAATTCGATCGGCTGCCTGAAGCAGCCGCACGCGTTCTTCGGTTACCTCCCCTATTATCCGCACCGCCAGGCCCGGGCCCGGAAATGGATGTCTGGTAAGGATCTCATCGGGCACGCCCAATTCCCTGCCAATTAGCCTCACCTCATCTTTGAACAATTCCCTTAGCGGTTCGATCAATTTCAAGTTCATCTTCTCGGGTAATCCGCCAACATTATGGTGGCTCTTGATAACCGCAGAAGGCCCGCGAACCGACACCGATTCAATAACATCGGGATACAACGTACCCTGGACCAGAAACGCCACGTCACCTACTCGTTTGGCTTCAGCCTCAAAAACGTCGATAAAGACTTTGCCAATCGCTTTCCGTTTCTCTTCCGGGTCGGTAACGTCTTCCAGGGCGTTCAGAAATTTCTCGCCGGCGCGCACACCGGTAGTGTTTAGTTTCATTTGCTGCCGCAACAGCGCAAGAGTCAACTCAAATTCGCCGTCCCGTAAAAGCCCGTTATCCACGAAAATACACGTTTGGCGTTCCCCTATCGCCTGATGAACGAGGGCCGCGGCGACGGTGGAGTCCACCCCACCGGACAGCCCACAAACAACTCGACCCGTCGCTCCAACTTCCTCCCGAATGCGGCCGATTTGTTCTTCGATAACAGCTTTGGGCGACCAATCACCGCGGCATTTACAAATTGAAAACAGAAAGTTGCGGATTACCTGCGCACCGAGTGGCGTGTGTGCGACCTCGGGGTGAAACTGCACGCCGTATATTTCCCGATCGGTATCTTCAATGGCGTTGAGCGCGTCGTCGGTGAGGGCTGTCAGTCGAAACCCGACGGGCACAGAAGTCATCTGGTCGCCATGGCTCATCCAAACGTCCATTTCCGCTGGCAATTCTTTGAACAACAGACTCGTCTCATCCACGACTTTCAACCGCGCGTAGCCAAATTCTCGGTTGGGAGACGCTTTAACCTCTCCTCCCATGTCGAACGCAAGAATCTGCAAGCCATAGCAGATGCCGAGCAGCGGGGATTTGAGCGACTGCAGGAGCTTCGAGTCAGGCCGCGGCGCGCCCTCCTGATAGACTGAGGATGGACTGCCAGATAAAATCAGGCCTTTTGGCTGACGAGCGAGAATCCTTTCGATGGGTGTATTGAAAGGCAAAATCTCGCAATAAACACCCGCTTCACGAACGCGGCGAGCTATTAGCTGAGTGTATTGCGATCCGAAGTCAAGTATGATGACCGTTTCGTGTTGAATTTCCGATATCAAAAAAGAAGAACCTCTGGTCACTTTAAATGCGTCAAACAATCCAGCGGAAAATGATGGAACTGTGGATTATACGTTTCGTTATGAATAACTCAAGAACCGGAGGCGCTTGGGTAAATGTCCGATAGGCTTTAGCCTGTCGCGCAGTCACGACAAACTAAAGTTTATCGGACAAATTGAGTAAATGTCCGATAGGCTTTAGCCTGTCGCCGAGTCACGACAAACTAAAGTTTATCGGACAATTTGAAGACTGTCCGATAGGCTTTAGCCTGTCGCCGAGTCACGACAAACTAAAGTTTATCGGACAATTTGAAGCAAATGTTGATACGCATTACAAACTGGAGCCGCATGGCGGCCTTTGCCTTGTTGGCCGTTATTCTGATAACCAAAATCATGGCCGGCTCAGCGCAAACGAACCATAGTGCGCCGGTTGATTCAACCTCGCGGAATACCCCCGATCTCTCCCAACCTCTGACGGTCAGTTGGCGTCACGAGTCGAACCTGACCCTAAACCTGACCCCAGCCTCAGATGACGGGCACGTCTATCTGCCACTGTCGGGTGGCACAATTGTGTCCCTGATAGCGGCTACCGGACAGCTTAACTGGCGATCGGAAATGGGTGGTGAGCTTTCGGCTTCTCCGATTGCCGATCGACGCGCCGTTTATGTTGCATCGGAGACGGGCAAAGCGGAAAGCGGCACACGCCGCGCTACCGGCGCCCTGCGGGCACTTGGTCGCGAAGGCGGCGTAACACAATGGATGCGTACTCTGGCGAT
This sequence comes from Pyrinomonadaceae bacterium, assembly GCA_036506215.1. Lineage (GTDB taxonomy): Bacteria > Acidobacteriota > Blastocatellia > Pyrinomonadales > Pyrinomonadaceae > PSRF01. Next base: position 8,785 of record DASXSC010000186.1, on the reverse strand, counting down.
GCCTCTGCAAGGAGCTCTGACATTGAGCGACGGCAAACTATTCGCAGGCGGCAGCGACGGAAAGATATATTCATTCGACGGCAGGAATGGCGAAGTGCGCTGGACTTATGATTACGGCGCATCGTTTAACTCGCAGCCGGTTGTCGCGGGTTCGCACGTATACATCGGCAGCGAAGATGGAAATGTGCTCGCCTTTGACGAGAGTACCGGGAAACTGCTCTGGCATTATCGATCGAAGGGAGCGGTGCGAGGTCCGGTGGCCAATGGAAACGACTTGGTATATTTCGGTTCCGACGACGGTTATGTGTATGCAGTTGACGCTAAGAGTGGTCGCCTGGTGTGGCGCAAGCGTACCGGCGCAGGTGTGCAGGCAGTGGTTCGTGTGGGTGAGGAGTTGTTAGTCGCCTCGCTGGATAATTTTGTTTACAAGTTTTCTCTCACCGGAGCTCGCTTATGGAAAACGCGGCTTCCGGGCAGAATCTCTTCGCAACCCCTCATCACGCATAGTGCCGCGCTGTTTATGCCGCTTTCAAGCTTAACAGCGGTCGTGCTCGAGCTTCGCGACGGACGCCAGGTGAACTTGCTTCCGGTAGGGGAGGACATTACGACTTCGGCTTCCCCGATTGCGGTTGGGGAGATCGTCCTGCTCACCACGGAGCACGGGCTACTCGCCTTCGCGCAACCGCGTGAAGCCTTGCCGCCGAAGAAATAACAAGCGGAGTTGCGAAAAGTGTCTGTGCCCCCTTTGTGCCCTCCGTGTCTCTGCGGTGAGTACTTGCTCAAAAGGACGAAACGATACCCAAGTCCGTGAAACGGACGGCTGATCCTTAGTGGCAATGCTGAAATGTAGCTTTTGTTGCAATTTCAGTCGTCCGCTTCACGGACTGCACCTTCTAAGCCTGCTGCTCCCCAGCGATGAATCGCTGGGCTACTATCATTCGTCCGCTCTCGCGGACTTTTGTACAAAGCCATGTCGCAATACGAACCGGACGGGTGACGTCTACGGTTGGTTTACCTGCACGCGCGCTTCGCTGAGATCAGAGCGCCTGCGAAACATTCCGATTACGCGAGAGAGCAATCCGTAGAGAATGTATCCGATAACAATGCCCAGCAGGACATAGCGAGAAAAGATAAAAATCAGCATGCCGACAGCTACAGACAGGATAATTGTGCGCATGCTGCGGCTGCGAGTTCCCACCGTCTTAAAACTCGGGAACCTGAGCGTGCTAACCATTAAAACACTCAAGAATCCAACCAGGGCCATCAGCAGAACGGAATAGATCTGCGACCGCTCAGCTCCATATCTCACCAGTGGAACGGGTGCGAAGTGGATAATTGCCGCAATCAAGCCACCGGCAACCGGGATTGGCAGCCCTACAAAACTCTTCTTATCCGTTTTGATGGTGCCTTCCGCCAGCGGCCGCGGGCGCGAGGCCTGAACGTTAAAACGAGCGAGACGAAAAGCGCCGCACATCAAGTACATGAACGAGAGAAACCACGCCAGGCTATGCAACCCGCCTCCCTCTTCAAGAGTGGCGCCGTAGCCCCAGACATAAGCCAGCACCGCCGGTGCAAGACCGAAGGTCACGACGTCAGCAATGGAATCCAGTTGTATGCCGATCTCGGTGGTGGTCCTGGTCATGCGTGCGATCCGGCCGTCAAGCATGTCAAAAAGGACTGCCCAGCCTATCGCCTTGGCGGCGTTATCGAGATACATGGATGCTTGGACAAGATCGCCAGGGGTGCCATTGCCGACAAACTGGAAGCCACGAACCGCGGCCATCACGGCGTAGAATCCCATGCCGATGTTGGCAGCAGTGAAAGCGGAAGGTATTAGGTAAACGCCTTTCCGCAGTCCGCGCCGTTCTGGGTTTCTTGTCTCCATCGCAACTTGCTGACGGGCCGCGACCGTCATCGTATCCTCCCAATGATTGTGGTCCCACCCTTGACTCGGGCGCCCTCGGCAATCACAACCTCCACGTCTGCCGGCAACAGGACATCCGTTCGTGAGCTAAACTTTATCAAGCCGAAGCGCTCTCCCAGCGCCAGTCGTTCGCCGGGTTGCTTCCAGCAAACAATTCGTCTCGCCAGAATGCCCGCTATCTGCTTACACACAATGGTAACTCTCTCGCCCTTAATCGTCAGCGCGTTTTGCTCGTTAACCAAACTAGCGTTTTCGTTCGTGGCCATCAAAAATTTTCCCCGCGTGTATGCCACGTTGGTGATCTCACCGGCAATCGGCGCGCGGTTGATATGCACGTCAAGCGGCGACAGGAAAATACTAACCACGTTTGCCGAAACTTCGTTGCTCTTTTCCGCCACCTGTCTGACGCGCGTGACGCGCCCATCGGCTGGAGCAACAATCACATTAGGATCAGATGGTGGCTGCCTCTCGGGATCGCGAAAGAAAAAGGCCATAAAAGCTGCCAGGATTCCCAACAGGAGCGCCAGCGGCCAGAAACCCAACAACAACGCAACCACCACCAGGGCTGCCGGTACCAAAACGTAAAAGATTCCTTCGCGAGCTATTCTCACTTTTTATTGCCCGCTGTTGCGTGGCCGAGATCGTCCGACTCTTCGTCGTCTGACTATCGTCAATTAAGAACCTGTGTTGTAAGAAAGGGGACGTGTGACATTTCCACGTCCCCTCCAACGCAAACTGATCAGGAGAAACCTTCTCCCGCTAAATTCTAATGACTCATGCCTTGAGTCTTCTGGTGCTGCATAATTAGCGAGTACATTTGATCCTTGAGAGCTAACTTCTTTTTCTTGAGCGTAACCTCTTCCAGTTGCTCTTCGTCGCTCGGATAAGCAAGGGCTGTAAGTTCACTTAATCGCTCTTCGTATCGAGTGTGTTCGCGGGCTAATTCCCGAAATTCAGGGTCTCGATTCATCAGCTCTTCCTTAAGCCTATCCGCAGTTGTAATGTCCATTTTAGTGCATCTCTCCTTTCAGACGATGGGGCTGGCAAGATTGGTTTGAGGAGGTCTTGGAAAACCTCGTTGGAATGTCTCGGACACGAAAAAATGGTAGCCCAATTAGCGCAAGGGATCAAGCGCTTCGGTAGTGGGACGGTTTGATGTCCGATAAGCTTTATTAGCTTGTCGCTGCGTCACGACAAACTAAAGTTTATCGGACACTTCAAACGAAACTGACCCAGTTCAAGCGCTTCGCACAAGTTGAATCGTCATAACCAGCGCGTCTTCCACCGGTTCCGAGTAGTATTTGCTGCGCCGGGAAGTCACGTGGAAGCCACACTTTTCATAAAGTGCAAGCGCCGCCGTATTTCCAGCACGCAACTCCAGAAAGGCAAGGGGAACTCCGGAGCCCTTCCCTGCCTCGAGAATGCAGTTCAATAACGCCCGGCCAATTCCGCGCCTCCGGTAATGATCGCGAACCGCCACATTGTTGATGTGAAGCTCGTCGGCGCCCATTCGGCCGACGATATATCCGGCCAGCCGGTGGGTAACCCGGTGCGGCGAGTCAGCGACTCGCGCCACCAGCATCAGATCTCTATTAGCGCCCTGAAGCTCGGAATAATACGCGGCCCAGCCCCAGCGGCTTAGTCCGGTGCTCTCTTCGATCTCCACGACTTCCAGCAGGTCGTGTTCAGTCATCCGGGTGATCGAGACGCCCTGGTCTGCCGCCGTAATAGCCCGCTGCGTTATCGACATTGCTCCTTCAGTTCCGCGTCCGAGGGTCTTACGTAAATAGCGCTGAGAGAATACGGGGATTGTATCTTGCCGGTTTGAAAAACTCTTAGCGCCAGGGCCGCCACATGCTTTGCAAGATTTGTCTCTCTCGCGGCGAGCTGCCAGATCTTACCGGCGCCAGCGTCGCGCAGAGAGTTTGATTCGTCGGCATCCTCTGCGAAACCGATGCCTTGTTGTTGGGCATAGCTCTTGAGAAACTCACGCTGCGCCTGCGCACCGCTGCCGGCCCACCTGACAAAAACTATCGCAGCATATTTCTCGATCAGCTTTTGCGGAGACAGATGAGCAGCCGCGTCGAGTTCGGTAACAGTTTCGTCTTCTGAAACGGAAAACATCTGCGCGAATACTTCACCACGACCTGCGGGCAAGAGTGCAACGGTCGCCTTCGACGGACCGGCAGCGTGAGCAATGGCTTGCAGCGTCGGAATGCCGACACACGGCCGCTTCAGTGAGGCAGCCAGGGCTTTCAAAGTGGCGATACCAATTCTTAGTCCGGTAAAGCTGCCTGGCCCCGAGGCACAGGCAAACAGCTCCACCTCTTGAAGCGAAACACCGGCGTCCAGAAGAGTATCATTTATGTCACTGAGCAGACTGGACGACTGCGAAACCTGAGGATCGCCCTGGCGCGCGGCCAACTGTAAGTTTCCGCGCCCGAGAAAGACACTACCGCCCAGCGTGGCGGTCTCTAAACTCAGAATAAGAGGAGTGTCGCTCACTTGCCCTGTCCGTTTAGAAGGCTGAAGTTCAAAGTTCAGCCCCGGGGTCCCCGCGCGGGCAACCCCCGTGGGGTGGTAGCGTTTAGGCTGCTGCTGCCACGCAAGCTAAAGCTTGAACTGGCTTTGCACAAAAAGTCGATGCTCAGGCCAGTCCGCGTAGCGGACGGATGACAATAGCCCAGCAGTTCACTGCTGGGACAAGGACGAAACAATACCCAAGTCCGTGAAACGGACGGCTGATCCTTAGTGGCAATACTGCAATGAAGCTTTTGTTGCAATTTCAGTCGTCCGCTTCACGGACTGCACCTTCTCAGCCTGCTTGCTCCCAGCGATGAATCGCTGGGCTACACTCATTCGTCCGCTCTCGCGGACTTTTTGTCCAAAGCCGGTTGAACTCTAAACTGCATCACTTCAGCTCACCTTGCAAAAACTATTATCCAGGTTGCCGCAATCAACTGGCTGAGTTTAATAACAACCGGCCAATGCGCGATAGACAGTTCGCCATTTGGTACGGCAGGCGCGGCAGATTATTGAATTCTCCATTGACGCTCACGGTCGCAATTATCGGATTCGGCCAACGTTGACGCAGTCCCTCCAGCAATCCTCCCGGGTGGCGCAGAAGATCGGCCATGGGTACCGGGTGACTCATCGGGGGCTGGTAGATCGCAAAAGGATTTGCCCATTGCTTGATCACGTTTTCGATCAGCCATGCCGGCAGCGGCGTCTCCATATCCGCCGGCAGTTTCCCGGTATCAACGCGCAGTAAACGTTTCGCCAAACCAATCGCGCATTTGATCCATTGCGCCCTGGTGGAATTCTTTCCCAGGCAAACTTCCCAATCAAATCTCGCCGGAAGAGCTTCAATCGCTACGCCAATATCGCAAAGCCATAGAGGGCGCCACGCACCGTGTTTCAGAAGATGAATGCTTGAAAGCGCAAGCTGGTCTTCCAGACCGAGTAACCGAATCTGCTCTTGCCCCAGCTTGACTGTTTGCGAGCGAGCAAATAGTTGGTCAATTGTCCTTTCATCAAGCTCAGAGAAGTGTTGGTGGAGATCGACCCAGCAATCGTTTGCTTCGGGGGAACTCAGAACCTCTTCTGCCAGCTTGAAGTGTTGTGGAGGCACACAAATATCGATGTCGCCGTAGGGCCTGAGCGCCTTCTCGCTATACCTGCAGGCTGTAGCCCAACCCTTCGCGAGAAATGCGTCGACCTGGGCTTGACGCAGCAACGAGAAGAGTTTTTCGATCTTCTGTTCGTGAATTTCCGATTGCAGGGATTGAAGACGATAAGCCTGGTGAAGGGCTTCCGCGGAAGAGCAGTCTCGCAGCGGCGTCTTACTTATGCGACGCCAGCCGAGCGCCGCCGTTCCGGAGTCGTAAAGCAGCGGAGTTACTTCATCCAGCTCAGCCTCGGAGATTTGCAGACTTGGGAAGGCTGACGCGCGCCACGCTCCGGCAAGCACTTCAGCCACTAACCTACCTTTTCGCGCAGCTTCTCTTGATTTCATACTACTACCAGGACGAAAGCTATCGCGCCCGTTTCTGATCCCCTTCTACTCGTGACAGCACAGCAGTGGCAACCTTCCTCGCGTCTCCCCTGACTCCCTTCAACACATCGGCTTGCGCCGCGACACGCTGTAGAGTGGCGAGAGCTTTTGCGGGACTGCGGCGTGCTGAGACAGTGTTGAATAACATCTCCAACACTCCTTTTCCGGCCGTTAGTTTTCGCGGCCGCCACCGCGCGCCATTCTTAAATCGCGTCATCAAAACCAGCCCCACCGGGATGGGTTTGGTTCCCGCGTGGCCGCCAAGTTCGGCAGCCGTGATCTTTGTTTGTCTAAACTCCCCTTCCTCGCGGAGCTCAAGCGGCTTTGAGAAGGGATGCACTCGGCCGCGCGAATCCAAAACGGCATACTCATCGGAGTAGTAGGTTGCCCCGGCACGAACAAGCTCAGCAACCAGCGTCGATTTGCCGCTATAGCTTCGCCCGGGTATGACGATGGCTTTCCCTTTCCAGCCAACCACACCGGCGTGAACAAAAACGCGATGCTTGGCCAGCTCAGCCACAAAAAGTCTGAGGTCAGACTCAAATGTTTCAAACACCGTATCGAGGTCAAGCGAGCGGGCAAGCTGCACATGATCTCCATAAAGCAGATTAAGGCGCCGAATATTTCGTGGTGGTCCCTGGCCGCCGACCAGGATGGAGTAGACCCGATCAACGACTGATGAAGACACACTCTCCCACTCGCTCGGCAAGTGACGGCAAACTCTATCAAGCGCAATGGGGTCGTTAGAGCGAATGCCGATTCGCACTCCGTAAGACTTTAGTGAGAAGCCCACCGCCCATCCAAGGCGGTCCACCTTCTTCATTCAAGTCGAGGTAAACTTGAGCCTTGGTAACTTTGATCCTGTCATGTTGTTTCTGTCTCTGTGCAGCCTCTGTGTTCTCTGTGGTAAGTGCCTTTCATTGGAATTTTCACCACCGACCCACAGAGAACACAGAGGTTGCACCGAGGAATTCCCTTTTCCCGACATCCCGCGAAGCGGGCGGCAGAAGACCACGCTCGAACCTCTATCGCCCGTTTCACGGGCTTGAAGATTCTTGCTTCTATTACCCAGGGTTCCGCTGCGCTCCACCCTGGGCTTTATGCTGCCGCCTGCTCCCGCAGGCTCCTTGACACGTATGCCGTGATCATTTCAACTGCTCCAGCGAGAAGCTATCCAGCGAAATTGAGCCGAAGATCGGACACGGCGACGTCGTACAGTTCTCTCTGCGTAGACTCAACACCACCGCGGCCGTGGTCGGCGTCGTCGTAAATTCAATGTTAAAGAACTGCCAATCACTGGTACCGCTGGCCAGCTGGCGCGATTGTCCCAAACGTTTCTGCTCTCCAACAGCATCGCTAATACTGAGAATTGGTAGTCCTCCGGTGACAATGTCCTGCGAGCGAGCGGTGAAGTTGAGCTGGTAATGTGTGGACGGCTCAACCAGGAGCACCTGAGACACCAATGCCGTTCCTGGATTCGAATTACCATTGAACTCAATTCGCAAATTCTTCGAGCCACTATGCGGTCGGCTTGAATCCAGCGAGATAGAGATCGCTTGCAGTTCGCGCGGCACGCGCCAACCAAAACCACCCTGATCAAATGCCAGCGATCCCTCAAAGCCACCATCATCGATTGAAGGGCCTGCCGCTTCTCTGCCGGGTTCAACTCCGCTTGTGACTTTCCAGATGGCGAAAGCTTCCTTGAAGGCATTCTTAGTCAGCAACTGTTCAACCAGCTCGCGCCTAATGGCCTCAGGAACGTTGCCTGCGTCATTAAACTGCTCGAGAGCTTCTGACGCCTTTCCGTGCCGGGCCAGAAACCGAGCGAAGGCAATTCGCATTTTGTCGCCGTTGATTCGAGTCAATTGCTCAGTTAACTTCACATCACCTCTGGAGACTCCCCAGGCGAGATCGATGAGATTGGGAATCAGTTCTGGATTACTTTGCGCCGCGAAGTTCAGATCGTTGAACGCAGCCTCGTATTCACCCTTTCTCAAAAGCACATTCCCGCGGCTCCAGCGCGGCTGCGAATAGAACGGAGCGCGTCTAACTGCTTCGTCAAAGGCAGCTAGCGCACCAGTGTCATTGCCCAGCTGGTCCCGCAACAGACCCAGCTCAGACCAAAGCCCATAATCGCTGGGCCTAAGAGCCACCGCGCGCTCGAGCTCGACTACTGATTGCTCAGGTGTACCTGACAAGCTCAGCACCGCCGCGCAGGCAAAATGTGCTTCTGCGTCTTTGGGCGTGAGTTGAACGGCTTTTTTTGCAGCCGCAACATTACCCGTGGTGAGCGAGTAGGTCACTAACAACTGCGAAACACCGTAGGTCGCCGCTGACTTAATAACAAACAGACAGGTGGCTATGGCGACTGTGACCAGAAGCAATCGCAGGTAGCGAGAGGAACGTGGATTTTTCAAAATGGATTGGGGCTCGACTTCAGATGTGTATCAAGGTCGCTACCGAGACTGTTTTCAAAGAGGCTCGGTAGCGGGTGGGTGTCCTTCGGGACAGATCGGTCCGCGCACCGAACTTGCTCAGAAAGGGTTGGGTGAAGCGGCGACAAGTCTTTGACCTCCGATGCGCGGTAAGTCTTCGACTTACCGAAGACAGTACCCCAGTTTTCCGGTCTTTGACCGGAGTCTAAAAGGTCGGAGACCTTAAAGAATTTTAGAAAGGTCGCCGGCAAGTCGGAGACTTGCCGCGCATCGGAGGTCAAAGACCTTACCTGCAAATTGAAAACCCGAGGGAGACTCACCCGCTACGCGTGGTAGTACTGACCTCATGCTACCGAACGTTCGCACTGGCGG
>DASXSC010000185.1:0-178243 GCA_036506215.1 Pyrinomonadaceae bacterium | reverse complement strand
CACATGCACTTACGAGTCGCTGCCGCGCCCCCAACAAATTCTGCACCTGTAGCGCTGAACGATTCCTGAGTTGTTGAGCGCCAGCACCACCTATACGGGTCTTTCGACGAAGACCATTTCTTATCAGTACTATCCAAACGGCAGTCGCCAGACAATGACAACTCCGGCAGGCAGTTTCAGTTATAGCTTTGACGCCGCCGGACGGCCGTCGAGCATGACTAATCCGTTCAGCGAAACAACAAGCTGGTCTTATCAAAACAACAACTGGCTCTCAACGCAGACCCTCGGCAACGGCGCGACAGCGACCTACACCCACAACGCACTGGGCCAAGTAACGGAATTACTGAATCAAATCGGTAGCACCACGATTTCCGATTTCAGCAGCATCGCCTACGACGGTGTTGGCAATCGCACTTCAGTTTCAGCAAGTATTCCTGGCGCCACCTCGCTCAACGGAATCACCGGTTACTCCTACGACACTAAAAACCAAATCACGCAGGAGACTTCCACGCGCAACGGTGGTTTCACCGACAACTTCGGCTACGACTCCGCCGGGAATCCGACGAGCTTCAAAAGTGTCCCCAAGGCTTACAACGCAAACAATCAGCAAACCGGTACAGGCTTCTCGCATGACGGCAACGGCAACCCGACAAACTACGGCGGCACGACGCTCACGTTCGATCCTGAAAATCGAATGTCTGCCTACGGCAGCACCCTGACAGCCGGTTACAGCGGCGATGGGTTGCGTGCCTGGAAACAAAACTCAAGTGGCCGAACTTACTTTATCTATGATGGCATCGTTCCAGTCATCGAGATGGACTCAAGCGGCTCGGTGACTGCGACAAACAGTTTCGGCGCCGCCGGCCTTGTTTCGCGTCGTGAAGGAAGCACCAGCATCTTCTACAGCTTTGATTCAGAAGGAAATGTCTCCCAGCGAAGCAATGTAAGCGGCACTGTGGTGTCGAATTATCTATTCGCTGCGCATGGAAGTGTTGTTAGTGGCACTCTCACCGATCCGTTCGGCTACAAAGCGCAGTTCGGTTACTACACCGACAACGAGACGGGCCTGCAATTGCTCACGAATCGCTATTACGATCCTGCAGCCGGTCGTTTTTTGACGCGCGATCCCATTAACTATAGTGGCGGCATTAACCTGTACTCGTACGTTGGCAATATGCCAATAACAAGAGTTGATCCTGAGGGTACTCAGGTACGGCAAGATCGAAACTTCTGGCCTGGTGATGTGCCTAAAACTCCAGCCAGTCCCCCACCTGTTCCTTGGCAACCGCCGGATGATGTTTATGAGGACGCTCTGAAGAAAATCGCTAGTGGAACCGGATCGGGTGTAGGCCCCGGATGGAAGATTTTTCCTGGTGGCAAATCATACGATGATGCATTAAGGGGACTTGGCGATATGGGTTTTCATCGTTTCTTCAACCCAGGACACTGGGGTGGCACCGACTTCGAAGGCAAGATAGGAGAGCATTGGTATCATGTAACCATTGGATATCCACCGGGTCTTCTCTTTAACATGCGTGCCTTTCAAATGCCTCCGAACACCTGCCCTCCCTCCTTTGTGGAAGCGCATTATGAGGCATCTAAACCCAGTTCACTTAGCCACCTCATCGATTATGCAAGCTCTTGGTTGCCTTGAGCGCCTTTAACACGCATTCGAGTGACGAAGTACATTAAGAGACGGCATTCCAGCGTATCGTCAAATGGAGATATATGAGATTAATCTTTAGTCAACAAACCGCTTCAATTGCAATGGCCCTAATAAGCGTCTTGATGATCGTCAGTCTTGCGGGCTGCGAAAGAGACATGATGCTGACGATGGACGGCGCGAATCCACCCACGTTCAAATTGTCAGGCAGTGGCCGGTTGATCTTCTTCACGGTCTTCGAGCCTGTTCCGGGTAAGCCTTCTATCAACGACCCAAAAATGTGGGAGATTCGTCCGATCAATGAAAACCTAATTTCGAAACTTCCGGCCATCACCTACGGCGTAGTACCACAAGGCTTTAGGCAAACCATACCCAGCGCCGGCACACCGCCATCATTGACTGAGGGAAAGGTTTACGAGGCTGGTGGTCCAGCATTCAACGCCAACGGCGGCTCAATACGTTTTACGATTAAAGATGGCAGGGCAGTAATACTATCGGAGAACAAGTGACGACGACAGTGTTTGAAATTGATATACCAGAAGGCCCCGCGCCAGTAGAAAGTAGTTGGCCGTCTTTGACCACTTCCGATATTCGGGCTGCCACCGCAGGATGCCGCTTTGGTAGTTGCTGAGGGCGGAACGGCAATCCTCATTGTCGTTGCTGCTTTATTTTGTCTAGCTTAGAGATCGAGCAGGTTGAGCTAATGGTCAGTAACAATCTCGATGAGATTCAGATCAATTTACCAAATGGATTCCACGATGCAAACATGTACAGCATCATCATCAATTATGCTGAGCGAACCTTAGTCTTCGACTTGATGTTATGGGTTGGCGATCTCGAATCGAGTGATGAAGCCGAGCGCGAAGCTGTAATCGCACTGATAATATCGACCGTGTCCTTTTGTGCAGTTACGCTAGCGTTAGGAAGGCTGAGTTGGAAAAAGTACCATAATTTGGCAAACAGGGGCGTCGTCACGGAAGGACGAATAACCGTCAAACAGCCAGCTAATCATATGTCCGTTGAGTATTCTTACATCAATTGTCTAGATTTTCCGTCTGCTGACCAAGATGAAGGGCCAATCCGTTCAGCGAAACAAGGAGCCGGTGGATCTACAACGCAGATAGGCGGTATGACGCCGCGAATCGGCGCTTCTTAGGGTCTAACGAAATCTTGGTACCGATGCAGCGGGAAATCTCAACCGAGGTTTTTGTTCTTGGCTTGGTTACGGGTTGTTTGTTTGTTGCTATAGGTGCCTTTGGCCTATTTAGAGCAAGAAGAATTCAACGCTTGGCGTTGGAGTACTATGCCCGGAATCCCGATGTTGCGCAGCTTAATTTGTTCGCGAAGTACATGGCAAAGGAAGCTTATGTCAAAGTCACCAGGCTCACTGGCTTGTTTATTCTGATCGCGGGTGCTTATTGCCTTTTTGTAGTTCTGAAGGCGTTCTTCCTGTGAGGAACGGGACGAGTGAACCGGAGTCGGGCGTACGGGAAAACTGTACCGCTAGCACTCAAGGCGCCGGGCGAGACACTAACCTCGGAGTCACGTGTCGCAAACCGACCGGAATTTGCGCTGCTTATAAGCGACTAAATATTACTATTTTGGCTTTTCTTGTCAGCGTTACGTTTACCGCTTGTACGAGCGCGGAAGATAGAGCAGAAGCTAAAGTTGTAGCGGACAAAATCCACGCTCACTTGATCTCATCCGAGTTTGCGGCAATCTACGACGAGTCCGCGCCGCGCTTTAAGACAGTTGGTAGCAAGCACGAGTTTGTTTCGCAGATGACGTCATTTCACGAACGAGTTGGGCTACTCAACAGGATTACTGAAATCGCTTATGAATCTCAGGTAGACTCTTCAATAGGTAAAACTCACGTGCTTCTCTTTAAGTTGGAATACGAACACGGAACAGCAACTGAACGGCTGACTATAGTTCGCTCACCCGCGGGCGACATGCAGCTGTGGAAACTGGACCTTCAACCGGTTGATTGAAGTTCTTCACTGCACGTGAGGTCATGGGTAAGGACCGCATCGGCCTCTCTCTTGCGCCAAAAACAATAATGGTATACTTCGTCTTCCCTCCTGACAGTTATACATAAAACATGGTCGTTGCAAACTGTGTGCATTTGATGCCTCACTTGGGCCAGTTTCGTATGTTCACCGTTGTCATCGCCTGCCGGCGCGCGTTTCGCGTGCGCGTTGCTGCTCTTTATCCTGGTACCGTTCATACCCATCAGGGCCTTATCTTCCCGCACAATCCTTTCGCCGAGGCGGGCGGCGCTGACCCTCCACCTAACCTTACTACCAGCCTAAAGGAGAAAAGATGAAGAAAACTGGTGCATTGCTTACCGTGGGAGTTTTCTGCTTGTTGTTCTTTGCTTCTATTCCAACACGAAGCGAAGGACACAAGGGGAAAATACGTAAGAACGCAAACAAGATAGAAAACCACTACATCGTCGTGCTCGATGATGCAGTGGTTGGCGAGAAAGGAGATTACTCCATCGCCTCCTATGTTGCTGATGATCTGGCATCGCGTTTTCACGGGAAAGTTAAGAACGTTTACAAACATGCGCTCAATGGCTTCTCAGTAGAGATGTCAGAAGCCGACGCCGAGGCCCTCAGCCTGGACTTCAGAGTAGCGTTTGTAGAAGAAGATGGAGTGATGACGGCTGATGCTACGCAGACAAATCCACCCTGGGGCCTTGATCGAATCGATCAACGTAACCGGCCATTGAGCGGGACGTACAACTATAATTGGACTGGCTCGGGCGTTCGCGTCTATGTCATTGACACAGGCATTCGTACCGCTCACACGCAGTTTGGGGGTCGCGCCTCTGACGTTTTTGACGTCTTTGGCGGCAACGGTCAGGACTGCAACGGCCACAGGACACACGTCTCCGGCACTGTGGGGGGCTCGACATATGGCGTCGCAAAGAGTGCACTGCTGCGCGGCGTTCGTGTGCTTGACTGCTCGGGGTCCGGTTCGACCTCGGGCGTCATTGCGGGCGTTGATTGGGTAAGACAGAATCACATCGCGCCGGCAGTGGCCAACATGAGTCTCGGCGGCGGAGTTTCGAGCGCGCTCGATACCGCCGTCAACAACCTGCACAACGCAAACGTGACCATCGCCGTTGCGGCAGGGAACAGCAACACGGATGCTTGTAACTCATCCCCGGCGCGCGCCGTTAACGCCATCACGACCGGGGCGACAACCAGCACGGATGCGCGGTCGTCCTTCTCGAATATTGGGACTTGTCTGGATCTGTTCGCGCCGGGCTCGTCGATTCTTTCGGCGTGGTACACCTCAAATACGGCCACCGCAGCATTGAGCGGCACATCAATGGCTTCCCCACACGTCGCTGGTGTGGCTGCGCTCTACAAACAGGCCAACCCGTCCGCATCTTCAACTACGATTCGTAACGCCATTGTTAACAATGCAACGAGCAACGTAGTTACTAATGCCGGAACGGGTTCGCCGAATCGGTTACTCTACTCGTTGTTTTTCTGACCCCAGAGGTGTAATGCAGTCGCTGTCTTGCACCGGGAGCAGCGGGATAAAGACCCGTCGCTCCCGGTGATTTTTGTCGTCGCCCCTACAAGTCAATCGCACCATTAGTACTGATGCAGTTTGACTCTGCCTTAGCCATGACGGCAGTTTCCGACCCATGAGGTCAGTACCACCATGCGGTAGCAGGTGGGTTTTCGATCGATGCAATCAAGTGCAGACCCGCCAAACTAGCTCGTTAAATCCGACCGCAGTGAAATGCGACCGCAACCCACCTGCTACCGCATGGTGGTACTGATGACCTCATCGGTCCGCAGTTGTGCCTTGCGCGTCATTCAAACTCCATGAGCACCGCAAAATTCGCTCGCTTGCGCTCGGCCCGACCGCCAAGTAAGATCAAGCAGGGAAGAACCACCAAACTGATGGAATTTACCGTAGCAATAACCGGAGCTTCGGGTTCGATTTATGCTCAACGTACGCTCGTGCATATGGCTGCAAGCGGCGTCGTCGAGCGGATAAATCTAATTATGTCCGAGGCTGCAACAACCGTTGCCCGCGTCGAGCTTGGGGTTAATCTGATCGACGCGGACCGAGGCACAATTAATCATTGGTTGGACTTACCGGCTGATTCTCGTCTGATCCACTTGCATCGTCTCGACAACGTGGCAGCCAGACCTTCTTCTGGTTCGCATCCGCAGGAGGGAATGGTTATCGTCCCCTGCTCGATGGGCACGCTTGGTGCAATCGCATCCGGAGCCGGAACAAATCTTATTCATCGTGCCGCAGACGTGACTTTGAAAGAGAACAGAAGGCTTGTGCTGGTGCCTCGCGAAACACCTTACAACGCGATTCACCTGGAGAATATGCTGCGCTTGTCGCGGGCAGGTGCGCACATCATTCCCGCGAGTCCGGGTTTTTATCATCGGCCGCAAACGATTGAGGTTTTAGTCGACCATCTAATATTTCGCATTCTTGACCACCTGGGTGTACCCCACTCGCAAGCTACACAATGGCGGGGGCTGAAAGAACAATCTGGCAAAGCCATAGAGCTGGCAAGCGCCAGAGAAGACTAGGTCAATGTATGCCAACCCTCCTCCGCAACATTCGCGTCACTCTCGAAATGATCAAGATTGAGCACACGCTTTTCGCCTTGCCGTTTGCATTTCTCGGTGCGGTGCTGGCAGCGAATGGATTGCCATCTCCAAAACAGATTCTTTGGATTACGGTTGCCATGATCGGTGCGCGTTCGACAGCGATGGCTTTCAATCGAATTGCAGATAGAGAATACGACGCGCTGAACCCTCGAACTTCCAGTCGAGCACTGCCTGCCGGTCTGTTATCGGTCGGATTTGTCAGCGCGTTTACAATTATCTCAGCGACCATTTTTTTCGTGGCCGCGGCAATGCTTAACCGTCTTACGCTGATGCTGGCGCCAGTTGCCCTCGCCAGTGTGTGGCTCTATTCGTTTTCTAAACGCTGGACCTTGTGGTCCCATTTGCTGCTGGGCTGGTGTCTTGCAATCGCGCCGACCGGGGCATGGATAGCAGTTCGGGGCGCCTTGGACAGCCCGGTGCCACTCTTACTTTCGCTTGTTGTTCTGCTATGGACTGCAGGCTTCGATGTCCTGTATGCCTGCCAGGATTACAACTTTGACGTCCAGGCAGGACTCCATTCAATTCCCAGACGCTTTGGCATCGCTCGTTCGCTGCTCATCGCTCGTCTGTTCCATGCAAGCGCTTTTGCCGCCCTTCTTGCTTTATACTGGATTACGCATCTCGGTCTATTCGCACTAATAGGGGTTATAGCAACCGGTGTCTTGCTCATCTACCAGCACCGGCTGGTACGTGCCGACGATTTGAGTAAACTGAATGCGGCTTTTTTTACGACTAACGCCTTCGTAAGTGTAATTCTGTTTGTGACGTTTGCAGGCGCCACTCTTCTAAGGACTCTTTCATGAATTTTTCACATGACCGAATATTAGCGGCTGTAGCGGCGAAGGTTGAAAGCGGCGAACGGCTTTCCTTCGAAGATGGTTTGGGGCTGTTTGCAACTAATGACCTGCCAGCGCTTGGTAAGCTAGCTGATAGCGTTCGCCGGCAGAAACACGGACGCACCACGTTCTTCAATGTGAACCGCCACTTCAATCCCACCAATGTCTGTTACGTTGACTGCAAGTTTTGCGGGTTCTATCGCACGCCGCGCCAGCCGGATGCCTACACGCATAGCATCGAAGACAGTCTGCGTATTGCCGGTGAGGCAGTAAAGGAAGGCGCCACTGAACTTCATATTACCGGTGGACTCAATACAAAACTCCCTTTTAGTTATTTCACTGATCTGCTCTCTTCGCTTAAACAGCAGTATCCCCAGCTTCATCTCAAAGCTTTTACAATGGTCGAGCTCGATCACTTTGCACACTTCTACAAGATGAGCGACGAGGATGTAATCGAAAAGTTGAGCCAAGCTGGACTTGATTCCTGTCCCGGCGGAGGCGCGGAAATCTTTCGTGAACCGACGCGCTCCATGATCTGTGCCCATAAGTGTGACGGTGATCGCTGGTTGGAATTGTCGGGGAAAGTTCACGCGGCGGGACTTAAAACCAATGCCACCATGCTCTACGGGCATATCGAGTCGATAGAAGATCGAGTTGATCATCTGCTGCGTTTACGCGCGCAGCAGGACAAATCACACGGTTTTCAATGCCTCATTCCGTTGGCTTTCTATCCGGAGAATACACAACTAGCCCACCTGCCTGGACCTTCGGGAGTGGATTCTTTGAAGACGATGGCCGTTTCGCGCCTGCTTCTGGACAATTTCGATCACCTGAAGGCTTATTGGGTGATGCTGGGAAAACGGCTCGCACAAGTTGCCCTGCACTACGGCGCTAACGACATTGACGGCACCATAACTGAGGGCGGCGAACTCTCGGAAAGTTATTCGATTGAATCCAACAATGAGGTTAAGATGTCTCGCAGCGAGTTGGTAAACTTGATCGAAGACGCCGGTTTCGAGGCCGTCGAGCGCGATACCATCTATAACCCTATCGAACGAAGTAATGTAAGCCTCGTCTAATTCCTCCTGCTAACCAGTTGCACGCACGTTAAGCATTTATATGTCTACACTAACTGAAACTCGCACAATCACAGTCGCTCATTCCCCGGATTCGGACGATGCTTTCATGTTCTACGGCCTGGCCACCAACAAGCTCGATACCGGTAATCTTAGCTTCACTCACGTTCTCAAAGACATACAAACGCTCAACGAAGAAGCCTTCCGGGGAACTTACGACGTTACTGCCATCAGCTTCCACGCATATGCATATATTTCCGACAAATACGTGTTGCTGCCCCATGGCGCCTCGATCGGAGATAAATACGGGCCAATCCTGGTCTCTCGGGAGCCTGCTAAAACCTCAAACATTTCAAGCCTTAAAATCGCCGTTCCCGGAACATTAACCAGCGCATTCCTGGCATTGCGGATTCTTAACTCTGATTTTCAGTATGAAGTCGTACCTTTCGACAAGATCATTGAGGCTGTCCAGACCGGACACTGCGATGCGGGATTGCTGATTCATGAAGGGCAACTGTTCTACGAGTCAATCGGGCTGCACAAGATTCTGGATCTGGGAGAATGGTGGCACGAGAGGACCGGCCTGCCCTTGCCAATGGGTGGTAATGCCATTCGCCGTGAGCTGGGCCTGGAGATCATTCGCCAGGTCTCACACTACCTCAGAGAAAGCATTCGCTACTCGCTGGCAAATCGGGAAGATGCGCTGGAATATGCTATGCAGTTTGCCCGCGACATGGATACCGCGCTTGCCGATCGATTTGTAACGATGTGGGTTAATGATTTGACTCTGGATTACACCGATCGCGGTAGGGAAGCAGTTCAACGTATTCTAAAAGAGGGGTTCGAGCGAGGAATCATTCCAAATCTGCCCACCGTCGAATTCGCGGTATAACACACTAAAGCAAAATTACCGCTGCGTGTCTTGAGAGTAATGTTACAATGCGCAGCTTTCAAAGGAGGAATATCATCCTGATTGCGAGGAACCTCCGTGAAAGCTGGGGTGTGCGCGGCGGATAATCGCCACTCCGCCCAGAAGGAGTAGCAGCCGCCGCGCACATCATCGGTTACAGCTTGTGATCAGGCTCCTCCCAAAGCTTGACCTTACGTCTCTCCCATGTAGCAACGCGGCCGCTTAGCGTTGCGATTGCGCTTTCGCGCTTTGAGGTTCACGGGAATTTTCGGACGCTGCCGGTTACCGACGTGAGGACCTTAAAATCTGTTTTGCGTTCCACCGATTCGCCCAGTTCAAAGTAACTCTAAATGAGTTTCCCACGCTTTCAACGGCATGCAATCCAAGCGGCGTCTCGGAAAAAATTGAGGCTATCTGTTTCTGCGGGGAGCACCTTACATCAGATGCATGGAACTTTGCAACAAGAAAATCGCGAAGTTCGAAGGTAAATGCATAGCCTGGTTCAAGGGGTAGCTGCTGGCAACAACACCTCCTTTTGGGGCATCTGAGGGCCGGTATTTTCTTATTAAGGAAGCCCTTCAATTTAAAGAGTTCTTGCGACTAAGGAATTAAACAAATGATCGCAATTTGGCTGGCAAAACGGCAAATATTGCCACTGGCTTTCCTGCTACTCTTCGTATCGACGGCCTCCCTTGTTCGTGCTCAGGGATCTGGCAACAGTTCCGGTTCCCTGTCCCAGGCGGAAGTCGACCGCATTATCAAGAGCTTCACGGAAAAGGAGGCGCAGTTTCGCAAAGCTCTAAATCAATACTCATTCAAACGCGACGCGATACTTCAGAGTCTGGGCATGGGAGGCCAAATTACGGGCGAGTATCATCGCGTGTCCTACTTCACTTTCGACGACCAGGGGAACCGTTACGAAAAAATCAGTTACTTTCCGATGCCGTCATTCGCAGGAACAGTCTCCCAGGAGGACCTTGAGGACCTTGGTGGAATTCAACCGTTCGCCCTGGAGCCTTCTAAGATCGCTCAATACGATTTCAAATATGTAGGTAAGGAAAAGATTGACGAACTCGATCTATATGTCTTTGACGTCTCACCCAAAGTGAAGCCAGATCCAAAGAAGACTAAGGAGCGGTTCTTTTCCGGACGAATATGGGTTGAAGACCAGGACCTGCAAATCGTTAAGACGAAGGGCAAAGGCGTTCCGGAGACCAAAAATAATAAGTTTCCTATAGTCGAAACTTATCGGGAACAGATTGACGGCCGCTACTGGTTTCCCACGTACTCCTACGCCGACGAGGAATTGATTTTCGACAACGGCGACCCGTTACACATCAGGATGAAAATTCGTTATTCCGACTTTGAGCCGGCGCGTGCCACGGTGACAATCAAGGAAATTGACGATCCAGATGCTCAAAAAAAGGAAACCAAACCGCCGGCAACCAGCCCGCGCAAACCTTAACTATTCAGGCTGTTCTGAGGAGACCGCTTTGAGGGAATGCCGAGTTCCTCGCCAATCAGCGAATGTACAAAATTGACCAACTTCTTCACCTCTTCGTCCGTCGCATAACCAGCCGTTGAAATGGGCGGGAGCATAACCATTTCGATGGTTCCTGCCCTCGCTTCGCCAGTTCCTTTTCCCATTAATTGGTCCGTATTCTTGATCGCGACGGGTACGATTGGCACGCCTGCCTGCGCGGCCATATAGAACGCGCCCTTTTTGAAGGGAAGAAACTCGCCAGGTCGCGCGCGAGTGCCTTCGGCAAATACGGCGAAGGATCTGCCTGAACGAATTCTCGTAATGGCCGCTTCAACCGTCTGCCGGGCCCGCTCGCGGTTAGAACGATCAATGGCCATGATATTCACGAAACCCATGCCATATCCTAATATGGGAACATTGAGCAACTCTTTCTTTGCCAGCACCCCTAATCTGCGGCCGGCATAAGCAAAAAGCGTGGCCGTGTCCAGATAGGATCTGTGGTTGGAAATAAACACATAAGTTTGTTTTGGCTCAAGATGCTCGCTGCCAGTCACATGGACTTTGGAGCCACTCAAACGCAACCAGTTTCGCGCGCCAAAAAGTGCCCACGGGTAGACCAGATCATGATTTCGCGTTAGCCAGGCTACCAGTAACACCGGTGGAGCAAAGATGACCAATAGCATTGCCGCGACCAAAAGCGACCACCAGTAATGTAGACGTCGGACAATGCGCATAGGACGATGTTGGTTGGCAGCGAGAGATAATCTCATAAATTCACCTCCCGCAGCGACGCCCGATTGAAAGCCCCAAGGTTGCTCCTGTCTGAAAACGGCCCGGCCTTAGGGCTTGCTACATTCGCTCCGAAGCGCTATCTTTCGTCTGTTCAATCTCTCTCCTCTAGCCTGTGAGCCGGGCTATAAGCATCCAATAAACCGTCTTAGCGTCTAAGTGGTTTGCGTGGCCATTTTGGGGCCTAATACTTTAGGAGTTTTGCAATGAAAAGAGTTATCCGGTGCCTGGTCGTCGTTTCGCTATTCGTATTATTCGCTGCTGTCTTAAATGGGCAAACGCGTCAACGGCGAGTTGGACAAAACGCTCCATTGCCCACGCCAAATTCTTCCAGTGGTTCCCGTGCACCAGTGCTGGGAGGGGCTAACCGTACTCCCGGCACGCCTCGCGTTGAAGGGCCTTCAGTTGCTGCCAGTAATGCGCCTGAAGAAGTGGAAGCCGGCGATGTGATACGTGTTAACACCACTCTGGTCACGTTGCCGGTCAGCGTGATGGATCGAGACGGCAGATACATTCCGAACCTGCGGAAAGAGGACTTTCGACTTTGGGAAGACGGCGTGGAACAGAACGTCGCATTCTTCTCCTCGGTCGACAAGCCTTTCTCAGTGGTACTAATGCTCGACACTAGCGGTTCCACGCGGTTTCGGCTGGAGGACATTCAAGACGCCGCGATCACTTTTGTAAATCAACTGCGGGCAGACGATCAGGTAATGGTCGTATCATTTGACGATGAAGTTAGAGTACTGAGCGACTTTACAACCGACCGCTACCGCCTGCGCGATGCGATCCGGCGCACGAGACCTGGCAATGGCACCAAACTATACGATGCAGTTGATCTCGCGATGAACCAAAGGCTAAACCGCATCCCGGGTCGCAAAGCGATTGTTCTTTTCACAGACGGCGTCGACACAACCAGCAGACATGCTTCTTACGAGAGCAACATTCGGGACGCCGAGGAGTTCGATGCACTAATCTATCCGGTGCAATACGACACCTACACGGACATGGGCGGCATCGGTGGCGGATGGCCAGGCAGTGGCCGCTGGCCGAATTCAAACGGAGATATTCTGGGCCAGATCCTTGGCGGAGTATTCGGCAGAGGCGGGCGTGGCTCCGGCAGAGGCGGAGTGGGAACCAGCAGACGTGAATACGATCTAGCGAACCGTTACTTGCATGAGCTAGCCCAGAGGACAGGCGCCCGAAGCTATGAAGCCGATTCAACGCAAAATCTTGCCTCCGCTTTCGCCAACATCGCCGAAGAGTTACGTCGCCAATACAGTCTGGGCTATTACCCGAAGATCCCTGCCCAGGCCGGGCAGCGCCGTCAAATCAGGGTCCGGGTGAATCAACCAAACCTGGCGGTTCGCACCCGCGACAGCTACGTCTTCAGTCCTTCAGGCACGATAACGGATGATACTGCTCGAAGGTCCCCTCCCGTCCTACAGAAAAAGCTGACCTATGGAAACGAAAACGACGATGGTTTACCTCTAAGGAAGGATTAAGGAATCGGAACGCGGGTTATGGGCGCCCGCTTCAATCCCGGCTGGCGACGCAGGCCATAGCCTTCTAAGGAACAATCCGAGAATCCAAAGACAGGCTCCAACCAATGTGGTCAATACGAACCAGAACCTCCAGTAACTACTGAAGGTTTCTTCCCAGCCGGCTTGAATCCCATGCGAGAGGTTTACGTTCATTGCGGCCGGCGTTACGAGTCGCGAAAGTAATTGCACGATGAAATACCAAATGAACGCATAAAGCCACGTCCACCCGTCCATCCCGACTTTTCGTAACACCGCTATCCCTACAGCAAACCCTCCCAGGTGAGCGAGCGTGGATGAAAGGACTCCAAACACTTCCGCGTAACTGAATCGCCCGGTGAGAAGCATTCCCCAGGTAGGTACGACATAAAAGAACCAAACGACTACGCCAGGGACCATCCAGACGACCGCCACCCGGATCAATATTGCCTCTTCGAAAAACAGTCCGAGCGCAAGCATTAGGTTTCCGATATTACACAGCCAGAGCATGTGCCCTAGTTGATTGATTTGCCAGTAGTGAATTGCCTGGGCCGTGAAAAATGCCAGCGGGAAAATTCCCAGAAGGCGGAGTTGCTTCTTAGTAAGTTTGGAAGGAGCCAAGCTATTTTTTGTATCGACGTTGATGTTTTTTCTTCCGGATATTCGCCGAGCCTTAACTTTTCGTCTTAGAATAACACTTCTCTCTTAGCGCAAGGCGGTTAGCTTGCGCGCACTCTGACAGTTTGCGTGACAAAAATAAATGCCATCACTAGAAGAGTTACTACGGAAATCCATACCTGAGTTAAGAGAAATGTTCCTCGAGCGAAGCAGGCCGGTTCCTAAAGGCCTGCTGGAAGCGCTGGAAGTAGATAACCGTCAAGGGGCCCATTACCTGGCAAGGCGAATCCGCGAGCGTTATCGCAGTAATCGTTCTGAAGGACAGCGACTTCACACCTTGCTGCGATTTGAAATCGATCTTTGGGCCCAGGGGTATTCACTTGTCGCCGGCGTGGATGAAGCAGGAATGGCGCCGCTGGCCGGTCCGGTTGTAGCCGGAGCCGTAATTCTGCCGCAGAATTACAAGCTCCGCGGTCTAAACGACTCCAAGAAGATTCTCGATCCCGAAATGCGCGACGAACTTGCCGTGCAAATAAAGCAAGATGCCGTTTGCTGGTCATACGGCTTTGCGGATGTCGAAGAGATTGACCGTATCAACATTTATCACGCCGGGCTACTGGCAATGCAACGCGCGGTGGCGGGGTTAAGCTGCCTGCCTGATTTTGTGTTAGTGGACGCGCGGAAGATCCCCCAGTGCCCCGCGCCGCAACGGGGCATAATTCGTGGGGATGCGCTTTCGGCGAGTATCGCAGCCGCTTCAATAATCGCCAAGACGACGCGCGACGCGCACATGCTAGAGATGGATGGACTCTACCAGGGTTATGGTTTTGCGTCACATAAAGGCTATCCCACGCCGGAACATTGCCGGGCACTCAAGGAACTGGGCGCCCTGCCTATTCATCGGCGCAGTTTCGGCAGAGTTCGACAAGTGCTGGGACTGGATCCTGTCCAGACCGAACTGTTCGACGATAATTCGGAAGAACTGCCGAGCGAAGCCATCGCACACGCTCACTAAAACGCAAATCTTTTGCGATAGTTAAAGAATCACATCAAGCTTTCATAAAAGCCGATGGCTTCCCTAACTGAGTACAAGAAGAAACGCCACTTCAACAAAACTTCCGAGCCCGGTCCGGAGAAGAAGCGAACAAAGACCGGGCGCATTTTTGTCATCCAGAAACACCGGGCTACGGCGCTCCACTATGACTTCCGGCTCGAGGCGGATGGAGTCTTAAAGTCCTGGGCAGTTCCCAAGGGCCCTTCGCTTGATCCGAAAGTAAGGCGATTGGCGATGCAGGTGGAGGATCATCCTGTCGACTACGCCGACTTTGAGGGCGTGATACCGGAAGGCGAATACGGTGGCGGAACGGTGATGGTGTGGGACTTCGGAACCTATGAGCCGGAGGATACTGATGATGTAGGCGCTGCCTTGCGCAAAGGCGAGTTAAAGTTTTCCTTGAACGGTAAGAAACTAAAAGGCTCCTGGGTACTGGTTCGGACGCGAGATCGCCAATGGCTTCTAATAAAGCACCGCGATTACTATACGACCGAAGAGGAAGTCACTGAGATAGCTCCGGCATCGATTCTTACTCGCAGGACCCTGGCTGAGATCGCCGAAGACGAAGGCGGCAATGTGAAGAAAGCCGCCACGGGAGATCCAAAAACGATTCCTCGCCGAACCGGTGTCAAGCGGCGCAAGAAAGGGGGCAAGAAAAAGGTTTGGCACAGCAAGGGTAGTTAAGGTTCTGCTTGAACTTAGGCCAAACTCAGGCAGGTAAGACGCTCAAGGAGTTCAGAGTTCAATCTTCAGGTTCTGTCCTTTCAAAGCAGCAAGCTAAAACTGAATCCTAAACTTCTTGCTTTGTAAGCCTCGGTCTTGCTAACCGGCCAAGAGCCCTTCGTAAGACAAACGTCCCTGAACAATGCGAGCCGCCGAAGTATAAGGATGTACTTCTGTGTGTTGGGCGTCGAGAATGTGAATTACTTCTACGCCCCCCACCTTCAGGAAGTCTGCAATCAGGCTTCGATGACAGCGCCACCATAATGCCTCAGCACACATTATTGCGGTTCGGTTTTCCTCCGTAAGTTTCAGCAAAACCTGGACTCCCTTTTTGAACTCCTCACTTTCCATGTGGTCAGCAAAGGCCCGAAAGGAAGAATTTTTCCATGCCGTGTTCTTCGAATGAGGCGACGGTCGCCGTCTGCCGCCTAGTTCGGGATTGTGGGAATAAAGTATTCCCGCGCTTTCAAGCGTGCGGGAAAGTGCCGGCTTGTTGAAGTGAGGATATCTGCGAGAACCTGGAAAACTCCTAACGTCGACCAGAGCGCCGATCTGATGTGCAAGTAGAATCTCATTAAACTCCTGGGACAATCGGGTGGAATGGCCCACTGTCCAGATTCTCTTTCCAGTATCATCAGTTGTCTCAACTTCCTCCCGTACTTTCTTTCTGGACACATCTGCGGACTGCATTTAGCTTAAGGTTTTCTCTGAAGTGTCTGCCTGCCGACCTCTGAAGTTTTACGTCAATCAATCAGCTTCGACTGAAGTGCTCTTCGACTACCGCGGCGAAAGCTAAAGTGATCTCTTAAAGGTAAGCTTCAAGTTTGAAGCGCCCGCGCTTCTCAAGCATTGGCTTCCACAGATCTCCAAGTCGCCGCAGCCGTGCCGGTACGTTGTCCATTCTGAAATCTTCGATGCTGATTCCTCGTTCAACCTCAGACCATTTGACCGGAGTCGAGACCGCGGCCTTCGGCTGGGGTCTCACCGAATAGATTGACGCGAGCGTCCGTCCCCAGGCGTTCTGATTGTAGTCTACCAATACCCTTCCCTTCGGCCGTTTCGAAACCTGGTAGACGGCCGTTATCAGTTCCGGCGCTTGCGCAGCCAACGCATGCGAAAACTCCTTGGCAAAACCCCATACCTGTTTCTGTGTTGGCCCGCGCTCAATGGGAATGTAAACATGAATTCCTTTGGAGCCCGTCGTCTTCGCGTAACAGGGCATTTTTAAAGACTCAAGCCCGTGTCGCAACAATAATGCAGTTTCAATCACCTTTTCGAAGGACGCCCCTGGCACGGGGTCCAGATCAAAATGCAAGTAATCCGGGCGGTCGACATCGTCACAGCGCGCATACCACTGATTAAGGTCGATGCAGCCAAGATTAACCACCCAAAGTAGAGACGCGAAGTCCTGAATCATCGGAAAGTCGATCACGTTGCCGGAAGAATGTTCGATGTGACAAAGCTCAATCCACTCTGGCCGCGGCGAAGGCGCGCGCTTCATGAAGAAGAACTCGCCCGCGGCCCCGTTAGGATACCGCTTCATTACCATCGCCCGATCAAGCAGATGAGGCAGGAGGAATGATGATACGTCCGCGTAATATTGAAGGAGGTCTCGCTTTGTTATGCCTAACTTCGGCCAGAAGATCTTACCAAGATTGGTGAGCTTTACGACCCGCCCTTCAAGTTCTACCTTAAGGTTCTGTTCACTCTTGGGGAGAATTAATCGCTTCGCGGGCGGTTTTGGCGCGCGCCGGCGCGGCGGTCCGGACCGCTCTACCCAGGCTGGGTGGTGGTCTCGCGTCGCAGGTTTAGGAGGCATTCAATCTCCGCGGTTAGCCTAAAGAATTAGTGGAGGAACGTTCCTACCTAAGGTTCAACTTTAAGGAAGATGCGGCGGAGGTGTCCCAAGCTAGCCCCCCTTTTGGCGATTTCAAGATCGCGAGATTTCTTCGGCCTCGCTCTCAATCGCCTCAAGTGCTTTCATCAATACGTGCCGATGCGCCGGATGAACTGCCTTTTCCAGCTGCTGTTCAATCCGCGAGCGAGATAGTTTCAGCGACGCCAGGCGCTGAAGGCGGACTCGATCCTCTAATCGCACTCGAGCGGTCCGTTCGGCCGAGGCCCGCTGATTCGCCTCCTCCATCTGCTCTTCATAAGATTTGCCCCATCCAATAGCCATAACGATGTCCTGCTTAACAAATCAACGCTCGCCGCATCGGCTGAGTTCAAGCTAAAACTTCCACTGCGATTAGACTATCGTGCCATCTTTAATGACAGAATTTTTCGGGACGATGATTATGCCATCACGAATGTAATAAGCGCCGTCTTCCGCGTCAGCATCAATCACTCTTGCGTCATTGAGAAGACGGACGCCACTGCCGATGCGTGCGTTCTTATCAATAATGGCGCGCGCTATAATTGTTTCCTGGCCTATGCCGACACGGGGCTTACCGGCGTCAAGGTCCGTGCGCATTTCTTCGATTGACTGATAATAATCAGCTCCCATCACAAACGAAGAATCAATACGAACTCCCTTCCCTATCCTGCTTCTCAACCCAATCACGGAACTTGTGATCGTGGCGCCGTTGACGATGCAGCCGTCACTTAGAATTGAGTCGAGGATCTGCGACTCCTCAATTTTTGAAGGTGGCAGGAAGCGCGCCCTTGAAAACACCGGTGCTTCGGCGTCAAACAAATTGAATTTGGGAATCTTCGAAGTCAGATCCAGGTTCGCGCGATAGAAGGCGCTGATCGTTCCAATGTCCTCCCAGTAACCATCAAACAGGTATGCCTGCACTCTACCGGGGCTTTTTATGGCGCTGGGAATTATCTCGCGTCCGAAATCAACTGCCGTCGGATCGTCCGCCAGTAATTCCTCCAATCGATCATACTTAAAAACGTAGATACCCATAGACGCGAGGAACGGACGCCCAACAGCTTCGGCTTCATTAAGGCCCAGCTTGCTAGTGTCAACTCGCATTGATTGCAGTTCCTCGCCCTTCGGTTTCTCTTTGAATTCAACGATGCGACCATCGCCGTCGGTTTTTAGTAAACCAAAATCGGTGGCTGCTGCTTCATCGCAGGGAGTAACTGAGACGGTCACGTCCGCGTCGCTTTCAAAATGTCGCGCCAGGAAAGTGCGGTAGTCCATGCGATAAAGATGATCGCCTGAAAGTATTAGCAGCGTGTCGATACCCCAGTCGCGGATGTGCGGCAGAATCTGGCGCACGGCATCGGCAGTTCCCTGAAACCAGTGGGGACTTTCGGGCGTCTGTTCAGCGGCCATCACCTCAACAAAACCATTGGAAAACTGCGAGAAGCGGTAGGTTTGCGCCAGGTGACGATTAAGCGATGCAGAGTTGTACTGGGTCAGCACAAACATCTTGAAAACGTCGGAGTTAATGCAATTCGAAATCGCGATATCAACCAGCCGATACTTGCCACCGAGCGGCACCGCGGGTTTGGATCGCTGCTGGGTGAGGGGAAACAAACGCGTTCCCGCACCACCACCCAGAATCACTGCAAGTACGTCAGGCTTGGCAGGCATTTGTAGCTACGCTGACTTTGATTTGAAAAGCTGAGCCGAGCATAGACGGAAATCTCAGAGGTTTCAAGAGGTTCAAATAACAGCGGATTAAGCTACATGGTTTGTGAGACTACATTTGGGACTCGGTGGGTTCAAGGCTCCGAGAATTTATTGCTGCGCATCAGGCTGCTTTCTAATTTCCTTAAGTATTGATATTGATAGTGCCCTACTTTGATAATATACGGAGCCACCCGGGTACGAAGTGATGAAAGCAATGTTGGAGATAAATAGTGCTGGTATTACAAGCAATCCACCAGACCGCCGAGCCAGCAAGAGCGAACCTCACAGGGATATTGCTGTTCATCCTCATGTTAGGTGTGATTCTCTCAGTGCCGGTATCCATGGGTCTGATTTGGCTCTATCGTCGAGCGGTCTTGAAATCCATGCGAGCCGGCGCAAGACCGTTGACGGGTGAGGCGCCGCCGCCACTGAACATTACATCTCCGGAGCAATCGAGACAGAAGTCGCCTGAGCTTGCCATAGTTGACCGCGCTTCATCTAGCCCCACGACCGCAGCGGCCAAAGACCTTTATGCTCAAACCCTACGCGGGCCCTGGCGTGTTGCCTCGATTTATGTGGTGGCAGGCCTCTGCTATAGCCTGATCATGACCGTCGTAAGTATGGTGGCCGATGACATCGAATTCCTTCCGCTTCGTTTTTTCGTTTACTTTTGGATCAATGCCTGGCCGATTGTCTTAACCGTTAATCTGATAGCCAATGCAAGCTGGCGCACGAAGCTTGCAACCGTGGTTCTTTACTTTCTAAGCATTCCGATCCTTACAGTCATAGTGGCAACCGACCCCATAACAATGATTTGGTACGCGTTGGTAGCGTGGTTTTGGCTAAATTCTCTACCGACGTTTCTCTTGTTAGCCTTTCTGAACCGAAGAGTTCGGGCCGTGGGACCGCTCGTGTTAATTTTCCTAATTGTCGCACTCGCGGGGCCGCAGGTTGTGGTCTCTATAGCTGCTAGCAATGACAGTTTCCTTTATCTCCTGACAGCAGCCGGAAAGCCGCTCGGACTCAGCGCCGAAGCTTTACTCCTGGTACTCCTCCTTTTTGGTTTTATCGGGGCTACACCCATCGCATGGTTGACACTGAAGTGGATCGGGAGTCGGTACAAGCGCAAGAAGATCAGTGATCAGTCCATCACACTTGATACCCTCTGGTTATTGTTCGGTTTTTTTCAGTCTCTGATGTTGGCCTCTGCGGGCGCCGGATGGGTCCTTGGCGGATTCCTGGCCTTCATCGTTTACAAGATTATTACCAGATTGGGTTTCGCGCTGATTGCCCACAAGGCAAGCCCCACGAAAGCGAACGCGAAACTGCTGCTACTTCGAGTGTTTTCATTAGGCAAGCGCAGTGAGCGGCTGTTTGACGCGCTCGCGAAGCATTGGCGACACATTGGCAGCATTCAACTCATTGCCGGGACCGACCTGGCGACAGACAACCTGGAGCCTCACGAGTTTTTGGATTTCCTCACCGCAAAGCTCGCGAGGCGGTTTATTGACGCCCCTGCAACACTCGATCTAAGGATATCTGAAATGGACTCCAGGCCTGATCAAGACGGTCGATTTCGAGTAAATGAGTTTTTCAGTCACGATGACACCTGGAGGCACGTTCTCTCCCGCCTGGTGAGCGAAAGCGACGCGGTCCTCATGGACCTGCGCGGATTCACTCCTCAGAACGCGGGCTGTGTCTATGAAATAGCTGAGTTAATCAACGTGATGCCGTTGGCGCGTGTTCAATTCTTAGTCGATAAAACGACCAACGAGCCGTTCCTGCAACACTGCATGCGGGAGTCGTGGAATTCAATGAGGCCGACTTCGCCAAACCGATCAAACGCACCGGCAGAGCTTGGTCTTTTCCGATTCAGAGGATCGCGCAGGGGCGAATTGCGGCGGCTGCTCCGGTCACTGTGTACCGCGGCCAAAGCAGTATGATGAAGTAGACTGTTACCTGGCGAGATTGCACTGATGCAGTTTAGAGTTCAAGCTTTAGCTTGTGTACCGAAGCGGCGGCCTAAAGACTAGCTTCCCATGCGGGCTACCCGCGTGGGGCCCCGGGCTGAACTCTGAATTTCCGGCTTGAAAGTGCATCAGTACCGAGCGATTCGTTCGCGCTCTACCGGTACGAATGACGCTCAGTACTGGGAGGGCGCGCCGCTACTGCTCTTTACTCCGGCGGCTTCCTGCGCGATCTTGACACCAACGCTGGCGCCGATGCGCGTCGCGCCCGCTTCAACCAACTTGCGCGCATCGTCGAGACCTTTCACTCCGCCCGATGCCTTAACGCCAAGTTCGGCGCCGACAGTCCGTCGCATCAAGGCGATGTCAGCTACAGTCGCGCCGCCTTTTGAAAAGCCGGTCGAGGTCTTTACGAAGTCAGCGCCGGCCTCTTTGGCAGCCAGGCAAGCGCGCACCTTTTCATCGTCAGTCAACAGCGCGGTTTCGATAATTACTTTGCAGGTTACGTTGTATTCGTGGGCCACCTCTACAACCGAATGAATATCATGCTCGACAAGACAATCGTCGCCGCTCCTAAGCGCACCGACATTGATTACCATGTCTACTTCGCGCGCACCGTCGAGAATCGAACGTCGCGCTTCGTAAGCTTTCACGTCTGAAAGCGTTGCTCCCAGGGGAAACCCGATGACGGTGCAAACCGGAATGCCTGTGCCTTGCAGATTACAGGCGGCGGCACGTACCCAGGTTGGATTCACACATACGGATGCGAAACGATAACGCGCCGCTTCTTCACATAACTTTTTAATGTCTTCGTCGGTGGCTTCTGGCTTCAGCAGCGTGTGGTCGATCAAGCTGGCCCAGTCTTTAGCGGAAGATGTTTCACCCAAAACCAGACCAATGCGTGCCGCTCCGGCGTCTACGATGCGATGCATTCGCTCAGGGCACCGGTTAAAGCATTCCGAAGTACACCCGCACATCTTTGCTTGATCGACACTTTCGCCGTTCAGACGTGCATAGATCACATCAGTGATCTGCTCGACTAGTTGTTCGAAGTCTCCATTGCGGGAATATGACATCAGTTTGAGTAAACTCTCGACCTAAGAGAATGAATACTGACTCCACTTGGCTAAAGGCGTCGATTGTTATTGTAGTGCAGCAACGAACCGGAAGGAAACAAGCGAGGTTCTAACGCCAGCGGTTAGGTTGCGTTTGGAACCAGACGCAAGTTAACGAGCCTGCTTTAACCGCCTTATTGAAGCTTCTCTTTGGCCCCGGCCGGCAAGTACGTGCGGAATACGTAATCAGTTTGGCTCAAATCTCTATGACAGAATTGGCAATGAGTAAGATCCCCTCTGGCCTGGATTTTAGTGGCCTTTCCGTCTAATACCAGAAACTCCCAGTCACCGAAGTTTGGATTGAATCCTTTCTCTCGCTTTATCATGACCGTGAGCAATTCCGGCGCTGTGCTCTTTTCTGTTGGAAGTTTTTCCTTGACGATTATTGAATTCTGAGGAAATGAGGGGTGCAGTTGGGACATCATCGCACTCCGCCCTATTTCATTAACATAAACGGCAAAAAACTTTCCTACTTCCCGGTGTGGATTAGCCTGACTCGAAATAATGTCGGCGGGCATGGGCGCGCGACATAATCCCGCATTCAGAGGGTTCAGCGGCAACGACGTGAGGTTAACACGCACCCATTGTCTGTACTCGCTAATCTCTTTCACGCCAGGAATATTTTCGAGAGACGGTGTCGATGAACTTCGGACTTCTTCGACGACCTTAGATGGAGCCAGTCCGACTACCAGGCATAGAACCGCCAAAGCGATGCCAACGCCTGTCATTTCGGTGATGAACATACGCATATTTCGCTCCTTGACTAATATGAACCGTGGCCGAGGGAGGTTGCGGTGGCTGTGAGATGCCTGGCGAGCGATTAGGGCAGCCTAATCGGTGTACTGGCGTTCAATACTTGTAATCTTGGCAACGCGTTTGCGATGTCGCTCTTCAGTCAATTCTGTGCCGAGCCAGGCTTGAACGATCTCGCGCATCTCGGCGCTGCTAATCGTCTTGCTTCCTAAGCTAAGAACATTCGCATCATTGTGTTCGCGCGAATTGCGGGCGACTGCAACTGAATAACAGGCCGCAGCGCGCACGCCGGGCACCTTGTTCGCAGTGATCGCACTGCCGACGCCGGCGCCGTCGATGACTATTCCAAGCTCTGCCGTTCCCTCCGCAACGCTTCTCGCTACTGCGTATGCCAGGTCCGGATAGTCGACGGGATCCTCTGAGTTCGTCCCGAAGTCATGGACTTGATGACCTAGTCCTTTGAGAAAAGTCTTGAGCTCTTCCTTCATCTTGAAGCCGCCATGGTCGGAGCCAAGCGCAATCGACCGGGAGGCCCTGGAGCCGCGCCGCGAGACACGCTTAACAATCTCGATCCTTTTCTCGCGTACAAGATCGGCGGCGAGGGGCGTCAAACGCGCGCCCTCGGCAATACGCAGCACAGCTCCGTTTGGAAGGTCGCGAACGTCATCCTCGGTGATGACGTTCTTTGACGACTCGTCATGCGTGGCCGGTGCAGCGGAGGAAGTGGGCGGTGGAGCTGTATCGATGAAGTGGCTTGATGTGCTGGAAGCCGGGTTGCTCTCGACGTCTTCAGGAAGCGCCTTGTCGAGCACGTCACGAACCAACGCCCTTAATCGGTCACGTGTTGAATTCTCGTCCATAGGAATGTTCGACAGACTTCAGTTGTGTCGGTGGATATTGTCTCATCGAAGCGAGAAACTAAAGAAAACTCAGAACACGTCCCACCACTTTAGTTGGACGCAACTCTTTGGAGTGGACATCGAGTGATCAGAAGCTCCTTCAGTTTGCTAGACTGGTGACTATGCCAGCGATTCATCGCGCAGATCCAGCAACCGTCCGGCAGCCGCTACTACCTTACCGGCGCGCAGTTTCATATCAACGCGGCCCACATAGATGCCGCTCCTGCCAACTTGAAAGATTATCGTGTTGCCGCCTGCTGGTGTCTTTGTTATGACCGGCTCCTTCATGAAGGTATGCGTATGGCCACTGGCGATGAAATCGATGCCATCCACTTGAGCTGCCACCTGAGTGTCACCTATCTCGCCTTTTCTCGCGTCAGGGTAATAACCAAGATGTGACATGCCGACGACCAGTGCACAACGCTCGCGTCCACGCAGGGCGGCTACAACGTCCCTCGCTGCTTTTACCGGATCGTTATACTTTACACCTTTGAAATTCTCCGGCGTGATCAAATTGGCAGGACTTATTCCCAGTCCGAAAAGCCCCACCCGTATTCCTCCTATGACACGCACAGCGTAAGGGTTTACACGGCTCGCCAGCGGTGTGCCGCTCACATCGTAGTTGCTGGACACGAAATCGAAATTGGCAAACTTCATCGCCGCAACCAGGCCGTCTACGCCGTTGTCGAAATCATGGTTTCCCAACGTGACTACGTCGTAGCCGATTAGTGACATCGACTTATATTCAACTTCCCCTTTGTAAAAATTGAAATACGGCGTTCCCTGAAACACATCGCCGGCATCGATGAGCAGAGTGTTGGGGTTCTCTTTGCGCACGCGTTTGACCAGAGCCGCGCGCCGCGCCACGCCGCCTTTATCCGGATACTGTGTGTCGTTTGCAGGCAATGGGTCAATTTGTGAGTGGGTGTCGTTGGTGTGCAGAATCGTGATCAGCGTCTCGCGGGATTCTACCTCCAGCAGCGGAGCGCTAATCGCGGATCCCATCGGCGTTGAAAGCAAGTGCAACAACGCAGAATGCGGAGACAAGGCTACTAAGCCGCCGGCAAGTGAAGTCTTGAGGAAACCTCGCCTTGTGATCATGGTTGTGGCCCTTCTACGGCCGCCGATGCCGCCTTATCTAAAACGAACCGGTCATCCAGAGTCGACTTAATGGCCCGCCCGGCTGCCATTTCCGCTTTCACGTAGTTAGTAATGGCATCGCGAATGGTGAGCCCAAGCGCCTGCGTATTTTTGGCTTGCTTCAGAACTGCCGCGTAGTCGCCGCCGGTAACATTTAACAAATAGTCGATGGTGATAACCGTATAGATCGCAGCCGGGTCAATCTCTTTTTCCGTACCGTCGATCAGAAGCGACGCGCTTTCCAGTTCAGCACGCTTATCGTTATTGATTCGATATTTGACCCGGGCGCCGGACTGCGCATCCCGATGCGACACAACCACGCGCAACAAATCCATCATCTGCGCGCCCGTCAAATCAAAGGCGACCAGCGCATTTTCAAACGGCAGAAGTTCAAAAATATCCCGCAATCGCAGGTCGCCCGCGGGAATGTCATTCTTGCGCATTCCCCCGCTATTGGTGAGGGCCAGCACAATCGGCTTGCTCAGTTTTCGGCTCGCTTCCGCGCGAATCCCATCGGCGATAAAGTTGCCGACCGTTCCGGCGCCCACGCCGACCTTTTTCAGGTCGCCCTGCAATTTCCCAATCACTCCATCCAGAGCGCGCACTTTCGGAGTGTAGGCCGTCAACATTTTGTCGACCGCCGGATCATCGGGGACGCTGGCGTCTACGAAAGTTTCCGTAACGCTCGCATGAACGTCGGCTGGTGTGGGAGCGGGAGTTGCGCGGGCAGCCGCCTGACCTAATGCTGATTGCCCGCCGGCCCCAGTCAGGCAAAGCAACAGCGCCCAACTAAGAAGCGCCAGTTTGGCTCTTATCAATGGCGTGATTCCTTATGGCAGAGGCGAAAATATAACAGTCCAAATTTCTGGACTCGATTGACCTGTGCGGAGAGCTTCAATAGTATGTCGCACCATAAGGCAGATTCGCAACAGCGTTTTCTTCCTACGGTCTCAATCACCTTCAAACAACGCTAGGAGACTATCGACTTGGCTACTTCTTCCGCACACATCCCATCGGAATTCACCAATCCTAACCTCGAGGTACTTCTTTCCGAGGAGCAATTGCAGACTCGCATCAAAGAACTCGGCGCTGAAATCACGCGCGACTACGCAGGTTTGAATCCACTACTCATCGGGGTGTTGAAAGGCGCCTGTTTTTTTCTCAGCGATCTGCTACGGGCGATCGACACACGCTTGGGCATCGAGTTTATGGCAATTTCCAGTTACGGCTCATCCACCCGCACCTCCGGCGAAGTTCGCATCATGAAGGATCTGGATGTGCCGATCGAGGGTCGCCACATTCTAGTGGTGGAAGACATCGTTGACACTGGTTTGACGCTGTCATACCTGCTGGCGAATCTCGCATCGCGCGGCGCGGCGAGCGTGAAATTAGTGGCGCTGCTCGATAAATTTGAGCGGCGTCAAAAGGAAGTGAAGATAGACTATCTCGGATTCCAGATTCCCGATCACTTTGTCGTCGGCTATGGCCTCGACTATGCCGAGCGCTACCGCAACTTGCCGTTTATCGCCGTATTGAAAAATCCTGAGGAGAGCGTCAAGTGATTTGCGGGGAGCGCGGGCGTCCCGCCCTCAATGAGCGCGAAGCGCGAACGGCAGCTTGGACCGCCTTCCAACGCAGACGCTATGCCTCTCCGTCCACGCTACGCGTAAACCGTGGCGAGGCGACGGCCTTCGCGCTCCGGGCGGGACGCCCGCGCTCCCAGGAATAACGTTGAAATCCTACATTTAAGGTTGAAGGAGTTGTGATGAGGAGATTATTTCTGATTTACCTCGGCTTGATTGCCTGCTTTAGTGCGTGGCCAGTCCAGGCACAAACTGACTGGTCGAAAGTTGAAATCAAAGTCATCAAAGTCGCCGGCAACCTTTATATGCTCGAAGGTTCCGGCGGAAACATCGGAGTTTCCGTAGGGCCCGATGGAATCCTGATAGTTGACGATCAATTTGCGCCGCTGGCAGATAAGATCAAGGCAGCACTGAAAACGCTCGGCGAGGGCAAGCTGAAGTTTGTTTTGAACACCCATTACCACGGTGATCATACCGGCGGCAATGTAGTTTTTGGTCCTGACGCTCCCATCATCGCCCAAACGAATGTACGCAAGCGCCTTTCGGAGGAACAAAAGTCGAAATTCTTCAATCGCATCACGCCGGCGTCGCCAAGAGAGGCATTGCCGGTAATAACTTTCGACAACGCAGTTTCCGTCTTTTTCAATGGTGAAGAGATTAAGGTCATACACTTTCCGCGCGGGCACACCGACGGCGATAGCGTCATCTTTTTCCACGGCTCAAACGTAGTGCACATGGGTGACGACTTCTTCAACGGCAGGTTCCCGGTGGTCGATCTGGAAGCAGGCGGCGACGTAGAAGGTATGACGAAGAACGTCGGCGACATTCTCAGCAAGCTGCCGCCGACCGTGAAGATCATTCCCGGTCACGGACCGCTTTCAGATGTTGAAGGCTTGAAGGTTTTTCACCGCATGTTGGTTGAGACCACCGACGTCGTGAGAAAGCGTATGGCCGCCGGGAAGACTTTGGATCAAATCAAATCTGAAGGTTTGCCGGAAGAATGGAAATCCTGGGGTACCGGCTTTATCAATACCAATCGCTGGATTGAACTCGTCTACAACAGTCTCTCGGCTAAACGTTCTTAGTTGCGATCATCAGGTCACCATCGCGCATCGCCGCGCCAATGCCGGTCTCTCGGCGAAGCGGTCCTAATTTCAGAATTGACGAGCCGTAAAGGACGGCGTGCCAGTCTCTTTATTTACTGGGCATTCATCTCAATATTCTTGCCAGTCTTCCTTTTTCTACTTCCCACAGGACCACCGCAGCGTTTCCGCCTGCGCTCGCCAGCACAGTTCCGTCAGGCGAGAAAGCCAGCGACGCTACTGTCTGATCATGACCTTTCAACTTGCGCTTGTGTTTGCCGGATCTCGTCTCCCAAATGACAACCATGCGGTCATCGCCGCCGCTTGCCAGCATTTGTCCATCGGATGAAAAGGCAAGGGCGTTGACGACTGCAGTATGAGAGTTCAGTTTCTGTTGTAAGCTGCCGGTCTGAAGATTCCACAACCCGACACTGAAATTCGCCAACGACGCAATTGCCAACGTGTGACCGTCGGGTGAGAAACGCAGCACTGAGACCGGGCCACCACTGTCAATTATTTTTTCAAGGCCTTCGCGAGAGAGATCCCAGATCGAGATCTTCCCGTCCCCACCGGACGTTGCCAGTGTCCGATCATCCCGTGAGAACTCTATTCGACTCACCTGGCCATGTTGGTGCGGCAGTATCTTTAATAGTTTCCCGCTTTTAACATCCAGCAGCTTCAGGTCGTTACCTGTTTCCACTGCGAGTACCTCACCAGCGCTGGACAGAGCGATTGCAGATATTGACTCGCCGCCTGGTACCGCCACTGTTCTTTTTGTCTGGCTCGTGGTGTTCCACAATCGCAGTACGCCATTAGTTACTTCCGCATGCATATTCGCATTAGCAGCGGTCGCCACCAGCGAAGGAGATTCATTGTCACCGGCAATCTGTTGCTTGAGTTCTCCGGTGCGAGCGTCCCACCATTTGATTTCGCCGTCATCTGTCTCCCCGGATATTGTCCGGCTATCGGGCGAAAATGCGACGGCGATTACTCGTTTGAGCGAGAGCAGAAAACGGCTTGTCGGCCTCTCTACCGCGTCTCCGGCGCTGTCGGCGTCCCAACGCTGCTTCATTCGCCAGCTCTGGGTGTCAAATACTTTTACGCTGGTGGGCCCGGATTGAAACGCCAGCAAGTCGGCGCTCTTTGACAGAACCAGCGCATCGACGGCCTCTGTAAAGTCTTCACCACCGGTGAACAAACTGCTCAAGCTCCTGGTTTGCAGATCAAACAACTTAATTCCCGGAACTGCCTCCGCTTTTCTTGTTACCAGACCGCCGATAATGAACGCTCTTCCGTCGGGCGCAAAAGCCAGCGAGTTAATTGGATCTAGATTTGTCAATCGCGCCACCAACTTCCAGGCGTGAACATCGAAGATCCTGATTTCGCTCGTGGCAATTATCGCTATCCCTTCACCAAGATCTCGTTCCCGATACTTCGTGCTGGCCATGGCAAACAACTTACCATCGGGCGAGAAGACAACTGACCGCGGCTCCCCGTTGAGATCTTTTACTTTGTGCTCCTCCTTCCCGGTTCGTGCGTTCCACAGTATGACTTGATCCTTGTTCCAAGTATTGGCCGGCACCCGCTGAGTCCACGTGGCAACTAGTTCGCCATCGGGAGAAAAGATTGCCCGCACTGGTTGATTACGTTTTATGTTCACTTTGAGCTGGAGTTCGCCGGTCTCGGCATCAAGAAGTTTCAGGCTGGAATTGAAGACCGCTTGGAACCTGATGTGATCACCAGGTGCGGCGGGGAGGATGGACCGAGGCAGGAATGTTGATGGAATATCTCCCGTGACAAAGGACCTCTCTTGGTATTCAGTCACCGCCAACCGCTTGCCGTCCGGTGAATGAATTGCGCGGGCGAACTCGTAATTACCCAGTGGACTGCTGGCGGCTGGCAGTCGGAGCCTTTGTTTGAGTTCACCGGATTTGGCATCCCACCATCTCAACTCGACAAATCCCGCACCAAGCGAGCCAGCGCTCGGCTGGATCTTCTCGATCTGCATTTCGCTGCTCGCGCTGACTATCGTGTCACCATCGGACGAGAACGAAATCGATCCCACGGGCCCATCGAAGCCTTTGATCACGTGTCGCAGTTTGCCGGTGCTTGTATCCCAAAGCTCGATGCGGCCAAACCTTTGTGCCGGGTCGCCGGCTCCTCTGGCGATTGCCAATATGCGCTCGTCCGGTGAAAAGGCAATTGCGAAAACTACATCGTCGCTGCCCGAGGGGACTCGTGTCTGCACTTGCGCACTCACGCAAGCCGCTACGCCGCAAAGCTCGGCCAACAAGACAAATACCATTTGCGCAAGGCGTAAGTTTCTTGGGGAAGGTAAAGCCATGCTAATTAGGAGCAGGAAAACCGTGTCATCGTGACCAAGAGGGCGTTAACCCCGGAACACGAAACCAATGAGGAAAGAGGAGTCACGCTTGGTACTTCACCGCTGTTACAACGATTCTCTTTTCCGCCGTTCGTTCGCTGTTACCAATCGTTAAGTAATGTCCATCAGGAAGCTTTCGCCGGCCGAAAGCTTCAAACCAAAATTCTCAGCGACTGTCTGACCGATGTCTGCCAGCGAACCGCGCGTGCCGAGATTAACTCCCGGGCGCGCGGTTTTTCCGTAGACCAGCAACGGTGCATACTCGCGCGTGTGATCGGTGCCGGGAAACGTGGGATCGTTTCCATGATCGGCGGTAATGATCATCAGGTCACCATCGCGCATTGCCCCTTCGATATGCGGCACGCTCGAGTCGAAATGTTCGAGAGCGCGCGCGTAGCCTTCTGTGTCGCGCCGGTGGCCGTAGAGCATGTCGAAGTCGACCAGGTTGGAAAAGATCAGGCCGCGCGTGTCCTGCTCGAGCGCATGAATCGTTTGATCAATCGATTGCTGGTTGTTCTTTGCTGTTAAGTCCTCAGTCACGCCCATCGAATCATAGATCGAAGCAATCTTGCCGATACACACGACGTCCAGGTCTTCGTCCTTGAGAGCAGACAGCAGATTCGCGCGGGGAGGAGGAATGGCATAGTCGTGACGGTTTTCGGTGCGATAAAAATTTCCAGGCTCACCCAGAAATGGCCTGGCTATCACGCGCCCGACCTTGTGCTCCCCATCCAATATGCGCCGCGCTGTTTCGCAAATCTCATAAAGCCGGTCGAGCGGGATAATTTGTTCATGTGCTGCAATCTGAAAAACTGAATCAGCCGAAGTGTAAACAATTGGTTTGCCCGTCGTGACGTGTTCTGCGCCCAACTCCTTAATAATCTCCGTTCCCGAAGCGGCGAAGTTGCCCAGAATTCCCGGAACGCCAGTCTCACTGATGAAGCGATCCAGAATCGCCGGTGGAAATCCGTCTGGATAGGTGGGGAACGCCTGCTGCAAAATTATGCCCGCCATCTCCCAGTGGCCGGTGGTCGTGTCTTTCCCGTTCGACTTCAACGCACAACGTCCGTATGAACCGTCGGGGTTATCCAACGGCGGCACATGTTCGAGTGGGCGAACATTCCCGAGACCGTAACGCTGGAGGTTTGGCAGGTGCACGGGACGTGACTCGAGAATGTGGCCAAGAGTGTCGGAGCCTGCGTCACCCCACTCTGGCGCATCGGGCATCGCGCCAATGCCGGCGCCGTCGAGGACGATCAGTACGACTCGATTGAAGTTGGTGTGATTAGTCATCGCTTGAGTCGAAAAGAAGATTTTCCATATCTCATTTCAAATTTTTCATTTGTCATTTCAAACGATTTCAAACCAAACTTTTCGCATTACTTGCTGGAACGGGCGGTCTTCAGCGAGGCGG
This sequence comes from Pyrinomonadaceae bacterium, assembly GCA_036506215.1. Taxonomy (GTDB): domain Bacteria; phylum Acidobacteriota; class Blastocatellia; order Pyrinomonadales; family Pyrinomonadaceae; genus PSRF01. Next base: position 146,994 of record DASXSC010000185.1, on the reverse strand, counting down.
TGAAGATCCGGCATAGTTCTCTATTCTCTCCACCAATATCCGCAATGACTTCTTCTCTTAACAATTGGCTACGAGCAATCATCCGCAACCAGATTGAAGTCTCATTCAACTCTTTGAGAACGATGCGTAACTTATGAACGAAGTCGGCATGACTCTCGGCGCCTCTCGCCTCTCCATAATTCGGCGCGGGAGAAGTTCCTGAGCGCAGGATTTGTCCAGCAATATGTTTGCCCGCTGGTGTTCTTGGTAAGTTGGCGGACAGCTTGATAATCCGCACTGCAAAATCAATCAGGCGCTCCTCAAGCTCAACGGCCTTTGACTGAGGGTCCTTTGCGACCTTCCCATCTTCCATACGCTGGCCTTTTCTGTGCAGCGGTGGGTGATAGTCAGCGGGCTATTCGTCAGCGGTGCTCACAATGATAAATGAAAAATTAGAAATCAGAAATGGAAAATCGGCTCTTATCTCTCTGCCAGCTACAGTCCTAACTCCTGGGGGCATAGTATCCTTCGCGCGCGCGAACCTGCGACTTGTCCGGCGCGCCCTGAACTTCAACACGAATGGTGCGAAACTTACCGTCGCGAGCTTTGTTAGTTGGATAGTAACCCAAACTGTATTGCGTGCCGATCTCTGTCGCTACACGCGCAAAAGCTGCGCGCGCGTCCTGCAAACTCGCCGCGAGGAAATTCCGCCCACCGCTCGCCTTCGCCAGCTCATCCATTTCGCGCCGCGCGAGATTGTAGAGGTCACGGCTGATCTGCATCCGTTCGAATGGTCCCATTTGACAAAAATCTACAAAGTCTTCCGGCTTCGCACGCGGAAAGAAAACTTGCCGGTAGCGCTTCAACTGCTTGGGGGAAAGCGTCAGACGTCCATCGTCCTGGCAGTCTTTCAGGAGACGGTCCTCAACGAAATCCTCAGTGTTCACTTGAATAAAATAAGAAGCGATACCGGCACGAATGAGCCTCGCTCGCGTCGTTTGAAAGTCCGAATCGCTGGTCGAATCAACGCCGTCCGTTAAGGCTACAACCGCGCGACGTCCGCGCAGTTCCTCACGTGCTGCTTCCTGAAACACTTCACTGGCAATTCTTTCAAGCGCGTCGTAAAAAGGAGTGCCGTTGCTGGAGCCCAGGTTTTCGATCGCCGCCCGCAGCAGCTTGCGGTCGTCAGTAAGTTTCGAAAGCACGTCAACCTTCGCCGCCACCGTTTGTCCTTGCCGCGCCGTATTAAAACCAACAATCGCCACGCGATCACCGGGACGTAACGCCTCGATGAAAGCGTTTGCGGCCTGACGTATTAGATCAACATCCACCCGCGTTGAGCCCGACGTGTCTAAAAGGAGTGCGATTTCAAACGGTGCTTCCGTAGTAGCGAAGTTTGTGATTTTCTGTGGCTGACCGTTTTCAAACAACCTAAAATTTTCGGATCGCAATCCCGGCACTGGCCGTCCGGCGCTGTTAGTCACGACGGCCGGCACCGAGACTAACTGCGTTTCAACGCGCACCACATCGCCTTCCTCAACCTCTTCCGCGCCCGGCTCCTGCGGAGGTTTCGCGGGCGACTGTGCGGCGCCCTTGGTTACTCTTCGCGCGCGTTGTTGGTTAGGCTGTTGTTGGGCAGTTACGGACAAACTGAAGGGAAGCAAAAGTAAGCACGTCACAACCAGGATCGTTGTTCGGTTCACAGCTCTTATCAGCGATTCCATGGATCAGATCTTCATCGATTTCGTCACGAATTGTTTGGGGAGCCGAACTAGTGGACTTAGCTGGAAACTATAACTGGGAAAACGCGAGACTGCAAAATCAATGGCGGTGGCTTTGAGACTGAGCAACACGCAATCCAACAATCACCTCTAGACTGGGCCTCTTGAACCTCACCTTGACAGCCTCGTTCCCTTCTCCTAACATGACGACTCGTCAGAAACTACATAGTCGACGATAGCTGTTCTTTAGATGCGGTTTTTTTGGGCACGTATGTCAATGGTAGACGGCTTCCCTTACAAGGAAGAGGTTGGGGGTTCGAGTCCCTCCGCGCCCACCAGATGAGTGAGCGACAAACTTTAATTTGTCGTTAGTCACGGGAAACGACAAACTCAAGTTTGTCGGACTTTTGAAACAGTTCGCATGCGGAGTCGTAGTTCAGTTGGTTAGAACGCCGGCCTGTCACGTCGGAGGTCGCGGGTTCGAGTCCCGTCGGCTCCGCCATTCTTGAAGCGGCTGCTTTTCATTAGCGAAGCAGCCGCTTTTTTGACGGATCAATCAGGTACTCGGATGCCACGATGTGGTGGAGCTAAAGGACTACGAAGGTCGTAGACTGCGCTACTATTAACCCGTTGTCCCGTTGAATTGACTCGACTCTTACTCATCGTGAAGGAACGGCCGTTAGGCGAGAGAGCTATTTGACCAGTTAGCGTTACGTGGCCTTCCCTTTTTTCAGTGAATGCCAAAGTACGACCGGTTATGGTGTACGACAACTCCGACATCGGATCGCCCGTTACAGGATAAAATCTCCCGTCAGCTTTGCCCGTCCACTCGATATGCGTTCGATGGCCTTCGCTGTCGGTCTTGTCCATTGTGAGAACAATTAGTGAACGGTGTCCAAGCCTCCGCTTCTGGTACATTGTGCCAGTAGAGTGGCGCTAAAATATGGAAGCGCTTCAGGGAGGCAGCCCAACCCGCCGTAACAGATCAGCAAATCGAGGATCCTCACGCAGGTTTGCGAAGACCGGTTCGACCTTTAGATGTGTAAGATAAGGCTGGCGTTCTTCAAAAGCTTTCTCCAACGCTGCGAACGCCTCATCTCGATTTTTTAGTCCAGAATGGATAATTGCGATGAAGTATGGCGACACGTATTTCTCTTTTGCCAGTTCCTGAAGGTTAGTAATTACTTTCAAAGCTTCATGACGGTTGCCAGCCACAGCGTAAGCATAACCAAGCGTCGCCAGAACTCGTGTGTTACCGTTTGACAATTTGAGTGCAGTCTTTATCTCGTCGATGGCTTCATTTAGCAACCCCTTTTCGAGGTAAACCTGCCCAATCCATAAATGACTCCACGAAAAATTAGGATCCAACTCGAGCGCCTGGCGGTAATATTTGATGGCTTCGTCGTAGCGACGGGCGTAATAGTGAGGATAACCCACCGTCGCGACCGCATTTGGTGAAAGCGGATCAAGCTGACGTGATAACTCCCTTTCGGCGACAGCTTCATCGAACCGGCCAAACACTTGGAGTAAACCAGCGTATTCGTGGTGCGCTTTGCCAACGTTTGGATTGAGTTCGATGGCTCGCTTGAATTCACGTTCAGACCCAACCCAATCCCATTCATACCAGAACTTATATGTGGCCAGCGATGCGTGTGCTTCGGCAAGCGACTCATCGAGTTCTAATGCTTTCTTGAGTATGGGTTCGGCTTTCGGAAAAGTTTCTTGAGGTGAAAGAAACCCCCAGACGTTTCCGAGTCTCATATAAGAATTGGCGAGACCTGCATAAGCTTCAGCGTAGTTTGGATCGAGCTTGATAGCCTGCTCGTAGTAGAGGATGCTTTTCTTCAATCCTTCTTCGGAAACCACACCTCCATAAAAGTATCGGCCCTTTAGATATGACTCATAGGCTTGGGAATTGTCCGTATGGTGTTTCGAAAGTAGTTCTTGCTCTTCGCTGTTTGTGGTTAGAGATAAGCTTGATGCTAACCGTTGAGAGATTGAATCCTGAACCGTAAATATATCGCCGAACCTCTCGTCAAACTGTTGGGCCCACAACGCAGTGCCGTCTGACACTCTAATTAGCCGAGCGGTCACCCTGATTCGGTCGTTGGAACGTTGAATGTTTCCTTCAAGCACTGCGTCGACCTGTAACTGGCGGCCCGCCTCTACAGCATCCTGTTGTAAGTCGGAGTATCCGCGAACTGAACTCGTCGGCCGTACCGTTATGCCTTTGATATTACTGAGTCTCGTTATCAACGTGTCGGCCATTCCCAACTCCAGGGACTCGTCTCGGTTTGCTGACGCCAATGGCTTGAATGGAAGAACCGCGAGAGATTTCACCGGAGTTGAACTGAGAGCGATTGAAGCACGCCTTGTTCTGAGGTAATACCCACCGATTGCGACCGCCAGAATGGCCGGAATAATCACTACCAGCCATCCTCTGTATTGACCAAGGGCACTGCTAACGTAACGGGGCTGTTCTATAACGTGCTCCTCGATGTTGATGCTTGTCTTACTGCCTTCGGTGAAGACCAAGTTTGCATCGCTGTCTTTCAACTCTCGTACATTCGCCACGAATTCATAACCCTGACCCGGCACGGTAACAATGTATTTGTGTTGATCTCTCTTCTCACCAAGAGCCTTGCGCAAATTAGAAATGTGCAGGCTCAGATTTCCTTCCTCTACGAAGCTGCCAGGCCAAACCCGCTCCATTAATGCCTCTTTGGGCAGAACGTGACCGCCTTCCTCAACGAGCGCGAGCAGCGTGTCGAAGTCTTTCGGCTTGAGTGGCACGGCTTCGCCTTGGCGCAAGAGACGTCGTCTTTGCGCGTCGAGGCGAAAGGGACCGAACTCATAAATACGGGCGTTTTGGGCGCTCATGCTCGGATTAAGAAACTTTAAGAAGTTGTAAGCCCCACTTACAGGACTTTTAAACCACTCGCTGCGTACTGTCAGCTCGCTTCGCAGCAATCAGCGTTCGAGTGGATAGGAGGTCGGGAATTTTGGGGGAGTCGTATTTTAGCTCGCGAAATTTAGTGGAGCAACAATTCGGCGCATGCGAGTAGTGAGTGACTCAATAGGGAAAGGATAAACCATGAAAATCTGGAATACGTCCACAAAACCTAGCGGCGCAATAATCAGCTTCGGGGTCATAGTAGCGATCTGCGCCGTGGTCGCAATAACACGAGCAGACGCCGTCATCGTCAACACTGCACAATCCGTACATCTCGCACCCATCAGGCCTGCAGTCATCTTCACGGTCAATCCGGGTCAAACGGCACGAATCAATGTGATTGCTCCAACCCAAACGTATTGGGGCGATTGGGTCAGCCGACGGATGCTGTTGGGTTTTGACGTCTACAGGTCAAACGGGACGAGCCCTCGTTTAGTGGGCGATACGACCTGCGCTAAATACCACATGGTTGAGCGACAAGCATGTGAGGTGATGCTAACGCCCGGCGAAGCGGCCTCTTTTGATTTTGCTGTTCCTTCTGATGGAGTGGCAACTCAAATCAGTCCGGTGTTTTCGTTGGAAGGCAATGATGCTGATGGCGCACTGAGGTCCGGCGACCTCGTTCCCACAATCGAAGTGCGGGAAGGTAGTAGGACCACGGGCATTCTCCTGCTCCCGGCGGTTCAGCGGTAGACGAGACGGACGTTCAGCGATAGCAAGTGAGTAGGTATCTATCTTTCGGCAACAAGCCTTTGGCAGCATATCGAAGAAGGCGACACTCTCGACGAGTTTCTTGATGATTATCCCGCCGTGAGTCGCGAGCATGCAGATCAAAACTTAGGAAGGAGAAACCATGAAAACAAGGATTAGAACTAGTAGGTATTTGGAAATCGCGATAGTGATTTCGTTAGTGGCTGTTTGGATGATGTCGGGTGCCAGAGGGGTCAGAGCTTTGCAGGATTCTGAGGACATGCCGCCACCGTTTGGTTTGGCGCAGGGGCAGACGGCACGTCTCAATATCCTAAATAGCAGCGAAGCGAGTGGCCTCGTCATCGATTGGAAGTTTCTCGACAGTACAGGTCGAGTTGTAGCGCAATCCGACGGTCGCAACTTCATTCCGACTGATCAGTTCAGGTCATTTGACGTTAACGGTGATTCCCTGGATGTCGCGCGCGATCGCTTTGGTCGGATACAGCTGCGCGTGGTGGTAACGACAGTAGGGAATCCAGACACTACACAGCCCAAAGTGTCAGTTGAAGTTTTGGATAACTCTTCGGGCAAGACGACCGTCTTCTGTGCGAACAATCTATAGAGCAACAACAAGCATGGTTAACCTCGTTCACTCTGAAAGGAAATAGCGATGAAAACACGGAACCGTCGATGGAAACTGGTGGGCTTGTTTATAGGAATAGTCCTGACTGTGGTGGGAGGCTGGCTCTTCGGGTCGTCAACCTCGGTTAAGGCAGTTCAAGATCCCGAAAATATGCCGGGGTCATTTGGCCTGGCCCGAGGGCAAACAGCCCGCCTCAACGTCCTGAACAGTGGCGAGCAACGTGGCTATATCATCGATTGGAAGTTCCTCGACAGCCTGGGCCGCGTAGTCTCAGAAGGACCGCAACCTCACTTAATACCCGTTGACCAATTCAAGTCTTTTGACCTTGATGCGGATTCGTTGGCCATCGCTGGCGATCAATTCGGGCGAATTCAGTTGCGAGCAGTAGTAACGGCGCTCGGTGGGCCTGACACCAACAATCTTCACGTCTCTCTCGAGGTGTTTGACAAAGACACTGGCAAGACAACATTTGTTTTGACCAACCCCAGCAACGATAAGTAGGAAGCGACTCCATGAAAAGTTTCCGACGGAGAACGCTCGTCACAATTGAAACCGAAAGGCGACTGGTCATCGCTCAATACGGTGTGCGTCGGTTTAGATGTGAAGCATGCGGCGAGCAGATCCATTTCGTAGTTGCGCCTGAATCTAACACGCGAAGTCAAACTAACTTGCGCAATGTTGATGTGGAGAGACCGGCCAAGCTTCTTCCCCCGAGTAGTTCGAATGAGGAGGAACAAACAAATGCAAGCGAAGAATAGAGCAACACAGGTTGCTTCACTGGCTATAGGGCTGATCGTTGTTGCAGCAGGTTGGGCATACGCGAACGCACGTCGAATGAATAGTTCTTCGAAAGCTGAACCATCAATAGCATTGCCGAGCAGCTGCGGAAGTTGTCTACATCACTCGGGCATGTTGGCCATAGCCGCACTGCAGACCGCTCGACTTAACGTGTTTAATCAGAGCAATCCGAACGAGACGTCGCCCCTTATTTTGGAGCTGAGATTCTACGACGATCGAGGTGTCGTCGTGACGCAGACGCGAGTGAATCTGATGCCTGGTCAATCGGGTTTTCTTGAGTTGTCACATCGCGAACTTGGGCGTTCCGGACGAGTACCGATACGCGCTGAAGTTGTTGGCTTCAATCCTCAGCCGGATCCGCCGGGCTGGGTGGTAACGCTGGAGGTTTACGACAACCTGACTGGCAGGACCACGATGTTTCTCAGCGATAAGGATTTTCTTGGTACTCCGCCGCCCGATCCCGATTAGGCCAAGCGTGCAGGGACATTGAGACCCGAAAATTGACAACCATACAGAAAAGGGAGGACGAACATGAGATACCAAATGTTAAGAGGTCGGGCCAAGAGGATCGCAACAGGCGTAATGATCTTCTCGATCGCAGCCATGGTTTGGGTAAGTACAAACGGAGATGCGGCTGCGATGCGACATCCGCACAATTCTGCGAACTCGTGCTCATTCGGTCCACCGCAAAGCTTAGGGCCGACAATCAACACTTCACTATTCGAAGGAGGTCCAACGGTTTCCACTGATGAACGGACGCTCATTTTTACTTCGACTCGTGATCCAGTAACTCAACAGGAAGATCTGTTCATTTCGCAGCGAACAAGCCCAGGCGACGTCTGGGGAGCACCTGAAGTTTTACCCACAGCTGTTAATGATCCCATCGCGAGCGAGTTTTCTCCGCGGCTGTCGCATGATGGCAAGTCGCTCTATTTCGGATCCAATCGAATGGGAGGATTCGGTTCAGGAGACATTTATGTTTCGACGCGTGAATCACCAGCTCACGCTTGGAAACCCGCGCAGAATTTGGGACCGCCAATCAATACAAACATGTTTGAGGCTTTCGCGACCCCATCCGCTGACGGCAACACACTCTATTTCGAGAGATCAACAGCCGCAGCTGCGCCCGATGCGGATATCTGGGTCACGACGCGCGCAAACGAAAACGAACCATGGGGTGTTCCTGAGCGACTTGGTGCACCAATCAACGGACCCAACGGAGACTTCTCGCCTTCTATTTCAGCTGACGGCTTGAGCTTGTACTTTGGATCTAGGCGTGAAGGAAACATTGGCTTCGTCGATATTTGGGTTTCTAGTCGCTTAAGTCCGATGTCTCCGTGGGGCCAGCCCGTTAATCTTGGACCGAATATCAATAGTCTATTCAGCTTAACGTTGGCGCCCTTTATTACAAATGACGGCAAGTCTCTTTACTTCATGTCTACACGCCCTGGAGGATTAGGACAGCCTGGTTGCCAGTTTATCAATTGTCTGGACCTTTATGTTGCAACGTGCGAGGACTGACGCGAACTTTATAAACCAACGTGGCGAGGAAATGAGGTGTGTGCCCTGTCCGACAGCCTAAACTGCTTCACACTTGATAGCATGACCTTGATCGGCGGTTTTGCTTCAAAAGCCCGGACTGAATACCGAGCCTATTTATCCTCGAAGCCTTCGGCTATGGCCTAACCAAGATCTCCGTGATCCTCGTTTGTGTCCATGCGACTAGCAGAAACTGATGCATGAAACCAAACTGTGTTCCAGTGGGGTGCCGGTAAGGAATACGTAAGCGTGACTTTCTCTGACGGTCAGGGCCGGTGTAAGTGTTCTATAACTTTCAGCCGGCAAGAAATTGCCTGAAATTGGACGAGACGCACTTTCGCCTGTCACGTCGGAGGTCGCGGGTTCGAGTCCCGTCCGCTCCGCCATTTATTTTCAACAAGATGCAGTTCGTGTGAATCGGGTTGAAGTGTCCGGTTCGATGCATTCTGCCAGAAGATGTGCCAGTCATTGATGTAAATAAGAGGCGCGGGCACTTCCGGTTCGAACGGGTGAAGGCGCGAGCCGCGGCAAAATTCAACCTATAGCAAATCCACCGATTGTGAAGTGAGGCTAAATCACGCCTTCACGCTCTCTCAAACGTGTCTCTCAGGGTCTCGCTTTGCGTGTTCCTGAATCTTTGCGGTTCCAGGAGTTCTATAACTTCCTTGACGATGAAGTTAATTACCGTCCATAACAACTACGAGCCGAATAGCTTTGAACTTTGGCTCGCGCACTCCTAAACTGCAGTTGATGATCCCAGTTGCCGACGCCATCAGGATTGTTATCGAACACACGATTCGCTTGTCTTCAGAGCGCATTGCGCTTACTCATGCGCGCGGTCGCTATCTCGCCCAGGACATCGTTGCGGATTCGGATCTGCCGCCGTTCGATCGTTCGCAAATGGACGGCTATGCTCTGCGCGCCGGCGACACGCAGAATCTTCCTGCAAAACTTAAGATCGTTGGCGAGTCGGCAGCAGGGCGGGGTTGGCACCACGAGATGAAGGCGGGCGAGGCGGTTAGGATTATGACCGGAGCGCCAGTTCCTGCAGGCGCCGATAGCGTGCAAAAAGTAGAACTCACCCGTGAGCTGGACGAAGGTGATGGAGTCGCCGAAGTTGAAATCATCGAGTCAGTATTGCCTGGACGATCGATTGTTACGCGGGCCAGCGAAATCAAAGCTGGGGAAACTGTGTTGCGTGCCGGCGAGCAGATAGGGGCGGCGGCAATGGCTGTGCTCGCTTCTTTTGGCTACGGGCAGATCAATGTGGGCCGGCGACCACGCGTTGCGGTGCTGGCAACCGGGAGCGAGTTAGTGGCGGTGCATCAAAAACCGGGCCGGGATCAAATACGTGATTCGAACAATTATTCCATCAGCGCTTATGCGGAACTTGCCGGCGCGACTGTCGAGCGGCTTCCGTTGGCTGGCGATGATACGTCCTTACTAAAACGACAGATTGCTGAAGCGGCTGAGCGTAGTGATGTCGTGATTACTTCGGGCGGCGTTTCCGTCGGTGTTTATGATTTTACTAAGCCCGCTTTGAAAGAACTCAACGCCGAGTTCTTCTTTGAACGCGTCGCGCTGCGACCGGGTAAGCCGACGGTTTTTGCGCGATTGCCAAATGGCGCGCTCTTCTTTGGGTTACCCGGAAATCCGGTTTCTGTGTCAGTCACTTTCAATCTTTTCGCGCGCACAGCGATTCTGGCAATGCAGGGAGCAAAAGAGACGTCATTGCCCGAAAACTGGGCCTTGCTCGCGCGCAACGTCAAGGGCGCCGTTGAGCGTGAGAGTTATCTACCGGCAGAGTTAAGCACTACCGAAGAAGGTATTCTGACAGCAACAGCCTTGAAGTGGGGAGGCTCCTCAGACTTCGTTGGCTTCGTGAGGGCAACGTCGCTGATAATCGTGCCGCAAAACACGCGGGAACTCGAAGCGGGCTTGAGGGTGAAGGTTGTGCGTCTTCCATTCTAAGAGGGACGCGAATACGGAAACGCAACCTGAAGGTTGAACTCTGAACTGTTTGAGCGATGGCCGCACGAAGGTTTATCCCTAGACTACGAGGTTTAAATGAGCGAAGCCGAACGGAAACTCTGGAGCGCCGGCCAGCATGAACGCAAGGTGGAAAATCTTTATTCCGGCGGCGTAGAAAACTTTGCGGATTGGCACAACGGTTATTTGAACTTCGGGCTTTGGGAGAATGGCAATGCTGATTACATCAAGGCCGCCGAAAACCTGGTCCACCGAATGGGAAGCATTCTTGGTCTCAACGAGACCAGCAGGCTGCTCGACGTCGCTCCGGGCATGGGTACGCAGGATATTTATTTGCTCGAGAATTTCGCGCCTCTATCAATAGACGGTCTCGACGTAACCTGGAAACATATCGAACATGGCCGGCGACGCTCACGAGATGCGGGCGCCGAGGAGCGTGTGCGGTTTCATCACGGGACGGCCATCAAGCTTCCCTTCCCTGACGAAAGTTTTACACACGTGTTGAGCATTGAGGGCCCCGAGCACTTTGATACGAGGGAAGCGTTTCTACATGAAGCGCGGCGAGTGTTGCAGCCAGGTGGCACTATTGCGATGGCTGATTTCATCGTGAAGAATCCCCCGCGCAATTTGCTTGAAAAGCTCGTTGCCGAAGCGGCGCGGAGACTTTGGCAAGTTCCGCGGGCAAATGTATACCCGGGCGAGGTGTACAGACAGAAAATGCAGGAGGCTGGATTCGAAGAGATTGAGATACGGGAAATCGGCGCGTCGGTAATTCCCGGCTATTATTTTGAACAAATGCGGCCTGAAACTATTCGAGCGATAAGCAAGATTCGCGGCTTCGCGCTGGCCCGGCTTGGGTTGTTGCTGGACGTTGCCGTCTATCGCGGGTTCACAATGGGTTTGTTGGAATACGTACTGGTCCGAGGTGTGCGAACGTAGGAATTTGCGCCGAATATCTAAGAAGCCCGCGATCTTCTTTCGTCCTTGGTTTTCGCAGTCTCGATTCCACAGAAGCCGAGTGCCGCTTCGAGCCTGCGAAAGAACTTGAGTTTATTCAAGAGGGGATTGAGCCAGCCATTGGTAATGCAATAGTTAACATCGAATGGTTGTGTGTGATGTCGCTTATGATGCTGCGGTTCCAGAACGAGGCGTTTGCGTTGCAGCCAGCGCGCAAATGAAGACGGCTCTTCCTGGTGAGCCCACTTGTGAAATTGGTTAGTCGCAACGGTTGCCGCGACCATTAAGGCGAAAGAAACTACCGAAAACGCCAACCATATGGAGTCCGGCTTCAGCCACATCAGATAGAGACAAACTGAGAGCGCAGGAACAGCCAGAATACAAACGTTGCCCGTGGTCTCAACGAGACCGTGAGTACAAATGTCTCGCGGATAGACGTGGTGTAGGCGAAAGGGTTTTACCAGACTCGGTCCAATCACGCGCATATCTTCGGAGCCATAAGTATCCGCGGCCCAATGCACCAGTCCTGAAATGAAGTCGCCACCAACTATGCCGAGAGGAACCGCGAGTGCTACCAGCCAAAGCAATTCGAGTTCGTAGAGTCGCGAGCCGGCCCAGTGCAGATTGAGGCCAAACACAAGCGGGAAGATCAATAGACTCGCGTGTTCAAGGAAGGAATGCACGGGGCCCGAATGTTCCTCAACGCCGCTATAACCCGACGAAGAGGGTGCGACCTGGTTGTTTTTTGAAGACGCTGACATGCTTGAACTCGGCGCTGCGATCTCGGCTGTTAAAGATTCTCCGCTTGTCGGGTTTCCCTTTCGGGTGCCCGAAGGCTTCGACTGACTGATGGTCTTTTCCTTCGGTCTTCTATTTTACGATTACAGCCCCGGGTTCGGATTTTGTCGTTAGGATTATAGTAAGATTATTCTGTTAAGTCATAAAAAAGGCAATAACACAGTGTTATCTTTCACACATAAACTGTAATACGAAGATTATTTACCAATGGATCAACTTTCTCACGTCGATAACGAAGGCCGCGTCAAGATGGTCGATACCAGTGATAAGTTGGTGACCACGCGGCATGCCGTTGCGTCCGCGCGCGTCCTAATGTCGCCAGAAACCGTGAAGGCGGTTTTGGACCACCGAACGCCAAAAGGCGATCCACTAGAGGCGGCGCGCTTCGCTGGGATCATGGCTGCCAAACGCACTGCCGAACTGATCCTGCTTTGTCACCCGCTGCCGCTGACTCACGTTGATGTGCAGGCAGAGATTGAAGATTATGGCGTTCATATCCAGTCCAGCGTTTCTACTAACGCGCAAACCGGTGTGGAAATGGAAGCGCTCACCGCCGTTTCCATCGCCGCCCTCACGATTTATGACATGTGCAAAGCGCTGGACAAGGGCATCACCATTTCTGATGTGCGTCTGGAGCGCAAGTCTGGCGGAAAATCAGGCGACTTTGTTAGAGTGAATCAACGGTCCAACCCGGAAGACTAGTCACCCTGGGTTTCAAGCTCAATACAGAACCGCGAGCGGTAGCGACCGGATCCTACACTCAATCCAATGCTTTCCTTTTGTGTTGCCGTATCGCCGATAGCAGGTTGCGTGGTATCCGGTCGCTATTGCTCGCGTTCTGTATGGGGCAAGTTGCGTCTGGCATCCGGTCGCTACCGCTCGCGGTTCTGTATGGTGCGCGATTGACGATTTCGGCATTAGGAATGACGTAATACCTGGAGCCGTCGCTACGCCTCCGGGTTTTGTAGCCCCCGGGCCCCGTTGGAAGTGGATAGACAGTTTGTAGTGAAGATAAAACTGGGAACCTCGTCAATTTCTCCGGCGTTTAGCCTAGTGTCGGTAAACGGATCTAGACCCCGGATCTAAGATCACGGGTTTTAGATCTTTGAACGGAGAGTGATTATGAAATACGGTATTTCCCGCGATGCACGTCCACAGGCAGCCGTCCTACTCACCGCGGCCCTAATTTCCATCGTTCTTTGGTTCATTCCGTTTGCCGAGATTCTGACTTATCCGTTCCGCATTTTCGTTACGTTTATACATGAAGGCGGCCACGCCATCGCTGCCTTGCTGACGGGAAACTCCGTGCAGAGCCTGAGCATCGCAACTAACGCCAGCGGCGAAACCTATACCTCCCAGGGCGGCACAATTTCTCAGATATTCGTCGCCAGTGCCGGTTACCTGGGATCGATGGTCTTCGGAGCTTTGTTGTTGGTGTTAATTCGCAAGACCATCGCCGCTCGCTTAGTGCTGATCGGATCAGCCGCTGTGGTTTTCGCTTTGACGCTCACCTATGGACTTATTAAACCCGCGGTGTCGGGACTAGTTTCGACCTCCCTTCCTTTTACTATCTTGGCGGGAACGCTGCTCACCGGCGGCTTGATCCTCGTGGCTCGCTATGCGAGCGCGCGAGTGGCAACTTTCTTTGTCAGCTTCCTCGCCGTTCAATGCGTCCTCAATGCGCTGCTCGATTTGAAGACAGTCTTCTTCCTGTCCTCACCGTTTGCACCGTCAGTGCCGACAGACGCGGTGAACATGGCGAACGCCACGGGCATTCCTGCGCTGGTTTGGGCCACCATTTGGATTGCTATGGCGGTGGGGATTCTGGGCGTGGCCATGCGGTTTTACGTGGCCGGCAGAAAGAAGCAGTTTCAACTGGATCTTGATCGACCTTTTGACCAGATACCGGCAGTGTTTCCCACGACAATCCGCGAAGGCCAGAATCTGCGCTAGCTCCGCGCAAAAGGCACAACCTGAAGGTTGAACTCTGAACCGCTTGAGCGGCGCCTCCACAAAGGAGTTTAGAGTTCAAGCTTTAGAGTAGGAACCGCTCCGACTGCGATCCGGGCGTTCGCCAACATCGACCCGCCACGGATGTTCCAACTGCAAGCACGGTTCATGTTCTGAGTGAACTAATCGCATTGGGAGTGGACGAAGAGCGCTGGAGTTCCAGCGCTCTTTTTTCGTTTGGAGTGCGCTGACCTGTCAGCGCTTTGGTCCGCCGCGACCTGTCGCGGCCACGATCCGCTTTCGTTAGTGTGACTGCCGGCGTCAAGCCCTCAGATTCCAGCAATCCTTCTCTCAATTTAACTCGAAGCTACCCAAACTAGGCGGGGGACCGCCCTTCCCAACCCGAGAGACTCTCTATCGTGAGCTATTTCAAGTCGGGTCGACAGCTTAACAACCTGCGCAGACGCTCCGGCTCTGCCGCCTGACGTGCGGCGGTGGCTATGCCCCGCCGTCTGCGGACTCTCTGATTTCTGGGGGCTATGCCCCAGGGGCGTAGCCCCAGGAATTAGATCCGACTTCAACGGAAGGGGATAGGCGCTTCCGCACATCAGGCGGCGGAGCCGTAGAATATTCAGAATTTGTAGCGATAGCGAAGTGTCACGCCGCGACCTGCTCCGTCGATGCCCCAGCTGATGCCGCGATATTGCTTGTCCCCGATATTCTCAAAATCGAAGGAGACTTCGGAGCGTTCACCAAAGCTCATCGCACCACGCAAGCCTACTAATCCATACCCGGGAACCGCGGTGAAAAGCGGCACGTTGCTCGTAGGAGTGACAACCACGCCGTTGATGGTGGCACCCAGGGGCAGGAGCCTGTTCTGCACCTGGGCCAGTGTCTCGCCGGTCGGGATCAATATACCGCCAGGGTTGGTGCACCCTCCCGCGCCCGGAGTTGTCAGCCCGCGGACGCAAGCGCCACGGCGGAAGAAGTTTTGAATCGCTCCACGCGAGCGCGCCGCCCCAGTGCGACGATCAGTTAGATCGAGCGAGGAGAGGCGGCGCTGGCGGCCAGTTAAAGTTGAATACCCTTCGAGGTAGAAGCGTGAGCGTGGTTGATAACGCAAGCTTAGAAACGCCGCCGGATTTGGAACTCCCCCTTCAATATTAGGTGGCGCGCCATTAAGAAGACTGTAGGCACGGATGTAAGTGAAGTTGGCCTTTCCGCTGAATTGGTCACTGAATCGCGCCTGAGAATTAAACTCCACGCCGTTGAAACGCGCGGCGTCGTAGTTGACGCGCACCAGTACCGGACTACCAGGCGTGCCCGGAGTTGTGCCGACCGAAACCCAGCCGTTCACGCTATCCTGAAAAGTAATTGGCTCACTGCCGAGTAGTTTACCAAAGGCCCCTGGCGGCAGGATTAGAGCCTGATCAAAGTAAACATCGTTCAGCTTCATCGTGAAGCCAATCAACTCCGCTGCAAACCGCTTGTTCGAAAAGCGCAAACTCAAATCGAAACCATCACTGATCTCAGGAGTCAAGCGCGTCACGGGAATTCCGGTGGATACAGCATCAGTGCCCGCCGTCGTGCCGATGAATCCGCCGAGACTCGCAGCGGTCTGGCTATTTACTTCGAAGCCAGTGCCCACCAAGCCGACGATTCCCAGGTCCGTCGTATTTGGCGCGCGGAAACCACGCGCGTACTTGCCAGCGATATCGAAGCCGGCGCCGACGTTTATCACTGCGCCGATGCGACCGGAGAAAGCGCCGAAGCGCTCGCTGTCGTCAGGAAATAGCGGGCGACCGCCAACGACCGGAGCGTCCGCAGCGCGGGCGCGGTAGGAGGCCACGTTATACCGCAAAGCGCCGCTGATGCGCAGACGATCGGGAATCGCAGTAAAAACGTCTTGCACGAAAAACCCATAGGCCAGGTAACGCGCTCCATTGGGAATGCGCGGGCGAGAGTTAACCACTGCGCGGCTAACCGGATCTGTAGTGAACGCCGGCGCTGCGATCTTGTCGTGGTACACATCGGAGCCCAGCAGCAACGTGTTGCGCTCGCCAAGCTGCTTGTCCACGAAGAAGTTGAAGCCGAAGACGTTGGTACGCTCACGCTGATTCGTTATCGCGCCAAAAGGATTTCCATTCCCGCTCTGATTTATTCGCTCCTCGCGTTGGCCGTTATAAGAGAACGTAAACGAGGCATTGTCGAAGAAACCTAGGTTTTGCTTGAGCAGTCGCGCGTAAAACAGGTCCGACATCAGGTTGCGAAGATCCGCTATCAAGTTGCCGTCGCCGCCCAGCAGTTGATCGTAACGTCTGCCGCCATCTTGCTGATTGCGGTCATAGCTCAAGAGAAACTGAGTTGTATCGTTCAGGCTGAAGCTCCCCCGAAGCAATCCGCCATATTGAGTGAAGGCTGTATCCGGCAGGCGTTCACCGAAGAAATCAGAAGGAATGCCGAGGAAGCGCGTCACGGCCGCGTGTGTGTCCAGGCCAGCGCCGGGCCGCAGCCGGTTGATGCGGCGCCCGTTTGCATTTAAGAGAAAGCCATAACGTTTCGTGCCGTAAGTAAGCAGTTGATTGCCACCGAAGCCGTTGGTCGGCGACGAGTAAAAGGTATTTGTGTTCCCGTGAAACTCGCCGTCTTCGTCGCCGTACCGGGGCGATTGCGATAGGAAATTGACAACTCCTCCGTGGGCGTCTGACCCATATTGCGAACTGTTAGGGCCGCGCAGGATTTCCACTGTCTCCAGGCTTGATGGTTCGATAAGACTGAAAAACGTGCCCACGCCGCCGCGCTGAGCGCTGGTCGTGTAACGCACGCCGTCAACATACACGGCGACGTTGCGACCAGTCAGGCCGCGCACGAACACGGCGCTAAGCGACGGACTCGTCCGTTGCAGATTGACTCCCTGTTCTTCGTCAGCTACTTGCGCGACAACTTCAGTCGCGCGGTCTGAAATCTCCCGCTCACTGATGATGTTGATCGGCTGGGCAAGGCTTCGCGCATCAGAAACCTGTCCCGCTTCCGCCGTCACGGTCACCTCTTCGCTGAGCGGGTTGACCTCTAACTCGACGTTCAACTCTTTCGCATCGCCTCGCGTCACTTGCACCACGGAGCTGTATTGCCCGAAGCCTGACCGCGTCACGATGATTGCGTACCTGCCGGGGGCCACGTTATCCAGCGAAAATTTCCCATCTGCGTCAGTCTGTGCTGTGCGCAGTATCACCTGTGAATGCACCAGTGAAACTTCCGCGCCGCTAATTGCCGCGCCGGCTGTGTCTTTCACAGTTCCGCTGACACTTCCAGTAGATGACTGGGCCAAAGCTGTCACAGCCAGAACACCGCTTAAGCAGATCGCCATTGCCAGGGACAAAGTAGTTGCACGTGATTTTAGAATTCGCATAAAGGCCCTCATTATCAGGCTGTGGAAGACAAAGGTTGTTACGAAAACTTCGACGGAGGTCGCGTTCGAGAGTGGTTGACTGTAACGGTAGCGGGAAACTACTACCAGCCGTCGTAGGCCGAGAAGGCACAGATAATAGGGTCGATCGTATTGTCTAATAGAGTGATCGTATCGTCGCGGGTAGAGGCATGGCCCGCTGGAGAGAATACACACCGCGTACACTGGGACCGCGGGCGTCCCGCCCGCAATGACCGCGCCAGCGCGACCATTGGAAGTGTTAGCACCAGTCGTGCGGTGGCGTTCTAAGACAACTGCGCGAGCTGGTGGTGGATCGCGCGTACAAGCTTCCTACCGCAGCGTTGTTCGCGCTGCGCGCTCATTGCGGGCGAGACGCCCGCAGTCCCAGTCTTCGCGACGTCTTGTTCACACTAATGCTTTAGATCGGTGACCTGTTATTTTTAGATGAAGTTTGCTTGCAGCCGCGCTACTAAAGTTTAACGTAGCGCGAAAACTGCGTGCTCGATGAGGTAATGGACCCTAGAGAGTAGGACCGGGCTGGTAGCGGAAACTAAAAGACTCGCAAGTACGATCGCAGGCGGCACCCAGACGAGAAGATTTTTGATCACGTCGTAACGTGAACCAGGCCGCGACTCAGCAGTCGCGAGCGCAATCAGCCGGCGAACGCGTGACTTAATCCCCTTAGTTTCCTCGTCGCCTAATAAGAAAACGCCCGCCGGCATTGTGGGTCGCGCGCCCTGGGGAATCTTTCTGGCAATCTTAACCAGCGCGGAGGCGAGATCCAGGGCTACACCGTTGCCTTGCCGCGCGGCGTTTTCATCCGCTGCCTCCTCCGAAGCTTCCGACCAGGCCTTATCAAGAGAGCGGCCGCTGGGAATAATCAACAAAGCATCACGACAGGCGTGTAACAACCCACGCTTCAAGTTATCACGGGCCGCAAGATGACCATTCTCATGGGCCACAGCGGCGGAGATTTCTTCAGGGGTTAGAATTTCCAGGACCTGGCTCGCCACAAAAAGTCTGGGGCGCAGAAAACCTACGATAGCAATCAGCGGAAACGTGTGGGCAATCTGAAAGGCCTCAATATTGACGTCGTTGATGTGAAGAGGCTTTCCTTGTCTCAGCCAGTCGGCGGTAAGCTTCGAAGTAACACGATGCGTCGCAATGGCACGGTAGACCGAGACAGCAATCCCCGTCGCTGAGATAAACGCCAGCAGGCCAAGTTTGAAGCTGACTCTTTCCGCAGCCTGCCGCGGTTCGTAGGCGACATACGCAGGAACCAGTAACAGCGCCACTGAAAGGAAAGCGAGCAGCGCCGGCAGGGTTCGCAAAGAGAAAATCAATCGAGCACGCGAGACGGCAGTCCACCTGCGCGTGACTCCGCCCGCAATTCGCCAGAGCCCGGTAATAGCCAGCGAAGCCAGACTGTTAAAGGTCAACAACGCAGCCAACAATAGCGAGAGTCCCAGAAGTTCGAACATTACTCAGCACCTTTTAGCTCTTTACGCTTCTCTTTAATTAAGCGATCGAGCTCATCAAGCAGCTCGCGATCTCTTTGACTAACGGTATCAACGATGCAGGCAAGGACCGGCTGCACAGCGTCGGCGCCGTGACCCAACAGGCCATCAATAACGTCTTCCCTGATTCCCTGTTCAAACTCATCCGGTGAAACAGCAGGCAGGTAGACAAAGGCGCGGCCGTCCTTGCGTCGCGTAAGAAGCTTCTTCTTGAAAAGACGATCCAAAGTAGTCATCAGCGTCGTGTAAGCAATGTTTTCGCCAAATGCGAGATAAACATCGCGCACGCTCACTTCGTCGCGCCGCCAAATCTCGTTTAAAACTTCACGCTCCAGTTTTCCCAGGGCCTGAGATGCAACTTCCCTTGGCCGCTTAAACCCTCGTAGCAGGAATCTCGATGTCTTCATATGGGCGCATTGTTGAGCATTGGCGACGTGGCTGTCAATCCGCAATGAAACTGGAATCAGCTACAAATAATTTACAGGCACGAATCAATGCGGCTTTGCCATACCGGTGCGCGGCAAGTCTCTGAACTTGCCGACTTGCGGCTCTGCTGTTCCGATGCGCGGCAAGGCTCCGACTTGCCGGGTAGCCGCCTATTTCTTAGGTCTCAGACCTGCGGTCGACGATCATAGACCGTGAATGATTAATCGAGGGCCGGCAAGTCAGAGACTTGCCGCGCATCGGAATGGCAAAGCCAAAGGTTCAGCCCTCCTTGTCTCCGGGAAATAAGTCAGTTTCGTTGAAAGTGTCCGATAAACTTTAGTTTGTCGTGACTCAGCGACAAGCTTAAAGCTTATCGGACATCAAACTGACCCAGTACCTTTATAGGAGCGTTTCGCGTCTGCAAGGAATCGAGGTATCATTCGAGGTTTGCGAATGGTCTCAAAGTTCTCTCCATGCGGCCGGCGCGACTTTTAAGACATGCCTGAAGAAGCCATAGAAGTACGCGGAGCCCGGGTCAATAACCTGAAGAATATCTCCTTCTCGATACCAATCAACCAGATGACGGTGGTGACGGGGGTCAGCGGATCCGGAAAGTCTTCGCTCGCGTTCGACACAATCTATGCGGAAGGCCAGCGGCGCTATGTGGAATCTTTGTCGGCATACGCGCGGCAGTTTCTCGAGCGCATGGACAAGCCCGACGTGGATGAAGTGCGCGGGATTGCGCCGGCGATCGCGATTCGTCAAAAGAACTCCACTCGAAATCCGCGCTCAACAGTGGGCACGCAAACGGAGATTTTCGACTACCTGCGCCTGCTTTATGCTCGAGTCGGAATAACCTATTGCCGCGTTTGTGGGCGCGAGGTCTACAAGGATTCTCCCGAATCCGTAGCGGATGAAATTCTGAAAACACTTCCCGAGGGAACGAGATTCTATGTCTTGTTTCCCGCGCAGGCGGGCCTGGCAGAAACGCAGAGGAACGGAGACGCGGCTAAGAACGGCGAGACGCTAAGACCGGCAGACACGGAGACGCGGCGAAGCAAGTCGAAGTCCCCGCGTTCCGGTACGTCCGTGTCTTCGCGGCAGGGGATTACTGCGCGTCAGGTAGTCACGGCCCACGTCATGAGCCTCATGCAGCGCGGTTTCACTCGTTTGTTCGCGGCCGGGCGGACTATCGATCTCCAGTCGCCTGACGATTACCAGCTCGAAACTTTTGATGATGTTTTCGTCATGGTTGATCGACTGGTTGCTCACCCCGACATCCGGCAGCGGCTCGTCGACTCTTTGGAAATTTGTTTTCAGGAAGGGCACGGCACCGCGAATATTGAAACTGTCGAAACGGAACCCACGCGTCTGAAATTTTCCGACAGGTTTGAGTGTAAGTACGACGGAACAGTTTACGCCCAGCCCGAGCCACGTCTTTTCAGTTTCAATAATCCTTACGGCGCGTGCCCGACCTGCCAGGGTTTTGGCAACACCATCGGACTCGATCTCGATCTGGTAATTCCCAATCCGGGACTGAGTTTGAAAGAAGGGGCGATTGAACCCTGGACCAAGCCGCAGCATGAATGGGCGTTCGACGAGCTGAAACAGTTTTGCAAGTCAGAAAAGATTTCCATGACAGTTCCGTTTGCCCAACTTTCGCGTGCCGAACAGCGGGCAATTGTCGAAGGCCGGAAGGGTTGGGGTGGCGTACGCGGCTTCTTCGATTGGCTCGAGACGAAAAAGTACAAGCTTCACGTGCGCGTCTTTCTTTCCAAGTATCGTGGTTACACACTCTGTCCAGACTGCGGCGGTGGCCGGCTCAGACAAGAGGCCCGCGACGTAAAAGTTGGCGGCCGCACGCTCCCGGAGGTTTGCGCACTGGCTATCAAGGAAGGAACGGTATTTTTCGAATCACTAAATCTATCGACGGAACAGGGCGCGATTGCCGAACGGATCCTGTTTGAGATTCGACGTCGTTTGCGATTCCTCGTGGAAGTTGGTTTGGATTACCTGACGCTTGATCGACTTGCTTCTACGCTCTCGGGCGGCGAAGCGCAACGCATACAACTGGCGACAAACCTCGGTTCGTCGTTAGTCGGAGCGCTTTACGTTCTCGACGAGCCTTCGATCGGTTTGCATCCGCGCGACAACGACCGTCTCATTCGTTTGCTGCACAACCTGCGCGATATTGGAAACACGGTCCTGGTGGTAGAGCACGATGAAGACATGATGCGCGCCGCGGATCACATTCTCGATATCGGACCATCCGCGGGGGAACTTGGCGGCCGGGTCATTTATGAAGGCGACTTCGAGGGATTGTTGGTCGACGAAGATTCCCTGACGGCTCGTTATCTCCGGGGCGAGGCCGAAATCAAAGAGCCAAAACAACGTCGCCTGCTTCAGAAAAAACGTCTCAGTCTGCGCGGTGCTGCCGAACATAACCTGAAGTCGATCGACGTGGAGTTTCCGCTCGACATGTTGGTGTGCGTCACCGGGGTTAGTGGTTCCGGCAAGTCAACGCTGATTCACGATTGCATTTATGCGGGTCTGAAGAAACAAAGAGGAGATTGGCAGGGACATGTCGGGGCGTTTTCAAGGTTGGAAGGCAGCGATTTGATTGACGATGTGATTCTGGTGGATCAATCGCCGATAGGACGAACGCCACGCTCAAACCCCGTCACCTACATCAAAGTTTACGATGGCATCCGCGAAGTGTTTGCCGGGACACGTGAAGCGCAGGCGCGTGGGTTTGATCCATCTCACTTCTCCTTCAACCTGCCCGGAGGCCGTTGTGATGTTTGCCAGGGCGACGGCACGGTGACAGTGGAAATGCAGTTTCTTGCTGACGTCGAACTGATGTGCGAAGAATGCAAAGGGACGCGTTTTAAGCAACAGATCCTGGACATACGTTATCGCGGCAAGAACGTCCACGAAGTCTTGAACATGACCGTACGCGAGGCGATAACTTTCTTCCGCGAGGTACCGAGGATTACGAACCGGCTGCGGGTGCTTGACGAAGTCGGACTGGGTTACCTGCGCCTGGGCCAGTCAGCGACTACGCTTTCCGGTGGCGAAGCGCAACGCATTAAGCTGGCTGCGCAACTCTCAAAACGGACCGGCGCAAAGACTCTCTACATTTTCGACGAGCCAACCACCGGGCTCCATTTCGACGATATCAACAAACTGCTGGCCGCGTTTCGCGCGTTGATCGAAGCAGGCGGTTCGCTGTTGGTAATCGAACACAACCTCGACGTGATCAAGACCGCTGACTTCGTAATCGATTTAGGACCTGAGGGCGGCGACGCCGGCGGATACGTCGTGGCTACCGGCACGCCCGAAGAAATCATAGCCACTCCGCGATCTCATACGGGCAGGTACCTGCGCGAGCATCTAGCAAAGACCAATGGGCATGCATTAAACGGTGGCGGCAAACTTCCGTCGCAGGTAAAAAACGGCGAGGGCAGGCTCCCCGTTTGAGTTCCGGTGGAAAAGAAATTCTTCTAATCATCCTCTAAGACATCACGGTTGTATTGTGATTAGGCGTTAGCTATAAAACATCCTGCTCCTACCGGAGTTGTTTCAACTCGCCACCTGCTATGGCAATTGCGATTAAGAGTCCGTATCGCCCCCTCCCTCTCAAGCGCCGGCTCGCCTACGCCGCGATCGTTTATCTTAGTTTTCTCCTGCTGTTGGCTGCGATTGAGATCGTAACGCGGCTAACGATGCCCCATGTCTCGAGTCTCGATTTATTTGTTGTCG
The DNA here is from genome assembly GCA_036506215.1 of Pyrinomonadaceae bacterium. Classification (GTDB taxonomy): domain Bacteria; phylum Acidobacteriota; class Blastocatellia; order Pyrinomonadales; family Pyrinomonadaceae; genus PSRF01. The sequence goes on along the minus strand of DASXSC010000185.1, from coordinate 123,845 downwards.
CCCGTCAACAGAAGGCGCAGGTCGCCGATGAGAAACAGTCGAGCATTTTTGAAGGCGATCCGCTCTTGCTTTGGCGACTCAAGCCGAACCTGGATCACGCCGTCTGGGACTTCACGGTCCTGTCCACAAACTCCGAACACCTTCGCTCCGAGCATGCGGGCGGGCCGCTGCATTCCAGACAGCCCGGAACAATTCGCGTCGTCTGTCTAGGCGATTCCGTCACGTTTGGTTACCGCGTCCCGGTGGTCTGGCCTGATAAGCCGACCGAGTATGATCCGGAGTGGCTCCCTTTTCCGATGTTGCTCGAGAAGCAGTTGCGCGCCGCTAATCCCAGCCGCAACATCGAAGTGATTACGATGGCCGTCCCGGGTTACACGAGCCACCAGGGACTCGCGTGGTTGCGGCGGGACATTGATAGATTTAGCCCCGCGCTGTTGATTGTTAGCTTTGGTTGGAACGACGCGAGCCTTAGCGATGTGCCGGATCGCGAGGCTATCAAGACAAACTGGTATGCAGTTGCCGTGCGGCGCTTGATCGATTCCAGCCAGGCCTTCGCTCATGTGACGCACTGGTTGCGCTCGCGGCGGTTCGTCGAACAGCAGGCCAGGAATCAGGCCCAACCTCAACTGCCGGTACCGGCGACACGTCCAACTGCTCGTGTTTCCCAGCAGGACTACCTGGATAACATGCTGGCGATCGAAAATCTCGCTCATCAAAACGGATCCGCTGTTGTGGTTATTGCAGCGCCTTATCGTGATCACTCGGCGGAAGCGCCTGAGGCTGACCTGATGCGGCAATATCGTCTGACGCTGGGATCAACCATGAAAGAGCGTGGCGTCCCGTTTCTCGAAATTCGAGAACTAACCGAGGATGCTTATCCTGCCAATGAGGGCTGGTTTGGCGAACGCATACATCCGAACCACATGGGACACCGCTTGATAACTTCCGAGCTGCTGAAACTGATCAGCTCCAATGGCATGCTTCCTGAGTTGAATGTTCCTGTGCTTATACCCTGACGAGCACGTCGAGAATAGTAGCTTTCTGTGAACCAAACTCAGCAACTTCTTGTTTCCTAAGTAAGGCTTACCTAACTGCTCCATGGCGCGCAATCCGAGTGGCCGCCTTCAATGAGCCTGCGGTCGCAGGCTGTTGAATAGTTCACCCCATGTCGTTTCCACGCCGGCAATAAAATCATGCGGTATATTGTGGGTGGAGGAACTTAACTTAATGAGTCTCAAACAACAGATCATTTCGGCCCTGACTGCTTCTATGAAAGCGCAGGATGCGCCACGCACGTCTACGCTGCGAATGGTGAAGGCCGCGGTAATGAACCGCGAGATCGAGAAAGGCGGCGAACTAGATAACGAGGAGATGATGAAGCTGCTGCGTTCCCTGGTCAAGCAACGTCGCGATTCCGTTGAGCAGTATGAAAAAGGCGGACGTCAGGAGCTTGCGGACAAGGAAAAAAGTGAAATAGATGTAATTGAAGCCTATCTTCCGCAAGCAGCTTCGCGCGATGAAATCGAAGCCGCGGTCGTCGCGGCTATATCTGAAACCGGCGCCGGCTCGATGAAGGATATGGGTAAAGTAATGAGGGCCGTGCAGGCTGCCATGGCCGGCAAGAATGCCGATGGACGCGTCGTCAGCGAAATCGTAAAAGCGAAGCTCGGCAGCTAAGATCAGTCACTCGTATAGCCAGAACGGTGTCGTCCACAGGACATTCTGGTCTGTTTCGAGGTTTTTCAAACTAAGACAGGACAGGCAGGAATGCCCGTCCTACATCGCACCGGTAAGTTGCTCAAGTTGTTTTCGAAATCGTTGGATGTCGGGGCGACTGAGGTATGTACTGTAGTTTTCGCTACCCCACCGCTGCTCGAGTTTGTACAAACTATCTTTTGCCCGCATAGCATACCCGCGTGCCCTGCCTTTGTCGCCTAAGTTTTGGCTGGCTTGCGCTGTAATCAACAGGGCCTGCCACTCGGATGCGGTCTGGCCAAGCCGCTCGAAGACTTCTTCGGCCTGAAGTGCGTAGTTTGACGCCGCCCTCGAATCGCCCGCGAGCAACATGGTTTGGGCGAGGGCCAATTGCGCTGTAGCCAGTTGCGCAGGATCGTTGAGTTGCCTGGCCAAATCTACGGCTTCACTGAGCGTCTGCTTTCCCGCACCCTTTGCGCCGCTGTAAGACTCCGAAAGTCCTATCACGATCTTGGCGCCGGTGACGGCGCCTTTAAATTCCGTTCCCGCCGCTTCGACCACTTTCTCGGCCATGACTCTGGCATTCGCAAAGTTCTCCTGCATCAGGGCAGTCTTGGCAAAGCCAAGCTGGCTTTCGACCGACAGTCGTTTTAACTCGCCGCCAGGCTTATTGGCGATAGCGGTTGCCTGCTCCAGAAGGGCTTTGCCTTCATCGAATCGACCGAGACGGCCAAGAACCTCACCGCGGCTCTCCAGGTTGTAAGAGCCTTTTCAATGATTTCATCAAACAGGCCTGATTATTGAGGGTGGCCGCGGAAAAACGAGGCGCTGTCGGTTGTAGTTCACTTCAATCTATCTCATCTTGCGGCAGCGGGAAAAACGTAGTTTACTACTCGCTTTTGCAGGGCCACCTGTTCAGCCAAACGCCGTCGTCTTTATCCTTAGGTTAGCTGCTTCCCGGTCGTACTTTTACACTTAAAACGCGGCTTTCCTGTCAGGTTGCTTCTACCCCCTCCTTCCCTTATAATTCACGACTTGCTCGAAGCGCGGCGGTATCGTCCGGTGGGTTCGCGCCCACTTTTTCTTTTGGGCGAGTACTTTTTCGGAGGGACTTCATGGGGTCGAGTTCAGTCGAAGATCGCGTGCAGGCAATCGCCGAACGCGTGGCAATCGACCATGGACTGGAACTCGTGCACAGCGAGGTCGCCGGGCCTGATAACAAGCCTATCGTCCGCATCTTTATTGACAAGCCAAACGGCGTGACTCACAAGGATTGTTCGGAGGTGAGTCTGCACATTGGCACCGTTCTCGACGTCGAAGATTTTATTCACGCCTCCTATACGCTGGAGGTATCGTCGCCTGGTCTCGAGAGAGGCCTTTATAAGCGTCAGGATTACGAGCGCTTTGCAGGCAGTCTGGCGCGTATACGAACACGCAGCCCGATCAATGGCCAGCGTAATTTTCGTGGCCGGCTGTTGGGAATAGACGGCGAGAAAGTGCTTTTTGCGGATCGCACGAGTGGTCCCGTCAAAATTGCTCTCGACTCTATTGCGAAAGCCAACCTGGAAATTGATGTCGAGCAGGAGTTTAGACGGGCACATCAAAGCACCAGGCGAAGCGCGGAGTAACCCAAACTCATGTTTGCCGGTGTGACGCAAAGTGGTAATTTGCGGCGGTAGTTGAAATAAGAGGCGACGCAAACTAACAGTTTGCGTTACGGCAGAATGAGACTTACAACTGAATAACAATTGAATAGGCTCAACGACGCGCGTATTGGCGTCGAGCCAACCGGAGTACAAAAGTTCCATGAGTTCATCCATCGCACAAAACATCGAGGCGCTCTGCCAGGAACAGGGAATAGAGCGAGATCTCGTCATCGACGCAATGAAAGAAGCTGTTCGGGCGGCTGCCAAAAAACAGTTTCGCTCCGGCGAGGACATTCAGGTCGATTGGAATCCCGAGACAGGCATTGAGCTTTCCGCCACCAAGGTGGTGGTCGATGAAGTGGCGAACGCGGCTACCGAACTATCGATCGAAGAAGCACGCGAGCTGGCAGGTGAAGAGGTTGAATTAGGCGATGCTCTCCTGTTGCCCTTGCCGATGGAAGAACTGGGACGCATTGCCGCCCAAACTGCCAAGCAGATCCTGTTTCAAAAAGTTCGTGACGCCGTCCGCAGCAATGTTTACGAGCAGTACATCGACAAGATCGGCGACCTGGTGAACGGTTATGTGAAGCGCTTCGAGCGCGGCAACATCATCGTCGATCTCGGAAACCTCGAGGCCATCCTGCCCCGTTCGCAGCAGTCACGCGGAGAACAGTGGAACCAGGGCGAAAGAATTCGCGTCGTCATCAACAATGTCTCGAAAGAATCCAAGGGGCCACAGGTCGAAGTTTCCCGAACTTCCCCGGAGCTGTTGTTGCGATTGTTTGAGATGGAAGTGCCGGAAATATACGACGGCACTGTGGTCATTAAGTCGGCGGTGCGTGAGCCCGGTGAACGGGCGAAGATTGCAGTAACCTCAAATGAGCGCGATGTTGACCCAGTGGGCGCGTGTGTCGGCATGAAGGGTTCTCGTGTGCAGGCCATCATCCGTGAACTGCGCGGCGAAAAGATCGATATCATCGAATGGTCTGACGAGCCGTCGGTGTTTGCTGCCAATGCGCTTTCACCCGCCAAGGTTAACAAGGTTCGCATTACCGATATCGACAATCGGCAAATGGAAGTAATCGTAAACGAGGATCAGCTGTCACTCGCCATAGGTAAACGAGGCCAGAATGTCCGGCTCGCGACCAAGCTGGTTGGTTGGAACATCGACATTCGCAGCGAAGAAGAGATCAAGCGCGAGGTTACCGAACAGATGGGCGCCCTTATCGCATCAGGCGCGTCAGTGCCGTTATCGGTCATTGAAGGCGTGACAGTTCAGCAGACAGATGCGCTGGCCGAACACGGCATTAACGACATTGATGCCCTTACGCAAACTTCGGTTGACGATCTGGTTGAGTTTCTCGATCTTAGTTTGGATGAAGCTGAGGTGATTCTCAACGCGGCTAAGGACGTGGTCGCCATGCGCGACAAGACGCTGCAAGGCGGCGGCGAGCAGGATGGAGGCGAGTCGGAGCCGGTCGAAGCCGCGGCATCAGCGGACGACGAAACCGAGGAGATTGCCACGGACGACGATTCAGTAGAGGCGGACGAGATAGTTGTCGCAACCGAACCTGCTGGCTCCACTGACACTACCGCTGAAGGTTACGACGAAGCCGTCGAGTCGCGTGACGCCTTCAGCGCAGAGCCGGAAATCCTGGCACAATATTCCGCGGACCCGGTCGCCCTTACTGAAGCCGAGCCGATTACTGAAGGCGATCTTATTCTTCAGGAACCTGGGCGCGACTTGCGTCCGGATACGATCGTTCCGGCTCCTGACGTAACATCGGCTGAGGCTGCGGCCATTGAAAGCCTCGATGAACTTAATGCCTTGATGAGCGAAGAAGGTGTTGCCCTGGAAGAAGTAACTGACGAACCAGTGTCAGGGGTAACAGAAGACGCACACACATCTGCTCCCGCAGTTTTAGGCGATGCTGCATCAAGCGAGAGCACTGACGAAGAGAAGCAGAATGCTTCCCCAGATGCGGCAAATTAGAATCAACGCAAGGGCCGGTTCTGCCGGCGGTTTGCGTTGCTCGCTCTCCTACCACTCGTACGCGTTACGCTTCTGATGCACGCTTCAGGTGGTTAAGAGCACGAGTTCTTTAAACCACTTGAGAAGCCAGACGCAACGATTTTGGGCGTCTGAAAAGGAGTGCATGACCGTTTCCTCTAAGATCCGTATTTACGATCTCGCCAAAGAACTAAAGCTTGACACCAAGCGGCTCATTGAAGAGGTGCGACGCGAAGGTGTAGACGTCAGCGTCCCCTCAAACTCCGTCTCGAAAGAGCTGGCGGAGAAGATTCGCAACAAATACTTTCCTAAGAAAGAGACTGCCGTAAAGCGAGGCGTTCGCGTCGTTAAGCGAGCTGAGCGCGCGGTGGAAGAAGCTCCAGCGGCGGAAGCCGAAGTTGCCGTTGCGCCTGAGCCCGCAGCCGAAGTGGTTGCGGAAAGTCCGCAACCGGAAGCGGCGCCATCGACACCTTCCCCGGACGTAGCCAAACCGGCGACGACGGCGAAATTGCTAAGGAAGTTAACGCCGGCCGTCCGGGCAGAACAACCGGCCGCTGATTCTATTGCACCCGTAGCAAGCGGCGAGCCGGCAACAGAAGTAGAAGAGACTAACGGCAACTTTGCGGAGTTAGCTGCTTCGGAATCAGAAGTGGCTCCTTCCGGCGCCCCCGTCACTCCAACATCAACTGTTCCGCCACCATCGCGCCAGGTCAGAGTATTGCGTCCAACTGTGGCTGCGCTTAACGCCGGTATTCGTCCAGGCGAACGCGCTCCTTCTCCCGTAGCTCCTCCTTCTGTAACGCCGCGAGAACGCGCCGAGCGTGGCACTCGCGTTCGCGAACGGACGCCGTTAGCGAAGACCGAACGACTGGGTACACCTGGAGAAACACTAACTCCGCAGACCACCTACATCCCGCCTCCCGATGCGGGCCGCCGTCGCTCGCGACGCACGCCGACGCGCGGTGGACGTAAAATGGAAGGCAAAGCCGGACGCTTCGATAAGGGCGACTTCATTCCTCCTCCCAAAGCGTTATCTCTCGAAGATCGCATCGCGGGTCGTCTGGAAGCGCCGGCAATTCCGGGAGAACTCAAACCGGTACGCATCATCGAAGGTTCGACCGTCAAGGAGTTTGCAGAGAAACTCGGAATTAAGCCCAAGGATGTGGTGACCCTGTTGCTGCAACGCGGCGTCTTCGCCACCATCAATCAACCTCTTAACGACGACGTGGCAGTCGATCTTGGCAAGCGCTTTGGTTATGAAGTCACCTTCGTTCCTTTTGAGGAGATGGTGGCCGAAGAGGAATTTGAGGAACTGATCGCCGCCGATGCAGACGACGTTGAGCTGCCACGCGCGCCGGTTGTGACCGTCATGGGCCACGTCGATCACGGCAAGACTTCCCTGCTCGATGCGATCCGCACCACGGAAGTGGCGGCGGGCGAGGCTGGCGGCATAACGCAGCACATCGGCGCTTACAGCGTGCAAGTGCCGAGTCCGGATCATTCGAGTGAAACGCGCCGGGTAGTATTCCTGGACACGCCGGGTCACGAGGCCTTTACGCTGATGCGCGCCCGCGGCGCGAAAGCCACCGACGTGGTAGTGTTGGTGGTTGCCGCGGATGACGGCGTGATGCCGCAAACAATTGAAGCCATTGAACACTCGCGCGCAGCAAATGTTCCCATCGTTGTCGCCATCAACAAGATTGATAAACCGGATGCGAATCCGGACCGCGTCAAACAGGAACTCGCCAAGCAGGGTCTCAATCCCGTTGAATGGGGCGGCGAAACTGAAATGGTGCAGGTCTCCGCCAAGAAACGGCAAAACCTCGAAACACTGCTGGAAACCATCCTGCTTACTTCAGACATTCTTAACTTGCGCGCCAGCCCCACTCGCTTAGCATCTGGAGTGGTGCTGGAAGCGAAATTGGATCGCGGCCGCGGCGCCGTAGCCACGGTGCTGGTCCAACAAGGCACTTTACACATTCATGAGCCATTCATCGTCGGCCAGATTTTTGGTCGCGTGCGCGCAATGTTCAACGACAAGGGGGAGGCGATTACCGAAGCCGCGCCGGCTACTCCGGTTGAAGTGCTCGGGCTGCAAGGCGTGCCTCAGGCGGGCGAAAGTTTTCAGGTGGTTGCCGATATCGCCCGCGCTCAGCAAATCTCCGGTCACCGGCAGATGCTGAATCGCCAGGCTACTCTGCTGCAAACTACGAAGCGCGGCATCGAAGCGTTGGGCGAAAGCGAAGTTAAAGAGCTGCTCGTCGTTATTAAAGCGGACGTGCAGGGTTCAGTCGAGGTTCTCAAGTCTACCTTGCAGAAACTATCCACTGATCGCGTGAAGGTGAAAGTCATTCGTTCGGGTGTCGGTGCGATTACAGAATCCGACGTGCTGCTTGCCTCAGCTACGCAGGCTGGGTCGGCCGTTTCCGCCGTGGTGGTGATCGGCTTCAATGTCAGGCCCGGCGCGCGTGCGGCCGATCTGGCGAAACAGGAAGGCGTCGACATTCGCCTGCACTCGATCATCTACAAGGTGGAGGAAGAAATTCGCGCCGCCATGATCGGCATGCTGGAGGCAATTGAAAAAGAGCGGATTATCGGCAAGGCTGACGTGCGCGAAGTCTTTCGTGTTCCCAAGGCCGGAGTGGTTGGTGGATCGATGGTGGTCGACGGCAACATTCGGCGTAATGCGCGCGCGCGTTTGATTCGTGATGGCGTAGTTAGCTGGGAGGGCAATATCGCGTCGTTGCGTCGCTTCAAAGACGACGTGTCGGAAGTGCGCGAAGGCTTTGAATGTGGCATCGGTCTGGAAAACTTCAATGACCTCAAGGTCGGCGATCAGATCGAGGCGTATGTCGTAGAAAAGGTCGCGGCCACGGAGTTATAGAAAGGATGAAGTATGAAGGCGGAAGGATGAATTGTTTATCGTCTCATCCTTCATCTCTCCGCCTTCAGCCTTTCCCAGAATGCGTCGCCCAGAGAGAGTTGCAGACATTATTCGTGAGGAGATTTCTCAGATTGTCGGGTACGAACTGGAAGACCCGCGACTTACCATGGTAACGGTGACCGACGTTCGCCTTTCTGACAATCGCCGCGATGCGCAGGTTTTTGTCACCGTTGCCGGAGACGAAGAGGAACACCGGCTTGCGCTCAATGCGCTGCGTCACGCCGCTCCCTACGTTCGGAAACAACTGAGCCTCTCCCTCAATCTTCCTCGTACACCCGAGATTCATTTCGTCAGGGATCGCGTCGAAGAGGAAGGCGAGCGCGTGGACCTCCTACTGCAGGAAATCGAACAGGAACGGAACAGAAAGGATGAAGGATGACTCAAAGGATGAAGGCGGAAGGGTGAAGGATGAAGCATGAGACATCTCACTTCATTCTTGATCCTCCATCCTTCACCCTTCATCCTTGCTTGCTATGCTTAGTCAAGTTGTTGAGCTGATAGAAGAAAAGCGAAAGTTTGCGATCACTTCCCACCTTCGCCCTGATGGCGACAGTCTGGGGTCTTCGCTTGGTCTGTACTGGTTGCTTCGGGCGTTGGACAAGAATGTGGAAGTAATTATGCGGGATCCCGTGCCTCACGCTTATCAGAAACTTCCCGGTGCCAAAGAGGTTAGAGTCACCCCCGCGGCCGATGAATCATACGACGGCGTGTTCGTCATAGAATGCTCCGACATCGCGCGTCCCGGTTTGTTGAACCTCGACAAGCAATTCGTCGTCAACATCGACCACCATGCCACCACCGCCCTCTTCGGCAAGATCAACTGGATCGACTCGACCGCTTCCGCGTGTGGCGAGATGATCTACAACCTTGCCAAGGCTTTGGGAATACGGGTGACGAAGGAAATCGCGGAGTGCTGTTACACCGCGCTGATTACAGACACCGGCTCCTTTCATTACTCCAACACGACCGAGCGAACCTTCAAGGTTGCTTCCGAGCTTCTGCGCACTGGCGTGAAACCGGCCAAAACGGCCGAGGCTGTGTTTGCTAGTTATCCCTGGAGCAGAATTCAGTTGATGGGCGCAGTCCTTTCCACGGCCCGGCGCGACTCGACCGGCCACGTCGCCTTGCTGCGTCACAGTTTGGAGATGCAGCACCTTGCCGAGGCCTCTGACGAAGACGCTGATGGTTTTGTTAACTATCCGCTGACCGTCGGCGAGGTAGAGGCCGTCGCGATGCTCAAGGAATGTGAGCCGGGAGTTTACCGCACCAGCCTGCGCTCGAAGGGCGAGGTAAACGTAGCGAAGGTGGCGGAAAAATTTGGCGGCGGCGGGCACCGCAATGCCGCGGGCTGCACGCTGCGCGGAACCTGGGAAGAAGCCGAGGAAAAAATCATCACGCTGCTTCAGGATGCAGTCGAACGCGCGAACGGAAGCGCCGACAATACTGAGGACGCGCAGCGCGGAGATAAGTAGATAGCGAAAGACCCTGAATTCCATTTTCCATCTGTCATTTTCCATTTCTCATTTGTCATTGGGCAATCGCGGATTCAAGTTGGAAGTGCAACAGTCGACCAACATCGGCTTTTATCCCAATCAGAACCGGAAGCGGTAGCGACCGGCCTGTTACTCAACTCTACCCGTGGAGTAATTCAATCGCCGTTCGCGGCCACTTAAGTAACAAGGGGGGTTGAGTCACAGGCCGGTCGCTACCGCTTCCGGTTCTGATGCGGGATGTTACACGTGCCGTCGCTGTCGCTTCGGGTCTGATAGTTGAGTTGCACTTGAAACTTGAATTCACCAGTTTTGCCCGATCGCACGTGAATTTCATTTTTCTTTCTTTGTGTCTCAGCGATTCAAGCGGGTCACGTTCAAACGAATGGAAAATGAGAATTGAGAAATGAGAATTGGAAAATCGGCTTTGCTCTTTCTTCTGACGTTCTGATCTCTGATCTCTGGCTTCTGATCCATGTCTTCCAAAGAAAAAAAATACAAGTGGCGTCGCGAGGATTATCAGGAAAAGACGCACGGCTTGCTGATAGTTCACACCGGTAATGGCAAGGGCAAAACGACCTGTGCGCTGGGACTCATGATGCGCGCAGCGGGACGCGGATTGAAGTGTTGCATGATTCAGTTCATGAAGTCGCGCAATGACCGCTACGGCGAACATGTGTCGGCTGAGAAACTCGGCATTGAAGTGCACACCATGGGCGATGGGTTTACCTGGGACACTAAGAACCCGGAACAGGATCGCGCCACCGCTCGCCAGACCTGGAACCTCTGTGTCGAGAAGCTCCGCAGCGGCGACTACGACCTGCTGGTCTTCGACGAGTTAGTTTACACGCTTAGTTACGATTTCTTGCCGGTGGAGGAGGTACTGGAGGAGTTTCGCAATGTTCGTGCATCCCAACCCGCCTTGCATATTGTGGTGACCGGCCGCGATGCCCCTCCGGCCTTGATTGAAGCCGCCGACCTGGTTACCGAAATGACCGAAATAAAGCACCCATTCAAGGCCGGCATCCGGGCCCAGCAAGGCATAGAGTTCTGACTAAGGGACCGCGCTGGCCCCATTAGCTGCTTCTGCCCGCACGCCGTCTGTGCTAACCTTTTCGGCATCTTGAGACTGATCCCGACAGCAGTTTTCTCAAATAACCAAGTTCCCTATGCCCTGGTTTAGTAAAAAAGATAAACAGATCGAGGCTGTTCCGCCCGAAGAGCGTGTAGTCAAGACTGAGAATGTCTTCGTCAAGTGCGAAGCCTGCGAGGCTCACCTCTACAAACGCGAACTCGAGGAAGGGTTACAGGTCTGTATTCACTGCGGCTATCATTTTCGCATCGGCGCTCGGGAACGGTTGGCGATGCTTTTCGACGACGGTAAGTTTGAAGAACTCGACGCCGAGGTCATCTCGATCGACCCGCTCGAATTTGTTGACACCAAGCCCTATCCCGTCCGGCTCAAGCAAGCAAAGAAAGGGTCCGGTCTGCCCGAAGCCATAATCAGCGCCCGCGGTAAAGTTGGCGACCATCTCGTGCTGGCCGGGGCGATGGACATGGCGTTCATCGGCGGTTCGATGGGCTCGGCCGTCGGTGAGAAAGTGACCAGGCTGATCGAACGCGCCTTGAAAGAGCATGGCGCCGTCGTTGTCTTTGCTACCTCCGGCGGCGCTCGAATGCAGGAGGGCGCACTCTCGCTAATGCAGATGGCTAAGATCTCGGCAGCGCTGGCAGAGCTCGACGAAGCCCGGCTTCCTTTTGTTTCCGTGTTAACGGATCCCACTACGGGCGGCGTCACCGCCAGCTTTGCGATGCTGGGAGACGTTATCATCGCCGAACCGAAAGCCCTGATCGGATTTGCCGGACCCCGCGTGATCGAACAGACGATACGTCAAAAACTGCCGAAGGACTTTCAAAAATCCGAATTCCTTCTGGAGCATGGCATGATCGATGCCATAGTCGATCGACGCGAGACACGTAACTACATAATCAAGCTGCTCAATTTCATGATGAATCCGGAGATCTCCAGCAGTTCGGAAATGGAACGGCTGCGCACTCGCGCTGCCTCAGGTAACTAACCCTCCGCTCTCCTTTTGGATTCCGAAACGCGCACAATTTCATTAGCAGCGGATCTGCGCGGATGAGCGCGGATCAGAAGGAAAAAGCAAACGGATTGAAAAAGCTCTTTCAGATCGCGTCAATCCGCGGCCAATAACTTCCTCCGATGAACTTTGCGGAAACGATCCAGTATCTCTATGGCCTCGGTCACGAGACACTTGCCCTCAAGCTCGGTCTAAGAAATACGGAGTTGTTGCTTGAAAGGCTGGGCAATCCTCACCAGTCTTACGAATCAGTTCAGATCGCTGGTACAAACGGCAAGGGTTCTACCGCGGTAATGCTCGATTCAATCTGCCGCGCTGCCCGAATTTCGACGGGTCTTTACACGTCACCGCACCTTATCTCCATCACGGAAAGAATAAACATTGACGGTCGCGCAATCTCTCAGGAACGCTTTGCTCTGTATGCGAGCGAGGTGCGCGAGGCCGCAGAGGATTTGCTGGCTGAGGGAAAGATTGAGGCGCTGCCGACATTTTTCGAACACGTGACCGCCATTGCCCTCCTGGCATTTCGCGAGGCTAATATCAGTCTTGCGATTCTCGAAACAGGACTGGGCGGACGGCTTGATGCCACCACAGTGGCCGGAGCAAACACCGTGGCAATAACCCCGGTCTCACTCGATCATCAGGAGTATCTCGGAGAGACACTCGAAGAGATAGCTTTCGAGAAGGCGGCTATCATTCGACCGGGTGTGACTGCGATCATCTCACCCCAGCCGCCGTCAGTTCTCCATGAGATCTTGAAACGGTGTAATGATTGTGACGTCAAGCCGATTATCGGGGGCTGTCGAAGTCTGGACGTAAGCCCTACACCCGTGGGATTGTTTAGGGCCACTTTTGAGACTAACGACGATGATTATCCGAACGTGCTCGTCGGTTTGCGAGGACGGCACCAACTCACAAACGCGGCTCTCGCGATCCAACTTGCTGAGTCGTTGCGCCGGCGAGGATTTGCAATCTCAAAAGCTTGCATCGTCGCGGGTATTGAAAGCGCCCGGCACCCAGGCAGGTTGCGACCTTTCGGCCGCTCGATCCTGGTTGACGGCGCCCATAATCCCGACGCAGCCCGTGCGCTGCGTCAGTATTTGGACGAGTTCGTTAAGGAGCCACTGACGCTTGTTTTTGGGGCTATGGCCGACAAGAGGCTGGAAGAGATGGCTGCGATTCTGTTTCCCGGGGTTGAATACTTGATACTCACTCAACCCGAAAATCCCCGGGCCGCCTCCGTTCGGGATCTGCAAACCATCGCAAAGAGTTTTATTCGAAGTGAAAGGATCTTCGCCGTGCCGAAGGCAGGCGAGGCGCTCCAGAAAGCTCGTGAACTGACTGCGCCGGACGGGATGATTTGTGCGACCGGCTCGCTTTACCTTGTGGGAGAGTTGATGGGCGCGCTTTCGGACGACTCGCAAAACTGAATTCATCGAAGGAACCATCATGGCTTCAACTGATTGTCCTCAGATACTAAACAGCGTCGAAGCATTTCGCGGACGAGTTTTTAACGTAACCGTGGACACGATCCGCGAAGGCGACCGAACATACGAGCGAGAAGTGGTGCACCACCACGGTAGCGCCGTCATCATTCCGGTATTGGAAGACGGCACGATCGCCCTGGTGCGCCAGTATCGTCACCCGGCCGTGCGCTATCTGCTGGAAGCGCCGGCGGGAACGTTGAAACGCGGGGAAGTGCCGGAAGAGGGAGCGGCGCGAGAACTTGAGGAGGAACTGGGTTTCGTTGCGGGCCACCTGGAGAAGTTATCGGAGTTCTTTGTTTCGCCAGGGTTTTGCGAAGAAAAGATGTGGGTTTATCTGGCGACGGAGCTGACAGAAACCCAGCAGCAACTTGAAGACGATGAAATTCTGGAGGTGGTCCGGCTTCCGTTCTCGCAGGCATTGAGCATGATTACGACTGGCGAGATCCAGGACGCGAAGACCATAATCGGTGTGATGCTGGCAGCGCCGCGCATCGGTCCTTCAATGTTAGAGGCCGCGTATCCCGCAGTTTGAACTACGACGTACCATATTAGTTTTTACGATTGACCCCTTCAGAACAACTTCATACACTTCAATCATCGTGCCTAATTTTAATGACGCTACGCCGCCTTCCATTCCGGAAGACTCAAATTTAAGCTACCCATATCCCTTCCAAATCAACGATGAGGTTCATGCTCCCGATCCTGATAACCCCGCGTGGAGCAGTGGTGGCGCCTTACTTGTGTGGTTTGTCAGCATTGTGCTGCAGTTCATAGTCCCTTTGTTTTTCCTGATACCCTATATCTCGTATCGCGGGCTTAATCCGAGCTCGCCAGACTTCCCGACGAGGATCGCGGAACTCGCGACGACTGACAGGACCGGAGTTTTTCTTCAGGTAGTCTCGATTCTGCCTACCCACATCCTGACTCTCGCCTTGCTATGGGCCTTCATTACGAGCTTTGGGAAGCGACCATTTCTATCATCTTTAGGTTGGAGTTGGGCTGGCCGTCTGAAGTTCTGGCAGAGTGTGGGGTTTGGCATCCTCCTTTTTGTCGTCGCCGCGACGGTAGCTAAATTATTGGGAGCCGAAAAGCCTACTAAACTGGAGGAACTAATAAACAGCTCCCTGGCCACCCGCTATGCGATCGCGGCGCTGGCAGTCTTCACTGCACCTTTTGTAGAAGAATTTATTTATCGCGGCGTGCTTTACTCGGCACTTCAAAGGACAATCGGCGTAAGAGGAGCGGTATTCTTCGTTTTGGCCTTGTTTACTTTGATTCACGTTCCACAGTACTGGCCCAACATCGGCGTGATTGCCGCAGTCGGACTGCTGAGCATCGTCCTGACTGTTGTTCGCGCTTATTCCGGTCGATTGTTGCCCTGCATCGTTATCCATCTGATATTCAATCTGATTCAGGCTGTCCTTTTGATCATCGAGCCTTACACGCAGCGAATGCTGCCCAACGCTGAACCAACTGTTCCTACCGCCTCGTTAATATTGCCACTCATTCATTCCATTTTCTGAATATGGACTTTGAAGTAGTTGTAGTAGGCGGAGGCATCGGCGGGCTTACTGTTGCCGCCTTGCTGGCCGCACGCGGCGTGAATGTCTGCTTATTGGAAAGAGAGCCTCGCGTTGGCGGCTGCGCCGCGAGCTTCGAAAAGTTTGGCTACAGTTTCGAACAAGGATACGGACTATACGCAGGTTGGCAACCGCAAGAGATCCATGATCAAGTCTTCGGAGAACTGCCCGTTGATCCCCCTCGGGTGGGCTTGTTGGAACCAAGCTACGTGGTGCGCCTTCCTGATCAATCCGAAATCGCCCTGACCGGCAACACGGAACGGCTTGAAGAAAACCTGCGCATAACTTTTCCAGAGTGCGCCGCCTTGGCGGTCGCCTTTTACCAAAAGCTTGCGCCATTGAGTGCCGCGGTGCGAAACGCTCTGCGAAGGACGCCAGATCTACTGTCAGCCGCAAAGTCGCGTCGAACCTACCGCTTACTTCAGGAGGGTAGGATTGGCGTCGAGGTACTCAAAGCCGGCCGGCAATCAACTCTTCAACATTTGGAGGGCGTATCTTCACGGTTTCGTCGTTTCCTGGACGTGCAACTGCAGGCCTTCACCCAGGCTAGCAGTACCAATGTTAACCATCTCCATGCAGCGCTCGCGCTAAGCACGCCTCGAGAAGGCATGTTCTCGATTCAAGGTGGAGCTGTCGCGCTCGCCAATAGTCTGGCGGACTCAATCAAACAAAGCGGCGGCCTTATTCGGCTGAACACTCCCGTGCTGCGTTTATCTTACGATTCCAGCGGCGCTGCCAGGGGTGTCGATCTGCTGAGCGGCGAGACAGTGACAGCTTCAAAAGCTATCATCAGTAACCTCACCATCTGGGACACCTACGGAAAACTTATCGGTCTCAATTCTACTCCGACTGAAATTCGCAAGGAGTTGAATGGTTTGCGCGGCTGGGGAGCATACCTGCTTTATATCGGTATTGATGAAGCTGCGGCAGCGTCGCTAAATACAGACCACTACCTGGCGCTAACCGATTGGCAGCAAGGTCAGGAATATGATCCGGAGACCAAACAGTTGCTAATCGCGATTGCGCCATCCTGGAATGCGCGGGCCCCTGCAGGAAAACGGGCGATGACCGTTCACGCTTTCACTGATGTCGATGAATGGTTCACCTTTCACAAAGATGAGACCGAGCTTGAGGAGAGAGACCAGCAGATGCTCGAATTGTGTTGGGCGCGGTTGCATTCTGCGATGCCGGAATTGGGCAGTTCCGTCGAAGTCATCGACACCGCCACGCCGCGAACGTTTTATGACCTCACTCGCCGAAAGCTTGGAATGGTAGGTGGCGTCGGCCGGCGCGACTTCTGGCTAAACGGACCGAGCTACGTGACATCACTTCCGAATGTCTTCATTGTCAGCGACACTACCTACGCAGGCGGCATCGCCGGGCTTACGAGATCGGCGCTCGTGCTGGCCAATAAACTCACCCACGGGTAAGAATTCTCCAAAAACTCACGAAAACCATGGACAGAACGGTATTGTATAGTGTATATGTTCAACAGACACTATGTATATTACTATCGACGAGAGAGACCAGCGGCCGCTTTATCAACAAGTTGTGGATGAAATTAAGGCGCTTATAGCAGGCGGCGAATTGCCGGAAGGGTCATCGCTGCCTCCGGTTAGACAGGTGGCAGCGGACTTGGGAGTCAATCTCAACACAATTGCTTACGCTTATCGACAGCTTCAGAAACAGGGCCTGGTGAGGATAAGGCACGGCGCCGGAGCGGTGGTGACCTCACGACTCCTCAGTGAGACAACCGATGCACAGCTCCGCAGTCAACTTGGAACCGCCCTTACACATCTGGCTCTTGCAGGTTTGAAATTATCGGAGGTTAGGACATTACTGGAGGCTGAGCTAGGCCGCCTGTTCAAAGAGGCCGATTAGTTGCCCACGAATAAATTCAGCTCGCTTCCAGGTTATTCCTTGATTGGCCGTCGAAGGGCCGGTCCATCTCCTCCAGGTGACAAATCCGGCTTCCCGCGACCCATCATCGGAGATTCGCTGCGCGGCGGGCTCGGCGGGCTCGGCGGGCTCGGCGGATTGTAGCCGGACCCACCTGAACTACCAGATCCTGATCCAGTCGAATTGCCTCCAGCCGTGCCAGTGCCGATTGGGCCATCAAAAGTTGGCCCACGCCCACGCCAATACGCGCCACCGTAGAAGGATCTGGAATAAGAGCCGCCGTAAGGCGAGCCCCAGCCATAACCAATTGGAAGAAACGTGTAGCAGCCAAAATCCCTATTGAATAACCAAAAGCCAGAGCGGCCCCAGAGTCCCTCGTAAGACCAGTCATTCCTAAAACTGGAGGCAAAAGCGCTAAGCGTTCGTCCCGAGATTCTACTGTTAGCCTTGGCGAGGGTTTGTGCCCGGTCTTTACTCCAGGTCCCTAAGGTGTCAGCGTCTTTCTTGTCGGCATTCTCAAGTTTAGCCACGGAGAATGAACCGCTGCTAAACACCACTTTGTTTCCGCCCTTAACCTTTGTGTGGGAGCCTTCCAGGATGACTCTGCCCTTCCTGACGATAAGCTCAGTAGCATCGCCCGGCATGACATTAACGCGGTAGAGTCCGCGTCGAATGATGGACATGCGCGTATGAGGAGTCGTAATGCCAATAAACAAATCCTGATCGTCAGCACCGGTGACCTCGACGATGGCAGTGCCTTTAATCAAACGAACTTCCAGGTTTTCGAGCGAATTGTCAGCCAATTCAAACTCGGAATTCTCGCCTATGCGCAGGTAGGATCCGGGGTTCAGGAGCATCTCTACGCGACCATCTAGACCGGTTCTGACTATGTCGCCAGTTTCCAGATCTTCCTTAATGGTGAGCGTTCGCCATTCCGAATTTCCATGTGGATGCATCGTCGCGCGACCGGTCACCGCGTTAACTCCGCCGGCTCGTGCCGAGATGACGAACTTTTCCCGGTCCTGACTAAGCCCTGTTAGAGGAATTGAAAGGACTAATGCGGCAACAAAAAGCGATGGGATAACGGCGTTACGTGCTTTTCTCATGGAGTTGTTCCTTTGTTCGAACCGGTTTAGGCCCACCGTGTCTGGGGGAGGCCTAATTATAGTCCTATTGCGGCCATTTACAAGCCTTTCGCGTCGGCAGCCTTGGTAAGATTCTTCGAGCCATTAGTTTGAAAAAGTTCTCGAATAGTAGCCCTGTTTAGTCCGCGCGGCGACATCCTGGTGATCCTGGATTTGAATACTTACCGAGCGCCACCTTCCATCCCTCAAGGGGTTGGACGGACGGTAGCCGATACTGTAAATCCTCCCGAGGTCTCCGATCACTTGCTTATATACATTGTCCAGATCTTTCAATTCGTTTGCGCGATAAAAGCGACTTCCGCTCGCTTCGGCTAACTGCGCAAGTTGTTCGCGGGCCATGGTATATGCGATTCGCGAAGCAGCATGCCGCTTGAGCATTTCCTTTTCGGTGTCGAGGTAGATAGGAAACACCATTGTATCCGCGTCGTGCACTACGCGCAGCAGTTGATCAAAACTCGTGTGGGATCCCTCCCCGAGCACGTCAGGCAAAGCATTATCGATCCCGTCGGTCATCACAACCACAGCATTTCGTCGCAGTGGGTTTTTCGAAGCATCCAGGATTGCGAGTACGTAACGCAGCGAGTCCCAGAAGTTGGTGCCACCGATAGGTTCCTCAATATCTTCAATTGAATCTCGTAGTTGCCGGCGGTCCTGCGTCAAGGGACAAATAACCTGAGTCACTGCTGTAAAGGCGACAATCGACACCCGATCCATAGCACGTGTCTCATCGACAAATCGCCTGGCTGATTTGCGAATGAGCTTGAGCTTGTCTCTAGTCGATGCGGATAAGTCGAGGAGCAGCACGAGGTCGAAAGGAGCGTCAGCGGCGGCAAAGAAGGAAATGTCCTGGGGTTTCCCATCCTCAAGCACCAGAAAATCTTTTTGCCGCAGTTCTGGTGACGGGTTTTGCGGATTCAAGCTTACAACGCTGACTTTTAGATCGACCAGATCAGAATCGACTCGAATTGTTTCCACTGGTTCAGGTGTCTGGCCGAGGCAAGCTGCCGACATCAGCAGAACGACAAGCAGGCTAAGGATTCTGTTTCTGCAGAATTGCATTGGCTCCATAGAGCAATTCCTAATTGGCATAATAGCCATGTTTGCCGCGCGCGACGGCAGACGGGCGAGCAACATTTACTCTGATCGCTCGCCATTTACCGTCACGCGTCTTGTCCAATGGACGATACGCAAGGCTGTAGACCGTTCCCAGGTCAGCCACCACTCGTTCATATGCGCCGGCCAAATCCGCGAGGCTTTCCACTTCGTAGAAGACGCCACCCCCGGTATCAGCCATTTCTTTCATTCGATCATAGCCTGCGTCGAAGGCCTCTGGCTGCGTATCCAACGGACTGAGAGACTCATATTCGGTGTTAAGCCATAAGGTATAGAGTACTCCGTCAAACTCCCGAAGCCGATTGATTAGATCGCTGTAGATAAGTTCGGACCCCTCACCCTGAACCCCGGGAATATTGCCGTCCAGGCCGTCGCTCATAAGGATGACGGCGGTGCGGCGCGCATTCTTTGTATCCTGCAGCGTTTGACTCACCGCGAAATCCGTCGCGTCATAAAGTTTCGTGTCACCGGCGGCTGTATCCATGGCGTTTATTCGTTGCCGCAGAAGTTGTCTGTTCAGAGTTAGTGGAGAGATTACTGTCGGTCTGCCGGCAAAAGTAATAACGCCGATGCGATCGGAGGGACGAGCAGCATCGACAAAGCGCAATGCGGCGGCGCGAATAAGTTTTACAACGTCGCGAGTGGAACCCGAAAGATCAATTAGCAGTAACAAATCGAAGGGCGCGGATGAAGAATCAAACTGTAGGATTGGCTGCTCGGCGCCGTTCTCAAACAGTTTGAAATCATTTTTGGTTAGTCCGACTACACCACGATTGGTGTTTCTATCAATCACACTCATGTTCAGGGTTACCAGTTGAGAGTCGACCCGAATAATGTCGCCCTCGCTAACCTCCTGGATGTCCAGCGCAGGGGCAGGTGTTCCCGCGGCTTTAGTCGCAATTTTTGCGCTCAACGGATTTACCGGATTACTGCTTGCCGTTTCGAGAACGGGACGACGCGAATCGTTTGCCAATGATAGCGTGATATTCCCAGTGCCAGTAGTGACGCTCAGCGCTTGCGTTCCCGTACCAAGCCGCGCCTGCAAGACATGACTGTTCTCGCTCAGGAGCTGAGGAAGCTCGGATCTAACTACACCCCGAGTAGACCTCGCCACGATATCGGCATTAGCCAACTGAAAAAACTCCACACTGACATCGCCCGCGACTGACTTGACTACAGCTGACGACGGCATACCTCGCATCGATATGCGACCATGGCCGGTAGCGATCTCGATCTGCGCACTCTGAGGAATCTTTATTGTGAGGTTTATCGGGGCGGGAGGGGCGAAGGAAGTGACAGAAACTTTCGGCCGGCGGATAACGCGAACAGCAAACCCTTGATTCCTATTTTCAATTACTACAGATGAGCCTTTTGATATGGAGGCTCCTTCACTCGTAGCGATGTCGACATAGTTTTGTTGCCAGATCTCGGCCGTAACATCGCCGAGCTCATTTTCTATGCGAAGTTGACCACTCACGGGAAATTCAATTTGTACCCCGCCGTAGGTGTCGTTGGGTGCCGTTTGCGCGAGGCCGGAAGTCGCCAGGAGCGCCGGAAACAAGAGCGCCGTAAGTACACGTCTGAGCAAATGCACGAGCATGATGAAACCTTGGAGTAGCAACCCTGAATTTCGGGGAGAGTTTGTTTTGACGCAGGCGATAATAGAAAACTTACGACTATCTTTCAATCGTATTAAAGCAGGGGAGCGTCCTTAGCATTTGCCTCAGCAAAGCAATGAAGGGTAACGGCGGAGCAGTATTCGCGGGAGACTCTGCTGTGATTGGATTGCTCATTCTTATTTAAAACTTTTGGCTATTACCCTCCCCAAACTTGGTAGGGGCTTGTAAATAAAAAGATATTTGCTTAACGGAACGAACGCTGGCCGAGTTGCGTACATCAAAGCAGAGTAAGAAAGCGAGTAGCTTTTCCAGGTTACGGACTAGAGACTTGCAAAAGGAGGCGCTGGCAACATGGCAACTTACCGAGATCCTATTAGCTGTTTTGCACCACTTGAAGTGATCGAGCGCCTGCTGGAAATTCGAGCTGAAGCGGGTTTCACTCCCGCCGTCTATCTCCTTTCACCAGATGATCTGGCAGATTATCTCGACGCTTTGGGTTTCGACGTTTACGCATTTTCCGAAACCGAGAAGCAATTTCACTTCGGAGACTATCGCGCGTCACTGGCGCCGGGGGGTGATCAGGCCCATTGTTCACTGACCGCCCATTAGTTCACCAAGGAACGTCGGGCTGATCCGAAGACCGAGATCATCGCCTTCTGTTGATCACAGAGCCTTGATAACAAAAAAGGTGACGTCGTCGCTTGCGCCACGCCCCTCGGTCCAGTCGATCACCTCTTTATGGACCGCCGTGATTAACTCACGGGCGCCAAGTTGACGATGGGTTTCCACTGCTTTTGCAAGTCGCTCGCGCCCAAACTCTTCGCCCTGCGGGTTCTGCGCTTCAGTCACGCCATCGGTATAAAGCATTAACAGTTCGCCCGGTGCAGTCGTCAGGTAATACTCGTGATAGCGAGTGTCCCTGAACATTCCCAGGGGTACGCTGCCGCGTTCGATAAAGCTGAAATTGCCATCCTTATCCAGCAGAATCGGAGGATTATGGCCGGCGTTTGTATAGGTTAGGGTTCTATTCGTGCCGTCCAGAATGCCGTAGAAAGCGGTTACAAACTGATTTCGCTCGATGGACTCCCAAAGCAGATAGTTCACTTTCGCCATGGAGATATGCGGCGAATAACCAATATGCGTGGCCGCACGCAGGCTCGCCCGCAAAAATGCCATGAGCAAGGCCGCCGGAACACCTTTTCCGGAAACATCAGCGATCACCAGCCCAATTTGATCGTCATAAATTCTTACCCAATCGTAGTAGTCACCCGAAACTTCCTCCGTGGGAAAGTTGTAAGCACTGATGTCGTAACCTTCCAGCTGCGGATCTTTCGCCGGAAGCAATTCCAGCTGAACCTGCCGCGCTACTTCAAGCTGCCCTTCGAGACGCTTCTTCTCGATTAGCTGCTCGTGAAGCATCACCTTCTCGATAATAATCGCAACCTGGGAGGCAAGCAGCATCAGCACTTGAAGATCGTCATCGGAATAAGCGTTAAGTTCGTCACTCTCCAAATCAAAGACGCCGATCACTTCTGTATTGGAGATGATTGGTGCGACCATTTCCGAACGCGTCTCGCTGCGGGCGTTAATGTAATTCGGATTCTTTCTCACATCGGGAGAAGTGATTGGCTCGGCTGTTAGCGCCACCTGCCCAATAAGACCCTCACCAAGTTTCAGATGAAGATTCGTCAACTCATCAATGTCATAGCCTCGTACCGCTTCCGCCTGAAAAACACACGGATCCTCGCCTTCGGCAACGGCGCTCTCATCCAAACACTTCACCACGAAGATACCGGCAGCATCGTAGGGGATGAGAGAATCGAGCGTGTCCATCACGAGATTGAGGACTTCCTGCAGGTCGAGTGAACGGCTGATCTTCTTGGTAATGTCGAGCAGCATTCGCAGCTTGTCTGTGGTTGTCAGACCAGGCAAAGTCAGCTCTTTTATCTGTTCACTCATGAATCAAAATTCCGCCCTCGTCACTGTGGGAAATGGCCCAAAAAACAAAACACAAGTATAAGCGTTCAGGCCCAAAGCATGAAGCGGTAACTCATTGAGGGCGGCCGAATCGCAAGTCTCGCCAAGCAAACTCTCAGTTTACACGCGGGGCAGCCGCCAAGTTACATGGCGTGCGCAGCTTGATACGTTCGCCACAAACGTGTGACTTTCAGCCGGTATTCCACGAGTTCACGACTGACGTGGAAATGTTTGGCAATCTGGAGCGAGGTCTGACCTTCAAGCACGAATCGCCGGAGCGCAGAAAAAGGAACAAGCGCCGCGGCGCCGGTGGCATAGGCCGCCTCTTCGTCGGCCTTTCTGTAGTCCCTTGCGATGGTCTGACCGCTCTTGTTTTCGCCCACCACTTTTAGGCGGCTCGGCTGATGTCCCAGAAAGACATGGGAGACTTCCTCCATCAAAGTAGCATTGGTTCGCATCCGGCCGTGATTGGGATTGAGGATGACGATTCGCCGACCGTCGGGCAGCGGACGAGAACAGGCGCCCCCTGACCATTTCTCGGAAGCTGGACCCAGTAGATGTTCGCGCGCTTCCTGGCTAAGACCCTTGATCTGCTCGAAGCTAATAACCAGCAAGTTAGCAAACTTCGCGAGCTGGAACGGATCGAGGGCAGCACTAGATCGCACGCCCGCAAAATCGCGAAAGCCCAACGCTTGCAGCTCGAATTGCCGCCACTTCTCGCCAGGCGGTAACTGATAATCAATCATGTCTTGAATTATACCTTGAGGACTACGCGAGAAACTCAGCGGCGTTTCCGCGAGGGGCCGCCTGGTTCGGTTCGACTAAACTGTGAGTAAGCAACGCGAAACAATTGAGACAAGGCGTCGGCAGTTTCCGGAGAGAGATTGCGGTCAGCACGGAGATGGGCTTCCACTATTTCCGGTGTCGACTCGTGTGGATAATAGACAACGGCCTTCGCTTCGTTGTTGTCCTCGCGTCCGCGGCTAAGAATCCTCTCCAGTGGCATGTCTAACCACGTCGTAAGCCGCGCGATGTTATCGGCATCAGGTTTTCCTGTTCCGTTTTCGATTCGAGACAGTGTGGAGGCTGAAACTTTTGTCTGATCGGCCACATCGCGAAGACTGAGGCTCAACTCCTCACGACGCCGGCGGATTGCGCGTCCAAGCTCCTCCGTATTAATCAGTGATTTTGGGGTTCGCGCCATGGTTCTCAAAACTCTTTTCCAGCCTGGGACAATATCACATTAGGGTTTTAGACGCAAGATTCTGTTTTATGGCTGAAACACGAAACATACCAGCCGGGCATTCCTGCTCGTCCTGGTGTCGTGGAGTTGAAAATAAGATGAAGGACGGCCGTCGGTTCTACAACATCACGGTTGTATCTGATGTTTCGAGGCCGACATCGCTAGATCGCGAGCGCGGGGCAAAACGTCGACAGCCCTGGCGATTTGTTGGTCGTCGGTTGTAATAAACACTCGATCAGCCATGACGCGACCGTAAGCGGCAGTGATAATATTAAATCGCACCTGAAGCTCAATGAACGCTCGGTTGTGATCCACGAGAGGAGATAGACTCTTGAAGGTTTCATCGCCGGCCACAAATTCCTTGAAGGCTTTGAAGACAGAATCCGAAACAGCAAAATCGCCTGGTTGCAATTCGTGGCCAAAGTTAATGCTTCCCGGCACTTTGTACGCGGAAACTCCCGGCACGCGGTCGTTCACCAGTTCCCGAGTAAAGGCGAATATGGGACTTAGCAAGCGTCGCTGGGACGCGGTTATCGTCCTGGCTTCCACGCTTTCATCAGGAGCGATGCCGCCCCCGCCATAAACCGGCCTGCCCGTGTCAGTTTTTCTTTGCGGTCCGACAGGTTTGTTACCATCCTGTTTTTGATCGAGGCGCCTGGAGCCGCCATGAGTGTAGTAGTCGTAAAAACTGCTGTCAGCATAGTCGCGCTGAATCAGACGGCCGGAGGGCGTGTAATACTTTGCTGAAGTCAATGTTAGTCCGGCGCCGTAATCGAGTGGGATGATGCTTTGAACTAGACCTTTACCAAAACTAGTCTGACCGACAATCAGAGCCCGGTCGTGATCCTGCATCGCGCCGGCCACGATCTCGGACGCGGAGGCTGTATTCTCGTTTACGAGGATAACCAAAGGGATTGGCTCAGGCGATCTGTTTCGCGACTCGTAAGTGTTGTCCCGCAGTCCGTTCCTGCCTTTCTGCGTGAGAATCAGTTGGCCACTGGGAAGAAACACCTCGGCAACGTGAATCGCCTGGTCCAGGAAACCGCCGGGATTGTTTCGCAGATCCAGAACAAGCGAATTCGCGCCCCTGGAGTGCAAAACGTCTAGCGCATTTAAAAGCTCATCGGTAGTCGAATAGTTAAACCCCCTGGTCATGTCGATATAGCCGACGCCGGGCTTGATGATGTAAGCATCCGGAATTGAAGGCTGTGGCACTACGTCGCGAGTTATCTCGACAGTCTGAACGTGTCTATCAGCAGCGCGTTCAACCGTAATCTTCACTATCGAACCGCGCGGTCCACGGATTTTGTCGCGCACCTCCAGGGAGGACTTACCCGTGGTCTTCATGCTGTCAACGGCGAGAATTCGATCGCCAAAGCGCAAGCCCGCTCGCGAGGCCGGCGAGTTTTGAAACGTCGCCGTAATGAAGGTGTCGGCCTGTTCGCCGACCAGGTAGTTTTGAATTGACGCGCCGATTCCAAAGTATTCAGACCGCTGGTCAGTCTTGAGCTCCTCATACTCTTCTCGATCGTAATAATTCGAGTGGGGATCGAGCGAGCGCAACATTCCAATGATCGACGACTTAAAGACTGAGTTGTAGTCGAGCTTTTTTCCTTCGATGTAATTCTCCTGGATGACCCTAACCGCCTCATCGAAGTCTTTCTCGATAAGCGGAATCGCCGTTGCGCCTCCGCGCGAGTTGCGTCGGACTGCGGCAGCAGGCCCTGAGGGTGGCCGACCAGCGGGCGTGCTGCCGACCGGCGACTGCGGTTGTGTCCGTTGTTGCGCAAAAACAAGAGCCTGGATACTAAGAGAGAGTGAGCAGAGCGTAATTAGCGCGAGCAAGATTAACTTTTTCACTACCAAAGCCTCAAAAGGTTAATGGGATTAGGACGTAATTTTTCCGGCCGACACGTAAAAGCTGGAGAACCTCAGTACGTACGACCGCTTAAATACTAACGAATGCTATACAAGTGAGCAAGGCCTCGATCGACGGCGATGCTGTCGTGTCTCAAACAGTTGCAACTTGAATCCTGACAATGACGATTAAATTCTGACCACAGCCTTCATTTGCATAAGTGTCAGACGGGCCTTACGGTAGGCTGGCTTGACGGCCTCTCAAGTGCATCCGTAGAATGAACTTAATAAAGATCAAAAACGTACTTAGTGACGAGTTGGGGAACAAATTTTTGGTCTAAGGAGTTTCAGAAGTATGAGCAATCCTTATTCGAGTAGTCCTTATCAAAAGGAAGAACAGCGCACAGACGGGACCGTTGATGACTTGATGCTTAGAGACGACGAATCTGAAGGCGGATCCGAAGACAAAACGCGGACCGCATCATCTGTAAGAGACATCGCCTCGCGGATTCCTGAATCACTAAGCGCCATTGGACGCGATATCAGTCGTACTATCGAGCGCGCGATATCAGCCAAGGACGACTATGTGGTAGCCGTGAAGGTTTCCCCGGCGTCTCAGGAGAAAGTCGATCAGCTCGTGTCGTCTGGGATCTTTCGCAACCGTGCCGAGGCAGCAGGCTTTCTCGTGGAAGAGGGAATAAAAACGCAGACGGCGCTTTTCGAGCGGGTGCAGCAAAAACTCGCCGAAATTGAACGCCTCCGCGCCGAGCTGCGTGGCATGGTCAACGAGCGATCAGCCTGAGCGGCTTATCGGTTTCCATTGTTACCCCCACAACTGAAGTGCGTCCTCCCGCCGCTGGAGGCGCACGCTCAACACGCTCTCACGAATCGAGATTAACGTGGCCGAAAGACTCAAGCTTTCACCGACGCCCCTCCAACAATTCAGTCTTGCCAATGGTCTTCGCGTAATTCTGTGCGAAGACCATGCGGTACCGGTTGTGTCGGTAGCGCTTTATTACGATGTTGGTTCTCGTAATGAAAGAATCGGGCGTACGGGGTTCGCACATCTTTTTGAACATATGATGTTTCAGGGGTCGGAAAACGTTCCCAAGGCGGCCCATTTCCAATACATATTCAACGCCGGTGGGACCATGAACGGAACGACTTCCACCGAGCGCACCAATTACTACGAGACGCTTCCGGCCAGTCACCTGCCCCTGGCGCTTTGGCTTGAGAGCGACCGCATGCGCTCGCTGAAGGTTACCCAGGACAATCTCGACAACCAGCGCAATGCGGTGCAGGAAGAGAAACGCCTGCGTTACGACAATCAGCCTTATGTCAACGCTTTCCTTCGAATCAATGAGTTGATTTTCAAGAACCCGGCGAATGCGCATTCGACCATTGGCTCAATGGAGGATCTTGACGCCGCCACGATTGAAGACGTGCAGGCGTTTTTTCGCATTTACTACGCGCCAAATAACGCGGTGCTGACAATTGTCGGCGATTTTGAGAGCGCGGAAGCAACAGCTCAGGTGCGCAAGTATTTTGAAGGGATTGCCCGCCAACCTTCACCGCCGTCAGTCGACGTTAGCGAGCCTCAGGACGTGGCACAAACGCAGGAGGTTTACAACGACAAGCTTGCTCCCGCGCCGGCCTTTGTGCTTGGTTGGAAGATTCCACCACGCCGGACGCCTGACTTTTATGCGCTTTCGCTCGCGGCAGATCTGATTTTCGAAGGCGATAGTTCTCGTCTCTATCAAAAGCTAGTCAAGGGCGACGAATCGGTCGTCTCGATCCAGGGTGGCATAGACGAGAGACGTGGCCCATCGGCCTTGTACATTTTTGCCTTGCCGAAACCAGGTGAGGAAGTGGCCGCAATTCGCAATCAGATCTTCGATGAGATCCGCGCCTTAAGAACTTTGGGGCCCTCTCCAGTCGAGATGGAGAAACTGCGAAACTCGCTGTGCAACGATGTAGTCCGCGGTCGTCAATCGACCATGTATCGGGCCCAACGGCTGGCCGAGTATGCGCTTTACGACGGCGACCCAACGCTCTTTGATGCCGAACTCGACCACTATCTCGCGATTACTCCGGAACAAATCAGAAGTGCCGTCGAGCGTTTTCTTGACATCGATAACCGCGCGGTCCTCGACATAGTTCCCGCCGCTGTTGCCGAAGAGGCCTCTGCCGAAGAGGTCAGTGAAGCCACAACACCCGCGTCACCTCAGCCGCCAGGTGAACCCAAACAGCCGGCAGCGCCACCGCCGCAGGTTCCGCCTGTGCCGCCGGCCCAACCGACGTCAGAAAGTGGCACAGTAATCGGGACTCCTGTCGTAAGTCGGTTGGAAGAACCGCAGCAGCCAACGGATCCACCGAAGCACAGTGAATCAGGACCTCTGCACACGTAACCATGAGTACACAAGAAGACTTCCTGAAGCAGCCACCACCGCCGCTACCAGCTCGCGCAATAAAGTTACCAGCTACTCATGAGACGATTCTGCCGAATGGACTGGTCGTGGTGGTGGTTGAAGATTCCAGGTTACCACTCGTAAGCTACCGCCTGGCGTTGCGAATCGGCGACGCTCACGATCCTTCCGAATTGCCAGGTCTGATGGATATGTTGACCGGCCTGCTGACGGAAGGCACGGAGTCGCGCACCAGCCGTGAGATTGCAGATGAGGTCGCGCGCCTTGGAGCCACTCTTCACGCCGGAGCAAATTCCGACTACACAACCGTTGCGGCGTCATCACTGACAACGTTTAGCGAAAACATACTAGAGTTGGTGGCCGATGTCGCGCTGCGGCCCGTGTTTCCAGCTAACGAGGTTGAGCTCGCGAAACAAAACACCAAGGAAAGTCTCAAACAACAGCGCGCCCAACCTTCTTTCCTGGCGAGCGAAATGGTCGCGCGAGTAATGTTTGGCTCGCATCCCTATCACGTTACGGCGCCCACTCCCGAATCTATCGATGCCACCACTCGCGAGCGGCTGGTGGAATTCCACCGCGCGACGTTTGTTGCAAACAACGCAGTGCTCCTTGTCGCCGGCGATGTGCAGCAGGATTCAATTCTGCAGCAGGTTGAAAGCCTCTTTGGAAATTGGAAGCCCGGCGAGTTACCAGGCGAAGACTTCCCTGCCCCACCGCGACGAACGTCTCGTTCAGCTTACATCGTCGATAGACCAGGCTCAGCCCAAACGAATATCGTGATCGCCAACGAAGGCATCACTCGAACCAGCCCCGATTATTTTCCCATGCTGGTAATGCATACCGTGCTGGGGGCGAATGCTTCGTCACGACTCTTCATGAACCTTCGCGAGGAGAAGGGGTACACTTACGGCGCTTACTCGAGCCTCGATGCCCGCCGCACGGCGGGGACGTTCCGCGCGACTGCCGAAGTGAGAACTCCCGTCACCGGCGACTCCCTCAAAGAATTCTTTTACGAGCTGAATCGCATATGCAATGAGCCGGTTTCTCAAAAAGAGATTGCCGATGCAAAGTCGTACCTTACCGGCGTGTTTCCTATCCGGTTGGAAACTCAGGAGGGGCTAATCGACCAGCTGGTACAGATCAAGATGTTTGATTTAGCGGAAGACTATCTTGAGCTTTATCGTAACCGCATTCAGGAAGTCACGATCGCGCAGGTGCAGGAAGTTGCAGGAAAATACGTGAGGCCTGACGAAGTTGCGATAATCATTGTTGGTGACGGTGCGCAACTGGCGGATCAAGTGAAAACCTATGCCGAGCAGCTTGAGTTTTTCAACACCGCAGGAAAGAAAAAGGACAAGCCCACAGCTGCGTCATACTCGCCCGAAGCGGCCGCGGCGCTAGCCGGAAACTGGAGATTGCTAATTGAAACACCACTGGGTCAGAGCATTCCGGCCACGTTGATCCTTCGTAATATCGAAAGAGGCTTCTCTGGAAAAGTTACCTCGGAAATGGGCAACGGCGAACTATTGTCAGCCACATTTGACGGCGAGTCATTCGCCGGCACTATTTCGTTCGACATTGCTGGCCACACAATGGAAGCCCAGATAGAAGGTGAACTGGCCGACGAACAAATGGAAGGAAGTATCAGTTTACAAAACGCTCCAGCGCTGCCGTTCACCGGCAGCAAAGACGCCACCGATTCTCCTGAATAAAACAGATAAGAAACTCAAGTGAGTTCCAATAAGAGCCACTGTCTGACGATACTGATCGTTTTGGCGGAACAAACCACAGCCTGCAACGTCTGTTATTTCTATCCGTGTGAATTTGCGGCCCTCTAAAAAAATTGCCCGGCATTATTGCGATGCCGGGCGTAAATCACAGGAGGAACCGAGTGTTATGGTGGTCGTTATGTTTACGACCATCCGTATAACCTCAGCAATAAGATGTCAATTCCTAACCTTTCAGTTGCTTGTAACGCAAACTGCGTTTTGCCGGACGATTTGCAAGCAAGCCTGCAAGTAAACTAAGTTGGCGTTAACGAACGGTTTGCGTCACGTTATTGTTGTTCGTAGCGCAGCAGCATGCCATCACCACCAACCGCCCAACCAACCTTCTTAACAAAGTACAAGCCGTAAAGGTTTTGTTTAGTGCCGGATTCCTGTTCGATCCAATCCAGGCCGGCATTGTCGGTACGCAGGATTGTGCCGCCACGACCAACTGCCCAACCATTGTCATCGCTAAGGAACTGGACATTCAGGATTGTCGAGCGCGTTCTTAACGGAACAGGAGTCCAGGTAACTCCTCCGTCGGCAGTGCGCAGGATCGTGCCACGCTCGCCAACAGCCAGGCCTCTCTTGTCACTGCGAAAGTCTATATGGAAAATCGTCGCTGTAGTGCCCGACTCTTGCTTTGTCCATGTTTGCCCGCCATCGACGGTGGCTAGAATCGTTCCTTCCGCGCCGGAGATCCAACCTCGCTTGTCGTTGGCAAAGTCAATGTGAATTAGTTCCAGGCGGCTCGGCGCGCCCTGGCGCTTCCACGTTTCGCCACCGTCGTCTGTGTAAAGCAGAATGCTGTCGATAACGCGGTCACGTTTGCTGACGGAGCCCACTACCCAGCCCTTCTTCTTGCTGGAAAAACGAACGCTGTAGAGTTCTACCTCGGCGCCGTCAAACTCGCGCGGCGGAAAGCGACGTACTTCGTTCCAGCGTACGCCGTTGTCATGCGTTGAAAAAATGGCGTTGCCGGCAATCAGGAAACCGGCCTCCTTGTCGCGAAAGTAGATATCATTGATAGCAGCTGTTGTTTGCACAATCTCCTTGACCCAGGTTTGTCCGCCATCTTCAGTGCGACTCAGAAATCCATTGTCTCCGCCAACCCAGCCTCGTTTGTTGTCGAGGAAGTAAACCGTATTCAGATCCTGGCCGGAAGGTCCAATCTTTGTGTCCACCCAACCCTGCTGGCTCTTGATCGGGGCTGCGACGAAAAATAGAAGAAGCGCCACGAACACTAGTCGATGCGGCAGTCCATTCTCGTTTCGCCGGCTCTGGCTCTTTTTTTCGCGTGATTTCACTACTTGATGATCCGGACCTTGTTCTTGAATAAAGGAGCGCACGCCCAGGCTAATCAAAGGCGCCCTGCTTGAATTTAGGTTGAGTCTCTTTAGGATTTGTACCCTAAGTGCACAGCCTAAGACAAGAGAACAGTGTCTGGATCCGGCGAATGCGCTGTTCTTATTAACAACTTCTTACTGTCAGTGGCACGGCTTGATGTCCGAGGGCCACGCGCTTCGTCTTGAAACACATGGCCTCCCGGTTTTTGTTAGCACTCCCCTTGTCATGCTAATTCGCTGCGTTGACTCGGTAGATTCTCCCTTCAAAGACCACTACCACTTGCTCGCCTAGTGAGAAAAACTCCGCCAGCCGAGGCTTTTGTTTCAGTAACGCGAAGTAACCATCGCTGCCGAATTTGACCGCAGTCTCTGGTAGGGTCGCGCCGGCTTTGAACTCCGAGTCGGTCCAAACACCTTCGCGCAGATAGAACGTCTTGCCGCCGGCCGTTTTGATCGCGGAAGAAAGGCTGTCCTTCTCAACCCGGATCATTTCCTGCTGTGCGCGCGCGCGTTTGCTCTGCTGTACCGCTGCTTGTCCCGTGGTAACCCTCGCGTCCGCTGGCTGTGCCGCTGGGAGAGGGTTTGAGAACACCTGTCCTGCGCTAAACCCTCGATTGTTCATTGGCGTGTTCGCACCGTCGAGCGCAACAGCTCCCGGTTCGAGCGCCAAATATGAAGTGTACGGAGTGACAATGCCATATCGTGTTCCCAGGTCAACAATCTCGTCGCGTAATTCCAGCTGCTCGCCGTTTGAGCGAATCTGTTCCATCAGCCAGCCGACCCGCCGCGTCGCCCACAAACGCGGCAGAAAATCATTTGCGTCTTCACGCATGAGAAAACGAAGATTGTTGTAGAAGAAGTTTTTGTTCGCGCTGTTCGCGCTGCCTGCCAATTGCAGCCTGACGAAGTCCATGTCGATGGGGTTCCGGTAACGACCGATGAGCGTTATTTGCGAGCCTCGGAACAAATCCGGGAGCGTGCGCGGGTAAACCAGGTCGGTTTCCACCCCTGCCATGTCGAGTTTCAGATTGGTAAGCACCGGGTAGTTGACTTTAGTAAAGAAGTTCGAGACTTTGACTTCCAAATCCTCCTTCGGTTCGACATAGTCGGCGACGCCGCCATTTTCAGCCGCCAGCCTGTCCAACAGGGCAGTGTTGACGTCGTAACCAACGCCAAACGTGAAAAGACGCAGGCTCGGTTTACGTTCGCTGCGCGCCGTTGCCACAATTGCCTCAGCGTTTGTCACGCCGACGGTTGGTAAGCCGTCGGTCATGAAAACAAGAATCTTCGGACGATCGCTGGTCTCAAACTGCTGCATCGCCACGAGCAGCGCCTGGTTAATGTTGGTACCGCCCATTGGCCGTAGCGATTGGGCAAACTCTTCGCCCCGCTTCCGACCTCGGTCATCGGCCGTGATCATCCTGGTTTCCATCAGCCGCTCTTCACCGGCAAAAGAGATCACGTTAAAACGATCCTGAGGTCGCAGAATTCTGATGCCGTAGAGCAAGGCCGCGCGGGCCTTCTCCATCTTTCCTGCGTCGGCCATCGAGCCCGAGGTGTCTAACACGAAGACGATGTCCTTGGCGGCGTATTCCTGCTCCGACCAATCGTCTTTGGGCGAAATCATCAACAGGTAGTACCCATCTTTGCCCGGTTCACGGTGGGTTAAAAGAGTGACGCCGAAATCTTCGCGGGATAACCCATAGAACAATTGGAAATCCT
Organism: Pyrinomonadaceae bacterium; assembly: GCA_036506215.1. GTDB lineage: Bacteria > Acidobacteriota > Blastocatellia > Pyrinomonadales > Pyrinomonadaceae > PSRF01. The sequence continues at coordinate 90,777 of DASXSC010000185.1, read as the reverse complement.
GTGGCTCTTTGCCACTCTCAAAAGTAACCACCGAACGACGGTCGCCATTTCGTTTCACCTCAACCGCATGGGTCGGGGAATAGATGTTTCGCAGCGGTTCTTTACTCTCGAGTTCGACCCGCCCGGAGACACTGCCAATCTGGGTTATCTGTCTACCGGTTCCCAGCGGGTAACGGTAGGCAACCGTGCCTGACTCCGCTCGCAGAATTTGGGAATAGGTGAGTTCAAGTTTTTTGTCGGAATGCGGTGGAATCGGAAAAATGCTCGCTTGAAAAAGGTCCTTGCCGGCGTATTCCAGTAAACCCGGATCACGCTGCCGCCTGACTATCTCATCGTAAATACGCCTGGCCTCCTCGCGTGAGCGCACCTCGCCAACCAGGCGGCGGTCGCCATCCCAGATCGCAAACTCTGCAATCGATGCCTGCTCAGGAATCGGAAAGAAGTAGGTTCCCTCCAGAGTCGCATCAGTATCATTTCTAAAAATCTGTTCAACGTGCGTAGTCGCCACTTGCGCGGCGATCTTTGCGTCGATTTTGATGGATTTAATTGGGAGGCTGCGGGGCAGCGCGATGGGGCGTTGGGGTCGAGGGCATCGTTCACAAGGCCCAGGCACAATCACACCTTGCGCCCCGGCGCTCGCCGCAATCACAAACAAGAGCGATACCGACAGAAGCAAAAATCGAAGTTTTAAGGCTCTCATAATCTCCTCGCTAAGACTACGCAAAAGTTTACCCACCTTGCTCAGGGTATAGAACGCCTCAACCGGCTCTCTCTTGCGACATTTATCAGGATTCTGGTGCTGACACGCAGATAGGTGTGCCTTCCGATCAGCCTCGCCCGGTCGTTAATGAAGCTCCCGCAATCGCCGGTTTTTAATGGCCACGACCGTCGTGTAAATGATGATACAAACGCCACCGCCGGCTAGGGCAAAAGGTGCACCGTATCGATGGGAGACAGCGCCTGCCAGCAGATTGCCGAGCGGCATCGCCCCAATGAAAGAGAGGATAAACATACTCATCACTCGCCCGCGCATTTCGTCAGTGACCAATTGTTGCAGCAACGTGTTTGTTACTGCTACTGAGGTGACGATGGTAAACCCGACGCCAAAAAGAAAAACTAGCGACCAGATGAGGTGCGTTGATTGAGCAAAGGCGATGAGGAAGACACCAAAACCGAAAGCTCCGCCGAGCACCGACCAGCCCTTTCGTTTGAAGTCGCCCAGGTAAGCTAGAAACAAGGCGCCGAAGAACGCGCCCGCGCCTGCTACCCCCATCATCCAGGCAAGGCCGCTAGCGTCGAGATGGAAAATATCTCGCGCAAAGACGGGAATAAGCGTGATGTAGGGAGTACCAAATAAACTGTTAATGGCGGAAATAGATAGCAAAGAAAAAACGCGGGGACGGTTTGTGACATAACGGATTCCAGCAATAAGGTCTTGCCACAGCGCCCGGCTGTCTTTAACCGAGTGGGTGTACTTCGTTGCTTCCTTGAAATGCACCATGCGAAGTGCAACGACCACGGCGACGAACGAAAGGCCGTTCACAAAGAAACATCCCGCCAGGCCGAAAAACTTGAATCCCAGTCCGGCGAATACCGGCCCAATAACACGCGACAGTTGGAATTGAGACGAATTTAGTGCTATAGCATTTGCCAAATCTTCTCGGCCCACTAGATCAAAAGTCATAGCCTGATACGAGGGACCAGCGAGCGCCATGCAACAACCCGTTATCAGCGAAAAGCCCAGAATTAGCCAGACGTTTACGTGGTTGGTCCAAACCAGCAGGGCTAACGCCAGGGCTGCGACTCCGGCTACCACCTGCGTATAAACAAGTAAACGCCGGCGATCCACGAGATCGGCAAAAACGCCACCGGCAAGCGTCAGGAAAAATCCCGGCGCAGTGGCCATGAACCCATCAATGCCCAACCACAGCGCTGAATCAGTGAGCTTTAGCACCAGCCATCCCTGCGCCACGGCCTGCATCCAAGTGCCGACATTCGACAGAAATGCGCCGATCCAGAACACGCGGTAATTGCGATGTGACAGTGCGCGAAACATTGCTGTTCTGCGCCTGGTCACCATCGCTTCCGGCTCCAATTTCTCAACTTCGATTGCCATGACTAAATTGTTCTTAACATTCAAACAAGAAAAGCTCCAAGGCTGGGTCGTGATTGTACAAGCTCCGCCCAACTTTGCTTGAGTTGCAAAACGCATGGTTTAATCGCGGCAATCCATGAAGAATCGTCAAGGAGGATCGCATGAAACTCATTCCAGTAGCTGTTAGATCCTTTATTTCGTTAACGATCCTATTTAGCACGGTCGCGCTCGCAACAGCTCAGACTGAGCAGCAAAAACAAAACGCATTGCCGATACCGACACCAACGCCAAAACCACTGATAGTAGAAACACCTGCAATTCCGGCAGCAAATCCCGCCGACGTCGCTTCAGTCGAGGCGATCATTGCGGCCGTTTACGATGTTATCTCCGGACCCGCCGCAAAGAAGCGCGATTGGGACCGCATGCGCTCACTGTTTGTTCCCGGGGCGCGCTTGATTCCGACCGGGCCGCGCCCGGCAGGTGGTTACACATCACGTGTCCTTAACGTTGAAGAATATATTGTTCGAGCGGACCCGAATTTCGAGAAGGAAGGATTCTACGAACGCGAGGCAGCGCGGACTACCGAACAGTTTGGTCAGATAGCGCACGTCTTCAGCACCTACGAATCGAGGCATTCCTCGGGAGATGCGAAACCATTTCAAAGAGGCATCAACAGTTTTCAACTAATGAATGACGGAACGCGCTGGTGGGTTGTGACAATCTTTTGGCAACGCGAAGACGAGAAGACGCCGCTGCCGGAGAAGTACCTGAAAAGATAAGGGAAACGGGGAACGGGAAACGGGAAAGTAGTAAAGGGTGAAGGGTTTCATCCAGCCTGTCACGATTTTGCCGTTTCCGTTTGCTTCGTTCGCCTTTACCTCTTCCCCCTTTCCCTTTCCCCCTTGGTTTGGTTCTCTCGTCGCCAGGCGGAAAGCGATCCGCCTTTTCCGCCTCGACGTATGGCAATAATCTCAGCCATGATTGCCAAAGCAACTTCCTCTGGCGTAACAGCGCCAATGTCGAGTCCGACCGGGGCGTGAACTCTTTCGAGCCTTTTCTCTTCCACTCCAATTTCGCGCAGTCGTTGCAGGACAATATTCGTTCGGCGTTTGCTGCCGATTAATCCAACGTAATCGACGTCGATGCCGATTGTCGCGCGCAGGCACTGCTCATCTTCGCTGTGCCCGCGTGTGACGATTGCGACGCTGACGCCGTGTCCGTTGCCAACCGCGGCATGTACTGCCTCGGACCAACTCCCGGCGGCTACTAACTCGATTCGCGGATCTGGGAAATATCCGCGAGTAACGAATTCAGCGCGATCGTCGATCAGCGTTGTTCCGTAACCCATCAGGCCCGCAAGCTTCGCGAGAGATGCTCCCACATGGCCCGCACCGCAAATAACCAGGCGCGGTTCCGGTTGGATACGCTCAAACAGAATCTCCGCGTCGCTCCATTCGGCAAGGGCCGGCGCAAACTCCTTCACTTGGAAGACTCGCGTTTCAGCTCTTGATTCAAAGAATCTGGCCGCGTGGTCCATAACTGCTTGATCAAGCGCTCCGCTTCCCAGGCTGCCGACCTTCTTGCGCGCTGTTTCAGGGTTCACAACCAGTAGTTTTGTGCCAACCTTGATTGTGGCGTTTGCAGCAGCTTCAACCAGCGTAGCCAATATGGCGATCGAACCGTCTTGAAGTATTTGCGAAACTCTTTCAAGAATTGAATTCAACTGCGCTTTGTTTTCCGAGGATTTGATCGAGGGCATTTGCTTCAATTGCATCGTACGGAGAGCACATCAGAACCGGCAACGGACCGAGGTCCCCAGCCTGGCAGCCCGGCTGGGGTGGTGGTAGCGACCGGCAAATAACTCAAGCCAAGGACGTCCGCCTTCAATAATCCTGCCCGTGTTTGCTGTCTTGCTCCAGGTTGAGTACTTAGCCGGTCGCTTACCGCTTCCGGTTCTGATTGGCCTGCCCTGTTCCATGTACTGCACGACGCAGGAGCCACCAGGGACCAACCAACAGGTAGATGGGGTTCTTGAAGAAGGCGGGCCGATTTCCCTCGATGGCGTGCCCGACAAATTGAAGCACCCAACCAACTACGAACAGCACGAGCGCCCAACGCCAGTTAAGGAAGAAAAGCGGCAACGAAATGACGATCAAGGGAATGCCGATGCTGTGTGTCAGCCTGTTCAGCGCGTGCTGGTGTTTAGCCTTGTAGTTTTCGATAAAGGATTCCGCCATTGGTTTCTACACTCTATCCGACAAACTTCAGTTTGTCGTCGGCTCATTGTCGCCTGCAGTGGCGATCGTTGATCCTTCAAGTCGCCAAACATCGATGAAGATGTCCATGGTGCCCCCACAAACCATTCCTTCTTCGCTTGCTTCCTCGGCTGTTAACGAAAAGTGATGCAAGGCGGATTTGCCTGAGCGCATGGCTTCGCGTGCTTCGGCCCAAACTTCGGCTTCGATGCAACCGCCGCCCACCGTACCGGCCACTTCGCCGTTTTTGAAGAACAACATCTTCGCGCCCCGCTGCTGCGGCGTAGAGCCGCGCGTGCGTGCGACTGTGGCAACTACGACTCGCTCGCCGCGCTCATTAGCCTCGGTGATAGCACGGTAAAGATCTCTCTGTGAGATAGTGCCCATGAAACTCTTGGTAAGACAGGCATTTCTGTCTGTAGATCACTCGTTTAGCGCGGCCAGGAAACCAGGGACAGGCAGGAATGTCTGTCCCGGTTATTGAGGCGGAGGGCGCCGGGTCGAACGCGGCTCAGCGCTCGTTGCGCCCGAAGTGTCCTGCTGCGCCTGCTGCATCTCTATTTTGCGGCGCAGGGCATCGACTTCAGCATCGGCGGTAGCCACGGATATTTCCAAACGAGCGCGGCTCGTCTCCAATATCTTGATCTGAGCCAGCACTCGTGAACGTTCACTTTCCAGTTGGCGCCGCCGCGAGTCGCGTGCTTCCTCCGGGTGTACCGTGCCATACCCGGAGGAGCGTTCAATATTCTCCGGTTTCAGTTGGTACTCGATCTGTTCAAGTTTCAACTCTAAATCTGCGAGCTTGCTCTCAACATCCACTTGCTGTGCGCGCAAATTCTCAGCACGCTGCTCGGCGCGCGTGAGCCGCTCCATATCGATCAGGGTGCGGTCATTCTGCTGCATTTGCGTCAACTTGTCGTTTAGCCTGTCGACCTGATTTGAGAGCGCGTTGATCGTCTGCTGCATATCGCCGTCGCTCGAACCCTTCGTTGAGCTCTTCTTCGGCGGTGTGCTCTCAGGAGTCTGCTCTGTTTCGCTGGTGCTTTGGTCTGCGGTGCTGATGATTTTTTCGCTGTCTGCGGCGTTGGACTGTTCGGATCCAGCCGGCGCTATGACCGGATTGGTAATGACCGGCCTGCTAACAGCCGGTCTTGTGACGTGACGCGCGCGACGCTTTCGGCGGCGTTGAGCGTCAGCGTCGATTGAAAAAACACTGAGCCCAACCAAAACTGCCAATAGAAACGCACTGTAACGAAGGAATCTACTTTGCATCACAATTACCTCAATTATCGCCTGGACAAGGTGGTTTCAAGATACCGCTCCCAAGAGATGCATTCAAGCGGCCGCAAGCTGCCTTCAAGTTACACGGCAAGTCGTGCTGCTGGTTCCTCAAACTAATGAATCGCTTCACTGTAGATTCTCAATAGTCTGTTCAAGTTGCGCGATGCGTTGGGCAATATCGGTGATACGCGCGCGCAGTTCGTTTACCTTCTCCGCTGGCGCTCGCTCGACAAACTGAGGGTTGGCAAGTTGTGCCTCGAGTTTGGCCGCCTCAGCCGCAAGCTTCTCTTTTTCCTTATTGAGCCGCTGCCGTTCCGCTTCGAAATCTATCAAACCCGCTAGCGGTACCGCGACTTCGGCGCCGCCGACCAAGACCGACCGTGCAGACGCCCGCGGAGCTTCCGATTTTGCCATTATAGAAACTTCAGAAGCACGCACCAGGCGGGTGATCTGATTCTGGTTTGCAGAAAACACCGCGCGCAACTTTTCATCAGGCGACCCAATCAGCACAGGGATCGGCTCGCTCGACTTGATGTTCATCTCGGAACGAATGTTACGCACGCGCGAAATGAGATCAATTACGGCCTGCATCTCCCACTCAGCCGTATCGTTGATCAGATCCGGTTTTACTTCCGGATATGCTGTCAGCATGATCGTCGACTCTGCTTCCCGGTAGGCTGGATGCAATAAATGTTTGCCGGCACCGGGAAGCTGTTGCCAAAGTTCCTCGGTAATGTAGGGCATGAAGGGATGCAACAGGCGTAGCGCCTGCTCGAGCACTGTCAGCAGCCGTGTGCGCGCAGTAGTTCTTTCCGGCGACGCCTCCTGGGCGGCGACTTCAGCCTTCGTCAGTTCGATGTACCAGTCGCAGAAGTCGTCCCAGAAGAAGTGATAGAGCGTTTGCACCGCTGCGTGGAATTCATAACCGCCCAGCGCCGCGCGCACGTCTCGGGCCGTCGCATTGAGCCGCGAAAGTATCCAGCGATCATGTAAAGCCAGCCCGGGACTCGTGGCATCCAAGCTTTCAGGATCGATGGTCGCGCCTTCGGAATTCAGCAAGGTGAAACGCGCCGCGTTCCAAATCTTGTTTGCAAAGTTTCGATACGACTCGACCTGCTTGTCGTTCCAGCGAATATCAGTACTACCTACCGAAGCAAGTTTCAGGCGGGTCGCGTCAACCCCATACTTGTCAAAGACCTCGAGCGGATCGATACCGTTCATCTTTGTCTTCGACATGCGCTGGCCCTGCGCATCGAGGATTGTCCCGGTGACGAACACATCAGCGAACGGCTCGCGCCCCATGAACTTCAATCCCATCATCACCATGCGCGACACCCAGAGGAAGATGATGTCGCGACCGGTCATGAGTACCGACGTTGGATAAAAGGTGTCGAGGTCCTTGGTTTTTTCCGGCCATCCCATTGCCGAGAAGGGCCATAGCTGCGACGAGAACCAAGTGTCCAGCACATCCTGATCCTGAACTAGCTGATCAGTTCCTGCTTTTGCTTTCGCTTCCTCTTCCGAGCGCGCCACAATGGTTTCACCATCGCTGGTGTACCAGGCAGGGATTTGATGTCCCCACCAGAGCTGGCGTGAGATGGTCCAATCGCGCAGGTTCTCCAGCCAGTTTGAGTAAACTTTCTCGTAAGGCACTTCGGGCACAAATTGCGGCTTCTTTTTCTGCTCTAATAACTTGAGCGCCTCATCTCGCAACTCATCCATCCGCAGAAACCATTGGGTGGAAATCAAAGGCTCGATGACCGTCTTGCAGCGCTCACACTTTGAAATGGAGAACTCGTAGTCAACAACCTTTTCGAGCAGACCCAGCTCTTCAAACTTTTCAACAACTTTCGCCCGGGCCTTGTTACGATCCAATCCGAAAAACTCCGCGCCCGCCGCTTCCGTCATTTTAGCGTGACTGTCGATAACGACTACTCGCTCCAGGTTGTGGCGCACGCCGATGTCATAATCGTTCGGATCATGCGCCGGCGTTACCTTCACTGCTCCGGTGCCAAACTGGGGATCGACAAAATCATCCGCAACTATCGGTATCGAGCGCGCGACAAGTGGCAACACTAACGTTTCGCCGACCAGATCGCGGTAGCGCTCATCGTTTGGATTAACGGCCACTGCAGTATCGCCGAGCATGGTCTCGGGGCGCGTGGTGGCGACCGTTATGCTTCCCCCGCCGTTTTTTGTCGGATAGCGAAGGTAGTAGAGCTTTCCGTCTTGTGCGACTTTCTCCACTTCCAAGTCTGACAATACGGTCTGATCGTTGGGACACCAGTTGACAATGCGATTGCCTCGATAGATCTTTCCTTCCTCGTAAAGACACACGAAGACTTCGCGCACGGCCGCTGACAAGTCTTCATCCATCGTAAACTTTTCGCGCGACCAATCGACTGAGACACCCTCACGCCGCATTTGTTTAGTAATCTGGCCTCCGGATTCCCTCTTCCATTTCCAGACGCGCTCAACAAACTTTTCACGGCCCAACTCGTGACGACTAACGCCTTCTTTCTTCAGCTCGCGCGTCACGACCAACTGCGTGGAGATACCCGCGTGATCCATGCCCGGCAGCCAGAGCGTGCGATAGCCGCACATGCGTTTGTAGCGCGTGATCACATCCATCATCGTGTGCTGTAACGCGTGGCCCATGTGCAGCGATCCAGTGACGTTTGGCGGCGGAATTACTATGGAAAATGTGGGCGCATTTTCGTCATGGTTGATTTCCGGCGCAAAACAACCCTGTTTTTCCCAGCGCTCGTAATGGTTTTGTTCCGCCTGTTGGGGGTCGTACTGTTTAGGGATTTCCATTGTGCCGTCAGTAGTCCGCAGTCAATTGTTCGTTGTCAGCCGTTTGACAGTCGTTGAGTGTCAATAGTCGGTATAGCAGTAGCGTGTCATCGCCGTAGTCGGGCATTGTAAGGTAATAGCCAGGGGTTTTCATATTGGTGGCAATAAAATCAAGCAACGGCCGCAACCACTCACCACTAACAAAGACTTCTGACCTTACAACTCGCAAAAAAAAGCAGGCGGCCTCACGGCGGCGCCTGCTCCCATTAGCTTATACTTGAAACTGGTTAAGAACTCTTCTCTTCGAGTTGCCGCTTGATCAAAAGCTCGGCGAGTTGCGGTACAACTTCCCACGCTATTTCCTGCACCACCTTCTCGGATAGCTGCTCGACTACACGCCTAGCGATGGCATCAATCATCTCGGGAGAAAGCTCCTGGGCCGAAGACGGAGCTGACTGTACGGATGGCTGCGTTGAGTATTGCTCCACACCCCGGCCGGTTTCATCTTGTAACTGCGGCGCTTCAACCACTTCATCGTATACTCGCTCGAATTCCGGAGTTGTTGCTAACCGACCTATTGTTGCCGAGGGCGCTTCAGAACTTGTTGTTGAGTCGGGCCAGGCTACATTTTTGGAATCCTGGTGCGGACCGCTGATCTCGTCATATTTATCCCGGCTGCGAAACGCTGATGTCGGAAATACCGGCTCGACCGGTGAAGTTTCCGGGATCTCGTCAAGATCGATGTCCAAAACAAAATCTTCGTCCGGGCTGGAAGGCGCTGAGTCAAACTCACCGAGATCGAGGAGCACCTCGCCGGCACCCTCGTACTGTTCGACAACCTCGCTTCTGCTTTCCATACCATTGTTCTCCGTTGTTCCGTAATCTACTTTCGATCGCGTTGAGAATTCCGTCCCCTCCTGCTTTGCCTGTGGTGAGGCCGCCTCTTCTATAACGTGCCGCAGTTCCGCGGGAAGAGGTTGCGTGTCGGCGGTGCTGCTCTCCAGTTCGGCCGTGCTTAGCTTCTCGACTTGCGGTTCTTGAGCCTCAGGCTTTGGCAGTTCAGCCGTTGGTATCCGTTCTTCCGGGGGGCGATTGCTGATTAGCAGGCCCGCTTTATCTATCAAGCGTCGAATCGATTGAAAGGGCTTAGTCAATATGTCGTTCGCGCCAACTCTGCGCGCCTCCTCTTCGTCGAATGGCTCGAAGGAGCCAACCAGAAGCATAACTGGAATGTGCTTCAGCTTATCGTTTAGCTTTATGTACTCACAAACTTCGTAACCATTCATCTGCGGCATGAAAACATCCGCGAGTACTATGTCAGGAGCAAACTCTTCCAGCCTTTCAACCGCATCACGTCCGTTGCTCACGCAAACCACGCTAACGCCTTCGTCGGCAAAAGTAAGATCGACAACTTTTTGAATCGTGATTGAATCGTCGGCGAGTAGGAGTTTTCGTCCAGCTAGCAAAGCTTGGGTACCTTAGCTGAAGTGAGCGCCACTGGCGGGGGTCAGGAATACTTTCAGTTGGCGCATGGCTTGTTTGCTGTTTGTCTAATAAAAAGGGGCTTTCCACAGCAAAGCCGTATTTTGAAACTACCATTCGCGCGGATGGCGCGTCAAGAGTTTTGGTAGAAACCCGAGCAATTAGCTCTGATTTGCGCTCGATCGGTCAATGTTCGGTCAGCGCGGTTCACCTGACCGTTCCTGGTAAATCGGTTCCAGAATTGTCGGTGCCAGAGCCGGTCGTGTCTATCATTATCGACTGAATTCACCGGCAAAACCTAGTGCGGGTTGCTAAGGAGAATATCGTCCGGAGTGTCGGCTTTGCCGTCTGGTCCGGCGGAGCGGAGAATGAAGTGATCGCGTTCTCCCTGATACATGTAGGGTTTTTGCCATGGGTCCAGGCGAATCACCTGTGCCAGATAGCCTGGACTTAGATGGTCGATGGCTACAGCCTGGCTGTCGGAGACAACGTAGAAGCCGCGCTCTCTGCGAAATTTCTCCAGAGCTCCGGCAATCAGTTCCAATTCGGCGCGGGCACGCTTCATTTTCGCCTCGTTAAGTGCGGCAATTAGTGGCTCGAGTCTCACCCAGTCGCGGTTTCCTGTGCGCAATTCCGAGACACGCCAACCGCCACGATCGTTGAGAAGCCGCGCATCGATCTTTACCCACGCGATCACGCTGGCTGAAGCTTGTGTGGCGAGCGGCACCGGCATAGGTTCCACTTCCTGGATCCGAATCGCATCGGAAGGAATCTCCACACCCAACAAACTTCCCAACAAACAACGCGCGCGCTTAACACTTGGGTCGCGTGCCAGCGAGCCTTTGGCGGGTGGGTCGAGCGCGTTGCATGCCCCTGTTACAACCTGCGTCTTCAGCGCTTCGGCGATGAAATCAATTTCGTCCCAGCGATCCTGACCGGTTCTAATTTCCGCAACACGCCAAGTTCCTTCTTTGTCTTGTGAAAACTTGAAGACAGTTCTGATTTCTGCTGAAACTTCCGCCGACGCGTTCGTTGCCGAGATGCTCTTAACGCGTACCGAGCCATCCTTAAGTTCAAAACCCGCCATCCGCGTGATCGCTTTACGCGCCTGCCTGGGAGTTAGATCTGCGCGCACGTTTGCCGCGGCGATGATTGTCACGCAGCAGGCGAGCAACGGAAACATCAAGGCCGTCCTAATCTTCCAAGCGTTCATAAAGATTCTCGAATTAGCTACTGGCTTTGCCGATTAGCATCTGCAGCATGATGTGCAGTTGCGCCGTTGTGAAAGGCTTGGGTAGGAAGACTATTGCTCCGGCGGAAAAACTATCCGACGAAAGTTTGGGATCCTGTTCGGCAGTCATCATCATTACCGGAATCTTCATCAGTAGCTCCTCGGTTTTCATGTAACGCACCAGTTCCGGTCCGGAAATGTGCGGCATAACCACGTCAAAGATGGCGGCGGTAAAGTTTGGATCGTTCTGGAGAATCTTGTAAGCCTCTCGCCCGTCACGCGCGGTGACTACTCCGTAGTTCTCCTTTTCGAGGATTGCCGAGACTAAACGCAGAATTGCCGGGTCGTCATCGGCAACCAGGATTCGACGTTTCTCATTATCGGCGGCCGCAGGGCGGATCCCACTGTTCATGATTAATTCTAAACCTCTACCGTACGGCTGCTTTCGCCGGCCCTACTTGATAGTTCGGCGGCGAGTTTGATCGCCGCAATCATACTTGAGTGCTCCGCGATTCCTTTACCGGCAATATCGAAAGCTGTTCCGTGATCGACCGAGGTGCGGATAAACGGCAAGCCCAAAGTAACATTCACGGCCTCGCCAAACGAAAGGCATTTTACGGGAATCATCGCCTGGTCGTGATAACAAGCGATTACCGCGTCAAACTCCCCGCGCGAGGCTCGCAGAAACACTGTGTCAGCAGAGAACGGTCCCTGGACGTTTATTTCATCAACACCGTGGCAGGCTTCGATCGCGGGTGCAATTTCTGAAGCTTCTTCCATGCCGAATAATCCACCCTCGGCGCCGTGCGGGTTCAAAGCAGCCATGGCCAACCGGGGTCGCTCAATGCCCCATCGTTTCAGTTCGCGATTCGTTAAGTTGATGGTTCGAATGATGCGATCCCGTTCCACCAGCCTTATTGCTTCAGCCAGGGGTACGTGGGTTGAGATTAGGACGACGCGCAGATTCGCGGCAACGAAGGCCATGGCATATTCTTCACTGCCCGTGAGATGCGCCAGAAACTCCGTATGGCCGGGAAAGCTGTAGCCACCCAGGAATAGAGATCGCTTGTTGATTGGCGCTGTGGCTATAGCATCAACGCTTCCCGCCGCGCACAACTCGACCGCCGCTTCTATGTAACCACCGGCGGCTTTTCCGGCCACGCCAGATTCAATTCCAGGCTCGATCACACCGTTGATGTTATCCAGATGAAAAATAATTGGTTCCGACAGATCCTCTGGAATTGGTTCTCCTAAACGAACGATGTCGTAACCGGACTGCAGGTCGAGGGTGCGCGCTGTATGGGCCAGCAATTGGGCGTCGCCAATAATCACCGGAATGCAGACACGGCGGATATCCTCTTCAACAACGGCCTTCAAAACTACTTCCGGACCAATGCCGGCCGGGTCACCCATGGTGACAGCGATTCGCGGCAAAGATCGGCGCTGGCGAGGAGCTGAATGAGATGAGTTTTTGGCAAACTGACTCATTAGTGGAGACTGGCCGACAACTACTGGGATTGGAAGGGAGTCAGGAATCCAGATGGGCGCCAGTGTGCCTTACTCCGCGGTGTGTTCAACGCGTTCGTCGGCCTTGTACATGTATTTGACGTTTCGCTTCAAGAGAAGGAGATTGGGTGCGGACTTGCGGTTGACCTTCAACGCGCCACGATCATACCACTCAATCGTTCCTTCAATCTCTTCGCCGTCAAGCAGCACGATAACCATAGGAGTGTGCGCGTCGATCTGCTTCTTGTAATAGAACAGCTCGGCGTTCGTCTCCATCGGGGGTGGCGTTCGCTTCCGCACTTGAATGGCCGCCTGTTGCGCGGCGCGAGCGGAATCTCTGCCTGAATCTCTTCCGCTGTCGCTACCAGGTCCTCGTTGGGAACTGCCATTCGAACGTTCCCTGGGCTGCGGCACTTCCCGTGCTTTGCCCTTCACTTCGGCAAGCGTGGTTCTGATGAGTTTACGATTGCTCACTTGTTTCTTTACCTCCAAAAAATTAAGACGGGTTCAAAATTGATCGCGCGACGCACATTTGGCGGGGATGGGGTTACGCGAAACTAACAGTACACTCGCAGGCTACGGCCATCCGAGGAGAAGGACGAAAACTGACCCGAAATGGAAAACCCGCAAGGAATGATGCTCATGCTACACAAGCAGGAGTCAAAAAGCAAAGGGGAAAAACGAGTCAAAGGTAAAACTCATCTGGACCTTGAGACTCCTGCCGCCTCAGCTCTCAGTCGCGCTGAATTCCCTGCACCCCAACAACTTCGCAATTTTGCGCAACACATTGGCTTCGCTGCCTGCCGCACCAATAGTCAGATCTTGCTGAGCAACTTCATGAACCTATTCCACTCACTTTGGCAATCTTTTGTTCTTCTATTTGTGGTGTGGACAACGGTGTCTAGTCTCGGTGATAGCGTCTATCGGGTTGCACTCGTTTGGTAGGTATTGGAGAAAACGCGTTCAGCTGGATCGGCACAGGTGTTGTCGTAGGCGGAGCCATAAAGTAGTGGGTTGGCCATACTAGCCTTGTAATCCCGCGCGCCGAAATCTCGACTGAAAGGAAGGCCAACTGCATGGCCTTCCCTTCCAGGACTTAAATCAGCTATTTTGCTAGTCTGCTTTTTTACGAATGAATGTAGGCACGTCAAGATCGTCAGGACGTGCGTGCATCATGGGTCGCGGCAACTCGTCCGACGGACGTTGCACAAAACGCGGCGCGGCGGCCGGCAAGGTTGAGATTGCGCCGGCAGAGGCCACTACTACTGCTTCTTGTCCAAACCCTGTCGCGATCACAGTGATTTTCATCTCGTCGCGAAGGTTCTCGTCGATCACTGCGCCAAAGATGATATTTGCATCTTCGTCAGCTGACTCACGAATAATCGTTGAGGCGACATTCACTTCATAAAGCGTCAGGTCTGGTCCACCGGTAATATTAATGAGCACGCCTTTTGCGCCCTGAATAGTGGCTTCCTCGAGAAGCGGTGACGAGATCGCCTGTTGCGTTGCTTCTATCGCTCGATTGTCTCCGCGCGCGCGACCGGCGCCCATCAGGGCCATGCCCATTCCCTGCATAATTGATTTAACGTCCGCGAAGTCGAGGTTGATCAGCCCGGGAACTGTAATCAGATCGCTAATTCCCTGCACCGCCTGGCGGAGAACGTCGTCTGCTACTCCAAACGAGTCCGCCAGCGATGAGTCTTTATCTACCGTATGCAGCAGGCGCTCGTTTGGAATGGTGATTACCGTGTCCACACATTCACGCAACTCACGCAACCCTTGTTCGGCCTGTTGCATTCTGCGACGCCCTTCAAAATGAAAGGGCTTGGTAACTACCGCAACCGTCAACGCTTCCAGTTCGGTAGCGAGCGACGCAATGATTGGCGCTCCGCCCGTGCCCGTGCCGCCACCAAGGCCCGTGGTGACAAAAACCATGTCAGCGCCTTCAAGGACCTCGATAATCTTGTCGGTATCTTCAAGGGCGGCTTCGCGTCCGACCACCGGATTGGCGCCAGCTCCGAGTCCCTTTGTGAGCCTGCTGCCAAGCTGAATCTTTATTGGCGCTTTCGAACGCTTCAACGCCTGAAGATCGGTGTTGGCAACCAGGAATTCTATTCCCTCGATGCCGGCTTCGATCATGCGGTTGACGGCATTGCCACCGCCGCCACCGATACCGATCACTTTTATGCGCGCACCAGTGATCGGCGGTTCGTCGTCAATGAAAATATTAATGCCTCTATCCAAACGAGCGTCCTCTACCATAGTCATTTCCTCTCTTCCAAAGCGGGAAGGTTTCCAGGGCCTCTTCCTTCTATGTTGGGTTGCTCGCGCCATCGGCATCGATATGTAGCGGACTATATCTTGTGCGACCGGGGCGAAAGCATACAACAACTTGTCAAAAAATACTACTGAAACGATTTCGGAACCTTGAAACAAAATGCGTTAGCTTACCTGTGGAGCCTCGCCGACTCATCGCTACGCGAAGCTCACTTGCTTGAGAACGACTGGCAACCAGAGCGAGTCCGGTAGCCGCGGCCCATGCTGGACTTTGCACGTCCTCAATCAACCCACCAAAGCGATCTCTCTCGGGATAGCCGACGCGAACGGGAGCATCGAAAACCTGCTCCGCAATTTCAGTCATGCCACTCAGCAATGCGCCACCGCCAGTCAGCACTACCCCACTCGAGAGCTGCCGTTCCCAGCCGGCATCTTTGATCTCGTCAGCGACGTGCATCAATACTTCTTCTGCGCGCGGCTGCAAAATATCGCAAAGGATCTGTCGCGAAAGCTGACGTGCCGCGCGGCCGCCCACCGAAGGAACTTCCACTAACTCGCTGCGCTGCATTTCTGTAAGCGATGTGCTGCAGGCGCAGCCTACCGTGCGCTTGATCTTTTCCGCGTCTGGGATCGGTGTGCGCAACCCAAAAGCAATGTCGTTGGTGAAATGAGAGCCTCCCAGCGGAAAGACGGCGGTGTGCTGCACTGCGCCGCGCTGATAAATGACCAAGCCTGTCGTTTCCGCCCCTATGTCCACCAGGGCCGCGCCAAATTCCTTGTCGTCCTCAGTCAGCGATGCTTCTGCTGCGGCGAGTTGCTCCAGAACCATGTCAGCCACTATCAAACCAGCCCGATTCACTGCGTTAATCGCATTTTGTCGGGCCGTCACCGGACTGGTAACAATATGAACTTTGACCGCAAGCCGGGCCCCGATCATGCCGACCGGATCGTTGATTCCATCCTGGTCGTCGACGATAAACTCCTGCGGTAAGCGATCCACTATTTCGCGTCCGGCTGGAAGTTGAATCGCACAGGCGGAATCGATGGCGCGACGCACATCCTCGGCGTTTATCTCTCGGTCGCGACCCGACACTGCCACGATCGCCTGCCCATTGAGGCCGAGGATGTGAGAACCCGCCAAATTGATAGTGACCTCCTCAGCTTGTATCCCACTCATGCGTTCAACTTCTTCGACCGCTTTCTTGATCGCATCCACGGCCGAATCAGGATTTACGATTACTCCTTTTCTAAGTCCTCTCGCCTCTGCCTCTCCGATCCCGACGATGTTGAGAAATCCACCTTCGCCTGGTTCGCACGCAATACACGTCACCCTACTAGTCCCTATGTCGAGACCAATTGTGTGTTGCGTGCGTTTGGCCATTCAGTCGGGCTCCTTAAGGTCAGACCAGTTATACGATCATGGCCTGCTTCGATCTGAATTCTTCGATTTGTCTGACTTCTTTTCCGCGGTCGCTGATTTGTCGTTTCCACGTCCCGCAGTCCTCTCGTTGGTAGAAACAGTGGACGGCCGAGAGACTTCACTGCCATCGCTGGTCGTATGAACACCGGAAGTCAGACCAACAATCGCTCTCTTCCCCTGGCTCAGATCGATATAACTGATAAGCGAACCGTGCGGCGACTGCTTTTGACTATCGAGGACATTGAGAGCGTCCCGCAAACGCTTACCATGATCCTGAGAACCAAGCCGGACCTCGATTTGGGAATTGTCTCCTGCCAACTGCGCGCGCACGTCACGGATGTCGATCAGATTTACTTCACTAACTCGTTCGGATAATCCGGCGGCCTCCCACTCTCGCTGCAAATCCAAAAACTTGGCTACTCGTTCGCGATTCTCTTTGCGCGCGCCTTCGGGATCCTCTTCGTTCAAGCCACGCAGAAAGAACGCCGGCATTTGATCGGTTGGCAGCATCTCGCCAAGGAGCACCGCGTCGTCATCGACCCAGCGAAAGCGGCCGGATGCTGTCCGCACAACCGCACGCGGCATACGCTCACTGATCCGAACGCGAATGCCATCCGGCAATACCCGCGAAACAACAGCGGTTCTTACCCAGGGAATGCGCTGGAGCCGCGTGTTCATTCCGTCAAGATCCGCTTTCCAGACACCGGTCTTCTCAACTTCTCTCAGAACAATTGCCTGAACCTCATCCGCAGACACTCGTGAAGTGCCATGCACGTCAATCTTGTGAAGCCGGAAGAAACTTGCGGACGCTGCCGCGCGATAACCGGCAAAAACGAGAACTCCTGCTGCTATCGCCAGGGCCAGCTTGAGGATTGCCGGCACGTACCCAAGCATTGCGCGAAGACGCGTTGCCAGGGCTTCGCTACCACTCTCACGACGCTTAGGCCGCTGCGCGCCGGTTGAACGACGCTGCCCGGCAAGGCCGCTACGGTTACCAACTTTGTGGGCGATGACTTGTTCTCTCATGTCGGCTCCTTTCGATTTGATTCGTCAGTCGCATCATCGACCTCCGGCTTGTTTCTGGGTTCATTCGCTCGCCAGAGTTCGACTTCATACTCAAGCTCGATACCATGTTCGCGTTTGACACGCTCGCGGACTTCTTCAGCGAGCGCCAGCGCGTCTTCGGCTCGGGCCCCCTCACCTTCGGTGACGATGAAATTCGCATGGACTGGAGAAACGATCGCACTGCCGCGTCGCGATCCTTTCATCCCCATCTCGTCAATGATCTTGCCCGTCCCGACAGTGCCAGCCGGGGGGTTCTTGAAAAAGCAACCTGCTGACCGTGAGCCATGTGGTTGCGTCGCCATTCGTCGAGACTTCGCATCTTCCATGCGCGCCCGAATTTTTTCCGGGTCATCCGAGGTCAATCGCAAAGTCCCGCCGAGGAGTAGCTCGCCTTCTCGGAACGAGGTGTGACGATAGTTCCACTGAATCTCGCTTCCCGGAATCTCGATCACCTTTCCCTCACGCGCGACGCGCACTGTCTCAGTCACGGTTCCTATTTCGTGACCATATGCTCCTGCGTTCATCCAGAGTGCACCGCCGACCGTGCCGGGAATTCCCCCGAGGCCTTCTATTCCCGAAAGTCCATGACGCGCGACATCGACGCAAAGCCGCGGGAGCGAATAACCAGCTGGGACCGACACACGCTCACCATCAAAACTGAGTTCGCCTTTCAGCTCCTTGAGGCTCAGGACAACATAGTGGTGATCGCCGTCGTCGGCGAGAATATTGCTGCCTGATCCCAACGCTCGCCAGCCGATTCCCGCCTGGTCCATTTCATGCACCAGGGCGGCGGCTTTTGCTTCCGTTTCCGGTGACAAAACCCAGTCAATTGCGCCACCGACACGCAAACTTGTTAATTCCGCAAACCGCTTTCCGCGCTCGGCGCGCACGCCAAGTTTGGTGGCGATTTGCTCCAGCGCAACATCGCGTTCTCGGTAGTCATGTAATG
This sequence comes from Pyrinomonadaceae bacterium, assembly GCA_036506215.1. Classification (GTDB taxonomy): domain Bacteria; phylum Acidobacteriota; class Blastocatellia; order Pyrinomonadales; family Pyrinomonadaceae; genus PSRF01. The sequence goes on along the minus strand of DASXSC010000185.1, from coordinate 72,420 downwards.
CGTTTAGTTCGGACATAGCTTGCGAGCAAACTAATGGTTTGCCTCATTGAGAAACCTAAACAACTTTCGCTTCGCTTCGTTCACGAAGCAATTCCAGCAATTGATCGCTGACACGGCTCACCGTGCCGGCCCCCAAAGTCAAAACCAAATCTCCTGGTTGCACATGGTCTCGCAGCGCTGGAGCGGCATTTTCCAGCGCTCCCACATATCGAACGTCCTTGTGACCGAAGCGTTGGATCGCATTGGTCAGCGTTTCGGCAGTGGTTCCTTCGATCGGATCCTCACTGGCAGCGTAGATGTCCGTCACGAAGAGCGTATCCGCGTTATTAAAGGATCGCGCAAACTCCTCCATCAGATCGTGAGTACGGCTGTAGCGATGCGGTTGAAACAAGACCACGATGCGCCTGCCGCCGGAACCAATTTTTGCTGCCGCCAGCGTTGCCTTAACCTCAGTCGGATGGTGGCCATAATCATCAACCACCATCACGCCGCCATGTTCCCCTTTGAACTGAAACCGTCTACCCGCGCCGGTGAAACTCGCTAGAGCTTCGGCAATTTGCGCAAATGGCACGTCCAACTCAAAGCCAACTGCTATCGCTGCAAGCGCGTTGTAGACGTTGTGCAGTCCCGGCACGCACAAAGCGATGTCACCAACAACATCCGCCCCATGCCAAACCGTAAAAATCGATCCGAAACTCTGGTCATAACGAATGGCATGCGCCGAGATGTCGGCCTGTGCGCTCAGCCCGTAAGTAATGCGTCGCCTTTCCACGTGAGGAATGATTGCCTGCACGTTTGGATCGTCGAGACAAAGAACTGATGCGCCATAGAAAGGTACCTTGTTCACAAAGTTCGTGAAGCAGGTACGTACGTCATCCATGTCGTGGTAGTAATCCATGTGCTCGCGATCAATATTTGTTACAACCGCAATGGTCGGCGTCAACATTAGAAACGAGCGATCACTTTCATCAGCTTCAACAACCATGAGATCACTCGTACCAAGATGCGCATTAGATCCAAAGGCGCCCACGACCCCGCCAACCACAATCGTAGGATCCAGTCCAGCATGACCAAGCACGGTCGCAACCATCGACGTGGTTGTAGTCTTTCCATGTGAGCCAGCCACCGCCACCGTGTGCGGCTTCAATCGCATAAGCTCAGCCAGCATTTCAGCTCGCGGAATCACGGGAATTGATCGGCGCTGCGCCTCCACGATCTCCGGGTTGTCATCACGCACCGCGGTGGAGCGGACTACTACGTGCGCATCTCCTACGTGTTCACCGTCGTGACCTTCAGCAAATTCAACCCCCATTTTCTTCAATCGATCCGTGACGTTCGATCGTTTAGCGTCGGAACCGGAAACGCGGAAGCCTAAATTGATCAGCACCTCGGCAATACCGGACATGCCGATGCCGCCAATGCCAACAAAATGGACGTGTTGAATTCGTCGAAACATAACTTCCAGACCGCCTACGATCGACGGTCGATGGTCGAGGGTCGAACGAGCTTCTCAATCATATCCACCACCGCGGCCGCCGCATCGCCGCGAGCAAGCTTGCGGGCGGCTTGTTCCATCTCGTTGATTCTTTCCGGCTCGCCGACAAGACTCACTATCTCGCGGGCTAGCCGCTCTCCAGTTAAGTCCTGCTGAAGAATCATTCTTCCCGCTCCTGCCTGGGCCAACGCTTCGGCGTTCTTGCGCTGGTGGTCATCGGCCGCAAACGGAAATGGAACCATTACTGATGCCTTGCCTGCGGCGATTAGTTCCGCGGTCGTAGTTGCGCCGGCCCGACTAATCACCAGATCAACGCCGGCGAAAGCCGCTACCATGTTGTCAATGTACTTTGTCACGCTCGCGCGTTCATCCCAGCCGGCGGCGAGATACGCCCTGTGCCCAGTATCAAAATCCCTTTCTCCCGTTTGGTGCGTTATGCGCAGCACATCTTTCAAACCAGCGAGCGCGGGCAGCGCAGCAATCATTGCTTCATTTATCGCGTGAGCCCCCTGCGATCCGCCAAACACAAGAATAGAAAACCGTCCGGGCTCCCGTTGTTTGGCTGGTATCTCAAAGAACTCACGACGAACAGGATTGCCGGTCACGAATCCCTTGCCGCGGAAAAAAGGCAAAGCTGCATCAAATGAAACAGCCGCCTTGTCAACAAAACGCGCCAGCACCCGATTGGTCAAACCCGGCAAGGCGTTTGACTCCATTACGAGGGTCGGCAGGTTCAACAGGGCCGCGGTCAAAAGCACCGGACCGGAGACGTAGCCACCGGCCCCAATCACAACATCGGGTTGAAACGCCTTAATCAAGCCGCGGGCTGTCAGGAAACTCTTTGGCAACACCAGCAATCCGCGCGCGCGCGCAACCGGGCCGACATTTTTAAGACCCGCACTGTCAATGATCGAAAGTTTAAAACCTGCTTGCGGAACCAATCTGCTTTCGAGGCCACGCGCCGTGCCAACAAACCCGACTTCGGATTCCGGCTTGCGGCGCAAGATTTCTTTGGCGACGGCAATCCCCGGATAAATGTGTCCGCCTGTTCCACCGGCGGCGATCAACACGCGCATCGTTGTTTTCAAAAGCGCGAAAGAGCTATTCGCCTCGCGGGCGCGACCCGCAACTTCCCCGGTTGTTTGTCACGGATCTCCGGCACTGATCTCAAAACCTCCGACCTAAAGGAGCTCGTCGCGTGCTGCGAAATATTGAGCAAGATACCTACGGCCGCGAGCGTTGGAACCAATGATGAACCGCCGTAAGAAATAAACGGCAACGGGATGCCCTTGGTCGGGACCAGGGAAAGCACCACGCTAATATTGAACAGTGCTTGTGCGACTATTCCCGTTACGATCCCCAGCGAGAGCAATTTGCTGAACCGATCCGGCGCCAGCAAGGAAGTGCGAATACCACGCCAGAGAAAGACCGCGAATATCAGCAATACTGCCAGGGTGCCCAGCAAGCCCAGCTCCTCACCGATAACCGCAAAAATGAAATCTGAATGGGCAAACGGTAGAAACAACATCTTCTGTTTACCTTGCGCGAAACCGAGACCGTTTGTGCCACCCGAACCGACAGCGATCAATGACTGGACCACCTGGAATCCGCTCTTCTGGGGATCGGCCCAGGGATCGAGAAAAGTCACCAGCCTGGCCATGCGCCAGGGAACAAAGATCAATAACCCTGCCGCAACGACAAAAGCCGGCGCCGCGGCCATCGCGAGATGCGACAGGCGCGCGCCCGCGGTGTAGACGACCACGACGAACGTCACCCCCAACATCAGCGACGTTCCGAAATCCGGTTCAGCGACAACGAGCCCAGCCAGGATTGCGGTTGCCACAGCGCAAGGAATAAATGTTTGCCAAAAGTGACGTTCCTCGCCGGCGTGTTTCTCAAGGAAGTAGGCGAGGAAGATCGCCAGAACCAATTTTGAAACTTCTGAAGGCTGAATTGAGAAAATGCGGAACTTAATCCAGCGACGCGCGCCGTTCACTGGGGGAAAAGAAAAGACGGCTACCAACAAGAACACTGTCAACAGCAGCAGACCGTAAACAATCCGTCGATCCCGCAAGCGGTTGTAATCAAACTGCATCGCCATCAGCATCGCAACAAAGCCTATGGCAGTCCAGATTGCCTGCTTCTTTACGTAATAGAAATGGCCGTGATTCTCGTTTTGCGCCAACATCGCCGAGGCGCTGTAAACCATCACGACGCCAAACAGGGCCAGCCCGATGGTTGCCGCGAAGAGCCATTTGTCTGGATATAACTTCTTTGCCATGCGCTATTTGAGTTTCGAGTTTGGAGTTTCGATTTTCGAGTTTTCGGACTGAGCCATACTTTTATCTCCTGTTTTCCGGTCGTTCCTGGAACTCGAAAGTCGAAACTCCAAACTCGAAACCTCGTCTTTAAATACTTTCCCACGATGCTCGAAGCTTCGGAACATATCGAAACTGGCGCAAGCCGGCGCCAGCAAAACAATGTCGCCCGGCTGAGCCGCTTGAAAAGAAAGTGTTACTGCGTCTTTCATGTTGCTTGTCCGCTCATTCGGAACGATATGACCCAACTCATTGGCAATAGTCTCCGCGTCTTCCCCGATCAGAATCAGCTTCCGGACCTTCTCGCGGACCAGTGACGCGAGTGGACCATAGGGAGCTTTCTTGCCGCGCCCGCCGAGTATCAAGACAATTTTTCCTGGCCCGTCTTCATCGTCGCCCGCAAAAGCCTCGAGCGCTTTTAGTGTCGCATCCACGCTTGTCGCCTTTGAGTCGTTGTAAAACTTAACGCCCTCGACCTCGGTGACGAACTCCAGGCGATGCTCGACCGGTTCAAAACGCCTGATCGTCTGGCGCATAGATTCTGGCGCCGCACCGCAAGCAAGTCCTGCCGCCAGCGCAGCTAGCACATTCTCAACATTGTGCATCCCGCGAAGTTTCAACTCGTCCGAAGTCAGTAAAACCCGCTCGCGGGTCGCGGTACGGGAGACGATTTCGCGCCCGCGCAGAAAAAGACCTTCTTTCAGTTGCTGCTTTACGCTGAAGTGCGCAACGTGTGCCCGCAAGCCGCCGGCCCAGCCGGAAACGATTTGATCGTCGGCGTTAAGGATCGCGACATCACCAGGCCCCTGATTCATAAAGATGCGGTGCTTGGCGGCAGCGTAGTCGGTGAATGATTCGTAACGATCCATATGGTTTGGCGTAACGTTGAGCACTAGCGCGACCGCCGGATGAAACTCCTTGATGGTTTCCAACTGAAAACTCGACATCTCTACGACTGTCCAACCGTCGTCGCGAGAACTCTTGACCATTGAGATCAGCGGCGTGCCAATATTCCCTCCAACCTGGGTGGGCAATCCCGCGTCCTTAAGTAACTCCCCAATCAGCGACGTGGTTGTTGTTTTGCCATTCGAACCGGTGATTGCAACTATCCGCCCACTCAAATAGCGCGACGCCAATTCAACTTCGCCGATCACCTCGGCCCCGGCACGTTCCGCGTAACGAAGCGGAATAGCTTTGGTGGGAACGCCCGGACTAATCACTACCAGGTCAAGCTGGTCCAGCAGCCAACCCGGGGCCTCGCCCGCCAGGCACCCTACGCCTTCGCTTTTCAATGCAAGGGCATCGGTACTCCATTTTTCAAGCGGCTGCGTATCGTTAAGTGCCACCGTTGCGCCGCGCGCCACCAAAAACTTTGCGCAGGCGATGCCGCTACGTGCCGCGCCTACCACCAGAACTTTTTTGCCAGCTACTTCCAAACAAGTCCACGACCTCTATCGGGCCGGGGCGCTTCCGCCTCACCCTTACCCTCTTCACTTTTTGCCCTGTCGTCCGTAGTCATCTCAGTTTCAATGTCGAAAGACTCAACAATGCAAACAATATCGCCAGAATCAAAAACCGAAACACAATCTTTGACTCTTTCCAATCTCGCATTTCAAAGTGGTGATGCAGCGGCGTCATCTTGAACAATCGTCGCCCGGTGCCGGTAGTGCGCTTCGTCATCTTGAACACGCTTACCTGCAGCAGCACCGATAGCGCCTCTATTACAAACACGCCGCCCACCATCAGCAGCATAAACTCCTGCTTAGTGAGCACAGCTATCGTCCCAATAGCGCCACCAATCGCGAGGCTGCCAACGTCTCCCATGAAAACCTCGGCCGGCGGTGCGTTGTACCAAAGGAAGCCGAGACTCGCGCCCGCCATTGCCCCACAGAAGACTGTCAATTCAGCAGCCTCTGGCCGGTGAGTTAACTCCAGGTAAGTGGCCCATCGTTTGTCACTGCTGAAATACGTGAACGCTGTCAAAGCGGTCATGGCGATGAACGTCACGCTGATGGCCAGACCGTCCAGACCGTCAGTTAAGTTCACCGCGTTTGAAGAACCCAGCAGCACTACAACAATCAACACCAGATAAAGATACGGACCGATATAGCTGATGCCGTTCGGATCGGCGGTCGCCTTCAGAAATGGAATACTGACGTTCCATGAATAATCGCTGGCGAAGTATTTGGTTAGAATAAACAGCACCACCCAAACACCTACCGCCACTAAGAACTGCGCCAGCAGCTTTTGTTTGCCGGTCAACCCCAGACTCCGCTTCTTCGCCATTTTGTTGTAGTCGTCGGCAAAACCAATCGCGCCAAACAGGGTTGTCGCGATCACTACGATCCAAACATAGACGCTCGAAAGTTTCGCCCAAAGCAAAGTTGAAAGAACCACCGAGCCAACGATCAAGACACCGCCCATGGTCGGCGTTCCGCGTTTGGCCATATGACCCTGCGGACCTTCCTCGCGAATCTGCTGTCCCACGTTCCATCTTCGTAATGCCGCGATCAGCTTGCCGCCAAAGATCAGGGAAAGCAGCAGCGCCGTGACCGAAGCGTAGGCTGTGCGAAACGTTACATACTGAAAGACGTTGAGCGCCTTGATTAAATACCAATCCTTCTCCTTGAAATGGTTATAGAGCAGTTCGTATAGGACGTAATAGATCATTCGCTCTTGTCAGTCTTCCTGCCCTTCTCAATCCTGCGTAACGCCAAGCTTAGGTCAAATCACCGAATCGCAACGCAAACTACCAGCTTGCGTTACAATTGCTGCTCGTCGGCTCCTACTAAAGGGAATCGCTGGCGAATAGCGCTCACTATCGTGTCCGTGGCGACGCCCCGTGAGCCCTTTACCAAAACGAGATCTCCTTCTTTGACTTGTTCAAGGATCGCTCGGGCTGCCTCATCGGAAGTTTCGAAAAAGCTGGTCTGATTTAATCCAACTTCATTAGCGCCTTCAACTATATGCGCGGCCAAACCCCGAACGCCCCACAAAACATCCACGCCCGCACGACCAATCTCGCGTCCAGCTTCGCGATGCAGTGCCGCCTCATCAGGTCCGAGTTCCAACATCTCACCGGCAATAACGATACGCCGTCTGGAACTGGTCCCGGCCTCCGTTATTGTGCGGACCATGTTTATCAATGAACGCGGATTTGAGTTATATGAGTCATCAACGACTCGAAAGCCGGCGGCAAAATCAAGCACCTCCCCACGCATGCGTGGAGGTCTAGCCGTATTCAAAGCCGCGGCAATCTGCTGAGGCCTCATTTCAAAACAGGTTGCGACGGCCGCGGCGGCTAGTGCATTCATGAGGTTGTGGCGCCCGCTCATGTGTAACGTCGCTTGCGCTTCACCCAGCGGCGTTTGCAAACGAAACTTGATCAAACCGAGATGACCGGCGTTAATTTCCTTCGCAATGACATCCGCAGGCCTGTCTATTCCGAATGTAACCGAGCGCCCTTTATGTATGTCGCGCATCCTGATAACCAGTTCGTCATCCGCGTTTAGGACAGCTATACCACCGGGCTTGAGTCCCTCGACCAACTCTGCCTTAGCAGCCGCGATGTTTTCAATGCTTCGTAAATACTCCAGATGAACGGGCGCGATCATCAACTCCACAGCCACATCGGGCGGCGTAATTTGGCAGAGCCGTTGAATCTCGTGCGTGGGCGAAGACATGCCCATTTCGAGCACTGCAATATCAAACTGTTCCGGTCTTTGACGTTCGCTCACCAAATGCAAAACCGAAAGCGGCAGGCCGAGGCCGTTGTTGTAGTTTCGTTCGCTCTTCAATACGCGCCAGCCGGCCGTGCCTAGTAAGTGCGCGGTCAATTCCTTCGCGGTGGTTTTGCCAGCGCTACCGGTAATGCCGACTACAGGTTTTCCCCAGCGCTCGTAAACTCGATGCGCCAGCATCTGTAAAGCTGCGATAGCATCGTCGACCAAAAGGAGACGCTCTTTTAAAAGCAATAGACCGTGATCGCTGCGCGCTCTATCCGCACGGGCGACGGCAGCAACTGCTCCCCTGGCCAGGGCGTCTTTTATGTATTGATGCCCGTCAGCGAAAATCCCGTTAAAGCCGGCGCGGGCGTAATCCTCTTGCGATAGTGCGAAGAAAAGTTCGCCCGCGTTAACCGACCTTGAATCAATGGAAAAATCTATGATTTCCTTGTCAAACAACTTGGCGCTTACGTCTTCATCGCTAGCGCCCATCAAAAGCGATGCTTCACGAACCTTCACGTGATTCCGACCTCTTGTTCTTCAAGGAACGACGCCCGGCTGATGCCGGGTTCCGCCCCTGCAAAAGAACACTGTAATTGATACGAGCGACTGAGGCCGCCATGTTGGTGCTTCCTGGGGAATCGCCCGCCGCATAGTCATCAACCTGGGAGACGGACGGAGTGACGCCGGAAAACAGCTCCTCCGGTTCGTTGTTATCTTGCAGCCTTTGCGCCACCCGGTTGACACGCAAGCGTTTCCTGCAAGCTGTCACCCGGTCTTTCAATCCGTTTCCATATATCTCGGTATTTAGCATTCGATGGGGGATCATTTTCCTGCTCCGTAAGATGTTCTAGTGATTTTGTAAGCAAACTGTTATTCCTAACTGTCGAGCGCAAACTAACAGTTGCCGCTCCAACCTCCACTTCAATTCAATCTTCCAAAATCTACGTAAATCACCTGTCCCTGCTGCAACTCTGCTCCCGGTTGGGGGGTTTGTCCAACGACGCGACCCCCGTCGCCATGAGCTTCAACTTGCATGCCTAAGCGCGCGCATGCCCGGGCTACATCTCGTACGCTTCGTCCTCGTAAATCCGGCATCACGATCGCGTTGCCGGTCGCAACCGCATAGACAATCTCACCGTCCTTGTTATCCTGCGCGGTAACCCGGGGCATGGTGGAGGCCCTGGACTCCTCTTCACGCTTCTCTGCGTCGCGACGCTTCTCGTCCTGGCGTAGTTTCGAAATTTGTGCCGGATTCTGTATTGCACGCGCGAGCAGTTCGGGGCTTTTGAAATCTGTGTCCGGAATCACACCCATCTCCGGCAAAATCTGTTCGGCAATCTGACGAAACACCGGTGCGGCCACATCGCCACCGTGATATGAGCCGCTGGGCTCATCTATCACCACGATGATTACGACGGCGGGATTATTAACCGGCGCGAAACCGATGAACGATGCCACAAACTTCGTCTTCGAATACGCTTTTGTTTTGGCGTCAATCTTCTGTGCCGTACCCGTTTTACCCGCCGCCGTGTAACCGTCTAACTGAGCTTTCTTTGCGGTCCCATTAAGCGTCACGCCTTCAAGCATTCCCCTTAGCGCACTTGCCGTTGAGGTACTGATCACGCGGCGCTGTTCGGGATCTGGACGATAGATGGTCACGCCCGAAACGTTCCGGATCTCGCGAATCAAATGAGGAGCTATACGCACGCCGTCATTTGCCAGGGCGCCGAAAGCAGCAGCCATTTGCAACGGCGTGACCCCCACTTCCTGTCCAATAGCTATCGAGCCAATCGAAGAAGGCTGCCAGCGATTGAGAGGCCGAACCAGGCCGGCAGTCTCCCCAGGCAATTCAATTCCCGTTCGCGAGCCAAAACCAAAACGTGTGATGTAGTCGTACATGGTGGGGTCGCCCACGCGCAGACCGAGTTTGATCGCGGCCACATTACTTGATTTGGCGAGCGCTTCAGCCACAGTCAAGCTTCCGAATGGATGGTGGTCGTGAATCAGACGCTTGGCAACAGTGATCGAGCCCATCTGGCAATCGATATGGTCGTCCGGCTTTGCCAATCCTTTTTCAATGGCCGCCGAGAAGACGACAACCTTGAACGTCGATCCCGGCTCGTAGATGTTCTGCAGCGCCCAGTTTGCTCGCGCCGCGGGCGAGGCTGAGCCAACGTCGTTTGGATCAAACGTCGGCGCATTGGCCAGTGCCAAAATGTCGCCGGTATGCGGATCGAGAACGATCGCGGTTCCCGCCCTGGCCCCTGATTGTGCGATTGCTGTCGTTAACGCTGCTTCCGCCTGATACTGAATGGACTGATCGATCGTCAGAATAATTGTCTGGCCCGGACGGCCCAAAATCATCGTGCTCTCGTAAGCTCTGCCAAGCGAATCCTTTTCAATGAAAAGTTTGCCTGGCTCGCCCGTGATCTTTTCGTTGTAAACCTGCTCGATTCCGGCCAGCCCGTTTCCATCGAGGCCGACAAAACCAAGTACGTTGGCGGCCAGTGAACCGTTAGGATAAAAACGCTTCGGTTCTTTCCGTGTGTGAACTCCGGCAAGGTCCATCGTCTCCAGCACCTGCGCCTTCTCGGGAGTCATCCGGCGGGCAATCCAAAGAAAACGCCGACCGCTTTCCTTCGCTTCAAGAATCTGATTGACAAGTGTTATTCGATCTAAACTCAAGACTGACGAGATCACTTCCGCAGTGCAACCGATCTCGTCCATAGCGCGGGTTTCGTCTTTGTTGAACTCATCCGGCGCGATGAAAACCGACGTGGTGTCGATGCTACGGGCCAGCTCTCGCTCCTGACGATCGAGTACTGGCCCTCTCGTCGGGCTGGTATCGATTGCCTCTTGCTGCTGTTTGTGCGCACGCGCTACCAGCTTGTCGTGTTGCGAAACCTGCAAATAAACAAGCCGAGCGCTAATTCCCAACATCCAGAAAGCGACAAAAGCCGCAACAAATAGCGTGCGGCGTAGCGAAACATCTGGTTGTGATTCCAACTGACGGGAAAGACGCGCCATCCCTGGATGTATCCCTTCTTACCAACCAACGCGAGCGAAGAGCATTCGCCTCGGGAACCATGAGTCTTAGATTCTGAGTTCTCAAATCTGAGACTACTAACTGCCGGCGCTTGGTTAGCGCTGAAACGAAGCGGAAGGACTGATCAGAGCCGGCGCGAGCGGCAGTTGGCTCCGATTCCTGGCCTTTTGAGTGCCGATCTGACTGGCCGCGAGAGGCTTTAAGCCGAGTTCGCGCGCCGCCATTGCAAGCCGCGCTGGAGCAAAGGCCTGTTCCCTCTTCAACATCAACTGTTGCTTCTCCTCAAGCAGCTTTTCGCGTTCACGTCGCAGGACTTCGCTTTTGTAGCCATATTCGATGGCTGCAAAGTGCTGTTGTGCAGCAAACACGAAACCACTCGTCAGAACGAGCCCTGAGAACAGCAATAGTGCGAGACGCGAGAGGGCGCGCACGTCGCGATCGCGATGAATCGTGGAATTGTGCTGTCTCGAGGGAACTCTTCTCATGCGGGGAACTCCGGGCCTAGCAAGCTGTGTTGTTAGATCTCTCAGAAGTGACGTTTGAGATCTCAACTCTCAGATCTCAGGAACTCAACTTGCGACAAGCGCGCAGCTTTGCGCTACGCGATCGGGGATTCGCATCGATTTCAATAGCGTCAGGTACGACCGGGCGCTTGGTCAGTATTTCGACGGCGCGCCGCGCGCCGCAAGTGCAAAGGCCGGGATGAACCTGGCTTCGGGGATCACACTGGCAATAGCCTGCGTGACGACGAAGCTCCTGCTTCATTATTCGATCTTCCAGGGAGTGGAAACTAATCACCACGAAGCGTCCGTCGGGTTGTAAAAGATCAATCGCGGTAGCGACGAATTTACCCAAATCTTCAAGCTCCCGATTAACCGCAATGCGTAAAGCTTGAAAAGTTCGCGTTGCCGGATGGATTTGCCAGCGTTTCCTTTTTCCTGCTGCCCGGGCGACCAGATCGGCTAATTCTTTTGTAGTCGTGATCGGTTTCCCTTGTTCGCGACTTTCAACGATCCACTTGGCGATGCGACGTGAGTTTCGCTCCTCGCCATATTCATAAATGATTGCTGCTATTTCCTCCTCCGACAGCCGAAGCAAAAGATCCGCGGCGCTCTCATCGTCGCTCTCGGGATCCATGCGCATGTCGAGCGGCGCGTCGAAACGAAAACTAAAGCCTCTCGTCGAAGAATCAAACTGCAGCGACGAAACACCGAGATCCGCCAATATGCCAGCCGGCTCGCGCTCTTCGAGTTCTTCTAAAACTCGCTCAATCTCGCGAAAGTCGGCGTGGATGGCGCGGAAGCGTTCCCCAAAGTAAGCCAAACGCTGGCTCGCGGCGCTCAATGCTGCTCGATCACGATCGATGCCGATGACGCGGGTACCAATTGATGACTGCAGGATTGCCTCGCTATGTCCCCCAAGGCCAACCGTGCAGTCGACAAAGAGACCTCCTCGCTCTGGAGCGAGGAAATGCATCGTTTCTCGTAGCAGCACGGGGCGATGGGGCGCGCCTCTGCCCCCCAAAGGCGCAGCCATCACCACCGCCCCGTGATCTTGTTCAAACAACTGTTTTCAAGCGATGAGTGATGAGTCATGAGTGATGAGTCAAAAACCTCATGTTTGGCGGAACAGCTCATCACTCATCACTCATCACTCATTGCTTACCCGCTAGATGCCCAGCTTAGCAATCGCCGCCTCGTCATCTTCGGTGTAGGGATCGGCCAGCATGCGGGCCTTGAAGACATCGAGTTCCCAAACTTCCAGATAAGACAGATAACCCAGCACGGCGACATCTCCCATCACGCCCGCGCTCTTCCGCAGCAGCGGATGAATCAAAAGGCGTCCCTGAGCATCGATCGTCGCTTGCTGACCAAAGTAGTTCGTTCTGTCAAGGAACTTGCGCCGCGCCGGATCCATCGTCGGCAATAGTGAAAGACGTTGCTCTATCGATTCCCATTCCGGCAGAGGGTAGATGCGAACGTTGTCACCGGAAAGACTTGTTATGTAGAATTCGCCCCCGTGCTTCTCGTCGATGAGACGGCGAAATGGCGTCGGCACCTTTAGCCGACCCTTCGCATCTATCCGGGCCGTGTAGTTTCCCCGAAGCATAAAGTAGACTGATCAATAGATTGGCGGGTGGCCTTCCTTGGAAAAGTTTACTAAATGATCGTTAGCTACGAGGTTGGACCCACTTCCGACCACTTTTGACCACCCAAGCCGGATACTACGCTCCAGGATTTTGGGTGTCAATAGGAAACTCGGTAAAACACTAGGCTTTTTCGCATTCTCATGCTTCAGTTACCGGGTTTGCGTTCGCCTCTCGTCTGCCTCCTGTCCGATCGCGGCGGCGCTCGCCAGACTTACGAAAAGTCTTGAATAGGCACTGCCAGGGTCGTGATGTATATTGACGCGCCATGTTAATGCAGCATCTTTTGTTGTCGCTTAAGTAACTGAATGGACCTGGATCACGGAGGATTTGTAGGACTTCTTCTGTTTGGCCTGCTCGCTGCCGGTGCGAATCTGCTGGGTGGCTTCGTGCTAATCAGATCGGGCGCGCACCGATTTGGCGAACGTTTTCTCAAATACCTTGTGGCGCTCGGCGCAGGCTTTATGCTGGCCGCGATATTTATCGAAATAGTTCCGGAGAGCTTTAACCTTTGGACCGAAGGACTCCAGGGCAAATCCGCAGCGGAAGCTGTGGTCGGTGCGATGACATTGCTCCTGGCCGGCTATCTACTGATTCAACTCTTCGAGCACACGATGGCGCCTCACTTCCATTTCGGCGCCGAGACGCATCCGGAATCTTTCATGCGTCCGTCTGCCGCTTATGCAGCAGTCGGTGGACTTTGGATTCACACTTTTTTCGACGGCGTTTCGATCGCGGCGGCTTTCCTGGTTAACTTCAGAGTCGGCCTGCTGGTTTTCATTGCCATCCTGTTACACAAAATGCCGGAGGGTTTCACGGTCGCCTCGATCATGCTAGCTTCGGGACGTTCGTCACGAAAGGCCCTCTGGGCAACGGCAGCCATCGGCGCGGCTACGCTCGCCGGAGTGATCGCGGTAGCTTTCCTGGATAGGAGGATGCATACCGCGGTGAGTTACACACTTCCATTTTCCGCGGGCGTCACTCTCTATGTAGCTGCGAGTGACTTGATCCCGGAGGTGAATCACAAGGAAGAAAAAAATCCCACGGTGTCAATCGTAGTTTTTGTAGGAGTCGCACTTTTCTATTTACTGCACAAATTGATCGAGGGATAAGTTTCCTGGATTTTGGGCGCTGGCGGATCTGCGCCAGCGGCGCGCGCCGCTTCTAAGCAATGCGAAGGACTTTTTCATTGATAACATCGAATCCACGGTCTGGTTCGAGTAAACACCGTCGCGCTCCGGCGGTCCTCATCTACCTGGCGTTTACCTGCTTACTTCTCCTCTTAGCGGCTCAAATCACGGCCGTCGCTCAGACAGGCCAATCGCCAATACCTCTTCCTTCTCCATTCACTCCCGTCGTCGATTACGCCCATGTTATTGATCCGCAAACCAGAGAACAGCTCGAATCCATTTATCGAAATTTGAAGGAGCGAGCGAATATTGAATTTGCGGTGGCAACTGTTGACACGACCGGGGACCAGGACATTTTCGAGTATTCCTTGGCTGTGGCTCGTGGGTGGGGAATTGGCTCAAAAGGTGGGGAGAAGGCTGGCTTTTTATTGTTAGTTGCCATCAAGGATCGAAAGTACTTCACCCAGGTAAGCGATCATCTCGAGGGAGATCTTAACGACGGTTTAGTAGGACAGATTCAGCGCGAGCGGCTGGTACCGCAATTCAAAAGAGGAAACTACGGCCAGGGAATTTACGACACCGTTCAGGCTTACGTCGCAACTCTCGCCGCCAAACGCGGATTTAGTATTGAGGGAATTGATCAGAGTTACGCATATCGCGAGAATTCCCCCCAGACTGGAATCGGCTCCCGAGCGGGCGGAATTCCCAGCCCCTGCTGCACCCTGATTATCATCCTCTTCGTGGTCATACTGATGATCTCGTTATCGAGAAGGGGCGGCCGAGGCGGCGGCGGTGGCTGTCTGAATTTGTTCCTGCTTGGGTCTCTTCTTAATGGCGGCGGCCGAAGTGGAGGCTGGGGTGGTTCCAGTAGCGGTTGGGGCGGTGGGGGATTTGGTGGCGGCGGCGGCGGTGGATTTGGGGGTGGCTTTGGTGGTGGTGGCAGTTTCGGTGGCGGCGGCGCCGGGGGCAGTTGGTAGAAATACCACCGGTCACTCTTGCTTGTCTTATTTGGAAAACTTGATTTCTGTTAGTATCAGAGCACGCGAACAGAGAAATGGCTAAGACAATAGTCCATGAAGTACTAAACAGTCTTTTGCGAGATCTGCAAGCCACGCATGGGATTAATCTCGCTTCAGTGGTGCTTTACGGCTCGGCTGCTGCCGGAGATCATATCGAATTGCGTTCTGATTACAACCTGCTGATAACTTTGAAGCGCATCACGCCTGAAGATCTGCGTCTGGCCCAAGCGCCGATGCGCGAGTGGCAACGTCTGGGACATCCGTTGCCCGTCTATTTCACGGTTGAGGAGCTATCAGACGCCGCGGATGTCTTTCCAATTGAGTTTCATCAGATGGCAAACGCGCGTGTAGTGCTCTACGGACAAGATCCCTTCGAGGTCCTGAACCTTTCGGATGCGAATCTGCGACATCAAACCGAGTACGAGCTTCGCAGCAAGCTGATTCAACTCCGCCGGATGTATATCCCCGCTTCTGTTTCTACTGAGAAGTTATGCGATTTGATGAGCGACAGCCTCGCTAGTTTTGCGGCTCTGTTTCGCGCGGTGCTAATTCTGCATGGCGAAGACGCCCCGGTGCCAAAACCTGAGTGCGTCCGTGCGACTGTGCGGCGATTCGGACTGGATGCAGAGCCTTTTGAAAAGATTTTCGAGTTTCGTGCCAGCGATTATTTGCCCCCTACTGAAAAAGAAGCGAACGACATCTTCGCAGCATACATGACGCAGCTCGAGCGCGTCATTTACGTGGTAGATGTATTTGCTCGCGAAGAATCAGGAGATTTGAAATGAATCGACGACGACTATTGTTACCGGCTCTGATTGTTTTCGTGGCAGCGACCGCCAGCGGCTGTGGCTATAACGTTTTGACAACCAAGCATGAGAACGTGAAGGCGAAATGGGCGAACGTGGAGACACAACTGCAACGTCGTGGTGACTTGCTGAACAATCTTATCGAGACGGCGAAGTTGGCGGGCGTGCAGGAACAAGAAGTCTTCGGCAAGATTGCGGAGGCGCGATCCAGACTGCTGAATGCTGCGCAACAGGCGCCGCAAGGCGAGGGCGGGGACAAAACTCCGGAACAGAAGCAGGCCGTGATCGATGCGGCAAACAGTTTTGGCGGCACGATCGGCCGGTTGCTTGTTTTACAGGAGCAGTATCCGGTATTGAAGTCGAACGAGAATTTTATGAAGGCGCAGGATGAGATAGTGGGAACGGAGAATCGCATCGCGACTGCGCGTAAGGACTACAACGAAGGTGTGCAGGACTACAACACCACGCGCGCGCGCTTTCCGACTGTGATTTCCGCGAAACTGTTCGGCTTCAAGGAAGAGCCTTACTTTAGGGCGGAAGAAGGAGCCACTCAAGTGCCACGGATCGATTCAAACAGCCTGCGCCCGAGCCCGGCTCAAACACCAGCGAAGTAGGTTGGTTCGCTCCGCGTTTCTACAAACCAAAGAGGCCGCACTCGGGCGGCCTTTGCTTCTCGACAATGATCGATTCGGTCAGAATCCACGCGAGCTGCACATGGCGCAGTGGTCGCACGGCTTGCCGCCGGGTTCCACACTGCAGATCTTCTCTTTCTCGAAGTAGTCAACAAGTTCGGAGACAACTGCTTCTTCCACGCCAAACTTTTCCTGACTTGGATGGGAAATGCCGGCATTGACGCCCGCAAGCCAGGGTGAGTGAGTTAACAGTACTGGATGTGTCAGGTTCGAAACATTCGCTCCGGTACTCGGCAACGTTGATTGTGGCGTGCTGTCCGGCGCCGAACCTAGCTTGGCTTCGAGTTGTGCGATTTTTCTTTGTAGTTCGCTCAGGCCGGCTTGCACGGCAGCGAGTTCGGAGCTGAGTTCCGGCCGGACCTGGGCGCGCGGAGGCGATTGAGTGAGGTTGACGCGTGACGAATCATCAACGGATACGCGGCGAGCAATTCTTTCCGCAATCTCCCGGGCGGGATCTAATTCCGTGCTCATAGGTAGGACAGACCCTCTTGTCTGTCTAGTATTTATGTTTGCTTAACAGGCTCACGTCTGTGTCACCTGTCTGTCCTGGTTCAATAGATCTAAATAGTCGACCACGCCGACTATAGCTGAATCGATCGCCGCGCCGGGCTTTCCGGTGGCTGCGGTTGACGCGCTCCAACCTTCCTGAACAATCAACACTGTGTCACCGACGCCCGCATCAACCGCGTTCAGGGCCAGCACAGTCGTTGCGGTTTCGTCGCCTTCGGGAGTCACCTGCTGACAGAGCATTACGCTAGCGCTTTCGTAACGCTGGTTCTTCTTAGTGGCGACGATGTTTCCTAGGACCCGGGCGAGAATCATTTTGTTTTCCAGCGGCTCGGCCGCTTGATGTACGGAAAGGCTCGGCCTTTCCGGCAATACCGTCTTTGGAACCGCCGGGGCTGCGCCGCGGCATTGCGGGCGAGACGCCCGCGATCCCAGCGGTCAGCCTTGTGTCACGTGCCGATCCGAGTCAACGATGCCGATGATGGTGCAATCGGTCGGCGTGTCCTCTCGTTTAAACGGAAAGCTCGCTTCCTTCCCGCGACACCAGAACACCAGCTCACCAACCCCAGCGCCAACTGAATCAACCGCAACCATCGGTTTGCCAGCCGGCTTGAGATCTTTGTTTAGAGATTGCACGACCAGGAGCTTGCGGCCGTCGAGCGAGTCGTTTTTGACGGTTGCCACGACTGTTCCGATAACGCGTGCCAGTTGCATACTTGCTGTTAGGCGGGATTCTCCGAGCCGCCATTTCCCCTGATATATCGTTCGACGACGTTGATGAATGCGTTCCGGCGCTCCTCGGTACGCGTTTGCGTCTGTGCCAACGTGCCAACCAACCCCACCACCGTTGTTAACGCATCGGATAGATTGCGATACAACTCCTTCAACACAGTGATCTCTTCCTTTAGCAGCTTGGCATCCGCCGCTTGAATTTCACGCAGGACCCCAATATCGGCAGCAAACTGGGCCTGCTGCTCGACGATGAATACCATTTTCTTGCGCATCTCTTCGTTACTCATGGAATGTCCTTCCGCAATAAGCGGAGGTGTTTCTCTGGCAGCGGATGAAATCGACTCGACTCACTGGTTTACGTGTCTTTCGTAATGTCCACCGTATCAATCACGCCAACAATCGCTGCATCGACGGGGACATCTTTCAACCCCTGGGCCAGTCGCGCACTAGAACCGGCCACGACCAATACCCGTTCATGGTAACCGGCGCCGACGGTATCCACGGCTACGACATAACCTGTCGTATCGGTGCCATCAACGTTTACAGGCCGCACGATGAGCAGCTTTTTGCCAAGCAGGCGTTCGTCCTTCTGTGATGAGACGACGGTTCCCAGAATGCGCGCTATGATCATGCTAGCCGCGGTTACCGATTGGAAGAGCATCGTCCACACTGCCATGCGGACGCGGTATCACGTGGACACTGACAAGCTCACCAACGCGACGAGCCGCGGCGGCGCCTGCGTCTGTCGCGGCTTTTACGGCCGCCACATCACCGCGAACGATGGCGGTCACGAATCCCGCGCCGATCTTTTCGTAGCCTATTAAGGTGACGTTCGCGGCCTTCACCATAGCATCAGCCGCTTCAATCATCGCGACCAGACCTTTGGTTTCAACCATGCCAAGTGCTTCTTGCATTCAGTTGCTCCTGTTGTCGGTAAATGGTAAATCGTGAATGGTAAATAGTAGACGACTTTCCCATCATTTACCATTCATCAGTCACTAATCACCGCGACTAATTGCTTGCGTTAACAGTTCAACCAACTCTTCTCTTGTTAGCGAAATCTTTCCGGAGCCATTTGTCGCCGGACGACTGTAATCGGTCGAGGCCGGACGATCGCCGCTCGGACACGACAGGCGCGTCTCGTGCAGGTAGCCACAAGCCTGGCAGCGAGCTCCTTCGCCGAGATAGCCGGCTGCTTCGCGCACGTTTATTAGTTTCTCAATCGCGTCTGCAGGTAAATTCTTTGAGCCGCCGAGGATCCGCGCGAGTATCGCAATTCGCGCCGTATGCTCGAGCGTCTCCAATCTGTCGAATGCCTGCCACAAATCGGAGCCATAAGCCACGGCTCCGTGATTAGCCATCAATAACGCATTGTGATGTTTCACCAGTGGCCGCATTGCTTCAGTTAATTCGTCGGTCGATGGCGTGCCGTAGGCAGCGAGGGGCACGCAGCCGAGCGTGAGAATAACTTCAGAGAGAATCGGCTGATCGATTGCGAGTCCGGCGACGGCGAAGGCAGTGCCGTGAGGCGGATGTGCGTGACAAACGGCCATAACGTCAGGACGTTCCTGGTAAATCAGGAGATGCATCGCCAACTCACTTGAAGGCCGGCGATTCCTGAGCGGTTTCCCTGCTGCATCGGTCAGGGCAAGGCAATCGTCAGTCATGCGGCCCTTGCAGATCATGGTCGGCGTGGCGACTATTCGGCCATCGTCAAGTCGCACGCTGACGTTGCCGTCTGATGAGACAACGTAGCTGCGCTCATACAACAAGCGGCCAATGTTTACTATTTCACGCCGTGCAGTTTGCTCGTCCATTTCGCTCGTCTGACAACTTACAATTCGTGTTCGTTAATCTCGTTTAATTCTTCTGGTTGCGCTTTGCGCTTGTGCTTTGTGATAGCACTAACCTGAGGTCGAACCAAAAAATAGGATAGCGATTCCAGTGATGTTGTTAAGTCAACCGTCTTGACCTTCACGTCAAGCCGGGCGCTGAGCGATGCCGGCGCGAAGTTTAAGACAGCCTTAATTCCAGCCGACATAATTTGGTTGAGGACCTTTTGCGCTACAGTTGCAGGCACGGCGATAACCATTACGTCGATCGCTTCGTCACTGACTAGGCATGGCATTTTCTTTACATCATGAATCAGAATCTTATCTTCGCCGACGCGACGCCCGATCTTCCCTTCGTCATTATCAAACAGCGCCACCACGCTAAAGTTTGATCTGCTAAAGCCTTTGTAATTTGCCAGCGCTGTGCCCAACCTTCCCGCGCCGACAATGCCCACACGATGGGGCCGGTCGAGTCCCAGAATCCTGGTAATATGCTCACGCAAATCTTCTATGTAATACCCCACCCCGCGGATGCCAAACTCGCCAAAGTAACCAAGGTCTTTCCGAATTTGAGCGGAGTTCAAATTGAACTGTTCCGCGAGCGCCTGGGACGAGATGCTCTTAATCCCTGCCGCTGAAAGCGTGTTCAGGCAGCGAAGATAAACGCTTAGTCGATTTGTGGTTAGTTCTGAGATCTTTTCTGACTTCATTTTTGCGAGAACCCGAGGTGCCAGTATAGACCCAATATCAGGTGAATGGTAACCGGTCTCAAGTTTCGGGTTTCGCTTTCCGAGGTCCGGGTTTTGAATCGTGTCCGCAAGGGATACCCCAAACATTTTGAAGTCGAAACTCGGAACTCAAACGCGGGAACTCGGAACTAACACAGCGTTGCCGAATACGTGACCATAAACTACAATCGCGCCGTTTCAACCCCTGGCCTTTAGACCGTCGCCAATGATTGCACACTTGTCCGGCACGCTTCTTTCCAAAGAACCCAATTCGGTGATCCTGGATGTTGGCGGAGTTGGCTATGAGGTTACGATCCCTGTTTCGACGTTTTACGATCTTGAAGAGCCAGGATCAAGTGTGAAGTTGCGGATCTACACGTACGTGCGGGAAGAGGCGCTTCAGCTTTACGGCTTCAAGACACTTCGCGAGCGTGAGCTCTTTATGCGTCTAATTTCGGTCAGCGGGATCGGGCCAAAGCTGGGAATCACCCTGCTTTCAGGAATGAGCGCGGATGAAATGATCGCCTCAATCCGAACCAACAACCTGGCGCGATTGACGTTGATTCCTGGTGTCGGAAGAAAAACTGCCGAGCGCCTGGTGATGGAACTACGTGATAAAGTTGCTTCGCTCTCATCTGCCGAGCTTGAAGAAGAACTGGGCGCCATGACGGCGACAGGCGCGCCACTTGCCAGTGAAGATTCGATGCGTTCAGATGTGCTCTCGGCCCTTTTGAACCTTGGTTACCAGCGAAGCTCCGCCGAAAAGGCGGTGACAGCCGCGCTGGATGAAGGTGGGGATATTTCGGTTGAGTTGATTTTGCGGAGGAGTTTGCGCAAGCTGGCTAAGGTTTAGGTTTCCGGTACCGCAAACTGTTAGTTTGCCGTCGCTAGCTGCGACCCGGGTTGAGAGTTTGGAAACTCTCGCGAACTAACATGCCATACTAATTATGTCTACTGAGGGATTAGCACGCGATACATCATTGACTGCCGATGAGCAGCAGTTTGAATTGACTGTTCGGCCCACTAAGCTGGCGGACTATATAGGCCAACGGCAGGTAAAAGAGAATCTTCGCGTGTATATGAAAGCCGCGCTGAACCGGAAGGAAGCGCTTGACCACGTGCTGCTAACCGGGCCACCGGGGCTTGGAAAAACCACTCTGGCGAATATTATCGCGCATGAAATGGCAGCTGTGCTGCATTCAACAGCCGGCCCCTCGATTGAAATACCTGGCGACCTGGTCGGCCAACTGACTAACCTGCAAAAGGGCGATGTGCTCTTCATCGACGAGATACATCGTCTCAATCCGGCCATTGAAGAAAAGCTCTACCCGGCGATGGAGGATTATGAGTTTGACCTCATGATCGGCCAGGGAGTAGTTGCGCGCACGCAGAAAATACGACTCGAAAAATTTACCTTGATTGGCGCGACTACGCGTCCGGGTCTGCTGACGGCGCCACTGCGTGATCGTTTTGGAATCGCCTTCCATTTAGATTTTTATCCGCCCGAGGATTTGGAATTGATTTGCAAACGTTCCGCCCAAATCCTTGAGGTGGAGATAGACGAAGAGGGCACGCGCGAAATCGCCAAACGCTCGCGGGGGACACCGCGTATTGTCAATCGTCTTCTGCGACGAGTTCGCGACTACGCCCAGGTGGATTACGACGGCCGCATTACGCAGGAAGTGGCAAAAGATGCGCTTAATCGGATGGAGGTGGACAAGTTTGGCCTTGACGAAAGGGATCGCAAGTTCATGATGACGATCATAGAAAAGTTTGATGGTGGTCCCGTCGGCATCGGCACAATCTCTGCGTCAATCCACGAAGAAAAGGATTCCATCGAAGAAATTATCGAGCCTTACCTGATACAGATTGGGTTTCTCGATCGCACCCGACGTGGGCGCATGGCTACTCGACTTGCCTACGAACACTACGGCATAAATCCCTCCAGTACGCTCAAACCTGGCCTGTTCGATTCCCAATGAAGAATTTGTTACGGTGTGTTTCATCTTTAAGTCTTCAGTTAAGTTGCTGAGTTCTCAATGAGAAGAGTCTCATCATTCTCTCGTCAAACATTCGGCGTCCGCAACGCCGGTCCGTGGCGCTCAATCGTCAGCCATTCGCTGCATCAGTTTCATGAGAATGACCTGTTTACTTCGGCCGCGGCCATGAGCTATTTCGGTCTTATGGCGCTGTTTCCTGCGCTGCTGCTGATGTTGGCGTTGAGCAATCGGATTGCCGCAGCCACTGAGTTGTTTAGCCGTGCGGTTGAAGTGTATCCCGGATCGGGCAAGTTTTTGCGCGAAACGATCGGCTCAATGTCGGCGGTCGGAACAGGCATAATCATCACCTGCGTAGTCGTTACTATATGGGCAGGCTCGTGGGTTTTCGCCGTCATTGAGCGTGCTCTAAATCGAATTTGGGGAACAACCTCGCGGGCCTTTTGGCACGGCCGCGCGCTGACTGTTGGAATGATTGGAATTGTCGGGGTCCTCCTGGCCTTTTCTGTCCTGGTGACTTCAGTGGTTGTTGGATTAAGGGAAATGGCAGGCAAAATCTCTCCTCGACAGGCGGCGCACTATCCATTGCTTCTCTCGGTTGGCAGTGTCTTCTGGCAAGGCGTTTTCGCAATCGCTAGTTTTTTGATCACGATAACGTTGTTTGTCGTCGTCTATCGCTTCATGCCGAAAGCGGAAGTCACGCTCCGCGACACGCTTCCCGGCGCCATTATTGGTGGCTTGCTATGGGAAGTCGCCAAGTATGTATTTGCGTGGGCCCTCAACTATTTTCACTACGATCAGATTTACGGCTCGGTGGGCGCTGTCGTCGCGGTGTTGACCTGGAGCTATGTGTCCAGTCTGATTCTCTTATTCGGCGCTCAACTGACAGCAGTGTTTCACCGGGAGCATCCCCACTATCCGACTCCCACACAACTACCCATCACGCCTTAAAAATGCATCTCTCGGATTTCGACTATGAACTTCCCGATGAACTGATCGCGCAGCATCCCCTTGAGCAGCGTGACGCGTCGCGGATGTTGATCCTGGATCGCAAAACTGAAACCCTGACGGATTCCAAATTTGAACTTCTTCCAAAATACGTACGTGCCGGCGACGTGGTCGTCGTTAATAACACGCGAGTGTTTCCGGCCCGCCTGATCGGTCAGCGCGATCCAACAGGGGGCCGCGTTGAAGTATTGCTGATACGCGAGGTTGAAGCCGCCGTAGCGGATCGGTCCGGTTGCCGTGTTTTGTCTATTTGGGAAGCGCTAGTGCGGCCGGCACATAGGTTGAAGAATGGCGCGCGGCTACGTTTTGGCGATTCCAGCTTGCGTGCCCAGGTGCTGGATAGTTCAACAAAAGGACTTCGGCTTCTTAAGTTTGAAAGCGCGCTGGAACAGGATCGGCCAGTCGAAGCTTTATTGAACGAGCAGGGACAAACTCCACTGCCGCCCTATATTCGGCGCCCTTCCGGAACTTCGGTTGAGGACCGGGAGCGTTATCAAACGGTCTTCGCTAGGCAAAAGGGAGCCGTTGCCGCACCGACTGCTGGGCTTCATTTCTCGCCTGAAATCATCGAAGCAATACGCGCCCAAAAGGCCGGAATAGTTGAAATCACATTGCATGTAGGCTACGGAACTTTTGAGCCGGTTCGAGTCGATGAGGTTAAGCAGCATCGAGTCGCTCCTGAATTTTTCCAAATCGAAGCGGAAGCGGCAGATGTAATCAATGGTTGTCGTGCGCAAGGTGGCAGAGTTATTGCCGTCGGCACCACTACCACACGCGCGCTTGAATCGGCTGTCGATGCCGGGGGCAAGGTTCAGGCAATAGCAAGGGAAACGAAGCTAACGATTACACCCGGCTTCAAGTTTCGCGCTACCGATGCACTCTTGACGAATTTTCACCTGCCACGCTCATCGCTGCTTCTGCTCGTCTCCGCTTTCGCCGGCCGGGATTTCACGCTCGCTGCTTATCGTCATGCGGTTGCGGCGCGCTTTAGGTTCTACAGTTACGGCGATTGTATGCTTGTGATCTAGTGATCATCAAAACGATGATGATAAACTATCGGATAACTCCGAAATGATATTTTGGTTTTAGTTCCAATGGCTGTGCTCAAAAAAATTCGTTCGCGCTGGTGGTCGCCCTCTCAGGACGACTACCCACTCCAGCCGGAACAGACGTTGGCGGCAACGATTGGCACTCGCTATGACATTCGACCCCTTACGATTTCCCACCTCGACGAATGTTGGCGACTCGACCAGCGATGCTTCGTTGATGGCGAAGCCTACAGCCGGGAAACTTTTGAATATCTCTTAACCGCTACCGAAGCGGTTTCATACCGCGCTACCACCTCGGGTGGATCGATGGTTGGCTTTGTTATTGGTCTGGTTGAACCTGATCATACCGGACATATCACAACCGTAGGCGTAGCGCCCGAGCATCGGCGGCGACACTTGGCAAAACGTCTTATGGCGGAAGTTGAAAAGGGGTTTAGAGAGCGGAACGTACGTCTTGTGCGACTAGAAGTGAGGTCGCTCAATATTGCAGCGCAAAAGCTTTATGAAAGCCTCGGATATACAGTCACTCAGCGGCTACCAAAATATTATTCGAATGGCGGGGATGGCTTATTGATGCTCAAGTCGCTTGACTAGTAGAAGCTTTGAAGTCTGCGCTCTCGGGATGCAAATGCTCAGCCTTTGCGCAGTTCGGTCAACACCTGCTTGGCGACCGCCTTCAACGTATCAAAGACCCCGGCGCCGCTCGAGGCAACAGCTTCAACGACTGGTTCTTCTTTGCGCCGCAGCTCGGCAGTCAACTCCTCGACCGGAATAATATTGGGAAGGTCGCGCTTGTTTAGTTGGAGAACGTATGGAATCTTCATCAGGTCGTAACCCTGCGTCTGAAGGTTCTCTTCCAGGTTGTACAGAGACTCTACGTTTGCATCCATTCGCTCTTCTTGCGAATCAGCAACGAACACCACTCCATCAACGCCCTTCAAGATAAGTCTACGTGAAGCGTCATAAAAAACCTGGCCCGGAACCGTATAGAGATGGAACCGCGTCTTGAAACCACGCACCGTTCCTAATTCCAAGGGCATGAAATCGAAGAACAGCGTACGATCAGTCTCGGTCGCAAGGCTAATCAGCTTACCCCTCGCCTGGGGGGCGGTCGACTCGAAAATATGCTGGAGATTTGTCGTCTTACCGCACAGGCCGGGCCCGTAGTAGACGATCTTACAGTTAATTTCTCGGGAGGCGTAATTGATGAAGGTCATATGGCGTTTACTCTGCAGTGATTATTTGAAAAGACTGTCGATGTCTTCATCCGTAATTTCGCCGAAGGGCGAATCGCTATCGTCGAACTCAGCCTTACTTATCTCGTCAACCATCGCGGCTAATTGATGGGAAACCTGTTTACTTCTGAGCTTCACCAGACCCAGGCTCGAGCGTTCGTCGAAAACAACAATCAGAAGCAGTCGTCCGACGACAGAGATGTGTATGCTTTCTCGTTCACCTTCATGGGAAAGCGTAGGGAACTCCTTTTCGCCAATTAGTTGAGCCATGCCACCTGTGGCTGCGACGTTGCCTGCTGCCAACGAGGCGAGACTCGTTGTGTCAAGATTTCCTATCTCGCCTTGGGAGGCTATCTCCTGACCATCCTTGTCCACCAGGAAGACGACCTTGGCAGCCGAGTCCAGTCGGAGTCTGGCCAAAACGGCTTTGATTTGGTGATACTGCTGCTCACGGAGCAGAAGAGGCGTGTCTGCCATTAGTACAGCTTTCTTTTGAAGGTAATGGAGGCAAATACAACGGGCGGGCGCTGGAGCGGAACGGCGGCTCTAACCATTCAAGCCGCTGAAGGAAAAGCGTTTTTCGCTTACTTTCCTCTCGACAGCGGCTGGGTATCCTGGCCCCTGAAGCCGCAAGGCACTGTAACACAGCCCAACAATGTGCTTCAAGTGTTTTCCTATGTTTGGTCCGCTTGGCACTTTTGCGCTCAAAGTACGAGTCTTTTGTCGCCCGAACCGCTGTTTTCGTTGATTTAGAACCAGGGCTATGTTACTCTGCCACCGCAACTTCCAGAGCGTCTGTGTCCCCTTTGCCCTTTCAATCTTAGCTTCGAAATGAGTGCAGTTACCAAAAGTCTGAGACGTTCAACATCACGCGCGCCCGCCCGCCGATCTGCGCCTAAATCTGCGGCCAAGCGACGCGCAACCACGCCTAAGACTGCCCGCCCGAAAGCCAAGAGGGCGATTGCGCAAAAAGCACCAGCACGCAAAACCAGCAAAGCAAAAGTTTCTTTGAAGAGTAAAGCGAGCAGAAAGACCGTTATCAAGAAGAAGGTCGCTCCGAAACAACGCACGCCGAAGAAGGCGATCGCTCGCAAGCCTGTGCTCCGGAAGTCTACCGTACCAGCGCATAAAAAATCTGTCACCCCAAGAGTCAAAAAGACTCAGAAGCTCGCGGCCGTACGTGCGCCACTACCCGCAACTATCACTCCGGCCCCTCCGCGCCAGCCGACGGTTGACGAGTCTGCTGCATTGAAGGCTTTTGAACGGGCGCACAAAGAATTCACGCGCGGTCGCTTCGGAGAGGCGCGTAATCAATTTCGTGCACTTCTGGACAAGTATTTTCAGGTTTCTGAAGTTGCGGCGCGCGCCCGCACTTACCTTGCCGTTGCTGATGCGCGTCTACGCACGGAAACCATCCTACCACGCGATGCTGACTCACTTTACGACCGTGGTGTAATAGAGCTAAACCGTGGTGAGTATGTTGCTGCACAGGAGATGTTTGAACGCGCTCTGAAGCGTGAACCTGAAGCAGCGCACATTCACTATGGCTTGGCAGCGACACGTGCACGCCTTGGCTCCCTTGATCTTGCGTTGCAATCGCTCCAGCGCGCACTGGACCTTCAGCCCACGCTGCGCGTTCGTGCACAACACGATCACGATTTGACTTCACTCCGTAACGACCCTGACTTTGACAGACTGGTTTTTCAGCCCCGCCTTTAGTTTTCTGCCAGAAACCTTGTTTCCGCTTTTTCCTACGAAACGTCCAGGCAGTTTCAAAGCCTTCGTCTTTTAGGTATGATTCTGCGAAGCACGTAACCGCGGGAGAGCCTGAGGAGAATTGAACCTTGGAGTATTTGTCCGAACAAAATCGCGGTCTTAATCTCGTCGCCCTTGGCGGCGGGACCGGGCTCTCCACGTTGCTTGCAGGCCTCAAATGTCTTGTCAGGGACCTGCCTTCGGATGATCTCTGGATTGCGAACCTATCGGCCATTGTCACAGTCTCGGATGACGGCGGAAGTTCGGGACGTTTGCGGGACGAGTTGCAAATGCTGCCTCCGGGCGACATTCGCAACTGCATGATTGCGCTTTCCGAAGATTCGACCTTATTGTCACGGCTTTTTCGTTATCGATTTCGCGGTAAGGGCGAGCTCGGCGGCCACAGCTTCGGCAATCTGTTCCTGGCAGCGCTTACTGAGGTCACGGGTGACTTCATTGAAGCCGTTAGATTGTCGTCTGAAGTTCTGGCAAGCAAAGGGCATATCTTTCCGGCAACTATCAGTGATGTGCGACTGGTGGCCGAACTTGCAGATGGAAGTGTCGTGCGTGGCGAAACCCAAATTTCTGCTTCTCGCGTTCCCATTCGTCGACTTCGTCTGGAGCCTGAACAGTGTTTGCCGCTTCCCGAAGTTCTAAAAGCTATTCGGGCGGCTGATGTAATCACCGTCGGGCCGGGTTCGCTCTACACCAGCATTCTGCCGAACCTGCTGGTGGCGCGAGTGGCCAGCGCTATTGGTGAAAGCCGCGCAACCAGGATATTCATCTGCAACTTAATGACTCAACCTGGTGAAACAGACAACTACAGCGCGCGGCAACACCTGGAAACGATTAAGCGCTATGCCCCCGAAATTCACTTTGATTTTGTAATCGTGAACGACAGACGGATTACTCAAGAACAGGCGGAGCGCTACGCGCTGGAGGGAGCATATCAAATAGGAATGGACGAAGACTCGATTGACGGTGTGCTCGATCAATCAACGCAGGTGATTCGCACCAAGCTCCTCGAAGACGGTGAAAAGGTGAGACATGACTCTGCGCTTTTAGCGCGTGTTGTACTCGCATGCAAGCAACAAGCCTGCGCCCAATCCGTTGTCCCTGTATAACCCATGGAGCCCAGCGCTATCGAGAAAGGCCCGCTCTTGCAGCCCCCCCAAACCAGCCAGCCGCTTGACATAATCATTCTCGCCGCCGGATTAGGGACCAGGATGAAATCCGGACGAGCCAAGGTCCTCCACGAACTGGGCGGCCTGCCTCTCATTACTTATGTTTGTCGCACGGCGCAATCGCTTGGTCCCGGAAAAATCTATATAGTTGTCGGGCACCAAGCTGCTGAGGTGCAACATGCAGTGCAAACTGAGGTAGGTGACAAGGCCGAGTTTGTGACGCAAACGGAACAGCGGGGAACAGGCGACGCCGTGATGGCCGCGCGAAAGCAGCTTGAGAACTCGGATACCTTGGTGCTGGTCCTCTCGGGAGATGTGCCCTTAATTCGTGCGGTGACTTTGGAGGGGTTCATCAATCAACATCGCGCCAGTGGAGCGGCATGTTCCATTCTCAGTGTGCGACTGGAAAACCCGACGGGCTACGGCAGGATTATCCGCGATGAAAACGATCAATTCGTTCGCATAGTGGAACAGAAAGACGCAACGCCCGAGGAGCAAAAATCTAAAGAGATCAATTCTGGAATTTATTGCTTCACCCCGCGCAAGCTGTTCGCGGCCTTAAAGCGCGTTAGCCCTGCAAATAAACAGGGCGAATACTATCTGACTGACGTTCCGGAAATACTCCTTACCGACGGTGAAAAAGTCGACGTTTATCTTCATGGCGATGCTCGCGAAGTTTCCGGCATCAACACGCGGGCCGAGTTGGCAGAGTTTGAGAACCTGCTGCGGCGCGGCACTATACGCAGGTTAATGACAGAAGCCGGCGTAACTTTTCTTGATCCGTCGCATGCCTACGTTAGCGCGGAGGCGCACGTCGGCCGTGACTGCGTCATCTATCCGGACGTTTCAATCGAGGGTAAATCGGTCATTGGCGAAGCATGCGAGATTAGATCCGGTACGCGAATTACGAATTCTCGATTGGGAAACTATGTGGTCGTAAAAGATCATTGTGTGATCATAGATTCAGAGATTGAGGCTAATTGTTCGGTTGGCCCGTTTGCGCACTTACGCATGAACACGCTCCTTGAAGAGGGTTCGATAGTGGGCAATTTTGTGGAGGTTAAAAAAACGCGGCTTGGTCGTGGCTCAAAGTCGATGCATCTCACCTATCTCGGCGATGCAACCATTGGAGAGCAAACAAATATTGGTGCCGGCACCGTGACATGTAACTACGATGGCAAAGATAAACATCGAACAATTATCGAAGACGACGTAAGGATCGGTTCCGACACAATGCTGGTTGCGCCTGTAAGAGTTGGTAGAGGTTCAGTCACCGCTGCCGGCTCAGTGGTCACGGAGGACGTGCCACCCAACACACTCGTCGCCGGGGTTCCAGCGGTTGTAAAAAAGAACCTGAAGAAGAGTGATGAGTCATGAGTCATGAGTACTGAGTAGAAGCGAGAGTGCGTTCTTAGTTTCGACTCAGTACTCATCACTCATTACTGGTCACTTGGTGAAAAACATATGTGTGGAATCGTTGGTTACGTTGGTAACAAGCAGGTTGTGCCGCTCATCATTGACGGCCTGCGCAAGCTGGAGTATCGCGGTTACGACTCTGCCGGTATCGCCGTAGTCAATGAGGGCCACGATCTCGAAATACGACGAGCCGAAGGAAAATTACGAAACCTTGAGGAAGTTATCCGGCTTAGTCCGTTGGACGGCACTTATGGAATTGGCCACACGCGTTGGGCCACTCACGGCCGGCCGACTGAAGAAAATGCGCATCCACACCGCGATTGCACCGGACGTATTGTGGTAGTCCACAATGGCATCATCGAAAATTATCTCCAACTAAAAGAGCAGCTGCGCAAGTCCGACCACCAGTTTGTCACTGAAACAGATACTGAAATAATTGCTCATCTAATCGAAGAGTATCTGAAGGAGGATCACAACTTCGAACAGGCTGTCCGGCGCGCTATGCTGGATCTTAAAGGAATTTTCGCACTCTCAATCATCAATGCGGATGAGCCGGATATGATTATCGCCGTCAGGCAAGGGCCGCCAGTCGTCATTGGTTTGGGCGACCGCGAGTTTTTCGTTGCTTCCGACATACCGCCGATTCTACAACACACGCGCGACGTCTTCTTTCTTGGCGACGGTGAGATGGCCATTATCAACAAAGACGCAGTGCGTGTGACAGACTTTGAGGCTAACTCCGTGCAGCCGGCGATCCAGCGCATTACCTGGGATCCAATCATGGCGGAAAAAGGTGGCTTCAAACATTTCATGCTCAAGGAGATTTACGAGCAGCCTCGGTCCGTGCGCGACACCATGCAGGGCCGTATCTCTCTCGACACCGGTCGTGTTTTCCTCGACGAAATGAAAAACATCACCGAAGCTGACTTCAAAAGATTTACTTCGATCCGGATCGCCGCCTGCGGCACGTCCTGGCATGCCGGTTTGGCAGGCAAGTATATGATCGAGCAGCTTGGTCGCATTCCAGTTGACGTTGATTACGCCTCGGAGTTTCGTTACCGCGAACCGGTGATGGATGAAAACACTCTGCTGCTGGTTATCTCCCAATCAGGCGAGACTGCAGATACTATTGCAGCGCTAAGAGAGGCTCAGCAACTCGGGTCAAAAGCGTTAGCGATTTGTAATGTTCACGGCTCGATGATCACACGCGAAGCTGACGGCACAATCCTCACGCACGCTGGCCCTGAAATTGGAGTCGCTTCCACTAAAGCCTTCACTGCTCAAATGGTCGCGCTCTATTTACTCGGGCTGTATCTGGGTAACCTGCGCGGGACTCTTTCGGCGGAAGAAGCAAAACTTCACGCGCAACAACTGGCGGAGTTGCCGGTCAAGCTGGAACATCTGCTGAGCGAGTCGGATGACATTGAGGAACTTTCAAAGGAATTTTTTCGCGCCACTGACTTTCTCTACCTCGGCAGGGGCATCAATTTTCCTGTAGCTCTTGAAGGCGCTTTAAAACTAAAGGAGATTTCTTATATTCACGCGGAAGGCTATCCCGCGGGCGAGATGAAGCACGGACCAAACGCGCTCATCGACGAACGCCTGCCGGTGCTGTTTATCAACACCCGTGAAGAAGGCAATCGCTCGTCCGAGCTGCGCTACGAAAAGACACATTCAAATATTGTCGAGGTAAAGGCGCGAGAAGGAATTGTCATCTCGGTTCTAACTGAGGGCGACACCATGTCGGCAACAATGTCCGATTACGTGATTAGCATTCCGCCCTCAAGCGATCTGTTGTCACCCATACTTTCAATTGTTCCGCTACAGTTACTCGCCTACCACATCGCCGTTCGCCGCGGCTGCGATGTAGACCAGCCAAGGAACCTGGCGAAGTCAGTAACGGTTGAGTAAACAATCAATTATTCACCATTTGCTTCAGGGTTTTTGCGTTTTCGATTGCCGCGCCGCCAACGTCATTGTTGAAGTAGACGTAAACACCTGAAAGATCTGTGCGCCAGTTACTTATTCTTTCCGCCCAACGCTGCAAAGCTTGTGTGGAATATGAGCCTCGATACTTGGCTGCACCGGGGCCATGAAAACGGACATAAGTAAAGTCGGCGGTAATCTCCAACGGGGTTTGCATGCCGCCGAGATCGTGAATGCAGAAAGCGGCATTATGCTTACGTAAGGCATCGAAAACTTCTCTTACAAGCCAACTCTCATCGCGAAACTCAAAAACGTACCGGTGATGTTTTGGAATCACGTCAAGAAAAGCGGAAAGTCGCTCTACATTTACTTGCCAGCGAGGCGGCAGCTGAAAGAGTATCGGCCCTAACTTTTCGCCCAATCTTTCGACACCATCGAAGAATTTTAAGCTGGAAGATTCTGGCTCTGTCAATTTCTTCATATGCGTGATGAAGCGGCTTCCTTTAACCGCGAAAAGAAAGTGCTTCGGAGAATTATCGCGCCATGAATCAAAGGTAGAAGACAAAGGAAGGTGATAGAAACTGTTGTTTATTTCTACCGTATCGAAGTGCCTGGCATAGAAGGCAAACATCTTCTTCGCGGGAAGTTTGTCCGGATAAAAGCGGCCCAGCCAATGTTTGTAGTGCCAACCCGACGTCCCGATATGAACGCTGCCCGCCATGCTAAGGAACTCTAACTCAACTGTGACAGCGCCAAAAACCCTCACAAGTTGACCCCACAAAAAGCGCGCCGCTGGGGCGCGCTTCTTGACTGGTTTTCATGAGGGTCGTTGCCGGTTGCGATTTGAAAGGTTAGAACAAGCGCTGATGATCACATACCTCGTCTACGAATCAGCGCAATCACAAACGCAAGACCCAGGATCATCATTAGACCGGCGATCATTCCAATGACCCAGCGAGAACCAGCCGCAGACTCTGCTGTCAGTGTTTGAGTAAGCGGCTGGGAAGCTTCCCGGGCGCTTTGTTGATAAGCCTGCGTCTCGGAAGTGCGGATGGCAGACTCCAGACGTTCACGGCTCGTTGTGACCAGTTTTAGTTGAGCGCGCACGCTATCTCTCTCGATGCTGAGCTGACGACGCCGCGACTCACGCAACTCCTCTGGCCTTGTAGAACCAATGCCCGCTAAAGACCGCTCGATGTTCTCCGGTTTCAGGTCCTCGTCGAGTTGGCGCGCTCGCGCCTGCAACTCAGTCTCTTTGGCTTGAACTTCGAGTAAGTGCACGCGCAGGTCTGCCAGGGTCGGTACGTCGCCTGATGTATCTTGCGCGGCGACGGCGGAGGCAAACCCCGGGATCAAAAATAACAGAACTAAACTTAATGCGAGCTTCATATCGTTGGCCTCACTCGTTCGAGCTGCCGCAACTCTGGAAAGAATTTCCGCCTCACCACAGAGTACGCCCAGATGGCGGTGGAAGTGAAATACGGATTAACGATCTGCCGGCGTAGCTTGCCCGCGCGACTCCATCGTTGAACGGACGAGCGCGTCCTTAACAAATTCCGCAACCAGTACGCGATTCTCACTGCGCGGAAACTCATAGATCGTCACTACCTCGTCTCTTTCGTTCCGCTCGGAAATGGCTGAAGGCTTGCCCAGCAATCGTACCACCTCTTCGCTACTGAGTCCCTCTTTGAGATACGTGGTTCGAGGACCAACCTGGACAACACCTGGCCTAAACTCATCAGCCGAGTAGCTATAAGAAGTATGCGGGTAAAAAGCTTCCTTAGCTGCTTCTGTTCCCGGTAAGTCCATTTTGAGCGAAACACTCTTGTCCTCAACGTACCGTTTCTCATCCGGCCTGATTTGTGCCGAAACACTTACCATCGCCGACAAGATAACAATTAGAAGACTCAAGAACTTAGACATAAACTTTCTTTTGACCTTTCGTACAACCTCGCTGCCGCCGAGACTACTTGTTATGAAGCTCAAAGCCTCCTTCCCCCGCGCTAGGTGAGTCTCTATCTGTTAACGCGCATTCTTGCGTCAAAAAGGAGCGTCGCATCCTCATTACATGCGAAAAATGCGCACTCCTAGTGGGAAAAGCGCGCCCGCTTAATCTGGGCAGTTTCGGATTTTCTTGAATACTGATCCAGTAAGCGGGAGCGAGACCGCCTTCCCGACCGCGAGCTGATTAGAGTTGATTTCTAACTACTTGACTGAAAGGCATTCAATGTTCGATGCGGGGAGTTAACGAAGGCTCTACGTGGGGATGGGTTTGTTCCTGCTGATTGGACCAGCACTCAAAGCTGAAACCTGAAGGTATGCGCAAAAAATCTAATTTCACTTTTGGACTTATTGAGTCTTTGTCGCGCGTGCTTCTGTTGCCAGAAGTTTTTTCTTGCGTTCCAATCCCCAACGATAACCACCGAGGCTGGTGTCCTCGCGAATGACGCGGTGACATGGAATTACCAGGGCGACAGGATTCGTAGCGCAAGCGCGCGCCACCGCGCGAACCGCCCCTTCCTGGCCAATAGCTTTGGCGACCTCGCTGTAAGAATACGTCTGGCCGTATGGAATCGCGAGCAATTGCTCCCACACCTGCCGTTGAAAAGCCGTCGCTTGGATATCAAGTGGCAGATCGATGTGTGGACTCTTGCTTTTCAGGTGATCCACTATCGCATTGACTGATGAACGAAGCTGCTCTTCATCCTGGCGAATCTCTGCCGCCGGAAACTCCTTCATCAAATCCGCTTTCAGTGCCGCATCTGCATCACCCAGCATCACCGAACACACTCCCTTGTTTGTGGCCGCAACCAACAGACGACCAAGGCGAGTTCCAACAATTGCAAAACTGATCACAGCACCGCGTCCACCTTTGCCGTACGTCGCTGGCGTCATCCCAAGGTGAGAAGATGCTCGTTCATATAGCCGGCTGCTCGAACCGTAGCCCGCGTCATAGATTGCGCTGGTAATTCCTTCGCCGCTGCGCACACCCTGCTTGAATTTTCTTAGCCGGTAAGTCTCCGCATAACGTCGCGGCGTGATTCCCATGGTGCTTTTGAAAGTCCGCTGTAGGTGAAAGGAACTAACACCGAGCTCGTCGCTCAAGGCGGAGAGCGTGATTGGCTCTCCCTCATTCTCCTCGATTATCCGGCAAACCTGCCGCGTCATTTGGATCTGCGGATCGATCACACGTGCGTTGCGTGGATGGCAGCGAAGGCAGGCACGAAATCCTGCGCCCTCGGCTACTTCAGGCAACTGAAAGAATGAAACATGTTCCCGACGTGGCCGACGTGAAGGGCATGAAGGACGGCAGTAGATGCCTGTCGAGCTAACAGCGAACACAAACTGTCCGTCGAAGCGAGTGTCCTTAGTTAGCACTGCTTGCCAAAGTTCTTCCTGATCTCTTGACCCCAAATCCATTTGCTGCTTCATCACGGCACTCATATTAACACCTCCAATACTTCGCTTCATGCTCAAGTCGGATGAATCTTAGCGAAGTCGGAACAACCAATCTATCCGATTCTTGTGGTCAAATTGCATCTGCAGATTTCGCAGACTACACCGATTAGTGACTACCTGAAAAAGATATTTTGCATGATACTTGAGTTTGCGACATCTGTGGAATCTGCAAATTTGTTTCTTCTCCTAATCCCAGTTTTGCGCCTATCGCTGCGTGTGATTAAATGAAACATTGGATTCGGGCTTCATCGGTAAATGACTGATTTTCTTTCTTCGCTCAACGAACAACAACGCGAGGCTGTCCTCATAAACGAAGGACCGCTGCTGATTCTTGCCGGCGCCGGCTCAGGCAAGACGCGCGTTATAGCGCATCGCATCGCCTACCTGATCGCCGAAAAAGGCGTGGCGCCGTGGAATATCCTGGCGGTCACGTTCACCAATAAGTCCGCACAGGAGATGCGACAGCGTGTACAGCTGCTTTTGCGCGACCAGGAACTTTCAAGCATGCCGCTCGTGGCAACATTCCACAGCCTCTGCGTGCGCATTCTTCGCCAGGACATCGAAAAGCTAAACGACAAATACAGCCGCACCTTCACCATCTACGATCAGGACGACTCGCTGAGACTCATTAAGAACTGCCTTAAAGACCTCGGCTACGACGAAAAGCATCTGGGTCTGCGCGCCACTCAATCCGCTATTAGCTCGGCAAAAAACCGAGGCGAAGACGTTGAGGCTTTTGCTGCGCGGGCCGATTATGTTGATGAACGCCGCGCGGGAATGGCACGCGTCTATGCGGCCTACGAGGAACGCCTGCATGCGAACAACGCGCTCGATTTCGACGACCTGCTGATTAAGACTGTGCGCCTTTTGCGCCAGGTTCCGGAAGTGCGCGAAAAGTATAACAACAAGTTTCGCTACATCCTGGTTGATGAGTACCAGGACACCAACGCGCTACAGTTTGCGCTGATTAGCTTGCTGACTGAAAAGCAGCAAAACATTGCTGTGGTAGGCGACGAGGATCAGTCGATCTACAAATGGCGCGGTGCCGATATCAGCAACATCCTCAACTTTGAAAAGCATTTCCCGACCACGAAAACAATCCGGCTCGAGGAAAATTATCGTTCGACACAAACAATTCTCGATGTCGCCGGCGCCGTGGTTAAGCACAACACTGAGCGCAAAGGAAAAACCCTTTGGACCTCAAACCCACGCGGCGATCGCGTGCGCTACTTCCAGGCGTTTGATGCGGAATCAGAAGCGCGTTTTGTCGCTGGGAAGATACTCGAACACCGCAACGAAGATTATGACTTGCGCGCGGCAGTACTGTATCGCACCAACTCTCAGTCGCGTGTTTTTGAGGAGGCGATGCGCCGCTCCGGTTTGCCTTACAACATCGTCGGCGGCTTCTCCTTCTACGAACGCATGGAAGTGCGCGACATCATTGCGTATTTGAAGTTGGCGCTGAATGCAAACGATTCCATCGCCCTGCAACGTGTAATCAACAGTCCGCCGCGAGGAATCGGCAAGCAAACTGTAGAGGAACTCGCCCGTCGCGCAAATGATTATGGGCTCTCACTCTGGGAAACTATCTCTCGGGTGATCGAGAAACCTGAAAACCTTAGTACCCGCGCCGTGTCGGCGTTAAAGAGCTTCCGCAAGATTGTGCTTCGACTCGGTAACATGGCTGGCGTTCAAAACAATAATCAAGCAACAGTATCTCCGGGTCAAACAACGGTATCTCAGCGTCAAGCAACGATGTCTCAGGGTCAGGAAGGGCGGCTTGCCCCCGCTCTTACCAGCTCCGACTCATCGGTCGCTTTACCTTCCGACATCGTCAAAGCCGCTATCTTCGATACCGGCTACGAGAATGCGCTGAAGTCCGAAAAGACCGACGAAGCGGAAGCTCGATTGGAAAACCTGCAGGAGCTGGTGAACGCAGCGGTCGATTACGATGAAGAAGGCATTGAAGGATTGCGCGAGTTTATCGATCACTCGGCGCTTGTTTCGGATGCCGATCAGTACAAACAGGAGGCGGTTGTCACGCTCATGACCGCACACTCGGCCAAGGGTCTCGAGTTTCCACTTGTGTTCATCGTTGGATTGGAGGATGGCCTCTTCCCTCATTCACGTTCGGCAACTGATCCGGCAGAGTTGGAGGAGGAACGCCGTCTTTGCTACGTCGCGATGACGCGCGCGGAAAGATTTCTCTACGTCACGCATGCCATGAAGCGGAGGGTTTACGGGGAGGAGTTGGCCTCCGAGCCTTCGCAGTTTCTGAACGAGATGCCGCTGGATATGATCGAAGACCTGTCTATCGGCAAGTCATGGCTTTCATTCGCACGCGGCTCATCGGCGATTGATTACGAACACGGCGAGTACCGTCGAGGCCATGCAGCTTCGGCCGATGACGATAGCGGTTATCGCAAGGAGAAAGGCAGGTACGTAGGCAAAACTTACGACAGCGTCGACTCTATCGCCGAATTCTTCAAGCAACGCGCCAAACAATTGGGCAACACCGGCGGCAGCTTTCAAACGGGAAAAGATGTCCGTGCTCGCGAAGAAATGAAATCCTGGGAACGCGGGCGTGCCGCCCGAAATGAGCGCGCAGCGCGAACAGAAGCGACTACAAATCTCCAAACTCCAAGCTCGAAACCTGAAACTGGAAACTCGAGACCCGAAACTCCTTCGGAGTTTGTTCCCGGCTCCTACGTTAAGCACGCCAAGTACGGCCGCGGCCTCGTCCTTCGCCGCGAAGGCGTTGGCGACTCGTTGAAATTAACCGTGACATTCCCAGGGTATGGTCAAAAAAAACTTGTTCAGAAGTATGCCGGTCTGGAAAAGGGCTAGATCGCGCACAGTCCTGGCAACTGCTTCGTTCACCTGCCTCTGCTCCTGCCTACTGCCCACTCTTCCTCCCGGCTAAGGCCAAAAGAAACTGATCGAGAAAATACGCAGGTCTCGAGAAAGCTAATAACAAACGTCTCCTTTGATAAACCTCTAACGGCAGCTAGCCAGCAATCAAAATCGCACCAAACTCAAGCTCCATATTAGTCAACTTGCATCAGCGGATATTCAGTCTGACTGGTGAAATAACCACCCCTTGCCTCGCAGGAATTGGCTGCGTTTCTCATAACTGAAAGAAGCGAAGAGTTTACGTGTCTTGCTGGGATTCGCGAGCGATGACGGCATAGCGGTTGCCACGGCAGTTGACGCCCCTCGAAAAATCTCACCATCGGTACGCCCCGTTTTAGCGAAGCCTCTTCCCTGGTCCGCAGTTTCGACAACGTACTGCTTCGCCCATCAAAGAATAGACGGAAGGTGATTATGAAAAAGCCTGCTATTAACAGATTGGATGCCTCTAGTTTGTTTTCAAACCTGCTCCTTGTCTCCGCCGTTGTAGCGGCGTCCGCTCCGATCATTCTCGGCGACCGACTTGTCCTAATTGCTTCCGGGCTTGTCAGGGAAGGCTCAATCATGCTGCAAGAATTGAGTGTCTCTTTGCAGAGCTTATTCAGTTAGACAAATCAACACTCATTAAATAAAAGCAATGAGGGCGGACCCACAAAGGTCCGCCCTTCATTTTGAACTACAGGCTGGAAAGCCTGTCCCCTACCCTGGTCCTTCATTTTTCACGTCGACATTCCAGCAGTGGGCCGCGAATCTCATCAGATGGAGAAAGACAGGCTGGAAAGCCTGTCCTACCCTAACCGTTAATTAACTCGTTCGCGAGGGCGTTGGCGCCGAAGACTTTCCGCAATACTTCCAGCATTCCGCGCACGTCGACCGAGATTGAACGGTTTACTGACTCATCGTATTCGAAGTTGCCGACCAGAGACTGCATGTTGCCATCGAAGATCAAGCCAACCAGTTCGCCACTCTTGTTGATGGTAGGCGAGCCGCTGTTGCCGCCGATGATGTCGTTAGTGGAAACGAAATTGAAGGGTGTCCTCGGATTTACAGCCGCACCCTTGCTCATCCAACGCGGCGGCAGATTGTAGGGAAATGCGTGATGAAACTGATTTGAACGCGCATAGAGACCGCCCAGCGTCGTAAAGGGCGGCACGAACTTGCCATTTTCCCTGTAGCCCTTGACCGCTCCATAGGAAAGCCGCAGCGTGAAGGTCGCGTCGGGATAAAGCTTGGTTCCCTGCTCTTCAAAAAGCGCATGGGCAATCTTCGCGTAGTTCGCGCGTTCCACAGCCACGACTTCTTCCTCGTAGCGTTTCCGCACCGCGCGTGCTTCTTTGTCGATATCCCTGGCCAGGTCGATTATCGGATCGTCACCGCTATTTATCATTCTGATTCCGGCGACGGCGACCTGCTTGCGATACTCGACGTCCTTGAGTTTAGTTCCCTCGATCAGCTCGGCAGCGCGAGCTTCAGGAGTCTTACCCTTGAGCACTTTCTTTACCAGAGAATTATTCGCGCCGTACTCGCTTTGCATGAACGCAAGCGAATTAGCGAGCTTCGCCTTTTCGTAGTCGTCATAGATAGGCGCGGTTGAGTAGAGGTTCGCTTCGAGCGCAGCCCGACGCGTATTCATAAATTCAGGCAGTCGCTGCGCATCAGGCCTCTGGTTTTCGTCAGCCAGCCGCACCAGCGTGCGCGCATAACCAAACAGCGGTGTATTGAATCCGGCAGCAAGATCCAGGAAGCGTCGGTCGCGATCATACTGGGCGAGATCTTTTCGACCTTTGGCGATCGCTTCCCAGGCATTGCCGTATTCCTGTTTCTTCCTTGCGTCAGCCGCGATTGAATCTCTTAAAGCCTGTTCGGCCAGACGCTTCTCGTTCATCAGTTTGGGATCTCTAAGGCCGGCAATTTGTCCCTTATAAACTTTGATGGAATTCTCGACCGAGTTCAGATCGTTTTGCGCGCGGCGAGTCTGCTCCTCACCCTGCGCCATATATTGCTTGAGCATCTTCTGCCGCGATTCCAGCATGCGGAGCAGCAAAGGAATGCTGATATCGCGCAACGACTCGAGATGAGCCACAGTATTTAGCCGGGAAGTCGTACCCGGATGTCCGGTAACAAAAACCAGCTCACCATCTTTCGCGCCGGCTTTAGACCATTTGAAATAGTTTTCAACTTTCAGCGGCTGATCGTTTTCATAAACGCGAACCAGCGCCATGTCGATGTTGAAACGCGGGAAGTTGAAATTGTCCGGGTCGCCGCCAAAAAACGCGGCTTGAAACTCAGGCACAAACACCAGCCGGATGTCAGTATATTTTTTGTAGCGATAGAGATTGTATTGACCGCCTTGATACAGCGCCACGACGTCGCTGCGCAGGCCAGTCGCTGCAGTCGATTCCGCTTCAATGGCGCTGATTTGAGCCCTCCTCGCTGCGTTAGCTTCTGCGGCCGACATGTTGTCTTTAACGGCGCTATTCACCCTAGCGGTCACGTCCTCAATGCTGATCAGCTGATCCAGGGAGAGGCCTTCGGCTTTCATTTCTTCAGCCTGGCTGTGAGCAACAAAGCCATCCTTGGCATAATCTTTATTGGCCGTGCTCAGTTCACCCACAATGTCTTCGACAATGTGATAATTTGTGAGCACCAGACCGTTTGGCGATACAAAGGAACCCGAGCCGCCCGGGAAGCGCACTGACGCCAGTTGGAGTTTGCGCAGCCAGTCGTCAGTAACATCGAACCCATATTTTTGTTTGATGTCTTCCCTGGGTACGTTGTTGAAAGTCCACATTCCTTCGTCGAGCGCGGCGACAGGAATTGTTTGAAAAGTAAAGAGCGCCAGTATCAGCGCACACAGAAGCATTCTTAATCTCATCGATTGACCTCGCGAAAGATTTTGCGGGAGAACTCTTTAGAGCTCTTTGCTGACCACAGGGATGCCTGAATTAGTATCGTCTGGGCCAACGAATGTCAAGCTGAAACTTTTTAAGGTGCGCCAACCTGGCGCTTTGGCCGGTGCGACCTGTGGCAACACCTCGTGCAGCTGAAGCGGTTTGTAACCAAACAAGCGCCTGGCCGACGCAGGCCAATGCGGTGACTGGTCACCGCATTCCAAAGAGTTGCCGCACTCTTGGCTACACTGAGATGAAATCGAAACCAACAACCAGCACTGAAAGTCTGCGGTCGCCTCGAGCGAGGCTGTCCGCCTTCGGCAGAAATTTGTTCGCGGAGTGGCGACGGCTTGAGTTGCCGGAGTCAGATGGCCACATCGTGGTTGCAGTCTCTGGCGGCGCCGACTCCACTGCGCTCTTGCTTGGTATCGACGAGTTAATCAAAAAGAGCAAGTTACACTTGAAACTCATCATCGCCCATCTCGATCACGGGCTCCGGAGCGACAGTCCAAACGATGCAAAATGGGTGACGCAGCTTGTGAAGGAGCTTGGCCACGAGGCAGTGGTGGGCCGGATTAACCTAAGACTGAGCACCCGCCGGAAAACTAAGACGCGTAAGCCCAGGGAAAATCTTGAGCAGGCGGCGCGAAAAGCGCGGTACGCGTTTTTAGAGAAGACAGCGAACAAGATTCATTCAAATTTCGTGCTGACTGCGCACACTCTGGACGATCAGGCTGAAACAATTCTGATGCGGCTCTTGCGCGGCAGCGCCGCCGAAGGATTGAGCGGCACGCCGGCCGTCAGGGATATCTCACCAGGCTCACACGTGAAGCTCGTCCGGCCACTGCTCAGGTGGGCGCGACGTACTGACACGGAAGACTACTGCCGGCGTCGGGAGATAGACTTCCGGCTTGATGTGATGAACAACGATGAAACGTTCTCGCGCGTTAGGATTCGAAAACAACTATTGCCATTGATGAAGTCGTTCAACGTCCGCGTGGTCGAAGCACTCAGCAGAACCGCAACTCTGTTGAACGAAGATGCCGCAGCGCTCTCGGCCGAGGCCGGACGCTTGCTTGAGTTGGCAGTGACTAGCTCGGAGAAGAATAGTGAAACCAGGCAGCCATGGCTGAGCGTAAGTGTTCTGTCACAGTCGCCG
This sequence comes from Pyrinomonadaceae bacterium, assembly GCA_036506215.1. GTDB lineage: Bacteria > Acidobacteriota > Blastocatellia > Pyrinomonadales > Pyrinomonadaceae > PSRF01. Next base: position 30,252 of record DASXSC010000185.1, on the reverse strand, counting down.
GCTGCCGTGCGCCGCCGGGCGTTGCGAGAATGGATTTTGCGGTCCCGAGGCGATCTCAAGCGGGTTGAAATGGTTCACCTCATTGCTGTCGAGAGGCTTTTAAAGGGCGAGCGCGGCGGGCGGGTGGCAGAGTTACCCGGCGGAATAATGGTCACGCGGAGGCGCGGAATGCTGGAGTTATCGCGTAAAAAGGAGTTGAAAAAGCCGCCAGCGATCTCTAAAATTCCACGCGGTCGACACCGCCGGTCATAACACGGCGGTTTTCGCTTTTTACGCGGCGACGGTATTGCGGAACTGGAGAGCGGCATGAGGGGTCTAAAACAACGAGAGATAGTTGGCTGGCATCCAACAACTTCGCGTGAAATCGTTCCTATGGGCGATGAATTTTGTCCTTCGTCCAGAAGCGACAAAGCACCATAGGATAAGGTATGATCGTAGTCGGAGGCGTTAATGACTTTGAGTTCCACAGCTAGACAAATAATTTTTTGGTTATTGATTATTGCGGGGGCACTGCTGCTTTATAAGCTGGTAAATCCCTCGGGCAAGAATTGGCAGCCGATCGATCTGGGGACACTCAGTCAGAAAATCGATGCGCTTGAGATAAAACAGCTTACCCTCAAGCAGAACGAGGCGATCGCTCTGGATACTCGCAATCAGGAATACCACGTCCAACTCACCAGCGATCAGATAAGGAATACCGTATACAACAAGTCGCAGGAAAAAGTAGACGGCAAGCCCAAGGTTGAAAAGTTTGAAGATGATTCAGGTAGTAGCAGTTACATCTGGCCGATGTTGATCACGTGGGCGCCGCTCCTGTTTATTATTGGTATCTGGGTTTTCATGTTGCGGCAAATGCAGTCAGGAGGAAACAAGGCCCTCTCGTTTGGTAAGTCGCGCGCCAAGTTGCTTAACAATCAGCAGAAGCGTGTGACATTCAAGGATGTTGCCGGTGTCGAAGAGGCCAAGGAAGAACTTCAGGAGATTATTGAGTTTCTCAAGGAGCCGCAGAAGTTTCAAAAACTGGGTGGGCGAATTCCCAAAGGCGTTTTGATGATGGGCCCGCCGGGAACCGGCAAGACTCTACTTGCGCGCGCCATCGCCGGTGAAGCAAACGTTCCCTTCTTCTCTATCTCGGGCTCTGACTTCGTTGAGATGTTTGTCGGCGTTGGCGCATCGCGCGTGCGTGACCTGTTTGAGCAGGGCAAGAAGAATGCACCCTGCATTATCTTTATCGATGAGATTGATGCGGTCGGGCGTCATCGCGGCGCTGGACTCGGCGGCGGGCACGATGAACGCGAACAGACGTTGAATCAGTTGCTCGTTGAGATGGACGGGTTTGAGTCGAATGACGGCGTGATCCTGATCGCCTCGACAAACCGTCCTGACGTATTGGACCCGGCATTACTGCGACCGGGGAGATTCGATCGGCGTGTTGTGGTGTCAAGACCCGACGTGCGTGGTCGTGAAGGTATTCTGAAAGTCCACACGCGCAAGATTCCGCTCGGCGAAGATGTTGACATCAGCGTGATCGCGCGTGGCACGCCAGGCTTCACTGGCGCCGACCTCGCTAATCTTGTTAATGAAGCGGCGCTAAACGCGGCGCGTTACAACAAGAAGCTGGTCGCGATGGGCGACTTCGAATTGGCGAAGGACAAGGTGTTGATGGGCGCTGAGCGCAAGAGCATGGTGATCTCAAATGAGGAGAAGCGCGTCACTGCTTATCACGAGGCCGGGCATACATTAGTCGGTCTGAAAGTCCCCAACGCTGATCCGGTTCACAAAGTGACCATTATCCCCCGGGGAATGGCGCTTGGTGTAACGCAGCAATTGCCGGAAGGCGATCGCCATAACTACAGCGAAGACTACCTGTTGGGTCAGATCGCAATCCTGATGGGTGGGCGTATTGCTGAAGACACTTTCCTCGGCAGCATCACCACGGGCGCTTCGAATGATATTGAACGCGCCACCGAGTTGGCGCGCGCCATGGTTTGCGAGTATGGCATGTCGGAGATGGGACCGCTGACCTTCGGCAAAAAGGAAGAGCAGATCTTCCTCGGCCGCGAGATTGCGCAACATCGCGACTTCTCCGAAGAGACAGCCATCAAGATCGATGAGCAGGTGAAAAAGATCGTCACGGCTCAGTATGAACGAGCCAAGAAGATCATCGATGAAAATCGCGACACAATGGTGCGATTGGCCGAATGCTTGCTCGAGCGGGAGTCGCTTGACGGTGTTGAGATTCGTCGCATAGTCGCCGGATTGACACTCGACGACGCGCAACCGGTCACTGATGGTGGCGATGAAGATCGCCCGCAACTGAAAGAACCATCAGCCAAACCGTTGAAACCGATCCTGCCGCCAATTACCGGAGGCAATCCGGCGCCGGCTTAAGGGTGAAGAACCGAGACAGAGGAAAGGGGAATGGGCCAGTCAGCTTGTTCCCCTTTTTGTTATATTACGGGAACCAAACAATCCGATTTTCCATTTGTCATTTTTCATTTTCATTTAGATCATCGGGGTTTACATCGGTGAAGTTGAATGCCAAAGGAAATTGATAAATCCCATTTGGAGGCTCGCGGAAATCGTTCGCCACGAAGTTTGAACGGGCAAATGAGAAATGCAGCGCTTAATGGCAAATGGGAAATGAGAAATAGAAAATCTTCCCTTCGGTCCCGTATCATCTCAAACGTGATCCGCGAATGGCACATCTCGGGAGGCCGCACACTGCCCATCGCCGAACGCACGCTGATATTGGGCGTGCTTAATGTTACGCCCGATAGCTTCAGCGATGGTGGCGAGTTCTTCTCACTCGATAACGCACTAGCTCACGCGGAACAGATGATTGCCGAAGGCGTCGACATCATCGACGTTGGCGGTGAATCCACGCGTCCCGGCGCCGCCGCCATCGTCTCTGCTGAAGAGGAGCTGGAGCGGGTTTTACCTGTGGTTAGTCAACTCGCGAAGCGATCCAGGGTTCCAATTTCCGTCGACACAACCAAGGCCTCAGTCGCACGCGCAGCGCTTGACGCCGGAGCTTCGATTGTCAATGACATCTCCGGATTGCGTTTTGATTCTCAACTGGCGGACGAGGTAGCGAAATCGGGAGCGGGCCTGGTGCTAATGCATTCCCGCGGAACTCCGGGCTCGCTGCATAATCAGCCTCCCGTCGGCGACATAATAGAAGAAGTAACGAGCGGTTTGCGTCGCAGTATAAAGATTGCCGAGCAACGCGGCGTGAGGCACGAATCAATCGTCATCGATCCAGGCATTGGCTTCGGCAAAAGCCAGGAACAGAATATCGAACTAATCGCAAAGCTCGATGAGCTCATCGCCGCCTTCCCCGACTTCCCCATTCTGATTGGTACTTCGCGAAAGTCTTTCATTGGCCGCATCCTCGCAGAGAGCGACGGTAACCCAGCCCCTTCAGACGAACGCCTGCACGGCACTATGGCCACCATCACCGCCGCCGTATTGAAAGGCGCCCACATCCTCCGAGTCCATGATGTGAAACCTGCCGTCGAGACGACGAAGGTCGCGGATGAAATCAGACGAGTAGTAACTAAATTGCAAAGAGCTTAGAGTCCTTGCTTAACAGAATTTACCGACAGACAGAAGGCGAGGGCGACAAACGATTGCCATCGAGGCAACGTTAGGAATCCAAGCAGTGGAATCAAAAGCGTGGGGCGGAGTCCATGTGCTTTCAGCCGCTGATGGATGCGCGACTAAAAGAGATTCCATGATGCTAGTGACCATAAAAATTTCGGGCCTAAGACACTGTATGCCGCAAACTAACAGTTTGCGTTACAAAGAAACACAAATAGAACAACGCTGAAATTGGGTCTCGATGGCCCGGTTTGCTATAATCGACACATGGCAAAAGTCAGAAAAGGTAAAGGCGATAAAGTTAAAGACTATGAGGACGGTCGAAGCGCGAAAGGCCGTGGCGGCAAGCGCGACAAGCACCGAGACGCTGCGACGAAGGCTGAAAAAGAATCGGATAAGGATATTGATTCATCCAGTGAACTCGAAGCAGTGAAGGCGAAAAAAGGTGAACCGTCAGACAATCTTCGTCGAAGAGCTGAGTGGTTTCAGAAGCGTCGCAGCTAGCGTGCTGGGACCAGGTCCACTAGCCAGGTAATAGAGCTCGCAAGTTTGGGTAACAGGACAGGAATGGCTGTCCTACTTAGGTAAAGGGACAGACAGGAATGGCTGTCCTACTTAGGATGACGGGACAGACAGGAATGGCTGTCCTACTTAGGATGACGGGACAGACACGAATGGCTGTCCTACTTAGGATGACGGGGCAGACAGGAATGGCTGTCCTACTTAGGATGACGGGACAGACAGGAATGTCTGTCCTACTTTAGTTTCAGTCGCCAGATGCTGCGACCATAGGTGGCTGCGCTCAACGTCCCATCCATCTCGTGATAGACGAGGTCGACCACCATCGCGTTCGGCAGGTTCTTAGTTAGAGACATCCATGTCGCCGTCCTGGTATCCAACACAAAAACTCCCGCATCGTTCCCGACATAAATCCTGTCAAGGTCGTCGGCTCTTATAACTGCGACGTGGTGTGGTACGTCGGGAAGTTGGCCCTTGTCGATATCTTCCCAGGTCAGCCCACCATCTTTCGTGCGAAAGACATGCGAGTGACCAAAATTTGCCACAGTGGCAACGAGCATGTTCGCGTCACGCGGATGAGTTTCGAGACGGGTAATCGTATGACCGGGGAGCATTGAGCTCGAAAGATTCGGGCTCCACGTGTCACCGCCATCAAGGCTGCGGAAGAAGCCGCCATTTTCTGTGCCCACATACACTCGTTTGGGATTTGCCGGAGCAACCTCTATCGCCGAGATAGAACTACCATCCAATGAAGGCGAAACTACATGCCAGTTCTCACCATCGTTTTTGGTGCGCCATACCCGATATGAACCGGTGAAGACGGTGTTTGAATCTGACGGGTCCAGGGTAATGAAACACATCCACACAGAATTCTGTTCATCGCTTGACGCCGAAGGCGACACGTTTTTGTGGACTTTCCCCCGAAAACGCCGGATGTCGAGGTTGTAGACTGAGCAATAGACGTGGCCTGCGTCGTTGGGATCAAACACAATCCAGCCACCATCGCCCTCATAAATCTGGAAGAAGCTGCTGGCGGCACCAATCTTGGTAATCACTGTACCATTGTCCTGCGCGCCTCCACCAAACACGAGGCCATTGCCCGGCGCCACGTCCAGATCATAGAACATAGTCACTGAAAGCCCGGTGCTGCGATTCTGCCAGTGGTGGCCGCCGTCTTCACTGACGTCGAGGCCGCCGTCATTGGCATCGTAGACAAGACCGGGAACCGTGGGCGGCATCAAGACCGCATGATGATCGGAGTGAGCATATTTCGGATCACCACGCTCCAGGTCCCAGTGGGTTATTCTCCGCCAGCTCTTGCCACCGTTTGTGGTGAGGTGCAAATCAACTCCGCCACAGATAACGTAGTTCGGATCCTTGGGATGGACGACAATAGTGTTGCCGTATGAAATCTGGCCTTCTTTCTCGAAATGATTTCCACTAATTCTCTTCCAGGTATCACCACCATTCGCACTGCGAAACACGCCGAGCAGAAGGTCGCTGCTGACGCTACTTTCATCCGCAGCAAAAGCGTAGATCACCTCAGGCTTTGAGGGACTAATGGCCAGGCTGGTACGGCCGAAAAGCGCTGAGTTAACGAGTCTGACGGTCAACTGTCGCCAATTCTTGCCGCCGTCGGTTGAACGCCAGATACCACTGCGGGCTCCCTGTTCGGTAAAGGTTGCGAAGATTGTCCCTTTCCTGTTTGGATGGAAGACAATCGAGTGGCACCAGTAGTTTTGAGTTGAGATAAACGTCTCCCGTTGCCAGGTCACTCCACTATCAAACGAAGTGTACATGCCGCCAAAACTGCGCGCGTAACTGACTTCCGCATAACCAACGCCACCAATCAGCAAGTGTTTGGAATCGAAAGGATCGATTGCTATCACTCCTATACCACTGGGAACACCGCTTCTCTCTGTCGACGCCAGCAACTGCCAGGTACGTCCCGCGTCTTTGCTGTTATAGAGTCCCACTCCGGGATAGGAATCAAGAGAGAGGTTGGCTTCGCCCGTGCCACAATAAATCGTGTCGCCGTTTTCGGGATCGACGGCCAAGGACCCGATGTTCAGGATGTCCTGATCGTTCCAGCAAGATTGCCATGTCTGGCCGCCATCTTTGCTCTGCCATACTCCACCTCCTGCCGCACCCGCCCAAATGCGTTCGGGATGTGTCGGATGATAGGCAAGGCAGGTTATCCTGCCGCCAATGTTTGTCGGCCCTACACACTCCCATTGCGCGGTTACATTTGCGGGTGCGGACAGTGCTTTTTCAACTCGCAGGCGCTCGCGCACCAATGTATTTACAGGAGCTTCTCTGACGGGCCATGAGGCGCGGGTTTGAAACCATCGGCTGCGTGCTTTATGACTTGTAAGACGGACTGACTGCAGCTTCTCCTTTTTGGAAGAACTCGGGAACAACAGTACTTCAGTCTGTTCCGACGGTTCCTCGACGATCTTTCCAGGACTTTTCCGCCTCGAGCGCCGGGCGTTTAGAGTGGCTGCTTTATGGCGCTTCTCCCTGGGCATATAAATTCTCCTCTACAGTGTTGAGTGTTTGAGTGCTGAGTCTCGCGGTATCAACCAGGTGGGGTGGACCGGCTGATCAAACTGTACAAAGAATTCTAAGTCTTCCCTGAGTTGAAAGCGCTCAGGACAATATTCCAAAAAGGCGGCGAACGTCAATCCTTTCAAAGTATCATCGATGTAGTTTGAAGCCGGAAGTTCAGAGTTCAGTCCGGGGAACGCCGCAGCGCCCGTCGGCTGGTAGCCTTTAGGCTGCCGATTCCCGAATAACAAGCTACGCTTGAACTCAAAACTAAAATGAACCCAACTCCAAACTTGCTTAAGCGCAGATGGTGAGAGAGAATCCACAGCGACTTTCATGTTAAATTCCGGCAAGAAATTGAGAGCTTTCAATGCGAAAAGTTTTGCGGTCGGCAGCGTTCCTGTTAGTGCTGTTCTTTGTTTCCGGCTTTGCTGAATGCTACAAGCCGGTAACGAAAAACCAACTTCCCTCCCGCATCAAGACTGTTGCGGTGCCGGCGTTTCAGAACAATGCGCTGCGTTACAAGATCGAATCCCGCTTCACTGAAGCTGTAGTTAACGAACTCATCCATCGTGGCCGCGGCCTGCGGGTGCAGGGCCAACGAGAAGGAGCCGACGCAGTCATCGAGGGCGTCATTAAGAGTTTTAATTACGGCGGTGTGTTGCTCGATGATAAAGGGCGCGCGCGAATTTTTGAGGTGACCATTGAAGCGGCCGTGACGGTGCGCGATCAAATTGCAAACCGGGTGCTCTACGACAATCAAAACTTCGTGTTTCGCGGCGAGTATGAATTCGCCAACGATCCCCGCAACTTCTTCAACGAAGAAGACCCGGCGGTTCAACGCATGGCCCGCAACTTCGCCGAGAGTATAGTTTCGACTTTGACTAACACCATTCAGATCCCGAAATGACGACCCTTTCGCGCGCTGAACTTGATCAATCGCTCCGCGCCGGCCGCCTACAACCAGTCTATCTACTGGTTGGCTGTGAAACCTACCTGCGCGACTCCGCTGCCCGGAACCTTGCCGACACCGCACTCAGCGGTACCTTATTGCGTGAATTCAATGAATCTTCTTTCAGCCTGCTAACCGACTCGGCTATGGCGGCCATCGCCGCGGCGGAGCAACTGCCTATGATGTCTGAGCGTCGGGTGGTCAGAATCAAGGATTTTGCGAAGCTACGCGAGACTGACGAAGAGATTATCATTCGCTATTTGGGCCGGCCGGTGGCTTCAACGGTAATGCTTTTCGTGGCCGATGATCTTGATAAACGCAAGAAGCTGACAAAAGCGTTGCTGACAAGTTGTGCTGTCGTTGAGTTTCCGGCGGTAAAAGACGCGGAGGCAAAAGCCTGGGCCCGAATGCGTTTGAAAGAATTGAAGACAATCGCTGACGATCGTGTTCTTTCAAAGATCGTTAGTCTGGTGGGAACCAACCTACAAGCTCTCCGATCCGAATTGGACAAGTTGGCGGCAGCCTCGCTTGAATCAAGGCAGATAACGATGGAGTTGGTTGATCAGCTGATCGGCCGCTCGCGCGAACTTTCAAATTTCGATCTGGGAGATCATCTGGTTGCCGGCGATCGTCGTCGCGCGCTCGAGACACTGCATCGCTTGTTGGAGGACGAGGTTCCACCGGTCATGTTGCTTGGGTTAATTGCCAGTAACTACCACCGGCTGGCGCTCGCTAAGGAGCTGCTCAAACGCGGCGCACGGGATGAAGTTTATCGACTTGTGTACGGGCCGCCCGCGAAACGAGACGCTTTCATGAATACCTTGCAGCGGAGCGAGGGGACACAAATAGCTCGCGGCATCCAACTGATAGCCGCCGCTGATCTCGCGATTAAGTCATCGCTTGGAGGAGGCGGTGGAAAAGGGGCGCGTCTGCAATTGGAAGTGCTTGTTTGTGAATTAGCCTCCAATTAGCAACGTCGACGTGTAGTTATAACGCAAACTTTTGCTGAAGTTACACTCGCGGCGTGCTTAGATTTGAAAGGGTACTTCCTCGGAGGGCAATTCAATGCCGTAAGCTAGAACCATTAACCAGCGTCCATCGCGTCTAACGAAGACATCAGTAAAAGCTACCGCGCTTTCCTCTGCTCTTCCTTCGCGTGCTCGAGCTTGAGCGAGCTGCACGCCCGTCAGGACGGCCGTCTCCCCATACACGTTAAGCCTCAAGTCCTCACCGCGGATCGCCAGAATTTCTGCCGGAAACGATGCAATGCTTCTTAGGAACTCCGCCTTATCAGCTTCCGCGCCAAAATGTGTTCGATAGATGAAATCGTCTCCCAACATAGGCGCGAGAGTTGCGGCATCCTTGTTCTTGATCGCGGTCATGATCTCACGCTCAATTTGCAGGATCCTTTCGTTGGCGTCGCTGGAGTTCTCTTTTGGATTAGTCATTTTCGATTAAAACTCACAAGGGTAATCGGCTCGCTGATTGCCACTCAAGTATCGAAAGTAGCTGCAGACAAACAGCTAGTCTGAGGTCGCGAAATAGTGTCTATAGTATGATCAGCAAAGAAGCGACCCGTATTTTTTCTGATAGCGTCAAATCTTCGCGCCTGATTTCATTGAGCGTGGAAATTATAGCTGATGGTCCCCGTTATCCTGGAAGGAACTAAGTGTGGCACAGGAACAATTGCAATATCACAACTGTTTCCGTCGTTCGCCTTCAGGGCGTCACAACAAGCGGCAGTTCGATGAAGCTCTGGCGTTTCGCGTCGCCGGGTGTGTGATAGATCCTTTGCGTCGCTTTGCGGTAATCGCCCGACTTGGCCCAGAAAATATTGGGGACGAACGTTTGTGGATTACGGTCATAGAGAGGGAACCAACTCGACTGAATCTGCACCATGATCCGGTGACCAGGTAAGAAGACGTGGTTGGCGGTTGGTAGCGCAAACCGATAGAGCAGCGGCGTATTCGCGGCGATTGGTTTGGCCACGTCGAGGCTCTCACGATACCGGCCGCGAATGATGTCGGCCGAAATCATCAACTGATAACCACCCATATTTGGCTGACCCGCGACTTCATCGGGATAGAGGTCAATCAGCTTCACGACCCAATCGGAGTCGGTACCGCTGGTGGAGGCGATCAAGTTGGCGATCGGCTCGCCGCTAATCTTCACTGGCGCGGTCAACACATCCGAGGTGAATACGGCGACATCCGGCCGGCCCGACGCTTCGCGTTGATCGTCCACCAGCCAGCGAGACCAGCTGGTGCCGTCGATGGGTCGCGCGCGATAGGGAACGGGCTTGGCCGGATCGGAGACGTATTCTTCATAAGACGAGTTGGCAGATTTAGGCGTAGCAAACTCGGCTTTCAACCCGTCGTTCAGATAGAGCGGGGTCGGTTTCACAGCGCAACCACTCGCGCAGCCTGCGGGCCATGAAGGCAGCCTCAGCCATTTGTTTGTTCCGGTCTCAAATGCCATCACCGGCGCGATATCTGCTTTTGGTGCGTCCTTAAGATAATGGTCCAGAAACGGGCGAAGGATTTCCTGACGAAAAGTTAATGCCGTATCGCTGTTGAATTTAATAGCGCCGAGCGCACTGCCTTCCCTGATCTCCTGGCCGTGATGCCATGGGCCCAAGACCAGGAACACCGTATCGTTTTTAGTATCCTTCGGCTCGATGGCCTTGTAGACAGCGATGTCGCCGTAAATGTCCTCCTGATCCCAGAGACTGTGCACCAGCATCACGGGGACTTTTAGCGGGTGGGCCGCAAGGATCTTGTCCACTGCCTGATCCTGCCAGAACGCGTCGTAGCTCGGGTGCGCCAGGAGCTTTCGCCAGAAGCCGATTTGCTCAAGACCGCGGCGGCGACCAAGCTCGCCTGCCGATCCCGCTTCCATAAACATGTCGTAGTCGTCGAAGTGGCTCGTCCACCACTTAGCGTCATTTGCGCGCGTTGCCTCCTGATCGTAAATGTAGCTCATGCCCTGCTGGCGGAAAGCGCCGTTGTGGAACCAGTCATCGCCTCTCCAGCCGTCGACCATGGGATTCATCGGCACCGAAACTTTAAGCGCCGGGTGGGGATTGACCAGCGCCATCAAAGGCAAAAAGCCGTCGTAGGAAATGCCAAGGATGCCAACCTTGCCGTTGGTCTCCGGAATGTTTTTTACCAACCAATCAATAGTGTCGTAAGTGTCGGTAGCATGATCCACCGGCGTCGGGTTTTGCGGTCCGTGGAGCGGACGATTCATAACATAATCGCCTTCCGATCCATACTTCCCGCGAATGTCCTGGACCACACGAATGTAGCCGCCCTCGACAATCACTTCAGTCGCATTGTCGTAGCCATAAAGACTGGGGCCAAGATGCGAGCTTGTGATGTGTGTCGTGAGCTCGCTGGCGTTGTAAGGCGTGCGCGTCAGCAGGATCGGCGCGTCTTTGGCGCCTTTGGGAATGAGGATTACGGTGTGTAACTTAACTCCGTCGCGCATCGGGATCATCATCTCGCGGCGAACGTAGTCAAACCCGTAATTCGTAGGTTCTAGCTTGTCCGGCCTCTCGCTCGGCAATGTAGGAGTTTGTTGCGGTGTCTGAGCACCTGCGGGTTTGATGAAAAGAACCAGGCTGACCAACGCCAGCGCAGACAAGGACACGAGGAGACTACCTTTCATGGGCATCAATTAATATCCTCCATCACGGTTAATTCTGAGCCAGGGTTGTTGTAAGAGCATTCACGGCTTCGGTATATCCTGGTCAGACATCTGCGATCGCTTGACTTGAGCACGAGCGTTCGTCGTAGTTGCAACAACCGCAGACAGAGTTAACACTAAGGTCAGGATTTTCGCATTGGCAGAATCCGAGGTTGAATAAATGAAATATCATACACTGTTGCTTTCCACTTCAAGACGTTCCAGTGCCGTGCGAATCGGTGTTGGGATTGGCACTGGCTTCCGCGTTTCTCGATCCACGAAGACATGTACGAAGTAACCCATCGCGGCCGCGAAAGTTTCGCCTTGCTTGAAAATGGCCAGCTCATAGCGGACGCTCGAGTTTCCCAGTTTGCCGACGCTCAGGCCGATCTCGATCACTCCGGGAAATGCCAGCGGCCGCAGATACTCGCATTGGGACTCCGCGGCGAAGGCCACCACGGTGCCGGCCGTAATATCGAGACCGCCTTCGGCGATCAGGTACTCATTAATGGCCGTGTCAAAGAAGGCATAGTAGAGGGCATTGTTGATGTGTCCGTAGATGTCGTTGTCCATCCATCGCGTCGGCAGCGGCAGAAAGTGCAGGTATTGCGCGCGAGTGATTTGTGGTTTCTCGGCCATGTCGTTTTTAGTCGATGAAACTAGCCGGCGAAGTTGATCATTTGCCTTACCGCCAGTCCCTGCGCCAGGCGATCGAAGCCCAGATTTATTTCGTCGAGCCGCACGGTGTGCGTGTGCAACTTATCTACTGGGAGAAGTCCTGCCTGGTACATGCGAATGTAGCGCGGGATATCGCGGCGCGGCACGGACGATCCCATGTACGAGCCTTTGATTGTGCGTTCTTCCAAGGTAATGCTGACAGCGGGAATCGAAAACATCTTGCCGGGAGCCGGCAAGCCAATGGTAATAGTCGTGCCCCCGCGCCTGGTCGCCAGGTAGGCTTGAATCAAGACCTCTTCATTGCCCACGCTTTCAAATGCATATTCGACACCGCCCGCAGTCAGGTCTTTGATCGCTTGAACCGGATCGTCTCGCTCGGCATTGATTGCGTATGTCGCGCCGACCTCGCTGGCGAGTTTTAGTTTGTCGTCAAGGCGGTCGACGGCGACGATCGGATGGGCGCCGGCTACTCGCGCTCCCATGATCGCGCTTAGCCCCACTCCGCCCAGTCCAAAAATCGCAACGGAGGTTCCCGGAATTACGCGCGCGGTATTGACGACGGCCCCTACGCCAGTCATCACCGCACAGCCGAACAGAGCGGCCGTAGCGAGCGGCAGTGATGCATCAACCTGTACCAGCGACTCCTGCGCGGCAACGGTGAACTGTGAGAACGCTGAGACGCCAAGGTGATGATGGCAAGCAGTCGCTTTGGAATCAGCAAAACGACGTGCGCCGGAAAGCAGCGTGCCCGCGATGTTTGCCTGGGCGCCAGCTTCGCACAGAGCTCCCCGGCCCGAAACGCAAAGGTTACAGCGGCCGCACACAGGCACGAAACTAAAAACCACCTGATCACCTGGCGCGAACTCAGTCACCTCAGCGCCAACTTCGCGTACAATCCCACTCGCTTCGTGGCCCATGACCATCGGCATCTTGCGCGGACGCGAACCGTCAACCACGGAAAGATCCGAGTGGCACAAACCGGCAGCGCCAATTTCAACCAACACCTCGCCCGGGCCCGGGCCCGCAAGTGTAACTTCATCAATTACCAGGGGCAGACTTTCCGCGTACGGCGGCGGCGCACCCATTTCATAAAGCACCGCGGCGTTTGTTTTCATATTAGACGTACAAGTCTTCGGCGCTCTGCCATTCGTGCGCAACATTCTTCATGATGAGCGCGTGATCAAAGTCAATGCTGGCCTTCGGAAACTTTTGCTCGTCGGAAAAATAACTCGAATGGATCTTGCTGATCTCAAGAGGCTCAACCTGCCACTGGCTGGTTTTCAAGTTCAACCCATCAAGTCGATTTGGATCATGTGTAACTGAATAGCCAAGCGATCCTCCTTCAAAGAAGCTGGATGCTGCAGCTAACGATGGAAAGATAGAGGTCGAGGGCAACTCCTTCGCTGTGTTTCCCTCCAGTTTCACGATTACGGTGGCATCGTCTGATTCCAGCGACAGCTTTATCGCTGACCCGGATTCCACAACATTGAAGGAAGCTTGATGGTGTTCGCCGGGAAAAATTCGGCCCCCTAGAAGATGATTCAGTTGAGAGTTTGTATCGCGGCGGGAAATAAAAACGCCTTCTCGAGTTGTGCCGTCTTCGTCCCACAACACGGCCACGCGATGAGCGGCGTTCTCGCTGTTAAGGCCAACGCTCTCCGGCACAAACCTGGGCCGGATATGATCGAGACGAATCAGGCAGATGCCGGCTACGGCGAAGTCACCCTGCAGCTTCGGCCTGAAACGTGACGGCAACTGCTGCTGCATCACCTGGGGGTCTACACGGAAGTTGGCGAGGATTCGTCTGCGAATTACGCCTTGAATAATGGGAAGTTTCATTGGCGACCCAAATCGGCCAGGCCAAAACTCAATCAGAGATCAATGCTCCGATATTCGCAGCTGGCTCCATTGTCTCACTGGCGGCCGAGAGTCCAGCGCGGGAAGCCAGGTTCGCAGGATGCGTGTTGAGGTCCCAAACTATTCCCAACCACGAGAGCGCCCGCAGAGTGTAGTGGGAGACATCGATCTCCCACCAGTAAATACCCTGACGCTCAGATGAAGGATAGTGGTGATGATTGTTATGCCATCCTTCGCCGAGTGTGATCAACGCGACAAACAAATTGTTGCGGCTATTATCACCGGTTGTGAAACGCCGTTTACCGAAAATGTGCGCCAGCGAATTCACTGTAAAGGTGCCGTGATAGAGCGTCACAGTGCTGATGAAGAATGCCCAGACCAGCATCTGCCAGCGCGAAGTTCCCAGGCCGGGTGCATATCGCTCGAGCACGAAGCCCAGCAGAAAGACTGCAACGGCCAATACAAGTGGAGGCAGATGATAATACCTATCTAGAAAGCGCAACTCGGGATACTTACTGAGGTTGGTGATCAACTTCCATTCGGTCTGCTGGCTGTCGCGGGAAAGGAACCAGCCAAAGTGTGCGCGCCAAAACTTGCGGGTTAGCGGCGAATGAAAATCCATCTCAGTGTCGGCCACGAGATGATGGCGCCGGTGATGCGCCGACCACCAGAGCGGTCCTTTTTGGTATGACGCCGTTCCGGTGAAGGCGATTAGAAACTGGAACAGTCTACTGGTTCTATACGTCCGGTGTGCCAGGAGACGATGAAACCCGGCGGTGATCGCAAACATGCGTACCACATACAAGGCCAAACAAGTGACTACCGCCACCGTGCTCACGCCCGTCCAAATTACAAGCAGACAGGCCACATTCATAAAGAGAAACTGCAAGCTGATGGAATAATCTAATCTGTCCTGGTGGATCGCGGGCGCATTTTTGATTTCGTACATGAAAGAGGCCTTACTCTCCTTGTGAGATGCAGAACAACTATAGAATGTTCACCTTAATGCAACTTCAGCAATTCCGAAACTGGTGAATCAAGCCTCGAGTTTAGCATCCATCGTGATTTCCGCCTTGAGAAGCTTGGAGACCGGACAACCTGCCTTCGCATTGTTTGCTGCCGTCTCAAATGCTTGTTGGTCGGCGCCCGTCACTTTCGCAGTGACGTCGAGATGCACTTTAGTGATTGCGAAGCCGCTATCAGTTTTCTCGAGACTCACGGCGGCTGTCGTCCGGATGCTGTCTGCCGTCAAACCTGCCTGCCCCAATTGCCCAGATAGAGCCATCGAGAAACAACCGGCGTGTGCCGCGGCAATCAACTCTTCAGGGTTTGTGCCGATTCCATCCTCAAAACGCGTGCTGAAAGAGTATTGAGTGTTTGAGAGAACGCCGCTATCTGTCGAGATCTCACCCTTCCCATCTTTGAGACCACCATTCCACACCGCTGACGCTTTACGTTTCATTTGTCCTCCTGTAACGAATGAATGATTTCGTGAGGGATGATAGCTTATTTCAAAGCTTAGGCGAAAAGAGGTAGTTTCTTCTCGATTCAATTATCTGGGTACACTTTATGTGCTCGTTGGTCTCTCTGATAAGTGCTTTTGAGCGGTTTGTTCAACATTAAGGCACAGGAAACATACGGACTTCACATAGGGCAGACCTCAGATCGGAACATTCCCCGGCTAGTAATGTACGTCCTCATGCAACTCGCACTACACAGATGACGCAAATAACCTAACCTCAGGTTGATCTTCGGCGAGTTTAATCATGCCTTCAAATCTCAGGCCGATCTTTTCGAGGAGTCTGATTGAAGCATCATTATCGAGAGAAGTAATCGCCACTATCCGTTTCGATCCCAGCACTTCTCTTCCGTAAGTCATAACAGCAGAGGCCGCTTCAGAAGCAAAACCCTGTGACCAGAAGTCTGGCAGAAAGGCGAAGCCAATATCAATGTCGGGCAATGAATCTCTCTTAAGCAATCCGCAGATGCCGATCGACACCCCAGTCTTTTTCACCTCGACCAGGTAGAGTCCGAAGCCAAACCGTTCATAGCTGGCTATCGGACCGCTTTGAATATATCGAACTGCGTCGGCATTGTTTCTCACTTCCCTGTCGCCGATGTAGCGCAGGAACGATGGTTGATTGAGGAGATCGACGATGAACTCGGCATCATCATCAGAAAGCCTGCGCAGCAGTAAGCGTTCTGTTTCTATGACAGTCAAGAGAGTTGCCTACGACGGTTGGCACTCGCCACTTAATCTTTCAGTTTCAAACCAAAATGATGGCTATCAATGCTCATCCGCTTCGTCAATTGAAACCGCTGCCTGGATCAGCAGTATCGCGCTGCTATTTTCCTGATGGTCGTCGCGTTTCGCAACGTCGCGGGCATTCCCAGGGTCTTAGCCAGCAGTACGCCGGAAATCTCAGAATCGCTAAACCTGGTTCGGCATAACCAATAGACTTCACGGCCCTTGAGCTGGAAGTCGTCCACTTTCGTGGCTAGCATCTTCAGGTTCTGCTTCGCGGCGCTGCCTGGGCTCGCCGACATGAAGCCTATATAGAGGGCATGACCTGCGGCACTCAACTTCGAATCGGGAAATGGTTTGTAACCGGCAATGGCCGCGAGCTCCGCCATCGATCGGATGAAGGTCAACACTTCATAGCCGAGGGCGTCCAATAAACAGCCTTGTATCTTCTTCTCGAGCGCGCCGGTGCTTTTTGAGGTTGAATCAAATATGACATTACCGCTGGCGATAAAAGTTTCGACATTGGAGAAGCCGAGCGTCTCAAACAGACTGCGGAGGTGCTGCATTTTTACAGTATGCCCACCAACGTTTATGGCCCTTAGAAACGCAACGTATTTCGGCATGCTTCGAGATACTCTACGATGTGAAATTAAACCACCTTTTTACCGCCATCTACTTAGTCCGAAGATCGTCATTCGGTCCCCGCAGGCGGCGAAACGTACGAGTCGTATGCCACGCGAGCGAGTTGAGCGATGAGTTTTTCCTGCGACTCGACGGGCAACCTGGATCCGAGTTACTCGCGGGTCCCGCGTCGCCTTGCCTTTGCGCCGAACCTTCGTACCGGACCGGCAACGCAACAACGGTGCCCACTATCAGAGCGACAACCGCAACACCCACAACCGAGATTCTCATTTGAAGTTTCCCATTGAATGTCAATCAAACTCCACGCGCTTCGCGGATTGCTTTCCACCAACGCGGCCCCTAACGATTTCAGCCTTGAAATAATTTTCGCCGCGGACCGGCGCGTTCGCCATTCGCCGCAACATCGCAATCTGCCCCACGTGGGTCAGAGCGTCGGCAATCGGTCCCTGAAAGATTTTCTCGGCCGGGTAACCGAGCGGCGCGTCTGACGCCAAATATGAATCAAGCTCTTTGAGAGCGGCGAAAAACCGGGCCACATCTTTGCTCCAGGATCGCGGTGCAATTTCCTTGTACACGTATTTCCCTTTTGCTACGCGCAGTGCCCAGTCAAGCAAGTCTCCTATGTGGGCCAATATTTCTCCGGGCGTGCGGGTTGTTTCGGCGGCGCGGAACTCAGCAAAACCTCGGGGCGCATTCGCGACGGCCTTGCCACCGCGATAAGCCAGCGTTGCTACCGTGTGCCGCAACATCTCGCGGTTTGAATCAGAAGCCATGGTGATCACTCCTTACGTCGACATTCAACCCCGAGCAGATAAAGGCACTTAGAATGTAACAGCCATCCTGTTCACCATGGCAAGCTATTTAGCTTGACTTCGCGATTGGGCCAGGACCGTTCCCCAAACGTGAGGGCCATAACCTCTAACGGCGACGTCCGCTCGCCGGCGGGTTGTTCGATAAGCACCTGTCGTTCGACTGTACGCCATCCTTGCGATTCATAGTATGCAACCATTCGTTTGAAGCAAAAGAGCAGCCCCGCATCTACTCTCCATTCCTCAAACATTCGAGTGGCACATTGCATCAGCTCGCGGGCATGCCCTCTTTTCTGTTCCGCAGGTACGGTAACCACGCCGCCGATTCCTCCGACAGTTAGAGGCTCGCCACCAACGCTAACTACATGTTTGAGAACGCCCACGTGACTGACCGCCTGGCCATCCACATAGAGGATGAAATGTGAGTCTTTGGGTCTCCAATGGAGGTTTAGGCATGAAACCCCAAAGATGTCATCTCCCTAGCCAAAAAGTTGTTGCTTTTCCGCATCGGTAAGAAATTCTGCTTGCTTAATCTCTTTCGTCATGGAGACTTCAGGTCTTGCCGTTAGTTGTTCGCCCATGCCTCACAACATTTCTTTGAAAATCAGGTCAGGATGCGGTAAATTCTGGTCCTAAATACGGATCGTATAGCATCCCGGCTCTTCTCACGTCCAAACAAAGCAGGAGTTGATCTCATGTCTGATCCCACCCTCTTTATAAGTCACAAACATTCTGACAGCAAAATTGCGCAGGTACTCGCCGGGTTTCTCGAAGAGAAGAGCAATGGTCGGGTAAAAGTTCATCTCTCTTCCAGCCCCGATTTTGAAGGTCCAAGGTTTGGCCCTAGCTTGAATAGTCAGTTGCGGGAGGCGTTGTGGAACGCCGACGTCCTTGTCCTCGTCTACACTTCAGCCGATCAGGATTGGTCATACTGCATGTGGGAGTGCGGCGTTGCCAACGATTCGCACAGTCCCGAAACAACCCTCATCGTTTTCCAATGTGGTCCGGATGTCCCGGCCCCATTTCAGGATGTTCTCCGCGTAAATCCTCGCAGCTACGAAGACATAAAGCGGTTCATAGACCAGTTTCTTCGCGCTCCCGATTTCTTCCCCAAACTGAATGGCGCGATCGCGCCCAATTTCAAGGATGCCTTCGTGGAAAACGCTGCGAAGGCACTTCATGAAAATCTTTCCAGAGTGCTGCCTCCCCCTGATGACGGACTCTCTAAAGACTGGCCGACGTGGCCCTACTTGAGGATCGAGTTGCCCAGGACCGAGGTCGATAAGATGGAGCAAGCAAGCGAAGCCGAGCGCGTGGCACTTTCACATCAGATCGTTAAGGACTACGGCATCATCGTAGAAAGCGATGCCCGGGCCGCGCAACTATTTGGAGTGGCGGCTTTCAAGAACCGGATGAAACTTGAGGCGCTCCTCAAGGGCTGGCTGAACAAGAATCCGAACGCGGAAGCAACGTGGTTTGATTCCTGCTGCGAGCAGATCATGATGGGTGCAGCCAGGGGCTTCCCGGTCATTCGCTGGACTTCTATACGAGAAACCGGGAGCGAAGCCGACTACACGCCGGTTCTTACCCGCATCAGGCCAAAACCCTATGCCGGCACCGTACAATTCGATCTGTACTTCTACAACCTGTCAGACCCACGGGCGGTGCCAATTACGGCGAAGATGATCCCAATACGTGATTTCTTCCACAAGAAACTTGGCCAGATCGATCCGCAATCACTCAAGCTCACAGACGTAATAACGGAACTTCAGTCGCGTCAACTTAACCGCCTTCCGATTCTGAGCAGCGCAGGGCATCCGTTGTATATCGTCCACCGCAGCATGATTGATCAGTTCATTGTGAAGCACGTATTGGCTGGTGGCGCCGCGACTGCGGGTAGTTTAACGTTGGCCGACTTACTTGCTGACCCGGAGATGAAAGATATCTTCGAAAACACGTTCGTGGCCGTGAAAAGGCAGGGGACGCTTGCCGAGGCAACGAGCGCGATGCTTTCCCGACCCAGTTGCAATGACGTCGCAGTCACTGCCGGAGGCAATCTTAACGAACCGGTGCTTGGATGGCTGACTAACGTTGACATAGCCCGGAGCAGCTAGCTTTGACTGCCTGGCCCAACCGCATCCGCTAAAATCAGGTGGCTTGCCTCACTTCGATAGGGTGAAAACGCACCGCCGTTCTGGCACGAGCCTTTGAAGCTTCAATTTCACGACTGCGAGGAGCGGCGTTCGTGACGAGCGTTTGAAGGAGTTCGTGTGCGGCCTGAGCGACCTGGTCTACGGCGCGATTGAAGGCCAGTTCGTTTGCCTTGGAGGGCTTTGTGAAGCCACTAAGTTTTCGGACAAATTGCAGCGACGATGCGCGGATTTCTTCGTCCGTCGCAGGCGGTTTGAAGTTATGCAGGGTTTTTATATTTCGGCACATATTATTTATTACCAACTTACACGGAATTCAATGGTAACGCCGATAATACATCGAAGTGAACGACCCAGTAAAACCTGGCTATGAACCAGTTGCATATTGAGAGTGGGCACCGCTCGTCAGGAGAGAGACAAAACGATCAGGAGTGAGCACGCGAATAATGTCAAACAGAATCGCAACCTAAAAGTCATATCGTTTGTTCGTAGCTCGAGCCGTGGAATCTAATGGTTATATTCCCTGACTACCACAGTTTCGCAGCCTTCAGTTCCGTGAATGTCCCTCCAAAATAGCTGCTGTTCCAAAAAGCCTCTTTCCATCAGTTTGTCGAAATTGTTAGAAACCGAACATAACGCACGCAGCGCACCCGCGTTGACACACAGCAACATCGCGAAAGACCTTCAGCGGCTTTATCTATTCCTACTGGGCGCAAAATACAATTTTCCTCTCAGGGTGGCACGCTTGAACCCGTGAATGATTTCTCTCAAACTGATTGACCGGTTTCAAAGTGACCGCTCATCCCTCCGCAGTCTCTCTTCCTCCTGAAACCAGGCCAAAAAAACCTCAGTAGTATTCAGCTTTTCAACTGCAATATCAAAGGCACACTGCTTGCCCTAGTGGTCGCGGAAGCGATTGTGCGGTCGCTGCAAATAAAGACCGAATAGATCGCGTATGTCGAGAGAGGCCTTGATGAAAAATAACAAACGATTCCCCCTTATCTCCCTAATAACTGCGTTAACCGTAATGGTTTCATTATGCTTCGGCATCCTGGTCACGGATACCGCCAAAGCGCAGTCTGTAAATGACAGCGCCGGCACCAAGCCAAAGAGTCAAGCGCTCGCTCGCTATACCCGAGACCTCACTAAACTGGCCAGGCAAGGCAAACTTGAAAGTGTTAACGGGCGTGAAGCTACAGTTCGTCGCGTGATTCAGATTTTCTCGCGCACGCAGCAGAACAACCCGGTGTTGATCGGCGAAGCCGGCCCCAACTGCACTGCAGTGGTCGCAGGTCTGGCCCAACGGATTACCACCGGTCGAGTGCCTGAGAATTTAAGGCAGACACATCTCTATAGTCTGAACCTTGACGCCCTGATGGCCGGGGTTAAGAGCACGGCGGACCTTGAAGGACGATTGCAGGCCGTGTTGTCTGAGGCCTCGAGTGAGCAGGGAACCTCAATCCTATTCGTCGATGCGCTTTCTCAATTTGTCGGCAGGAACGCCGAGCAGACGGTTTCGGTAACCCTAACAAGCGCTACCGCTGGCGGCAAAGTGCGTTTGATTGGCGCCACTTCGCGGGCCGCTTACGACCAATACATCGCCGGTGATGCGCCGCTCGATAGTATCTTCCAGCAAGTTGACGTCGACGAGGTCAGTTTGTCGGAGCCAAGCGAAAACACTGACACCAACCAAGGCAGTGATGGTTTCAAAGGTGAAAAGATATCCGAGGATTTGCGCGCACTAATGCAAAACACGCATCGCGGAGATCGAGTTAGTGTGATTCTGCAAGTGGACGATGTGACAAGTCCTAAGCTTAACGACTTGTTCGCTCGTTACGGCATTGAAGTTAGGACACGTATGGCGCAACTCGGCGCCTTAAAGGTAGAACTACCAATCAAAGCTCTTGTAGAACTGGCGGCCAATACGGAAGTTCATCATCTTTCGGCGGATAGAGAAGTAAGAGCCTTCGGCCATGTTACCGCCACCACCGGCACGGATGCGGTGCGGCAGCAGACCACAACCTCGCTGCTCGGCGGCACAACGAATTACATTCTTGATGGTTCTGGCATCGGCATCGCTGTCCTCGATTCCGGTATTGATACTACTCATAAATCATTTCTGGGGACCAACAATAACTCGCGAGTTGTTTTCAGCAAAGATTTCACTGGTGAAAATCGCATCGATGATCCCTTCGGCCACGGAACGCACGTCGCTGCCACGGCCGCAGGTAATGGCCGTATAGCCAATGGCAAATTCATCGGGATTGCTCCTAACGCCAACGTAATTAATCTTCGCGTATTGGACGCAAGAGGCGCGGGCTCTGTCTCAGGACTTCTTTCCGCCATCGATTGGGTTATCAACCACCGCACCACATATAACATCCGCGTAGTCAATCTGAGTCTCGGAATGCTGGCTGTTGATTCATACATGAATGATCCTGTGTGTCGTGCCGTCCGCCGTTTGGTTGATGCTGGCGTCGTCGTCGCCGCCGCAGCAGGTAACAACGGCAAGAATACCGCGGGTCAGAAAATGTACGGCCAGATCCACTCGCCTGGAATCGAGCCATCCGCGATCACCGTGGGTGCTTCAAACACGTTTGGAACCAACGGACGGGCAGACGATGTGGTAACAACTTACAGCTCCCGTGGTCCGACGCGCGGATCGTGGACCGATAACGATGGCGTCAAGCATTACGACAATCTTATCAAGCCCGAACTAGTCGCTCCTGGAAATAAGCTGGTCTTTGCCGAGTCCGACAATAATCTTCTCGTCACCGAACATCCGGAGCTGGATGCCGGTGTGAGCGATGCTGACAACCGCCGGGAGATGTACTTGAATGGCACCTCGATGGCCACTCCCACTGTCGCTGGTGCGGCAGCTCTTATGCTGCAAGCCAATACGAAACTTACGCCGAACATGGTGAAGATGCTGTTGATGTACACGGGCCAGCAGCTTCCCGGCTTCAATATGTTCGAGCAAGGCACCGGCGAGGTGAATGTTGAGGGCGCGGTCCGATTGGCTAAGCTGGTTCGAACAGACCTCCTTGCCACTACATTTGTCGGCGCACCGCTTTTGACCACACTTACGCCCCCGACACCACAGACTACGATCGCGGGAGAGACGTTCAGTTGGTCGCAAGGGATTATTCTTGACCATACCTACGCCAACGGTACGAACTTAATTACCAAGTACCAAAAGATTTATGGTACGGGTGTGTTGCTGGGTGATGGTGTCCTATTAGCCGACGGCGTGCTGATTAGTGACGGTGTACTTATCAGTGACGGCGTTTTGCTTGGCGACAGTATCATGACCAGTAATGGTGTCTTGCTGGGCGATGGCACCTTCTTCTGTAGCAACGGTGTGCTGCTGGGCGACGGTGTGCTGCTCGGCGATGGAGTGCTACTGGGCGACGGTGTGCTGCTCGGTGATGGGGTACTACTGGGCGATGGGGTCTTGCTAAGTGATGCCTATCTGCAAGCGCAAGCGTCGACCATTGACGGCGACGAAACGTCTTCGATGGAATTGGCAGTAGACACTGGAGTTGATTACTTGGGACTCTAGAGTCCCCCTGAATGGCTCTCTGGAGACAATCATGAACAATCAACTCACAATGACCACGGAGCTAAATATGGCTACTCAGATTGAAAACGCCCAGGGCTTCAACTTGCTCATGAACACCGTCATGGCCGAGACCCCCTACCTGCCTGAGGCCAACGTCAGCGTCACTGTCAGCCAACTGACAGAAGAGGATCGCAACGAAGTGCTCGCTTTCCTCGCCGAACGTCCCATTCACACCGTTTGCTTGACGGGCTTCATCCGCGACAACGGACTGGTGAGTCCGCACAACCGCGGTACTTTCTATGGCTGCCGCAACTCAGAAGGCAGACTCGAAGGGGTGGCGCTCATCGGCCATGCCACGCTTATTGACGCTCGCAGCGCGCGCGCAATGCGAGAGTTTGGCCTGGTTGCACAAACTCACAACAGCACTCACATGATCATGGGCGAAGTAGATGCGGTCGAACAGTTCTGGAACCACTACGCCGACGAGGGTCAGGAAATGCGGCGCGCCTGTCGCGAGTTGCTGTTCGAGCTGCGCCAGGCAATGGAAGTCCCCGAAGAAGTTGGCGAATTGCGCCGCGCCAACCTCAGTGACCTTGATCAAATTGTTCCGGTACAGGCTGCAATGGCCGAATTCGAGAGCGGAATCAATCCCTTTGAGGTTGACCCCGAAGGTTTTCGTGCCAGGTGCGCCCGCCGCATCGACATAGGTCGTACCTGGGTTTTGGAAGAGAATGGCAAGCTGGTGTTCAAGGCCGACATACAGGCTGACACACCGGACGTGATCTATCTGGAAGGCGTTTGGGTGGCCCCAGCTGAACGAGGCAAAGGACTCGGCCGGAAGTGTATGAGGCAACTCTGCCGCGACCTACTCACACGCTCGAAGTCAGTCTGCTTGTTAGTCAACGAAGACAGCAAACGCGCCCACACGTTCTATCGCATGTGCAACTTCAAGCTGCGCGATGTCTACGACTCCATCTTCCTGCGACAGAACTGATCTTCAGGTGAGCTTGAAGACCACCGCAGGTCCGCTAGTTTCTCGCAAAAAAGTAAGCAAAAGATTGAGGCCCGCTCTGGCGGGCTTTTTTTTGGCTGCTCCCTATCTGCTGTTCGCGTGTTACCACTGCTTTTCAATCATAAGTGTCTGCCTGAGTCTAATCTACGCTCAGCCGAGTACTCCGAGTCACGCCGGTGACGTACAAACACTAAAGGTGCTCTTGTTCTGGCCTCTGCGAAAGTTTAGCCGCAAGGCGTGATTTTACCTCCGGCCACTCGGGCGTGATGATGCTGAAGCAGACAGAATCCCGAATGCGCCCGTTGGGCATGAGCATGTGATTCCGGAAGATGCCTTCCTGCCTGGCGCCCAGGCGAAGGATCGCCGTGCGTGACTGTTGATTCAGGACATCCGTGATGAACTCAACGCGAATACATCGCCAGTACTCGAAGGCATGCGTGAGCAGCAACAATTTTGCTTCGGTGTTTACCGCAGAGCGTTGAGCGCTAACCGAAAGCCAGGTATAGCCGATTGCCACGCGCCGCTCATTTCTTTCAATGTCATAAAAGCGCGTAGTCCCGACGACGCCATCCGACGCCTTGCGAATGATAACGAATGGCAGCTCACGCCCCTGGGCCTGCGCCTGAAGTGCAGATTCGATGTAGCTGGCCATGGTGGTGCGAGTCGGCACGATGGTGACGGTGGAATTCCAAAGCTCGCCGTCACTGGCAGCGGCGATGAGTGATTCCTGATGCACCGTTGACAGGGGCTCCAGGCGTACCTGCTGACCTTCGAGAATGACTGGAGAGACTTCCACTGTTCTCTTGTGCTCTATCGTGCCTTTTTCTTTGTTATCAAGAAAACATGAAACAGCCTGCAGCAATCGCAAGACCGGCGAAATTGAACTGACCTGCGAAAAGTACAAGAGGACCATCACTCGCGCGCGTGCACGAGAATCAAGTTGTCCAAGCCGTTTAAGGTGTGCACAACTTGCCAATGTAATCGCCGCTCGTGGTTCCCTCCGCTGCATCGAACTCACCGCGCAATCTGATCTGCCCCGTGGCTCCGCTCTTGTCACCAGTGCCTCCGTCGAACGTAATCAACGAGGCGAATCCGCCCTGACCAGGCGGTAGATCGATGCTGCCGGTATCGGTGCCAAGCAGTTGGTTGCCGCTTTTCAGGAAAATCGTGCTCTTCCCCGTAAAAAACAAAATGGTAGGGACACCACCAATCACAGTAGACGGAAGTGCACCCGTCATAACAAACTGGTAGTTGCCCTCAATGCCACCCCAGACGCGGCCGGCAGTACAAAAGGCAGTGGGATCGGGCGGACAATGCCCTTGTCCAGGTGGCACCAAAAGGGCTTCGAAATTACCAACCACCGGCTTGCAACTCTGATCGGCAAAAACCGAAGCGTGGCTAGCAGCGAGCAAAAGAACAGAATAAGCAATGGCTGCTATTAAAGCAGTGATTCGATGTGATCTCATACAATTTAGACTCGGGGCCGCATTGAGCGCCTCTTTGCATAAGACCTTCTGATCATCCTCAATTTCTCGACACGGTCTGCCGTATGTTGCAGTGTCGAGTTTTCTAACACCGAATACCTTAATTTTTTCTTCTCGACGTCATAGTTCGCGAGCAGAAAGATGATCTTTTCTCCCTTAAAATAATCCTTGTTGAGACCAGCTTCCGCACCATGAAAATATTCTATGACGTCGCCCTTGCGGAATCTGCCCTTGAATGATTCGCGCACTTCACTCGCTATCCTCCAATTCTCATAGCCGCCGACTCTCCCGGTAATTTCAGCCTCACGAATCAGGACGTGAGCGACTACAGAGACAGATCTGTAATCATTCCTGAGGTAAGAGAGCGAAGGCCAGCTATCCTCATGTTGAGCAGAAGGGCATAATGGTAGCAAAAAAAACGATGCTCACTTTAACTAGTGTTTTCATAGAGTCTCAATCGAGCTTAATGCTACCGTTCAAGTGCGCCGAGCGAAGGCCCTCGAGGCGTCAGGTGCTACAACTTGTTAGGCGGCACTTCGTAGTTAATGTACCTCAAAGTACAGCGCGTCAGTTCAGGCGCATGTTAGGCGTCAACAACGTACTCACTCTGGACGAGGCCGCTGGCGTACTGGCGCGTTGCGATGTGCTTCAGTGAGATATCGCGCGGCGTCGCGCCAAAGAGCGGGATCCCGGAACCAATCAGCACTGGTACGCGTGTGATTACGAGGCGCTGAATGAGCCCGGCTCGTAAAAACCCCTGAATAGTGCTCCCACCGTCCACGTAAATATGCTGGATGCCGCGAGCGGCCAGTTGCGACACGATTTCCGCCGGTGCCCCCGACATGCGCTCCACCACCGCGCCCTGAGGGGCTGGCGCGAGCGGTCGGGAGCTGAGCACGAAAACCGGCTTCTCACCATAGGGCCACGTGTCAAAAGTCAAGACCGTCTCGAAAGTCTTGCGGCCTATGACCAGTGCATCCACCGCGGCCATGAACTCATCGTAACCGTGGGGTTCGCCACCGCCTGGCGGAAGCCAATCGAGGTCCCCATTGGGCCGAGCGATGAAACCGTCGACACTCGTGCCAATAAACACAGACGCTTTCATCTACGCACTCCTCATATTGCATCCTAACGCTGGGCTACAGCGGCGAGGGATTCCACGCAACTTCCATCTCAGATTATTACTAACGTAAGCTTCAGAGTCCTTCTCACGACCCTGGTTCCGCGTCCACAATCTTTACGTGACCCCGGCAGTCATCGCTGCTTTGTCGGGCCGGAGGTCTTGCGCTCAATTGCTGACGTTTAGAGCATCACCGACGCGCACGAACCCCGAAGATAAAAGACTCATTGATTTGCGCCGCTGCATGCCACTGTTAGGTTTCGCCCTGCGCTGAAGCTCGCCCGTATACCCGCGTATCCTGATGCTCCCGGAGCACACGTCCCCCTCTTCGACTCCCTTAATCCACCGCCGCAGGACCTCGGTGCGTTCGAGCGTCAGCTCCGTCAGCGCCTGGCAGCGGCACATACGGTGAACGCTCCCGTATGCCCGCTGCGGGTCGCGAGCCGGGTAGAGTGCCCCCAGTTGGGCGTCACGGTAGGCGAGCCAGGCGCGTTGCGCGCCCCTGAACCTCTCGACGAACACGGCGTCAGCCTTATACTCACCGAGAACTTGGCGGTAGACACGATTCAAGTCGGCGTCGGTCTTCTCGTACTCCCCACAAGCCTGTCTGTCCATCTCGGCTTGAGTCTGGGCAAATGCGGGTAGAGGAATGAAGGCAATGATGAGCAGCGGCAAGGCGTAGCTAATGCTATGAATGTTCATAAGACTCTCCTGCATGGTAACCCAAATATAGAAGCCCTAATGCTGCGCTTGGGCGGCGGGGCGACGACTGCATTACCGGCAGTTGTCGACGCAAGACACGCTAATTCCAGTCCGCAGCAAGCGCTTGTTCGAACCGATCTATGCAACCCAGGTCGCGCGGCTACTCTTCACAAGCCACTTTCCATTCTCACGAATCAAAGAAAATCTGAAGCCTTCCGCCTCTCCTGGTACGACGAAGAGATATCCTTCGACTTCAGCTTCTGTCTCGCTTTTTTTTCTTTATCTCTGACACGCCTAACACGAGGCCTTTCTCTTTTCGAATTTGAGCGGCATCGTACTCGCTCTTGATGAACTTCCTCACGGGAGGAGCGTGTTCACTGAAGACCTTTACGCACTCATCGGAGACAGAAAATGGATCGCAACCCAAAGCTAGATAGAAGACGTTCCAGTTGCTCTGTTGAGAGCGCTGCTGCAATTGATAGCGAAAGACGGCCGCGGCGATATCGTCATCTTCGCTGAGGTGACGAACAGCACCAAAAGCAAGCGTTTGACCGGATGCGAGTTCAAACGCCAAAGCAGCTACAATCACAAGACATATGAGCTTCATCAAACTGAGCTCGATGATCATGAGTAGGTGAAGAACGCTGCGCTTCGACCAGATGGATTTGGCCAGACCTATGGCACCACCAATGATTCCGCCAACTGTACCGACATCCATATGGCCCCCTTCTCACTTGGTTAGCTACTACATCCACGTTCCCTCTGCAAGCGCTTGTTCGACAGCGCGATGACTGGGACCATTCACCTTTCAAGGATGTACCTTCCATCGAAACCTTCCATCTCGATGTAAGCCAACTTTCCTGGGATACAAGATATGAGGGTACCAGCGTCCATGGCGACTGTCTTAGACAAGGCATCTGTCAAGGACATTTCTCGATTGTCAATGTCAGGATTGTCAGACATTACATGGCAATTGTCGGGAGCGCCTTTTCGCTTTAGTAGGTTTTCAATCGACTGCTCGGAATTTTCGTTCGAGCGAATAAGCCTAGCGAAACGAGGATCCAGATCGTGGCAATGATTAAGACCATTCAGGAGCTTCTTCCTGCCGCGCTTGGACCCAAGTAAAGATAGATACCTGGCCCGCTTCTCCGGTACGACAAAATTGCGAGCAAATTCCGTTTCGTGAGGATTCAATTTTGGCAAGTCGATCCTTCCACCCCTTCTATAACGAAAGTGAGCGCGAAAAACAGCGCAACAAAAACGACCGCGAGAAAAATTCCAATAGGCGGGGCGCTTTCTGCATCAGGGGGGCGAAGGTATCCCTTATAGGCGAGTATCGCCGTGAGCACCGCCCAGGCTAGCAGAAATCTAATCCACATCAGAACCGGAAGCGGTAGCGACCGGCCAAGGGCTCAACTATCAATTCCGCTTATGAGAGCGACGAACGATTGACGCGCCGAGTCGCACTCATGCCAAAGGACCATGAACAACGCAACTACGACGACTGCTGTCGGTGCAATGATGAGAATTGATAATGGCTTGTTGACACGACATTCGTACTCTCCGCACCTCAATGCCAATCCCCCGCCCCGAAGCCAATCCCGCCTATCGATCCTGGCCATCCAGCATATTCGGCCTCAGTTGATTTGATATATATAATGGGAGAATTGGTTAGCCGCAATAACCGATCTTGAATGGTTTCACATGACCAATTCACCATGACCGCTTTGTTGTCATCGAAAAGTCTTTGTTTCCATCGTTGCGTGTCGGATACATCGTGATTCCGCCCGATCTCATTGAGTGTTTCGCCGCGGTCCGTCAAGCGATGGATTTGGGCCCCTCGCCGACCAATCAGGCCGTGCTCACAGAATTCATTCGGGAAGGACATTTCGCGCGGCATATCCGGAAGATGCGGCAGATTTATGGAGAGCGTCGCCGCGTATTGGTCAAAGAGATCGAACGGGAACTTGGCGGGTGCGGCACGATCCTGGGAGGAGAAGCCGGGATGCACCTAACGATCTTGATCGATGGGATTAAGGATAAGAAATTGCCGCGAAAGCTGCTGAACAAAAACTCTGGCTCTCCGCTCTGTCTCGTTCATACGTGAGTGAATCTCTACGCCAGGGATTCGTTTTGGGCTTTGCGAATTCACGAGCATCTCAGATCCCAGGGGCAGTCCGTCTATTGAGGAAGCTTCTTAAGGCACAAGCCACGCCTAGTCGCCCTTCCGATTCTTTCGCAAACACTAGCGACTTCTATTCATGACCGCCCTCAAACTGGTAATGGCTTGATCCAATTAAGTGGTCATTGCATTCGTTGATAGGGCGTTGCTATCGTCGCCTTTTCGGCAACCCCCACATTTGCCATTGACTGCAAAATCGGCTTCAGTGTCGGGCCGTAAGCAGTCAACTTCCTAAACGCGTGATTCAGGGTTTCCCTCGTCACGGATGGCATTGACTACAAGAACGATTGAACAAAAGAAAAGGCGTATTGCGCACATTGAGTGTCGCCAACCTTGCGTACTATCTAGAGTCTAAGACTGGGGCCAAGAAGCGAGGTGTGCCTCAAATACAAGCAGAGAGAATTTTCATGGGAAAAGTTACTTCAGATATGTCGATGTCGCTGGATGGATTTATCACCGGGCCGAACGATGACAAGACGTTTGGGTAGTAGGTGGCGCTGA
>DASXSC010000184.1:0-36337 GCA_036506215.1 Pyrinomonadaceae bacterium | reverse complement strand
GCATTTTGTGACATCGAGTCACACAACTTTAACATTTATTACAACTTGCCGCCGTTACAGACCTCTTCGACTTTGCACCAATTGACATGCTTTGACAGTGATTTTCATCGAGTCACGTGACCATAGCGTGACAAGATTTCTTGGGCCACGACTAAGGATAAATGAGTAGTGCGGCGATGCTTAGTTCAACCTTTGCGCTCAGCCATCGTCCTCATACCCCGGCTAGCCAGTCTGCCCAGAGCATTCCAGTACCTGACGCGCTAAGTTGCGGGTTACGGAGGGAAAGCACTCGAGGAATTCTTCCAGCGAATAGTCGTTCTCAAGATACTCGAACAGAGTCCTAATGGGTACGCGAGTTCCCTTGAAAACAGGCACGCCCCCAAGAATCTCCGGGTCAATTGTGATTAAGTCGCCGGTGTCCATGTCTTTGAGTTTAAGCTGTGAACCTAAAACATGAGTTACTTAGGCAAATCTACGAAAGTCCGCGTTTATGGGCCTTATGCGACAAGGATTTCCCCAGAATCTCGGCAAAATCTCGGCAAAATTCCTGAGTGTGCAATAACCTGAAATCTAGGTCGTTACCAATTCAACATGGCATCCTCAGGTAAACTACTCAACCAGGAGACCTGCCAAACCATCCCCAACCTACTCAAAAACAGTGCCCGCCTGGCTCAGTAGCAGGAGGCACCCAAATAAGTGCTTCCGTTCTTCTATTTAGCGAAGCCAAGAAAATGAGTTGATTTGTTCTTGACGCGACTCACCGGGGCCCAGTTAATTGTTGGGCGGACGCTCAGGAATTTGTTGAACTCTCCATTAGGTAGAAGTATAGTTGCTCCGCTACTAGATACCGGCTGAATTCTCACGAGGCTGATTCTTACAAGCTCTCTAAATCCAGTCGCAGGGTCGTCCAAAAGTTATCAATTCGCAGATTGGATAATCCTATGCCCAAGGCATCGCTAATCGCCACTCTAAAACATCATCCTTCACCGAATGGGAAAGAATTAATTGCTCTCCCAAACTCGGTGGAATGGCTAGAAGTAAGAGCTGACCTGGTTGGTGATCTCGATCCTGCATGGTTGCGCGACCACTTCAAAGGCCGCCTCCTTTTTACCTTGCGAAGTAAGGATGAAGGCGGCAACAACTCAGACTCACTGCCTGACCGCCATCGACGACTAGAAACCGCAGCTCATGTTTATGATCGGGTGGAACTGGAAAGCCGGGACCTCTCGCAGAAATTGTTAGCCCAGATTCCCATCGAGAAGCGGCTGATCTCGTGGCACGGACCCGCCAATGATTTGCCGGAACTTCAAACTCGCTTCGCCCGACTTTCGTCCACACCGGCGAGTCTTTACAAACTGGTCACAATGGCTACGAAAATTCGTGACGAGTTCGGGCCCTTGTCTCTACTGAAGTCCTTGGCGCGCACAGATACGATCGCATATTCGACCGGTTTACTCGGATTCTGGAGCCGTCTGGCGGCCTTGCAGCTTGGAGCTCCAGCCATTTCCGGATTGGTTTCTCAGGGTAGGGTTTCGAGTTCTGAACCGCCGACAATCGAGAAGCTGATCGACCACTACGGACTTCCTGAGGTTGGATCGGCGAAACAGCTGTTCGCGATTATTGGCAATCCGATATTCCATTCATTGTCTCCCCGTTTGCATAACCGCGCTTACCGGGCCATAAATTTTCCAGCGCTATTCGTGCCGTTGCAGGTTGAGTCGTTTGCCGAGTTTTGGCGCGAGTTCGTCCTTTCAAAAGTGTTGCATTCGCTGGGTCTTCCCATCAACGGTATGACCGTAGCCTCTCCCCACAAGGAAGAGGCATTGCTTAGTGCCAAAGAGGTGAGTTCCATGTCCCGGTGGGCTGACTCCGCCAACATACTTACTAGGAATAACGGCTGGTGGAATGCCGACACCACGGATCCGGAAGTGATTTACATGGCAGGCCGTGAGCGACGGGTTCACGTGAAGAGCAAACGGGCGGCAGTGATCGGATGTGGCGGCGCGGGGCGGGCAATCGCGGCAGCCCTGGTTAAATCCGGCGCCGGAGTCACGCTAATAAACCGCGGTGAAGAGCGTGGCAACAAAGCCGCAGGACTCCTTGGCTTAGATTATGTCCCGCTCCCAGACTTTGACGCCAAAGGCTACGACATAGTAGTCAACGCCACACCGGTAGGACGCGACAGCGATGAGATCCCATTTAAGATTGAGAGTCTGAATGACGAAGCTGTAGTTATCGACCTCGTTTATGGTTCGAGGCCAACACCTTTGGTTGGTAGCACCCTCGCGCGTGAACGGGTCGTGATTGATGGCCGCGACGTCCTTCTCACGCAAGTACTTCAGCAGTTCCGGATGATGACGGGTAGAGAGATGTCAGTAGCTTTGGCCCTTGAAACGCTGGGTCGACCAACTGCGAAGGGCAAGCGTTAGTCCAGCGAAGACGCGTAGTCCAATCGGACACGTCCCACGATGGGACTCTGACTCCAATGGCAACCAGTTACTCAAGCAACGACACCTATGGCCAGCTCGAGCTTGAAGGCGATCAGCAGGAACTTATCAATCGCGTCGCCGCCTTGGCGCACGAGAAGTTTGCCCCACGTGCCTCTGAGTATGATCGGACGGCAACATTCCCTGCTGAAGACTTTGAAGATCTCTTCCACGCCGGTCTGCTTGCTCCTGCTGTCCCCAGAGAATATGGCGGCCTGGGACTTGGACCTTACCGCGGCGATGTCTTCACACTGTGGATGATGACAAAGCAGATCGCGAAGGCGGACCTATCGTTGGCGCGCTGCTGGGAGGGCCACGTTAATTCCCTGGTCTTGTTGGACGGGATTGCTAATGACGAGCAAAAGGAACGATGGTTCGATGGTGTCGTGAGGCAGGGTGACAAGTGGGTGGCGTGGAGCGGGGAGCCACAGGCCCGCAAGCCAGGCGAGAAGCTTCGTTCCGGCACGACCGTGACCAAGGTCGATGGCGGCTACGTAATCGAAGGCACCAAAGTGTTTTCTACGAGTGCCGGCAGCGCGCAGTGGGCGATCCTGTTAGTTAGTACCGCAGGTCCTGGAGGTGTTCGCCACACCACCGCGTCGCTAGATACACAGCTCATGATGGCCTGCGATCTCACCGACCCGACGATAGAAGTCGACACTTCGTGGTGGGATCCGATCGGCATGCGTGCCACCGCGAGCCATCTGGTCCACTTCCGCAAGACCTTCATTCCCGAGACGAATCTGATCGGCTATCCCGGCCAATATTTGATGGACGGATGGCAAACCTGTTTCATTCCACATTATGCGGCAACTTTCCTCGGCGCCGCCGAAGCCGCTTACGATTACACGCTCGAATATATAACCACTCAAGACAAGACTGAGGATCCCTATATCCAACACCACATCGGACAGATGTCGGTGAATCTTGAGACTGCACACTTGTGGTTAAGACACGTAGCGCGATTGTGGGAGACCGGAAAATATCCGGAAGCGCAAATTGCGGGCAGCCGCGCGCGCCACGTAGCCGAACATCTCGCGGAAGAAACCGTCAAACATAGCATCCGTGCTTGTGGCGCCCGTTGCCTAGTTCGTCCGAGTTCCCTGGAAAGAATCTACCGAGATCTTTCTTTCTATGTCCGGCACGACAATGACGATCAAATTCTGGCAACGATCGGAAAATCGTTGCTCGGCCTTGGTCACGATCCGTCTTTTTATAAGCCCTAGGGATGCTGATTGCAGCTTCCACTCTTTGAATGCGGTTAGCGGCTAAGCCAGAAGCATGCACGGTAGGTCATGATCACACCAAAGCGAAAGTACGACCTCAGAATTTGGGCGCTTGGATTTGGTTTCTTTGTCTTCTACACGCCATATAGCGGTCTCACCAAAGCGCTTTCAAGCGGACTCCTGAGAACGGGCCACCCAATCAGCGGACCAGTTCTGCTCCCGATTTCGGCAATTGCCACAGCCGTGGGAATGTACAGTTTCATCACCGCGATGAAGTGGTGGCAGTATGCGGGGTGTCGTCAAGTCTTTGGAGTAACAATTCCCTTTCCGCGCCGTTTGACGTTTCTTTCGGGGGTCTTCATGGCAACCATCATGGGCACGACGACCCTCGCATTTACGTTTGGAGGACTTACGATTGTCCTGGTGCTGGTTCTGTTGCGCGGGGGCACGTTGATACTCGCTCCCATAGTCGACGCGATCGTCGGACGCCGCGTGCGCTGGTTTTCGTGGGCAGCAATGTTTGTAAGTCTCCTCGCCGTCCTGGTGGTGCTCATCGATGCTGGCAATTATCGGCTCAGTGTGACTGCGATGGTTGATATCAGCGCTTATCTGACCGCGTACTTTTTTAAGCTTCAATTCATGAGCAGATTGGCAAAGTCGGATGAGAGACAAGCAACTCTGCGCTACTTTGTGGAAGAGCAGATGGTAGCTTCGCCGCTCCTCGTGCTGGTGCTCGCCGCGCTGGCTGTTATCGGTGCGGGAGATGTCATGATGGGGTTCCGGACGGGCTTCACTTCATTTCTAGTCAGCCCGAACGCAATCTTCGCCGAGTTTGTGGGATTATTCTACGCCGCCCTTTGCGTTTGTACGACTTTGATTTTTCTCGACCGTCGCGAGAACACATTCTGCATGCCCATGCACTGCGGGTCGAGCATGCTATCCGGTTTCACCGCCACCTACGTCCTGGCCTTTCTGCTG
Source organism: Pyrinomonadaceae bacterium (assembly GCA_036506215.1). Classification (GTDB taxonomy): domain Bacteria; phylum Acidobacteriota; class Blastocatellia; order Pyrinomonadales; family Pyrinomonadaceae; genus PSRF01. The sequence goes on along the minus strand of DASXSC010000184.1, from coordinate 31,647 downwards.
AACGAAAAAACTCCGAGCGTCCCGCAAATGACGAGCGCTGGTCTGATCATAGTCGCACTCGGCTTTTTGTCTCCCTTGCACCACTTTGAGCGTACAGTTAGTTCGCTTCAAGCAACTCTGGCAAAGGTGTACGGCAAACTTCTAGTCTGGTTTCGCGGCCAGCCAGCCGCGCCAGTACCTGCGAAACAAACGCCCCAAGTCATTTTGTTCGTGTGCAGTGGCAACACTTGTCGTTCTCCGATGGCCGCGGCAATTTGCAACGCCGAAATTGCCGCGCGCCTGAGAATACGCTTTGAGGAAGTGGACACGGTGAACGCCCGGGCACTGAGCGCAGGGCTTTCTGCCAAAGTGGGCGCGCCGCTGACTCCAGAAGCACGCGACGTGCTGAAGTCATTGAACGTGTCCGCCAGGCCTCATGCTGCGCGGAACCTGACCGTGGAACTGGCCCATCAAGCCGACCTAATCTTTTGCATGACGAGCGCCCATCGCCAGGCAGTTCTGAACATGATCCCGTCCGCTGCAGCGAAGACCTATTGTCTGGACCCGGACGGTGACATTCCAGATCCAATTGGGCGGGAACTGGCGGCCTACATCCAATGCGCAAAACAAATTCAGAGGTTGGTGGGACTCAGATGTGATCAAATGGGAATACCGGTTCAGCTTCCCATCTGATAGACACACGGATCTCGTACGCCGGTAACAGCCGTCTCACCCTCGTCAGGTGCACGGTCTCGATAGTTAATCTAGCGTGAGGCGAAGCGTGGATTTCTTTCGATGAAGCTAATCGTATCTGAATTGAGAGCGTTAGGCGGATATGTCAGCCGCGAGTTTCATCAGGTCATGACTGATCTCATGACGAATTACGATTGGCGACAAATCGACACCTGGGAGCTTTGGAATGCGAGCGGATCGCTGAAACATCGCCTGCTGAGTCGTTTCGGCGAAGTCCCGAGCATCATCTTGTTCTGGGAAGGCTATGAGTTTTTGTGTGCGCACCTCTCGGAGATTTACGAACTCGGCTGTCACAGAGTAATCATGGCCGATGACCTGCACTGGTGGAACGAGGAAATGAGACTGAGAAAACTGATTGCATTCAGCACTTGCCACACTGTGCTCTCCACTTACGCGTACAGGTGGAATCATTTCTATCCCGAGCTGGCAGGAACCAGAAGGCTGGAATGGATACCGCATTCAGCTTCGCATGAATTCATGCTCGACTACAATCCACGTGCAGATAATTCAATTCTGTTAAGCGGCGTAATCAACCGCCACTACCCTTTGCGCGAGCAACTGAAGCACCTTCAGACGCAAGACCGCTACCCGATCGACTATCATTGCCACCCCGGCTATCACTGCTCATACGACTACCGGACGAACCGAAAGGTGGGGCGCGGGTACGCAGAGAAAATTAACCACCACCGGACCGGTTTTACGGACAGTGCGGTTTACGGATACGTGGTGGCCAAATATTTTGAAATTCCGGCAACAGGCGCTCTTTTACTCGCCGACGATGCTGTCCGCACCCCACTGAAAGAGATCGGCTTCATCGAGGACGTTCACTACATTGCAACCTCAAAAGATAATCTGGCCGAGCAAGTGCAGTATGTTCTTGAAGACTCTAATCACGAACGACTGGATGAAATCCGCCGGCGCGGTCAGCAACTTGTATGGGACAGACACAAGACAAGTGATCGAGCGCGACAGATTAACCAAGTCTGCATCCAAGCATCAGCCTGATGGGCTGGAAGCAATTCGCGATGAGCATTAACGATTTTTTCCCGCATCAGATCTGCATCAACCTCGACAAGCGATTCGATCGCTGGTCAAGGATGCGATCGAGACTTAGCGAGCACGGGTTGGACCAGGTTGTCCGCTTTCCGGCGATCGATGGCACGAGCTTAGACATTCCAGCTTCCTGGCAAAGTTTTCCCGGCGCGTATGGTTGCTTGCAAAGTCATCTCGCCGTGGTTGAGCAGGCCCGCGAAAAGGCTCAGCCAAGTGTTCTCATCTTTGAAGATGACGTGCTGCTGGCACCTGAATTGAATAAAACCTTCGGTCGGTATGTCGATCAGGTGCCATCGGATTGGGACATGCTTTTCTTTGGCGCGATCCACGGACCGCCACTGATAAAAGTTGCCAGTAATGTCGTGAGAGTAAAGCATTCACTCTCGACCTTTGCGTACGCGCTCAAATACACGATTTATGACGAGTTCATCGAACAGACTCGTAGAGCCACCAGCGTTCTGGACGAAAGCACACGCGCGTTACAAAAGGACTTCAACTGTTACTGCTTTAAGCCGAATGTGGCCTGGGTTGAAGAGGATTACTCTGATGTTCGGGAAGAGCGAAGCAATCTCTGGTGGCTAAGGGAGTCGCTGGTCCTACACGGCCCTGAGATGGACGAAGTGCTCAAGAGCGCTATGGCGGTGATCTCTTACCGGGAGCGCAGTCGTCATTCTTTCCGGAACCTCAAGTTTACACTCAATTACCTAACCCGGATGCTTCCGAACATTACTCTGCTGGTGTTCGAACAGGGCGAACGCCAAACGTTAAAGCCGGACTGGCTGCCAATTCGTCCGTCATTCGCGTATCTCGGAGACGGCGGCATCGAACGCAGGAGCCTGATTATGAGCCGCGCCGTCGAACAGGCTGATTCTGCCAAGGACTTTTTCCTTTTCGTGGATAGTGACGTCTTCTTAGCCAAGGAAGAAGCAAAAGCCGCTTTACTAAAATGCCGCGAATACGACTTTACCGGTTCGTTCCGGGAGATTTGCGATTTGCAGGAGGCGGAAACGCTGCGACTTTTGAGTGGCGATGAGCGCTGGGACTACGCAGGCTCGCGTTTTTCTCGCAGGCCGGCAGTCACTTGCGACTCCAGCTTCGCCATCACTCGGCACGGCTTGCAGGTTCTCGCCGGCGAGGCAGACTTTGATAATTGGGATGAGCCAACCCTTTCGAAAAGAATAGAGGAAAAGTTGAGCGTGTTTCGCGCTCCCAACGTCGCGCGACGTCTTTATTCAGGCTGAACCATCGAAACCAAACGCGCCTCATGTGGTCCATCGGAATCTACTCAGGAGCATCTCCCTTCGGCTTAAATCCGCTGGCCGAGGCTCGTAACCCAGTGCTGACGCGGCACGATGTTAGCGATGTGCCCGCCGCGTTCGTTGCCGATCCGTTCATGATTTCGTCCGAGGGCAGGTGGTACATGTTCTTCGAGGTCATGAATAGCCTCACCAACAAAGGCGAAATTGGTCTGGCGACCAGCGACGATTGTGTGAGTTGGCAATATCAGCAGATTGTCCTCAGTGAGGGATTTCACCTTTCGTACCCCAGCGTCTTTGAGTGGGACGGCGTTCACTACATGATCCCGGAGACGTTGCGGCTAGGGGCCGTAAGTTTGTATCGAGCGGAAGACTTTCCGACCCGGTGGTCTTGCGTGGGCCCATTAATAGCTGGAATTTTTGCCGATCCTTCTATCCTTCGCTTTGACAACCGGTGGTGGCTCTTCGTCCCTTCTAATCCTTATGAACATGACCGGCTCAGCCTTTATTACGCAGACAATCTCGCGGGACCGTGGAGAGAGCACCCAGCCAGTCCCATCATCGAAGCTAACAATCACAACGCGCGTCCCGCGGGCAGAGTGATTGCAACAGATGGCGCGCTAATCCGTTTTGCGCAGGATTGTTTTCCGACCTACGGTATGCAAGTGCGCGCCTTCGAAATATCGCAGCTCACGATCAACAGATATGCTGAAACCGAACATAAAAGCAGCCCGCTCCTGACCCCGAGTGGCGTGGGATGGAACGCCCACAAGATGCATCACATCGATCCCCACGTTCTGCCTGGTGGTGGCTGGATCGCATGTGTCGATGGGTTCGCTGAATCGACAAGCGAAAGTCCGAATGTGACTGACGAGGTGTAGGCGATTCATTACTAAAATGCGCGTACTGGTTTCATCGACTCATCATTTCCCCGCGCTCACCGAAACCGGCAGTGGCTTGGCGCCCAAGCCATTTCCATCCGGCTCAGGCTATCTGGTCCATGACCTGATGGTAAGAGGCCTGGCTGAGCTTGGCCATGAGGTTTCTTATCTCGTGCCGCACACTCAGGGCGATCATCCCACGCCGGGCGTAGCTCTGGTCTCTGAACCGAATTATGAAGCCGACATCCTTCACACTATATCTGATCGAGATGAGGAGCTGGTTCGTGAGTGGCAATCTCGGGGCAAGCCGTTTGTCACCACCTGCCACCTTGATCCGCGGGCGCGCGGAAACGAGCGTCTGCCTTCGACCGAGAATTGGATATTCGTCTCCCGTACGCTCGCACAACTGTACGGGCGCGATCGATTTGTGCTCAATGGGATAGATCCGGCTGAATATTTTTTCTCTGAAGTTAAGGACGATTATCTGTTGTTCATGTCGACGATGGATTGGGGATTTTCTAAAGGACTCGACGTGGTGCTTTCGCTATCGGCCCGGCTCGGATTTAAGTTGGTAGTCGCCGGCACCGGCAAAGATTGTGAAAGCATAGAAGCCGTTGCGGACATGTGTTGCAAGGTTGGAGCCGATTATGTGGGCGACGTTAGAGGCAGCGCAAAAGCAGAGCTGCTCGCCGGAGCTCGTGCCTTCCTGTTTCCCACCAAACTGGACGAGGCATTTGGGTTAGGAATGGTCGAGGCGTTGATGTCAGGAACGCCCGTGATTTGCAGCGACCGCGGCGCCTGTCCGGAGATCATTTCACCCGACGTTGGATTCGTATGCCGCGACCAGCAGGATTATGTCAGTGCCATTAGTAGGATCGACTCAATCTCGCCGCAGGCCTGCCGGGATAAAGCAATGGACCAATATCACTATCTGAGAATGGCAGCTGGCTATGCATCGGAATACGAGAAAGAAACTGCCAAAAATGAACATTAGCTCGACACTACTGAACTCCGATTCAAACAAGGTCATCCAGGGCCTATGGATCGGCCCGGAACTATCGCTGCTTGAACAGTTGTCAATCGCTTCATTCCTGCGAAATGGACATGAATATCATCTTTACGTCTACGATGAGCTGCGAAACATCCCCACTGGAACGATGATCAAGGATGCGAACCAAATCCTGCCACGCTCGAGTATTTTTCAGTATCGTGAATATGCGAGCTATGCAGGCTTCGCTAATTTCTTTCGTTATAAGATCCTGCTCGAGCACGGGGGATGGTGGGCCGACACTGATACGATCTGCCTCAGGCACTTCGATTTTCCCGATGAATATGTTTTCTCCAGCGAGCTATGCGAGGGCCGCGAAGTTATAAACTGCGGCGTGATTAAGGTTCCCAAAGGCAGCCCGGTGATAGCTTACGCATGGGAGGTTTGCCAAACGAAAGATCCGCAGGAGTTGCGCTGGGGAGAGACCGGTCCCAGATTAATGAGCGAAGCCGTCACGAGATCTTCGCTGGAAAAACACGTAAAGCCTTACACCTTTTTTTGTCCGCTTAGTTATTCAGACTGGGGCCAGGTTCTGGAACCTGAAACGAATGATTTACTCGACGAAGGCGGTTATGCAATTCACCTGTGGAATGAAATGTGGCGAAAGGTGAACCAGGACAAGAATGCTCGCTATCCGGATCGCAGTTTATTTGAAAAACTTAAAGGCAAGTATCTGGGCCGTACACTTTCCAGACCTAACTAATAGGGGTACGCCGCAATCACATCCACCATGACGAGCGCTCCGCCAGGAAGCGCCGCGGCAGCAAACGCCGTGCGGGTCGGCAGAGGGGTGATACCTCTCTCGGGAATCCATGCCGCGTAGATAATATCAACCGCTTTGAAGTCTTTGATATCGGTGAGCAAGAGAGTCACCCGCACAATGTCGGCCGGCGAACACCCGGCTGCGTTTAGAATTGCGTCTGTATTAGAAAACATGCGTCGTGTTTGCGCTTCGAGACCTTCCTCCAATTTGCCGGTCGCTGGATCTCGTCCGGTTTGCGCCGTCACAAAAACCAGATCGCCTGTGCGAATGGCTTGTGAGTAGGTCCCCAACGCCGGAGGCGCCGCGTCGGTTCTAATCTTTGCTTTATTGACCATTGGAAGAGCTCCTTGAGTGCTTCAATGAAAATCAGATCTGTCTATTTGGACAGTCGTTCAGCTTTCAGCGGAATTTCAAATCGAACCCTGACCGGCTCGGGGGCCATCGGCGCGAGATCCAGCAGTTGGGGCTGACAGGGAAAGATAATTTGCAGGATCACTACGTTTGCCGGGTCCATAAACTCCAGATCGAAATAGTGGAACTCGGTGATGTTTGAAGCATAGATCCAGAGATTATTCTGATCCCGGATCCAGTTGCGGAAGCTTTCGCTCTCCATTGGCTCGGTTCGAATTTCCAAAGGAACTTCGGTCAGCAGTCGCCTGGTAAGCTCGAAGTTCTCGAAGGCGTATTGCCAGCTTTGTTCGTAAGGCCGCTTGGTAGATCCGCGTTCGCGAGGCAAGCGACCGCGCTGTTTGAGGCAAATATTTTCTCTCACAAAGCGCTCTCGATCCGTCTCTGCCTGGTAATCGCCACTCGTGAGGTGCGCCAGAAAGTCTTCGACGCTGCTACTGCTTGTGAAAACTCGACGAATAATCTGGAAATAGGTGATCGCTGTCGGGTTGATATCGAAGATCGTGATCCGCTTGGGGCGCCAGAGCGGAATTAGATTCAGTCCATACATACCACCGACAACACTGATCATGTGGATGTCATCCCGTCTCTTTGGATCCACGCTCTCATAGTGAGCTTTGATTTCGGCGAACTCCTGGAACGAGCCGTCCTGGCTGCCATCATCGGTGCCGTAGAAAACCATCTCGGGATGGTCGTGGTAAAGCTCACGATTAAAAGCGCGTGGTGCTAGTGGTGTCACGGTTTCCCTCTCTCTTGTGTTTTTGGTCAAATCGATCTGCCGAATCCTCAGCCTGCTTCACGCTCCAGTTCCCTCACTCGTGGCAGCACCTCGCGGCCAAAAATACACATCTCATCAAGTTTGGGCCAGCCGGAAATGATGAACTGAGTAATGCCGATTCGTTTGTATTCGAGGAAGGCCCGGGCCAGCTCTTCCGGAGATCCCAACAACGTGATCGCCGAAGATCCGTAGTAGGGCACCAACCCGGCCCAGAGGTTCGAGTTCATCCAGCCCACTTCGTCAGCCGCGGCGAGTGCTTGCTTCAGAGTCTGCGAATCACTGCGCGACAAAATTCCGCGCTCTTTGCGGTTGGTCTCTTCATCAGGCAACATCGACTGCGCCGCCGCGATCGCCCCCTCTCTTGTCGCCCTGCAAATTACGCACAACCTCAACGAGACTTCGACTCCACATTCGCGAAAGCCCTGGACCATCGGCTGCAGTTTTTCCGGAGTGTCAATCAGACGCAACCACGAAGAGCCTCGCTTCATCGCCAGTCTTTGCGCGGGCTCGGAATGTCCCGCGACATAAATCTCTGGAGCGGTTCGATCCGGCGCCATAAATGGGGTGTCCAGCTTGCCGCCTTCTACTTGATAATACTTACCCTTGAAGTTCACCTCCCCGTTGTTCCGCCAGAAGGAATGACAGATTTCGAGGTACTCATCGGCACGAGCATAACGTTCATCGTGTTCCAGAAAGTCGCCAAAACCGCGCTGTTCGGCCGTGGAACTTCCGGCGACGATGTTCAATGCCACGCGTCCCCCAATCAGTCCGGACAGGGTATTGATCTGTTGGACGAAAATGGCCGGCTGCATCAGCCCCATACGATAAGCGACGATGAATTTTAGCTTTGTGCTGGCGCGGCCGGCCGCACAAGCTACGAAAATAGTGTCAGGCTCGTAACGGCTGAAAGAAAGCAGGACCGATTCGATGCCGGCGTCCTCGGCGGCCCGGATGAACTTCATCCAGCCTTCCATGTCAGGCAACGCTGCCGGCGAATCCGACCTGGTGGTCGCGACGCGCGATGTTTCCTGCGCGGTCTTCATTCCGACCTCGCCACCCTTGGGCATCATCCAGTGGAATCTGAGGTTCATTAATTATCACCAGACCAATTGGCGGCAAGCGTCTTCAACTTCTCCTCGCCCTCCCTAACCAGCGGCAAAACATGACGGCCAAAGTTAGTGAGTTCGTCGATTGCCGGCCATCCGGACATTATGAATTGTGTCACGCCGATGGTCTCATATTCGAGCAGCGCGCAAGCAATGTCCTCCGGAGTTCCCACCAACGCCGTCTGCTCCGAGCCGTAGTGCGGATGCAGGCCGGCCCAAAGCGACTGAGTTAGCCAACCATTTTCGCTACTCTTCTTCGCCGAGGCTTCGCGGGAAATTTGCGAATCGCCTTTGTGGGCCACAGTTTGAGCTGTGGCTTGGTTAACTTGAGGCGAAAGGGACTGTGCCACGCTGACGGCCTCCGCTCGAGTCGGCCGGCAGATTACGGAGAGCTTGAGACCAACTTCGATTCCCTGCGAACGAAGGGCGCCGGTCCATGAACGGAGTTTTTGCGGATTGTCCGCCACTCGCAAAAGGCAAGCGCTTCCGGCCAGCGCCAATCTTTCTGCGCCAGTTGAATCACCCGAAACATAGATCTCAGGCGCCTGCCGGTCCTGAGCCAAAAACGGAGTGTGTAGTTTTGCCTTCTCGACCTGATAGTGCCGGCCTTCAAAGCTGACTTCGCTGCCGCCGTTGCCCCAAAATGCGCTGCATATCGTGAGGAACTCGTGGTTCCGCTCGGCTTGCGCATCATGATCGAGAAAGTCTCCGTAGCCACGATGTTCGGCCAACGAATCGTCTGCGATCAGATTCACCGCGACTCGTCCCTGAATCAAGGTCGAGAGGGTATTGATCTGGTGCACGAAACTTGTCGGCTGCACCAATCCCGCGCGATAAGCGACGATGAACTTCAAATTTCTGGTGACTTGGCCGAGAGCGCAGCTAACCACCAACGGATCCGGTTCATGAGAATTGAGCGCGATGAGTACCGAATCAATTCCGGATTCTTCTGCGCGGCGAGCAAAGCGGGTCCATCCGTCCATATCGGGACACGCGGCCGGGGATGCTCGCAGCAAGGCCTCGCGCCGATAACGCGCCGTGGCTGGTGAAGATTGCGGCGCGTCCAAACTGACCTCGCCGGCTTTTGGAAGCATCCAATGGAATCTGAGCTTCATGTTTGTTCATGGTTCCGATCAAGACTTGGTCGCCCGTTGAGCGGAATATGAAATCGGGTTCACACCGTCCAGGCGATCGGATCCGGGGCAACGTGATGTCGTCGGGCCCAATCCTGTAGGGCCCATGGCGGAGTGTCGACGTCCCGGTATCCTCCCAATAGTTGTCGTGTGATCGGGTTCACCATTTGCAGAAGTCGCTCGTCGGGCGCTTCGAGATAGACCTCAGGCCTCATCCACCTATAGGCGTAGCCGTAGATTACTACTTTTGATATGCGGTCACTGCGATTGAGCGCAGCCGTATGAAAAATCCGGTTTTCAAACAAGAGCGCGTCACCGGCGTCCAGCCGCAGATCGCAAACTTCGGCGTCGTCCGGGTCCACCTCGCCCGGCGGGACCGATAACGGTTTATCTCTCAGGTGCGTGCCCCGGGCCATCAGTGTTAAGCCACTGTCCGGAGAGTGAAAGTCCGTAAGGCAATAACAGACCTTGATCCCGACCAGGGGCAACCCCTTATGTCCCATGTCCTTCGGGATGCGTATGTCACGATGCCAACCGCGCCGGAAGGGAGCAGAGTCAGAGGCCTCAGGTCGCTTGTAAATCAACGCGGTAGAATGCAGGTGAATATTTGGAGTGAGTAATTGTACGACCAGCGGAACTGTGGAGCTATTGGTTACCAGTTCCAACATGGCTTCTTCTCTGAGAAGGCCTGGACGCTGATCTAAATGGTTGTATTCGGGACGGTCATGGAGTTCCGGTTTCCTGGAAAACGCTTCGGCTAGCCGGTCTCCGGCCTCAGCCAGGCGATCGACTGTGGAGGGATCGAGAGCCTTCGGCACCACCAGAAACCCGTCAGCGGAAAATGATTCTCGCTGCTCAGTGGTCAAAGAAGTGAATCCCATTGTCTCAGTGTTAGTTCTCATTTCCATCTTTTTGTCGTTCATTGCTTTCGAATCACAACACAGTGCTGCATCTCGTTGTTGGCCGGGGCAAGAATCTCAGCTTGGGGCAGCAATGATCGCATGTACGCTTGAGTATGAAACACATGACAGGTTCGCTGGCGCTCCGGCTGGTAAGATCCAATCTCTTCAGTTTCGACGTATAAATCCTCTCCATTAACCAGCATGAACCAGCTGGAGCCTTCGGCTTTTTTCACTAGTTGTGGAATATCAATGTTGAGTTCCCGACCCGCTTCCTTTCCTATTACGATCTCTTGTTCCAGTCGCCACTGAAAGTTGTTGCCCTCGTATTTTGCCGGCCAGGACCAATGAAATGGATCGATAAAAGTAAATGCCAGAGCTCCGCCACTCGACAATCGATCCGTTAATTGACTTACCATCTCGAGCATCTCGCTCGGAGGGGTGTTGGTGAAAACGGAATAACCCACGATGAAGTCGAAATTCAGGCCCAAATCAGGGAGTGGTAGTTTCACCACTCCTCCCGGATTGAAGAAAAAGCAATATCGATCGTAAAAAAGCCAGTGCGAGCGTGGATACAGTGCTCGGCCTCGGTCAATCGATTCTTTGACAACGTCCAGACACCAGTAACGCTCTTCATTGATCGTCGAATTTGGATCTCGCAGAATGTTGCCGATGTTTCCGCCGAAATCCAAAACGTTTTTTCCCTGCCAGAGGCGCTCGCCCAACTGTTGCGAGAAGTAAGTGAACTGATTGGCCTTGGCAGAAAAAAATGGCAAGGTTCCTCCGCAAAACCGTTTCCACTAACTACAGATAAAATCAGAGGTCGTTGCAGGCGCTGGTGGAAGTTGGGATCGGGAACTACTCCCGATTTCTTGTTCGTATTCCCGCAAATACCCTCGCGCCATGTCCAGGTAATGAAATCGATCGAGCGCCAACCTCCGGCAATCCGCCGGCTTAATGCGGCTGAGGTTCTGTACCGCATCCAGGTAATCCGATTCGTTGGCGCAAACAAAGCCCGCCGCGGGATCCACTAACTCCCTCATCGCCCCGCGATCGCTCGCAATTACCGGCGTGCCCGACATCATTGCTTCAGCTACGGGTAAACCGAAAGCTTCGCTCAGCTTGGTAGGGAACAACAAAGCCTTTGCGGCCGTAAGGACTTCGGCTTTTCGTCGTCCGTTAACGATTCCGATAAACTCAGACCCGTGGGCCCGGCAAAGATCCGCATATTGCGCCATCTCCGGCTGATAGCCGCTACCACCAGCCACGACCAGCTTGGTGGCAGTTTGATTTGCAAGCCAGAACGCTGTGTCGAGTCCCTTTCTGAGAGCTTTGTTAATGCTTCCTGAAATTATGAAAAGAAAGTAAGGGTTCTTGGTTTCGGAATAGATGAATTCATCAGGATCGAGTCCGTTTCGCACAAAGCGCCGGGACTTATGCAAAAGGGCCATAGTCTCTGAGACGAAAATGAAGTTCGGCCGAGCAGTATCTCGCGGTACTCCCGCATCGAGTAAGTCCGAATGGACACTCCGCACCCACGGCAATTTAGAGAGTGGAACAGCCCTAATTGGAGTATGGTTGATGTGCAACACATCTTCACCGCCCAGAAGTCCCTCAACTAGTGCCACGCCGTCCGGGAGCTTTGTCTCGCTTCCAGTGATTAGATGATACCGGACCTCGTGGCCCAATTCGGCCAAACCTCGTGCCAGTCGATCGTGAATGCCGCTCGAAGCCAAACCAAAACGCCAGCCCGGATATCGGTGCGGAGATGACAAGTAAACTCGCATACAGAAAGGTCCGGCCTAGGCCGATCTGCTAAAAAACTCCCGGGTAACGTAATTCGCACGGCTGCTGTTGTCCAAAAACGTGTTGTAAAAAACAACCACCAGCACGCCTCTGTTTAGCCGAATGTAGGTTTCGGACTTCATGAAGCTGAATTCGAAGGTAGCGCTCACTGCAACCGCTCGCTGTCCTCCCTCTTCGTCCAGATTCGCCAACAGCTTCCCTTCAACTCGGGGCCACTCAATCGGACCTTTCGAGCCCACGCCAACCAGGCTGATCATGAAACGCTCACCCTGCCGTTCGATGTTGCACTCGGCAATTCCTGTAGTTTCACGATTGGTATTGAGCCACCGGCCAAGCAAATCATTTGCTCGCAAGGTTCTGGTTGCGGGATTTGTTAACACCGAATCCAGATGACTGATTTGTTTGAACTCGAGCATGTTTTTTTACACCGCCGACGTCAGAACTTTCCATGGAATAAACTGAAGTATTCCCGGACAAAATAATCAGCGCGTTGACTGTCATCCTTGAACCGATGAAACTGAGCAAAGACCAGCAATCCTTTCATGATCATCCCTTTTATTTCCGTCTCTGCGAAACCAAAGTCGTAATAGCCCGTGAAACCGGATGGCGTCGACGAAGAGGGCGATGACGAAAAGATCTCGAGCTCCGCTTCGCCCCAGTCAATCAGTCCTTTGGGTCCAATCCCAAAGACGCGCGCCAGAAGTTTCCCATCGGACTCGAAAATCGTCAGCCGGGCGATACTCCTCGTATCGGCGTTGGAATTGACCCATTCGCCCACTAACGCGGAAGCGTCTAGCTCCGCGCCTACAGGCGGCTCTGCCAGATCATAAAGCTGGGCAATCTCCATTTCCCGTTCCTCTCAGTAAGTTCTAATCCAACTGCGAACCATCAAACGCTCGGAGGCGGCTCCGTCGCTGATTGGCGTCCGAGCGTGAATGGTTCGGATGTTATCGGAAACCAGCAACTGGCCCTCGCGCATCAGGAAGTCGAACGTCTGCGTCGAAGAATTCAGCAGCTTTTCAAAGGCATCCAACACTTCCAACATATTATTCGAAAGTCTCGCTTGCATTGAGTCTAAAGCGAGATTTATTGAATAGCGCCGCCAACACATTTCCGTCTTCGTCAATACGGTTCGCCATTTCAAGCCGCCGCCAAAACATTCGGCTAACGGCCATGGAACTGGGTCAGTTTCGAGGACTTCCAGAAAGTCAGGTCCCAGAGACTTCAACACTTCCGCTCGAACTGAATCAATGTCGAGGATTCTTGATCGACCGCCACCGTTCGGATCGGCCCGCATGCAAAACATCGAGACGAGATCAACCGGTACTTCCCAATCAGTTGTGTCCGTGTGCAGCCTTTCGCTTTCCTGGCCGCCGCGCGGCGAAGGTATGTCAGTCGCCGGCTGAATATAGTGCACGAGCTGCGCCCGCGGTTTTTGGTAAGGCAGCGCCACCAATTCTCCGAAGGCACGACTAATGGCAACGAATAAACGGTTGCCTTCGTCGAAACAAAGACCATGGATCAAAGCGCAATATGGCCATTGCGCAATCCGTTCCGTGATTGAACCTATTAACCAATCGAACCCATCTTGACACCGCACGCGAATTTGATTGTGAACGTGCGCTTGCAAAGATGTGACGTAAAACTCTCTGTTGTCGTACAAAGGCAGTTGCCGGGCTTCCTTTAGGAAATCGTCTGCGAGCGCCGGGGAGACTTTAACGTTCACAGAATCAGGAAGCGGTGTCAGCATCCAGGCTCCAACTCTTTAGGACAAATTGAAAATCGGAATTCTTCAACTCTGATTGGCTGCGCGCCACGCCGAGAGTGCGGTCTGGTGATCCATCTCGGGCGGTGGCGTTGCCAACCGCAAATGGCGACAGTCGGCCTGGCCCCGCACCCGCAGCAGCGGTCTCTCTCGATTCGTGCTCTCGCTGGTCACAAACCGCACGATAAATCCTATCCGCGGCTCCACGGAAGCATTGGGATTCGAACCATGAACTATCGTGCTTTCGTGAAGCGACATTTCACCCGGTTGTAACACCACGTCGACGGCCGCGGCTCCATCGACAACTTCGACACGCTCGCCGCGCCGAACCAGGTTCGCATCATCATGAACGTTGACGTGACTGAGCTGCCCAAGCCTGTGTGAACCCGGAATCACACGCATACAGCCATTAGCGGCGTTACTGGGACTGAGCGCGATCCACGCGGAGGTCGAGGGGGTCAAGTGCCAGCCGGAATAAACACTGTCCTGATGCCACGAAACGTAGCTGGAGTCCTGTGGTCGCTTATAGAACACGAGCGTGCCATCTATCAAAAGATCGCTCCCCAGCACAGACTCAATACAATCCAGGAGAGCCTCATGCGTTACCAGGCGATACGCCCAATCAAAAAACAAATGCAGATTGCCCAAACGCTTCGGCGGATCGCCTTCACATCTTTCGACGACCGAGTCAAGCGCTCCACGAAAGACGGAAGCTTCCGCCGCAGAGAATACTCTGATCGGAAAGATCGCACCGTCGTGCTGGTATTTACTGAGCTGGTCCGTAGAGAGTACTGCGGTCACAATATACACCTTGTACTTAAGCTTAGATCCATTTGCGCTGCCAGCGATCGCGACTTACTTCGGAGCAAAAGGCTTCAATTTCCACACATAATCGCCATACGAGAATCACTTGAAATATTCGCTCGTTGATGACATTCGATACAAAGCCATGGCTTGCCCGGCCACTACTTCGCCCTTAAAGAAAGTAAACGCGTCTTTCGGATAACGGAATCTGTTCATTAACAAACGCCTGATCCGATATCTTGACCACGCCTCCACATTGCGCATTCTTGCATCCATACATCACCCTGTACCATTCTTCTTCACCCGGCACTCTCCGATAGGCCTTGATCTCGTACATCACCGTAAGCGAAGTCAGACCGACGGGTACGGCATTGAGGGGAGGCTCACTGTTCGGATCGCCTTTGAGCAGAGAGTAATTCTCCTTAACGATTATCGAGCCATATTTCATCTCGAACGGTTTCGAGGGATAGCTGATTGATGCATAGGCTTCATCGTTCAAATAAAGTCCGATCCAACCTCCGTGCGGCTTCTCGTCCACACGAACGTACCGACTGGCTTTATTCGGAGGATTCTTCCAAGACTTGTAAGAATTGTCCTTAGGTAATGTACTTCCAGAGCTGTTCGGCATCGGCCCCGGCATTTGCGGCGGAGTTCCCCGAGTGGCCAAGCTGAACGCGGTTGGGCTGACGACGCTCATCAACCCAGCGCCAACTGCCAAAGTCAAAATCAGCAAAATCATCCGGCGCTTTTTTCGCATCATCTTAATGTCCTCTTAAGCGGAGACTCCAAGTGTTGTCTGGTTAACAGTCAAAGACGTCTCGATACTTCTCAACAAACGCCCGATTCTTTTCAAGGGCCTCGGCATACTTGGCGTAAGCCTCGGACCGGTAGCCTTTCGCTGCCAACGCCCTTTTCATCTTTCTCTTCCAGGCCGCGGCTGCCTTCCTGTCGCCGTTGAGTTGAAGATAGCCGGTGACGAAAGTATCCCAATCCGGGAGTCGCTTTACGAACTGGTCGTTAAATATCGCCCGTAGCTTCGGATTTGTTAGAAGTGCTTCCTGGGTCTTTCGATAAGCTTCTCGCAACACCTTGGAGGCAGACACCTGGCCCTGCTCAAAGACCTCATCGCTGATCCTATAGATACATCGAAGAAAACCAACTGCGCTGGTAGAAAACTGCGCCGCGTTCGTTCCGCCCCAAATGTAACGCTCGTCCAGAAACATTTCAGGCAACGCATTCTGCGCTAGAAAGTTCTGCACGCTATGATCGGGAATGGCCAACGCATCGTGATCCATGAAAATGATCTTTACCTTCCACTCGCCCGAGCCCCAATAACTCTTCAGCCCGACATTTCGCCCGACGAACGACTCGCCGCGCGAGTAACCTCTCACGCCCAGAAGCGTTCCCCAGAACTTCGCTATCTGCTGTACCAATGAAGTGTAAGTGTTGTTGGCCGTCGCGCGATTCTCGGGCATCTCAAATGCAGCCGCCAAATATTGCCCGTAGTTCCGGTATTTGGCTTTTGGCCGGCGGTACGATCCTAACACCTCTTCCAGGAGTGAATCGGCGAATTGCTTCTCGTCTTCGTTCGAATACGACGCGCCCTGGCCTTCGACAAAATATCTTTGTGAGCCATTCGGTGAAAGATAAGCAGCGAGTCGATCGAGGCGAAGCGAACTTGTACCACTCAGAATTGCCTGGGCGGGCGCGACGTGACTGATGAAGTGAGCAGTCAGTCCGAGATCGCCAGGAAGGGGAGGTAACTTCCTGCCGTTCTCATCGGTAAAATCCGCCACTGATTCAGACATGGCGACTCGCATTTGTTCAAATCCCGACCCAAACACCTGCCGGTCGGTGAAGTAGGGAACCGTCTGCACTTCGGTCTTGGCCACCGGAACCGAGAATATCGTCGACCGGGATACATAGTTTGCGATTGGCGCATTCGTGCCATGCACCAGACGATAAATCCGCGAGAATTTGGCGGCTGCGTTCGCCTCAAATCTTAGGAGCCATTGCATGCAGCCGCCGTCCAGCCGATGAGATGGCGGAACTGTATAGCCATTGCGGGCGTAAACGACGCTTAGCGCGTTGTCGCTTTTCCTGCCCGCCCTTTTTATCTCAAACTCGATGTCGCTGCCGGGAGGCTTGATCACAACCACTACGGTAGTTAATGGATACTCGACCAGCGAATTAATTTCAGAGCTGGTCGTTTTCGAAACCCAGTAGACATTCGCAGCCTTGCAGAGTCCCTTCAGAATCTTTGCTTCAAAGTCCGGCAGGACGTCTAACCCATGAGCGACTTCGCCATCGAGAAAGGGTGGCCGCTCAGAGTCATGGTCGGCGACGCCGGCAGTCACTTGCAGATCTCCGACTATGCGGTTGACGACCTCTTCAGGAGTAAAGAGATATCGCGAGAGAGATAGGCGGCACTCGCAACGAGAACAGTTCCAGAAACGATGAAGAGCGGCATCAGATATGTTCTTGCCGTTGATCCCCTTGTGAACGTGATCGAGTCGTTGGAGCCTACGTCGCAGTTCCAACACAAACTGCGATGAGTCGGTGGTTGAATAACCCTGCTTCAACACGTCAGCGATGACCGTGTTGGCACGCCCGCGCGGCGGCTTGAGACCCAGTTGCCTCAGCAGGAATTCAAACTCAGAAATATTTGCAGGATCTAGTTTCAGGATCTGATGCTCAAGCATCAGAATTGCGAGCCGTCTTATTTCCCAGGGCACGCCGCGCTTCTGCCGGCTCATGGTCAGGAGTCTTTTAGAGAGATCGCGGCGGTAGTTTGCCGTTGTGAGGAATTCATCAAACAGATCATTCAGCCGTTGATTCCCGCGAAGCTCAAGGCGGAGAAGCTTGGACAAGCGGGCAGCACTGGATCGCCTTCCAAGGTTTTTCATGACTACGTTTCAAAGCCGGGTCTTTTCACAAAACTAGTTGGGTTGGTGTGAGCCGTGAACGCGAGTCCGACCAACCGCACTGTAGGCGCGGACGAGTCGAACGCGTGCAAGGATTGCTGCGAACCGGGGTTAACGGAAAGAGCCAGCCGAACCTAATCCAGTCTGGCCCAACCCTTACTTACCACCCCTCTTGCCACCACCTGTCGGTCTGCCGCCGCCTTTTGGCTTGCTGCCGCCAGTCGGTTTGCCGCCGCCTTTTGGCTTGCTGCCGCCGGTCGGTTTGCCGCCGCCTTTTGGCTTGCTGCCGCCACCTGTCGGTTTGCCGCCACCTTTTGGCTTACCTTTGGGTTTGCCCTTGCCATAATATTTCGCCTTGTTGTACTTCTTGCCGCCGCCTCCCTTTTTACCTTTTCCTTTACCCTTGCCCTTACCGCCTTTGCCCTTCTTGCCTTTGCCACATCCCCACGAAACAATGCCAAGTGCGAGGATCAAAGCATTGAGCAGATCCATTGCAGTCTGCCGGGTAAGCACCATGTCGACGGCACCTTCCAGCGTTGATGGGTTCTGGAGAGCCTTAAGGATTGCGGCGGCTGTCGCCTTCTTAAGCCAAACATCTACTGTAGCGCCTCCGCCACCACCGCCCCCTTTTTTTCCGCCCATAATTTCCTCCTTAGTGAGAGCAGAGCGATCTCTTCGTGTCGTTTGCTGTTCGTTGCGAGGTGCAAATAATCGCGTCAGCACATCAGACTGCGTGTTCCGAGAACCAGCCACCGCAAGGCTTGGCAAATTGAGCAGAATCTATGGCTGAGGCTTCGGCTGCTCGGCGCCGAATGGTTTCCTGTTGAACCGATCCAAGTCGTCATTCTTCGCCGGATAGGTGTATTCCGCCGGCGGAGGCAGGATCTGACTGCACGCCGCATTCGGCTTCAACGTCCCGGTGTTGTTGACGGAGCCCACACGGAAAAGGCCCCATCCACCTTGTTTCGCCTGAGTAGGAACGAAACCAATGTACAAGTAGTCACCCGCCTTGGCCTTGCCACCGCCCCTGTCGATTAGGATTTCGAAGTGGTCTCCTGAACCGTGATTATCGCGCGACCCTATCCACTGCGAGAGATTGTTTGAACCAATCACCGTTGAGTCTTTCGCGTACGGGTTCCGTGGCCACACGTGCCCGTGCAGGGTGATGACTTGCGACGCGCCGGTCCCGAACGGATGAGCGAAGCGGAACCGCACGTTATCTTTTTCCGCCGCTGTGAAAATCGGTGTCTTCGGATCCTGCTGCGTTGGCTTGATCAAATTGTTCGAGGCGAAGCAGGAAAAATCGGAAGTAGCAAAGTTTGCATAACGGAAATTTTGCGGCTCTGTGCCGTAGTTGACTGCGCCGAGGGCCTGAAGGGGCTTACTCGGGTTGTTGTTGTTGCTGATCATCGCGTCACTGATCATCACCGCGAAGTCTCGGAACTCGCTGCCGTTCGCCATGGTCACAGTTGCCGACGCGCGTGACGTTGGCGGATACGGGGCAGGGGGAGCGCCCGGCAACGGCGGATCGCAATAACCGAGGTTCCCCGCTTCCCCGCATTTCCACTTCGAATCAGCAGGCTCGATGATCATCTGACCAAAGAGTCCATTGATGTTCTGGAACAAGGGATCTGACGGGAACAGGTTCAGTGAACCAAACTCGACCGGCGTGTGGGTGGTTCCGTTACTGTCTCTGCCGACCTTGCCGGCGTACCATTGATACTTCACTGTGTTGCCGAACGACACCACCTGATCGGTCTGTCCCTGGCTATTCCACCCAACATTAATGCCGTAACTCTTGGCTGCATCGTATGACAGCAGTTGCGGATTAAGTCCGACGTACCTTGAAGACTTGCTTGCGTATGGCGGGATGTTGAAGGGGGTGGCCATCGCGAAATTATGCGCGTAAAGATCGGCGCCAGTCGGATCGATCTTGTTGGTCAAGTTCACTTCGATACAGTCACCGGCATTCGCGCGCAAAATCAGCGGTTCAATCGGAGCTTTCGTGAGTAGACCACCCGGGTCAAGGTCCTCATTCCGCACATACATAATTCCAGTTGTCTGTGGGACGGGACCGCCGGATGGGTATATCACGGCCAGTTGATCGTTCGGATTCCCCCGATTGTTAAGCACGATCTGCCCTTTGTTAGTGCCTGAGATCGGACTACGAACGGATAGAGCCTTCTGGGCTGTTACTGCCGAGAGGTTGAAGGTCCGCATTGTGGCACCGGCGGGACAAGTTTTGTAGATCACATTCGTTGAAGGGGCCACTGCGTTATTTGGCAATGGCTTTAATCCAGTCGCCACTGTGGTTGGGCTGTAGGAACGGAACAAACCCCACAAGCCGTTCGACAAGCCAAACTGATCGAAACTCGGACTGTAGAGATAGTCCACGCAGTTGGCCGCCGACATGCCGTCAGGACATTTGCGCGGAATGCTGGGTGCTGATGAGGACGGCACGTTGAATAGGTATTCAAAGTGCTCGGACAAACCCATGGCCTGAATACTTCGATATCCGGAATTCTTCCATGACGGTTCGGCCAACCAGGTCGGCCCCTCAAATAGAAACTGATGCGCGAACACGTGAGCACCGACGAGCAATCGTAATTGCACCTTGTCATTCTGATAAGCACGCATCACTGGCGTCGCTGGGTCAGCGGACTGTCCCGGATGCAGGGATGCGTACACAGAGTTGTCATAGACATAGGAAAGGTCGCTGACCTTGCTCGGTGGCGGAAACACGCTGGGATCTCCGAGGCGCAAAGCTATCGGGTCGTTTGAGTAGTTGACCGACTGGGTTCCGGCAGGCACCCCGGGAAGTCCGGTGGTTACCAGCGTTGGTTGGATCTTTCCATCAACCGTGGGTGGATTGATAGGCTGCTCTGCTCCGTGAACCATTTGATACGCTAGTTGCAGATCCTGAAACTCCAGCATGAACTCTCGATAACTGTCTGCGGTGTTTTGCGGAAGGATTCTGGCTTCCCAACTTGTGGGCCCGCCGTCGAGCCGCGAACCAAACGTTTGTGTGCCATCGTTGGACGTCCAGGTTGAACCCTGTGGCTCCACCAGCAATCCGGCATAGAGTCCGGCCTGTTGATGCGTCGAAGGACCAAAGTGATCGTGCGTGAAGACAGTGCGCAGTGTTCGGTCAACTCCAGCGTCATCTACCAGCGGGTCCAAGTACCAACGCTGAATTGTCGTCTGGGCGCCTAACCACTCGGTCGCACACTGGGCCGGCGGGTTAGGTCCACCGCAAATTTGAGCCGGAGGAGGTTGGGGCGGACGCAACGTTGCCGTGCACCCTGGACAAGGCGTCCAACCTTTTGTTGGGTCGGCCGCCTTGGCATCGTTAAGCGCCTTGATGATATCCTGAACTTCTTCGGGACTGAACGTGCCGTCTTCATAGTTAAAGCCGTTGCCGGCGCCGTCTGAAGACGTCACATCAAACTTCACCAGATGGATGTGCTGGCCGAGAATATCAGTGGGAGTACGCACCTGAAATGCGTCGAGCTGGTAATAGTTGGGCACCAGATTCGTGTGCCAGTACTCGATGATGTCCCCTGTGTTCCCACGGAAGAAGAGTGGTTCGGGCTTGCGGCCGCTCGAGGGATTTCCAAACTGAAACTTTAGCGTCGGCGCTACGTCACCCCACAAGGTGAGCATGCGCTGCTGCGGATAGTGCCATCCGGATTTGTTGAAAGTGACGTCGAGTTGGATCGCCGCTGCTTTGTACCTGCGCAAGTTTCCAGTAGCCACACCATTGTCAGTGATCGCCGGATCGGCAAATGGCGCCCCGGGCTGCGCTCCCAATTGTTCCGCGGCATTGCCGGCGGGATTCTTTCTCGGCAATCCGTTCAGCACAAAGCCTGTCGGTGGAGAAAGTAAGGTGCTCTGCGGCGGCGTGCTATTGGAAGATGGACAACTTCCGGGAGTGCCGTCGGGCAGAGATGTTGCATAACATCGCTTTCCGAAGTAGGCCATTGCGGCCTGCTCAACTTTAGTTCCATCCTCCGGAAGTTGCAGCGCCGACATCGTTGCCAGATCCTTACTCCAATCCGTGAGGCTGTGGCTCTCAAATTTGATCGAGCCGCCTGTTACCACGTGCCGCGGTAAACCACCGTCGAGGAAACCAGATGCGTCCTTGGCGAAATCAAGTGGTGGGTGTGGAGCGCGCGCGCCGGCAATTCCCGGAATGAAGTATGGGAAGCCCGGGTTCGTAATCGTCTTTGACGGCAGGAGCTGTCCTACCATCTTGCTTAGCGCGAAAGAATACTGGCTGTTAATAACCGTGCCGTTTACGGTGGCTCCGTTAGCACATCCACCAATTACGTCGATACCGTTCACCTGGTTGGCCTGACATGTACCGCCGATAACCACTTGACCGCCTACTGTGATCGGCGTCGGCGAGCCGTCCACCGGTACGTTGTTCTTGATTTGCGCGTAAGCAGGCAGCGGAGCCATCGGCAGAGTCGGCAACGGCACAATTGCCGGAGTGGGGGTCCCGGTAGTGATCTCACCATCCGGCAACGCGCGTGCTCCTGGCACAACTTCATTGCTGACGTCCTGACCGTTCACCTGTGTGCCTTGCGGGTAGACAAGAGTGCCTGATTCAAATACATCATGCGTCCGCCACATGGCCCACATGCCGGCCGCGAAGTGTGGATAGAAGTGGCAGTGGAAGATCGAATCGCCCACAACCTTGTTTCGGTTGCCGCTACCGTTGTAGACCATCTCGAGCGTGTAGCTGGCTCCCGGACTAATCATCTGACTGTCGAGATAGCTCGATTCGTCACTGTTAGGCGACTGGAGCCATTGATGCGCATGCTGGTGATGGACGTGGGTTACGTCCCGACCACCGTGAAGAATCCTAAACTTCAAGTGATCGTTGATGTAACTGTGATAGACATTGGAAGGATCATCCGGGTAGTAGGCTCGGGTGGCTTTCGGTAGTGGCGCCAGCGTGTATGGGAAACCGTTCGTAGGCTGTCTCGCGTTCGCACACTTCGGAGCACCAAGCAACGAGGATGGGTTTTCAAGTTCTGCCGTCGTACACAGAGGCGGAGGCGGCGGAACCGGAGGCACTGCCGGGCTCGGCGGCAGGGGCGGCCGAATATTAGCGTTAGCTGGCCTATCGACCAGCATTGCCGGGTCGCCGACTGACCACGCGCTCAGAAAGAACTCCTCAAACTTACAATCGGCGCAATCGCCCATCGGACCTACGCCGACACGGTTGGCGTAAATCTCCGCGCCAATTCCACCGGTGCCATAGTTGATCGCAAAAGCATCCTGCCCAGCCTGACTCATGAAGGCCAGTTGCTTCTGTGCTGCCGTTGCATTCGCAGGAGCATTATCGAGAATTGGAAATGCTTGCTTGGCGATTGGACCCAATCCGCCGTGATAGATCACCGTAACCTCGCGATACGGCTGTTTACGATCAGGTGAAGCTGGATTGGCGCAGAAAACCGGATTCGACGACGTTGGAGTGCAAGGCGGATCAGGTTTGTTCGGATTACCATTGGCTCCAGGAAATCTTCCTGCCTTTGGTCCGGTAATCATCGCGGTGAGATCTGCGTGCACGATGTTGTTACTTTTGTCGACCATCCTCAGGATGGGAACACCAACCAAATCCGCAGGAATTGGGGTTCCATCGAGACGCTTCGCTGGGTACACAGCGTCATACTGAATCAGCGGATGGTTATCCAGAGTGTTCAAGTAGCCACCTTTGACCAACCCGGGACCAGTACCCAAATCAGGTGTCTTGATCACCTGCACCGTTTTGCCATTGACAGTGAATTTACAATTCGGACCGTTTAGAGGCGAACAGACAAGGCTGCCCGGGGGCACCTGGTCCGGGCGATTGGCGTTGTAAGTGGCCAGCGATAGATCATCTGCGCTGACCTGGCTTCGATACCATTCGGATCCCCACGGGTTTCCGTTGGCGTCAACTCCGGAAGGCTGAACGTTCAAAGCGCCGAAAAGTCCTCGCGTGAGTTGATCGCCATTCGTGCTGGTGTCGCCCATCGTGTACATCATGAAAGTGCCCTCGGCGCGGGCAAACAGGGTGTACGTCTGTGTATTCGGCGGCATCGGAGAAGGTGTAGGTGCCGGAGGAGGAGGAGCGCTCGCTAAACTTGAGTCGTTTGTGCCGACATACGACCCGTCATCGACTGGTCCGTTTACCCACTCCATTCCCTGAACATGCAAGGAGACTTCGGTCGTGCCGGTCGTGGCTCCGCCAACCACCGTGCTTGTGAACTTGTTCGTCGGAATTCCATTCGTGAGCGTGATTTTCACGCAGTCTCCGACATTGGCGCGCAATACGAGGGGCCGCGCTCTCTTGTTGGGCTTGAGTTGGTAGGTCGTGTTTCCACCAGAGACAGTGGCGACGGTGTCACTCATAAGGGCAAAGATTAAGGCGTCGGGGATGGCCGCTCCGAGGCGGTTCAACATGATCGGTTGTGGCAGCGCTACCACCTTCGCAGTGACAGTGTTTCGACAAACTTGAGGAACGAGTGGCGACGTCGGTGACTGCGTCGCTGCAGCTGGATCGCCTTTCTCGGCCGCCGGCCTCGCGGTAGCCTCTACTTTGGCCCCCGTTTCCGGAGCGTTGCCGGAGGTAACCGCCGAGTGCGTCGGATCAGCTTGTACGGTTACGGCACCCGGTGTGGCCTGCCCGTTCGCTACGATCGCACCTGCTGCGATTATTAAACTTAGTGGCAAGACAGCGGCCAAGTCTTTGAGGAAGCGATTACGAGTGAGCATCGTTACTCCTCCTTCTCGTGTGGACGACTTCGAGAGTTGAGAGACTCTAGGGTTGGAAACCAGGATTAGGTTGGAAATGGGTTTGGCCCAATCCCCGTTTTCAAACAGAAAATAACTTAGCAAGGTATCTGTTATTTATTGACTAGCGAAGCCTAATTCTCCTAAGGTTTCGTGTCAAGCAATTTTTGTTGCTAGAAGGAAGAACTCCTTTAGAGTAGGCACAGTGGCGCTCGCATGTGGGAGCGAGAATGCCAGTTGTTTACTCATTCTCCACGAAAGGAAAGCTCTTGCCATCAAACATTACAGTGATGAAGTTCGGGGGTACTTCTGTCAAAGACGCCAAAGCGTTTGACCGTGTGGGGCAAATCATCCACGAGCGGAACCATGCTGGTTTGGTAATCGTCGTCTCAGCGATGAGCGGGGTTACTGACGCCTTGATTGCGAGCGTGCGAATCGCCGCTCGGGCGGGCGCAGCCCCCGCAATTCAGACTCTTGAAGAACACCTCGAACGCCATTTGCAGGTAGCGCGCGGATTGGGTGTAAGGTCGCGCCGAAAAATCGAGCGGCTGGTAGCGGATTCGCGGCGCGACATCATCGGTGAGCTTAACAAAGCTCATCGTTCGCGTTCGACCGGCTCGAGAGAGGTGCTCGATTCAGTAACATCACACGGCGAGCAACTTTCAGCTAACCTGCTGGTGGTGATACTAAAAGAGCGAGACCTTGCCGCTTCTTATGTCGACGCGCGACGCTGCATTCTGACCGATCATAAGCACGGTAATGCGCAGCCCTTGTTTCCCCAAACTTTTCATCGCATGCAGGCTGAACTCCACCCCATTTTGCAGAAGAAACGGATTCCCGTAATGGGTGGATTCATTGGGGCCTCTCGTAATGGAGCGACTACCACCATGGGACGCGGCAGTTCGGACTTCACTGCGACAATTATTAGCGCCGCACTTGGCGCGCGTGAAACACAAATCTGGACGGACGTAGATGGAATACTATCCGCGGATCCCCACCTAGTTCCCACTGCTATTACAGTGCCTCAATTATCTTTCGCAGAGGCCCTTGAGCTTTCGCGTTTCGGAGCAAGAGTACTTTATTCTCGAACAATTCACCCGGCGATGGGCCAGAAGATTCCCATCAGCGTTCGCAACTCCTTGGCTCCTTCGAAGGTTGGCACCTTGATATGCGAGGCTCCGAAGCAGGCAGGTATTGTAAAGATCCTCGCGCATAAACCAAACGTTACCACGATTGAAGTCAGACCATTTGCGAATCCAGCTAACGGATTCATGACGACGATCCGTCGAGCTTTGAACCGCCATCACCTCTCATTCGAGGTGTTGAGCTTATCTTCTGACCGGGTATCCTTCAGTTGCTCTGACGGCGGACTGCCAGAAAGTCTGATCCGCGACCTGGAGCAATTGGGTTCAGTCGGCATCGAACGCGAAAGGTCGATTCTTGCCTGCATTGGAACTGGGTTAGATGTTCCGGAGAGGCTGGACCATTACCGGGCTCGATTCCGAGTGCTGACTCCTGAACTAATCTGGCAGAGCACCTCTAACTTGAATCTGATCGCAACGGTGGCCCCAGGTTTGGCTTCGGTCACTCTCAAGCGCCTTCACTCCGCATTGTTTTAGCGGGATTCGCTCATACCTGGTACATACCATCGGCCAACAGGTGAATCACTAGACGCGCCCTCTACTTGTGACTGGCGACGTCCGTCATGGTCTTAATCAACGTTGCCGGTGATGAGAGGCCGTAGCTCCTGGTCCAAAAGCCACTCACATCGTTCCCGATAAGAATCATTGGCGTATGGTCATTCTTGTTCGCGACCGCCACTCCTAAAGCTCTGAGCAGACGATCTATCTCGGCCTTCTCACCAGTCACGAACGTCCACCCAGGTCCGGCGTTGAATTTCGCAGCGAAGTCGCGAAGCCGTTCCGGAGTGTCGACCGATGAATCAACACTGACCGATATCAATTGCACGTTTTGACCGGTCCTTCCCAATTCCTGTTGCACTCTCCGAAAGGTAGCGGTTAACGGCGGGCAGATAGTGGTGCACGTTGTGAAGATGAAGTTGATAGCAACCGTCTTGCCCTTAATAAGATCGCTGTAGAAATTTAACGACTTGCCATTCTGATCGAGGACTTTCGAGTCGGGGATTTGTGATGAAGAGAAAGAGAGTGAATCCTCGGTGTCTCTGATTGCAGGGATTGGTGTCGGACCGCTAATGGGCGCCCGGCTTACGGTTCGAAGGGTCATGCCACAACGCGGGCACTTGCCGCGTTTGGACGAGATTACGTCGGGATGCATGGGACAGGAGTAACGTAAGTCTTTCCGTGCCGCTTTTTGCCGACTCTGAGCCAGGGTCGAAGGAAGGCTACCCACTGGCGCCCATGCACACATCAGTCCCCAAGCCAATACAATGCTCAACCCCTTCATGGATTTCTCTCTCAAAGTTGATCCAACCATTCCCTTTCCTCAATTAACGCTAATCCATCCTGCGGCCGGCACGAACTGTTTCTCTTTCAGATCGACTTTGATGATATACGCTCCCATCGCTCCGATGTGTCGATTAGGTCCGTAAGTAATTGCCGGAGTCAAACCGGTCTGATATTCGTAGAGTCCCTCGAGCGCTTGAATCAATTTTTCGCGGCTTAGGTCCTTCCCCACTCGCCGGATCGCCTCGGTCAGAATTTTGGCTGAGCTAAAGGCGGAAAGTTGGGCCGCCAGATGCTCCTTCGGAAGCTTATATTTTTCAGCCAGGGCGCTGAACTCTCGTACGCCCTCGGGGCTCTGATCAGCCGGCGAAGTCGGAAATGATAAAAAGATCTTTTCGCTGAAGGCGAGAGGGGCTCCGAAAATCTCGCTACTGGCGCCGACTATAAAAATGGAGGGGTACCAATCTATTTTCACCGCCTCAGCCAGGAACGAGAGAACATCCTTACCACCGCTTAAGAAGAAAACGAGGTTAGAGTTTGCCGTCTTTAGTTGTCTCGCCGTGGAAGCCGCATCAAACTGTCCAGCCAAATAGTCAAAAGCTCGCGGCTTCCCGAAGCCGGCTCGCTTGTTTTCTTCGCTGATGGCTTGCAACAACTTGGAGCTGCTCTCACCTTGAGTAAACACCACCGCGATCGATTGGTTCTTGAGTTCTGCTTTACTGGCAGCAAACTCGACAAACGCGCGAGCCTGGCCTTCGACACCCGACAACAGGTAAAAGACCTGTCGATTCAAGGGCGTCCCGGTTTCAGGATAAAGCGTTAAAGGACCAATTAGCGGGACTTCACGGTTCGCAATCAGAGGTAGCAGATCCTTTTCGAAGCCGGCCATAACAACTCCGGACAACGCAAAAATTTCACCGTCTTTTAACCAACGATCCATCGCGGCGCGAGTCGCAGCGGGTGTTTCGGCAGTCTCAAGAAACTTCACTTCAAACCGACGGTCATAAATCCCGCCCTGGCTATTCAACTCATCGAAGAATGCTGCCGTAACCGCTCGGCTAGCCTGACTTATGTCAGCCAGACGACCTTTTGTCGGACCTGCCGTGCCTAACACGATGTTGCGTTCACTGATTCCCGGATCGAGATCTTTTCCAACCACCTTCAAGTACGCCACCAGGTCGGCCAAATCCTGGACCGACAGCGCGTATCGCGGCATAACGTTCAATAACTTGTTTCCGCCCGGATCCGTTCCGCATGTGATTGCCAACTCCAACGCTCGCTCGGTGTAAGGAGGATGGCTGCGACCGTTGGGGTGCGTCACCCCGTAGGGCTTGGTCAGCACCTCCCAAGCCAGATTTGTTGGCGAGACGCCTCCTTCGGGCTTTCCATGCCCATCAAGGCCATGACAGTTTGCGCAGGGCATAGCGCTGCCCGGCAATTCGAGCGACGGATCGCCCAAGTAAGCGAACACATCCTTTCCCGAGGGACTGGTTCCCTGAGTGTAAATTTGTTTGCCGCGGCTTTCACTCGTGGTCAACGAATTCTGAGCAGTGACGACCATCGAGCCGAAGCGGCTCAAGGAGAAGCAAACCATCACCAGCCCGAACCCGGTAAAGAGCAACGGCCACTTCGCAACTGGATTCTTTTTATTCACTCGGCAGTCTTACTTCTCCTCTGGTTTATCGTTGAGTACGCTCTCCACGACCTTTACCAGTTCCTCGCTGCGCGCCAGACCGAAAGCTTTTTTCCATAAGCCGGTGCGTTCGTTACCAATAATGAAGATATTCAGATGATCTTGCTTGTTCTCAACATATTGACCGAGCTTGTATAAGGCCAAATCGATTTTTTCCTTTTCTCCAGTAAGAAAATACCAGCCCGGTTTCGCGTTAAGTTTCTTAGCGTAGTCTTTCAGCCGCGAAGGGGTGTCCACTGTCGGGTCCACACTAATCGAAATAATGTAGAGGTCCTTGCCGATATGATCGCCCATCGCCGCTTGCACTTTTTCCAGATTGCGATTCAGCGGCAGGCAACTACCCTGGCAGGTCGCGAAAAACGAGTTGATGACCACTACTTTTCCCTTCAGGAGATCACTATAGAGGCGCATCTTCTCGCCGTTTTGATTGACGAGTTCAACCTCACCAAAATACCCCGCGGCGGCATTTTCTTGCTTCGCCTTCGTTTTATTTGCTTGAGCGCCCGCCTGAGCCGGAGGCGAATCTTTCTCTTGCGCGTTCGCTGCCACAGCCAAAACGCTCAGACCAACAACCGCCGCCAGAAGCAAGGCCCAACGCGCCCGTTGGCGATCGCCAGCTCGGCGGATTTCGCAGTCACATATTTGTCGCATTCTTGGTCTCTTCATTGTTGCTATTTCATCTTTCAATCGATCACTCCATGTCACTTCTTCACCGCTTGCAAAATTAGTGGCTGAACCTGATTGAATTCTGTCTTCAACGACGGACTTCGAAAAAAAACATAGTAGACGCCCGCCTTCGGAGGCACAAAGCTGGTTTCGTACAATCCCTCCCCGAGATCCTTGGCCCAGGCGCGCTGCTGCCAAATCCCCGGCGCCAAAAAGACCAGCACCTCTACCTCATTGAGATTCGTTATTGGCTTGTTGGAATGGGAGTCGATCACTCTAAAACGTAGGTTATGAGTTTTATCGACCGCCGCGATTTCATCCTTAGCGACCGGATCGATTCCCATCGCAACGCCGGCGGGCTTTGTCAAACTCGGATTCTCGGCTACCTCTAATTGGAAACAATTAACCAGCCGCGGCGAATCCAGCAAAAAAGCAACATCGTATTGACCCGCTTCGCTAAGGTTTACGGTGGTTGTGTACTCACCGGGATTACCTTCCCGTAGACTCTGATCCACTATCAGCAGCGCTCTTGGCTCGCGTCGATAATTCTGGAAACTGCCCATTGGGGCAGCCATGCCTTCAGCGTAAAAATAGATCATTTTGTCTGCTGGGTTGGCGACCAGCACCGCCCCATCTCCCCGCGAGGGAACGATCGCAGCCGCAATCGACCGGGAACGTGATTCCTGTGGCGCCTTCTGACCGGCCGGGAAACGACTGAGCGCTGCCTCTTTGCCGAGTTCGGCGATCTTGATCATCGTCACAAACTCGTTGCCGGAGGAACGCACGTAAGCAAAGTCTCTGGTAAAAGTGACCTGGTCCGGGGCCGGACCAACAGGCACAATGTGAATGATTTTGCCTGAGGCCACATCGAAGATCGCAACGTTATTCCTCAATCTGTTCACTACAAACCCAAACCGCCCATCGGATGTGAGCTTCAAGGCGCCCAGACCCGATTCCGCCGTCATTCGCCGCTTTTCGCGACCCGATCCATCAAGCTCGACTATTGTTCCGTCTCCCTCATTCGCGACATAGAAGGATTTGCTGAGACCGGAAAAGGCTATCGCTGACGGTAGTGAGCCGACTCTTGAGCTAGTAACCTTGGCGAGTGTACGAACATCGATTACTGAAATTGTGCCAGCTTGCTTGTTGGTGACTACGGCCCGGTTGTCCTCATCATCGAGAGCAATTTCATGAGATCCCTCCCCGGTAACAAGCGTAGCCACCACGTTGAGGGAAATCGTATCGACCACTGTGACACCACTGGCTGTTGACGATGTATCGTCGTCTGCGACCCACAAATAACGGTCGTCATGTTGCAGCGCGAGTCGGGAGGGATTGATACCCGTATGGATATTTGTGCTCACTTTCCAATTCACCGTATCGATGATTGCAACTTGACGTGCGCCTGGCATCGAGACAAAAAGCTTCTTGCGATCACGACTGATTACCCAGTCGGCTCCGGAACTGGCGAGCGGAATTAGCGTGAACAACTTACTCCCCCCAAAACCTCCATACGGATCGATCACCGAAATATTCGGCTCACCATTCAGGGCCAGAATGAAATAGGCATTGAGGTCAACGGTGGGCCTTCTATCAAAACTGGGTTGCAGAAATGATTGGATTTTCTCGCGGCACCTTCGCGAATCACTCGCCTGGCCCGGATCATGCACGTCGATCCAAACGGCGGGCCGCAAATTTGTAAGCGCCTTGCCACCATTTGCGTCGGCGATCCTGAAGCGCACCACACTCTGGGTGCCTGCCAACAATTCAGCGCCCTTACCCGAGCCGGTCGAAACCGGGTTTGCGGAAAACTCGACGGAGACGCCTTCCTGCGTCACGCGCTGTGTCACCGATCCGGAATTGACCGGGGCTGGGGAAGACATCTTCTTAGTCTGGTCCTGGCCCCGAACGATCGAGGAACTTATTGGGACGCAAAGGCTGATCAGCACTATGAGTTTGAACCACATGCGAGGGACCGTAATTATTAGTCGAGGTCAGGTAAACCGGAAATTCGTGCAAGGAAATAACCGTATAAGGAAACGAGCCAATGTGATCGATGGCGACGATATTCCGGGTGCGCCCGCAAAGTCAACTTATTTGCCTTGCCAACTTGGTATGAGCTTCAGGACTGCGTAAATGCGGCGCTCCCTGCAATCTGCCGCTGTTTCGTAAGTGATGGAAAACTCAGGAGAAGATTGGTAGCGGGGGGCAGGATCGAACCGCCGACCTTGGGGTTATGAAAGCGCCCTTGGAACTTTGCATTTTGTGACATCGAGTCACACAACTTTAACATTCATTACAACTTGCCGCCGTTACAGACCTCTTCGACTTTGCACCAATTGACATGCTTTGACAGTGATTTTCATCGAGTCACGTGACCATAGCGTGACAAGATTTTCGGGCTAAACTTCTCCCTTGGAGACTCGCGCGCTCTGCATTCTCTTTCGCGCCAAAGCGATATACTGAGCAGCCAAGGGAAAACCTAATTGAAGGGCCTTCTCAAAATACCGAATCGCATCAGGCCACGCGCCCTGGCTACCGAGCATTACACCAAAGTTCATGTAGCCTTGGGCAAAGCTAGGATCAAGCTCAATCGCATGGTTTAGATCAGCTGCGGCCTCGGCAAATTTTTGCATTCGGGAATACAGAATTCCTCGGTTTGAATATGGCTGCCTGAAATTAGCGTTGAGCTGGATCGCTCGACTGTAATCAACCAACGCATTGTCATC
>DASXSC010000183.1:0-4791 GCA_036506215.1 Pyrinomonadaceae bacterium | reverse complement strand
GATTGCCTCCACTTCACCGGCGAATTCCAAACCAGGAATGTTCTGCGGATAACCCGGAGGCGCGGGATAGCTGCCGCGCCGTTGCAAAATATCGGCGTGGTTCAGTCCCGCCGCGTGCACACGGACGCGGACGCGATCAGCCACTGGCGCCGGTGGAGGTTCGACCTCCATCACACCGATTCCGGCAACCCCACCATGAGATGTGATAACGACTGCACGCATCAGTCTGGATATTCGTCGCTGGCTTGAATCCAGACAAACGGTGTGGAGGCGGCTGTGTCAGTCGCAGGCTCTGATTTGTAATGGCTGACCTTCGGCCTTCGACGATTGGCGCTACTCTATAAACTCCGCGAGCGAACGATATTTTTCGCTGAGCTCTTTGATGCGGTGCTCGAAGTGGCGAATCCGGTGGATTGAACGGAAGACCAGCCACGTGCCGAGCACCACCAGACCAAGGTTCAGGAGCATCAGCGGCGCCAGCAGAGGCATCACCTTCTCCATGCTGTAATAGCGCGACGTTGCGATGAGCGCGCTCAGGACGGACAGAGGCAAAGCGAATACGGCGATACCGGTGCGCAAGGCAGCCAGCGCAGTTCGTTTTTCAGCGAGGAGCACCTGGACTTCGCCAACGATGACGGTGTCCAGCTTCGGGAGTCCGTCCGTTTCCATGTCCATTTGTTTTTTCAATCTAATCGATTCAGCGCGCAAGACTCGGTGAAAAATGGATGCCCCAATGGTGCCGCTTTGCGCGTTGAAGGCGTCTTCGGCCTCCGAAATTGGTCAACTTTACTTTCAGTCTCGTTCACTCCAACGGCTTCAACTCGCCGAGCATGGTCGGAATCAATTCTGTCACCGTCGGATGAATGTGCACGGCGCGTTGAATCACGGTGTATGGCGCTTTGGCGTACATCACGTCAAGAATCGAATGAATCACCTCATCGCACTCGACTCCCAGGAGAGACGCTCCAAAGATCTCTTTCGTCTCGGCGTCCACCAAAACTTTCATGAATCCCTGTGTCTCGCCTTTCTCCACTGCCCTGCCGACGCGGGTCATCGGACGCTTTCCGATCAAAGCCTTCCTTCCTGACTTTCGCACTTCCGCCTCCGTCATTCCGGCTCTGCCCAACGGCGGATCAATATAAAGGGCGTAAGCCGGGATCCGGTCGGTCGCGCGGCGCTGGTCGCCGTCCAAAAGATTATCCGCGACAATTTCATAATCGTTGTATGCGGTATGAGTGAAGGCTCCGCGTCCGTTGCAATCCCCAAGAGCATAGATGCCGGGCACATTGGTGCGGAGTTGATCATCAACTTTGATGTAACCGCGCTGATCGACTTCAATCCCCGCGTTTTCCAGACCGAGATCATCGGTGTTCGGCACGCGACCGACCGCGAGAAGCGTATGCGAGCCGATGACTGTTTTATCGCCGCTTCGGCAATCAACAATGACGGCCACCTTGTCGCCGCGTTGTTCCAACGCGATGCATTCAGCGCTCAGCCGGATCTTGACGCCTTCGCCTTCGAGGATTGTTTTGATGGCTTCGGAAACGTCTTCGTCTTCACGCTGAATCAGCCTCGGCCCCCTTTCCACAACGGTGACCTCACTGCCGAAGCGGCGGTACATTTGAGCAAACTCCAGCCCCACATAGCTTCCGCCGATGACGATCAGATGCTCGGGCAGAAAGTCCACGTCCATCATCGTTGAATTGTTCAAGTAGCTCACGTGATCAATGCCGCGCAGCGGAGGAATGGAGGCACGTCCCCCGACGTTGATAAAAATTTGGTCCGCTTCGAGAAGTTCGTCGCCGACACGAACCCGATGCCGGCCTTCAAACCGTGCGTGGCCTGCATAAACGGTTAGGTTCTGAGTGTTCTTCAGCCATTTCTTTAACCCCTCATTGGAGAGCCGGACCACGCCGTCTTTGCGCTCTTTGACCTTCTTCATGTCAACGATGATCGAGCTGCCAATCGTCACGCCGTAGTCGCCCCCCCGGTGCGCGACGTAAGCTGCGCGCGCACTTGCCACCAGCGTCTTGGTTGGGATGCAGCCGGTATTGACACAGGTACCGCCGAACCGGTTGCGTTCGATAATCGCCACCTTCATTCGTGTGCCCGCCAACCGGACCGCAAGCGATGGTCCGGCCTGCCCAGTGCCAATGACGATCGCGTCATATCTCATTGCGTGAAGTCCAACCATTGCATTTCAGAAGTCAATTACTGTTTCTTCCCGAGGGCGAAAGAACAATTCGCCGAGCTACTCCAAATAGAAACTGACGAGACGATCAGTTGCAGGGCGTTTGACTCATTCGCTGCCGCTCTCTCGCCCAGATGGGCTGCCCGTCTATGTCGCTCGCGTCCCCGCGGCTCCGTTATGTTAGACGTCGTTAGATCCAACGACGCACTTCGCTTTTAAATTGCAGATAAGATTCACCGAATTTCGCGGTGAGATATCTCTCTTCGCGAAGAATGACCCCATAGTGCAGGATCAAGGCGAGAGGGACGACAAAGAGCAACGTGATCCAGTCATTAAGAAAAAAGCCGAGTGCAATCTGCACTAAACAAAGCGCCAGATACATCGGATTACGAGTGAGGCGAAACGGCCCGCTACGCACAAGTGTTAGCGCAGGTTCAGACGGGTGGACGTTTGTTCCGGCCGCTTTCATTGTTCTCAAGGCCGACACCGCCAGCGTAGGCGCCAAGATGATGAAGACGATCCCGCAGATGAGACAGATGCCATAGCTCATGATCGGCAGCCGTATGAACAGGTGCACCAAAACGCTGATCACCGCGTTCACCAGCCAGATCAACGGCGGGAACGCGATGACTCCGGGATTATCCAGCGGTCGATCCATTTTTGACACAAGGTTGCGCCGTAGTTTGCGGCCAGTGCGAAATCATACGACAAAAATTGCCAGTCGCTGACTATGTTGCGAATCAAGAGACAACGGGTCGAAACATCTCGAGCGGTTAGTGCTACCATCAGCGGTGCCGATCATCCTGTTTGCACTGCTGCTTTTCGTTCTCCTCGCATTGGGCGGGGTGGTTCTGCTTTCCCTTGCTTTGCGCTACCGCGCCGGTACTGCTCGACGGCAAGCACGGCGCTGGGTCGCCAGCCTAAATGTGTGGATGACCGGTTTTTCGGCTGTTCTCTTTCTCTGCTTCACCTTCCTGATTTCCGTCTGGATTGGGTCAGCGTTTCGATTTGCGGTGATTGGTATGGCTTTTGGAGGCATTCTCGGCTTGCTCGGTTTGGCGATGACGCGTTGGGAAAGCCAGCCCGAAGGACTTTTCTACACTCCGCGCCGCTGGCTCGCACTTGTTGTCACGTTGGCAGTCGCAGCACGTTTTATCTACGGTTGGTGGCGCGCGGCACACTCCGGCAGCAGCGCTCCAGATGATCAGCATTGGCTGATCACGGCCTCCGGAACGCAGCTTTCCCTGGCAGTCGCTGCCGGATTGATAGGCTACTATCTGGTCTACTCCGTTGGAGTGCGTCTGCGACTCGCGCGCCACGAGCAACAGCGGGCCAAATTAGACCGCTGGTAGCGATGAGCACGCTCAAAACGGACAGAGGCAACGCGGAAAACGGCGATACCCGTGCGCAACGAAGCCAGCGCAGTTCGTTTGTCCGCGAGGAGCACCTGGATTTCGCCAAAGATGACATTGTCTCGCGTTGGCAATTCGTTGGTTTCCTCATCCATTTGCTTTTCAATCTAATCGGTTCAGCACAAAACTGGGAAAATCGAGTTGAACTCGTGGAGTCGCCTCATCCCTACGGCCAGGTTGGCTCGGTCGCTATTTTCCGAATCTGGCCTATAGTCTTGGATGTCTAAACGGTCTGGCATCTCTTTCACACGCCGCGCGCCCGACAACATTACCGAAGAGTTGATCGCTGTGCTTTCGTCGAAGGTCTCTTTCGAATTCAAGCCGTTATTCGATATTGTCTTGCTCAATCTGCGGGAGCGAAACGCAGCCAGTGGCGGCGAAGAGATGCTGCGCTTGCGTGCTTATGAAAAGCTTCAGAGCCTTGTCAACCAGGGCGCGGTCAACCGGACAGTCACAGGGGTCACGAAGAAATACAAGGGCGTCGGTGCACGGATGGTCGTACTGCGCGCTGAGATGAAAGCGTTGCGCGCCGCCTGCAACCAGCGCGCTCGCGCCAAGGCTGCTGCGGCTAAG
This sequence comes from Pyrinomonadaceae bacterium, assembly GCA_036506215.1. Taxonomy (GTDB): domain Bacteria; phylum Acidobacteriota; class Blastocatellia; order Pyrinomonadales; family Pyrinomonadaceae; genus PSRF01. The sequence continues at coordinate 615 of DASXSC010000183.1, read as the reverse complement.
TGATCGCTGACTTCCGGCATCGGATTCCGGGGACGTAATGGCAGTCCGATCCGCCAGTCGGACGGACTCGTCCCGTGGCGAGCTCGGACTTCGGCGCTCTCGCCGAGGATTCTCGACCTACTCGTCTGGTTTGTTGCATCGTAAGCCGGTTATGATGCATGATCGATCCGACGAATGAATTGCAGGGCTGGCGAATGACAGAAGCTCAAAAGAAGGTGCGAGAATATCTCGCTGAGATTGGAAAGCGCGGCGGGCTTGCCAGCCGCCGCGAGCTGACCAAGTCGCACGCGCGACAGATGGTTGCCATCCGTGAGATGAAACGCGCGGCGCTTAGAGATAGCGTTCGTTAGGACGAACTTTACGGCTGGACGGGGACATGCCTGGGAGGGAGGCCGGGCACCGAGATCGGGAATCGTCGCAAGCGGTGGCCGCCGCGCGAGCGCAGACTACTAAAACTCTTGTAAGAGGATCTGATCTATCGTAAGTAACTGTGTTGTTTTCAAGGTGGGCGGGCGATCGGTTTGAGTGTGGAGTTGAGGGCGAGGAGGAGTTTTCGCATGACCGCTGTGAGAGCCAGTTTGTGCGGTTTGCCTTTGACGCGTAGACGTCGGTAAA
>DASXSC010000182.1:0-5527 GCA_036506215.1 Pyrinomonadaceae bacterium | reverse complement strand
AGATGTGCACTGGAACGAAGGCGCTCCGGATTGCAGCGCAACTCCGCAAGACGCGCTTCAAGTCCATGCTTACGGGCCGCAAACGTTTATCCTGCGTCAGAGCCCTTGCGCGGACTTCGAAGCCAATTTTCTCTATCTTCTCATCGGCTCCGACAAAGCTCTTCTAATCGATACCGGTGCCGTCGCGGACCCGAAAGAGATGCCGCTGGCGAAAACGATCCTGGAACTATTGCCAGATAAGGATCACAAAAAACTCCCGCTCCTGGTGGCGCATACCCACAGACATCTAGATCATCGCGCTGGCGATCCTCAGTTCGCGTCTCTTCCATCGGTCCAGATCGTGCCTGTAGATTTGGAGGGAGTTCGAGCGTTCTTCGGTTTCACCAACTGGCCCAACGGAATTGCCCATTTGGACTTGGGCGGCCGCACTGTGGACGTAATTCCTACGCCCGGACACAACCAGACCCACGTGGCGTTTTACGACAGCAGAACCGGGATTCTTTTTTCGGGAGATTTTCTGATGCCTGGCCGATTGCTGATTCAGGATGCCGCAGCTTACCACGAAAGCGCCCTGCGGATTGTCGATTTTCTGAAGACGCGGCCGCTTACCCATATCCTGGGCGGGCACATCGAATTGAACGCGGCAGCACGCGCCTACCGATTCGGATCTCACTACCATCCCAACGAGCACCGCCTTGAGTTGGCGAGAGCAGACTTAACTGCGTTGCCAGCAGCGCTTGAAAGCTTCAACGGCTTTTACGCGCGATATCCAAATTACATTCTTACCAATCCCACTCGGAACCTTGTGGCGCTGGCAATCATCGCAGTCGCGGTGTTGATTTTCATTGTGTGGGGAGCGCGCCGGTTGCTACGCCGCTGGCGTGGTTGACCGCATGCAATACTGGTCTCGCGTCTCACCATGCGCTGCAGCCAAAAGCTCCACTGCCTTATTTGTGATTCGCGTTTACGATGCCGGCCTCCAATCCCCAGACAGCAAAAGACTGCAATCGGCAAAAGCGGAAAACCCCCGGTAGAGTTTGCTTGGAACACCTTCGGCCTCTCGAGTGGTGAGACAACAGGACTTCACTCCAGCAGGGGCCTAAATCCCAACCCAGGCTAGACGAGTCGGGGTTTTTGACGACTGTTGAATTAAGTTCGAAGACGTACCTTACAACCCATGAGCGGCTTCTTCGAGGAGTTGCAGCGACGAAAGGTTTATTGCGTCGCCGCGGCTTATATCATCGCGCGGGATTCTTGATTCAAATCGCCTCGGCAGCGTTTCCAGCATGGGAATTGCCGAATTGGGGTTTGCGGCTCGTGATTGCGCTTTTGTTAATCGGGTTTCCGATCGCGCTTATACTCGCCTGGGCCTACGACATTACGCCGCAAGGGATTCAGGTCACGCCGATAACTCCGAGAGCACACCGGCGCCGCAATCTTATCTTGCTTATCGCCGCCAAGGGGATCGTCTCGGCTGCCGCTGGATTTTTTCTACTGCCGCAGGTGTCCGCCCACAAGATCGACAAGTCAATAGCAGTGCTGCCTTTTCAAAATTTGAGCAGCGATCCCGAGAACGCTTTTTTCGGCGATGGCATCCAAAATGATATTCTGACAAACCTTTCAAAAGGGGAGAAAGCGGCGTGGTTCCGTGACAGCGAGGGTAACCTCCTCGGCGTTGGGCAGACAATTCGCTGACTCGATTGAAATCAGGCCGCACCGTTTGGGCTGGAAAGTTTTTGAGGCCCTCGGCGTCGAGCCCGTCAGCACGTACAATGCAGGATGGCGTAGGCTTGCCCCTTCTTTACTTCCCCCAGCAACTGACAGACTTCCACGGTGGGCGCAGCAATGACTTCGATACCGCGCCGTTTCGCCTCCGCCAAGACTTCGTCCATTACCGGAAGCGTGCCATGGGCGCCCGTCCCGACAATGAGCCGCTTGCCTCCCCAGGGAATTTCTTCCTCGGCAGACAGCGGCGTGTGGCCAAACCTTTCGCGGAATTCCTTGGAAGGTCCCTTCTTCCGTTTCCGAACTTTGCCACCGTCGATCACCACATCATGCTTGTAGCGCTTTCCCTCGACCTCGATCTCGCCAAATTTCACGAGTCGTGCTTTCATATCTCAATGTTCCACTGACTCAAGTTCCAAGGCAATAGACAGGGTGCAATAACGCAGCCAGCCCGCTGGCTGACGTAGTGCCCCTCTTCATTTTATAAAAACATAAACACGGATCACAGCGCGGTGTGGGGCCGCATCCTATACGTCATTCAGGCGTTGAATGACGCTGATTAGTCTTGCCTAAGGAATTACTATCTGTGCACCATCAATCAAACTTTGGCAGCAAACGGCGAGCACTCACCGGTGCGGAGAGGCGGGTTATTGGAGCCCCGTGCTTATTCATGTTAGCACCGCGCCAAGGGTAAGTCCCCGTGACCCTGGCCCCTCGCAGTTTGTTACCACTGTTTCTTCGCGTCCGTCGGGCAAACCGCGAGCGAAGGGCCCCACTCGCACAATTGAGGTGTTAGTTATGAAAAGCTCTCGAAACATCCGAAACTCTTTTCGGACAGCAGCCAAGCACTGCAGAATCCTATCGCTCTTTTGCACTGGCATCGTAATAGTGGTCCTTATTTCCGGAGTTGCGACCGCGCAAAGTCCGAGCGCGGCGCCGGCCGACGCAGAGCTATTCACGCAAGAGCTGCGCGTTGCATTCAAATTCCTGCGCTAATAAGAAGAAACGACAATCATGAAGGCATCCTATGTTCTATCTTTTCTTTTCGGAGGTGCGGTGATGCTCGGCTTGAGCGGACTCAGCGGCTCCGATGCAAAACCCCCACACCACGTCTACGAACTACGCCTGTATCACGTCAAGGAGGGAAAAATGGACGCACTCAAAGCTCGCTTCGGTGATCACACAGACTCGATCTTCAAGAGACACAACATGAAGAGCATTGGTTATTGGTCGCCTGAAGATGCGCCAAGTTCACAGAACCTTTTTGTTTACATTCTGGAGCATCCGAGCCGTCAGGAAGCGGAGAAGAATTGGGCCGCTTTCCAAGCGGATCCGGAATGGCAAAAGGTGAAGGCGGAATCCGAGGCGAACGGTCCATTAGTGGACCATATCGACCGATATTTCATGGACCCGACGAGCTTTTCAGCCCTCCAATAGAGATCTTGAAGAACATTCCGGCGCCTAACGAAAGTAATTTTAAACTGCTGACCAATGCTCGCACTGAACAGATTTGCCTATCACAAGCTCATCCATTTCCACGAAGTCGACAAAGACGCGCATTTCGCGCAGTGGGAACAACCCGGGTTATTCACGGAAGAGCTGCGCCCTGCATTCAGATCGGTGCGCCTATAAGAAGGAGCTATACATGAACGAAAAACAAGTTTTTCTAACACAACATTCGGCCGCGTATTGGCGCGTGACGTTTAATCACCCGCCTCTGAATATTTTCGGCCCTAAAACGATTCCGCAGCTTAACGAGATCATCACCGCGCTCGAAACGGACAAGGACGTCAAAGTGGTCGTCTTTGGCAGCGCGGTGGAAGGGTTCTTTCTGACTCACTACAATTTTCTTGCGAAGCTCGAGGACACGACCGGTCTACCACCGGGACCGACAGGGTTGCAGCCCCTGCCCGATATGCTCGTGCGCCTGAGCCGTGCACCGGTTGTATCCATCGCCTCAATCCGCGGGCGCGCAACGGGTGTCGGAAGTGAACTCGCCCTGGCCTGCGACATGCGTTTCGCGAGTCGCGAAAAAGCGATCCTGTCGCACTTTGAAGTGGGAGCTGGGGTGGTGCCAGGAGGTGGTCCAATGGCACGGCTACCGCGTCTCATGGGACGAGGACGCGCGCTGGAAGTACTGCTAGGCGCAGACGACATCCCGGGCGATCTGGCCGAGCTCTATGGCTATGTCAATCGATCATTTCCGGATGCCGACCTCGACACTTTCGTCGATTCGCTTGCAAACCGCATCGCATCGTTCGACAAGCAGGCGCTCAGCGAAACCAAGCGCTTCGCCGACGTAGCGAGTTTGCCGCCGGACTACGAAATCGCACCGGAGTGGGATGTGTGCTTCGCCTCGATCATGCGGCCGGCTGCGCAAGAAAGGATCAAGAAGCTGATGGCCCAGGGATTTCACAAGCCAGGCGATGTCGAAAACCGTTTGGAACATTACGTCGGCCAAGTCGGACGCTAAGCGTTTCAAGAAAAGAGATCCAGATGTCACATCATGCTTCAGGCCCCACCTTTGGATTTCCCCGCGGCGATGCGCGGCTCGACATGACGGACCTCTACGCTTTCCTCAAAACAGGCGACGCGGGCAAATCAATAATTGTCCTAAATGTGCATCCGTCTTTCAGGTTGGACTCGCCGGAGCCAACAACGACCGAGCCCTTCGCGCCGGGAGCATTATACGAATTCAAGATCGACACGAATGGCGATGCAGTGACCGATCTCGGTTGCAGTGTGCAGTTCGAATCTTCTGGAGACGGGAAACAGACTGCGACAGTCCGCCGTCGTAAGGGTAAACAAGCCGATGGCACGGACGACAACGGCGAAGTTGTCGTCCAGCAAGCTCCGGTCTCAATCGGCCGAGAAGCCCTGGTGACGGAAGCCGGCGACTTCCGTTTTTTCTTCGGTTGGCGCAGCGATCCTTTCTTTTTCGACGTGAACGGCAACTTCAATCACATGCAATTTACGGGGGACGACTTCTTCAAGGACAAAAATGTTTGCAGCATCGTGCTTGAATTGCCCAACTCGGCTCTGGGAAACAATGAGGTGGGAATTTGGGCTCGCACAGTGGACAAAGCTGCAGAAGGCTGGGTCCAGGCGGATCGGGGTGGAAGACCAATGCAGGCGGTCTTCCTCGTTGGAGAGCAGAGGGAGGCGTACCTCAGCGGGGAGCCAGCGAATGATGATCGCTTCATCGGCGTGTTCGCGCACGAATTGGAACACACGGGCGGCTATACGCCGGAAGACGCAGTAAGCGTCGCGAGAAAGTTGCGGCCAGACATTCTTTCCTATGACCCGCGCAAGCCGGTGCGATACCCGCACAATGGTCGGACACTTAGCGATGACGTCGTCGACGTTTTCTTATCTGTGCTCACGAATGGAAAGGTGACAGGAGATAAGGTTGGGCCGCACAACGATCTGCTCGAGGACTTCCCGTACCTTGGACCGCCGCATGGTTTTACGCCGAAGGGCATGAAGGAGAATTTATGAACACACAAGACTCACGCAGCAAAAAGTGGAGAGTTCTTATTCCTGTGATCATCATCGCTTTGGTCTTCGGCTGGTATTGGTTTCGACCAGAGCGGCTTGTCACCAACCGTCGGGTCGATGAAGCATTTCCCGCGATCAACGCTTCAGCGGCACAGATCCTTGAGTCGGGTACTTTCCATAGCGGCACGCACCCAACCCAGGGAACCGCAACAATCTATCGCATCGGAGAATGGCGGCCGAGTTCTTCGGTTCACGAACTTCAAGACATCTAACGGCCCTGACGTTCACATTTACATGGTGGCCG
>DASXSC010000181.1:0-3203 GCA_036506215.1 Pyrinomonadaceae bacterium | reverse complement strand
GAGATCGGCCAGTTCTGGAACGGCAACATCCAGGACTTCTGGAACGAGATCGCACAGACTGCCGCGCTACAACGCCATCTTACTCTTGAGCGCAGCGCGCGGCTATTTGCGCTGCTGAATACAAGCGTGGCCGACACTGCGATCGCGTTCTTCGAAGCCAAGTACACGTACAACTTTTGGCGTCCGGTCACTGCGGTTCGACTCGCAGACACTGATGGAAATCCGCAGACTGAGGCTAATCCAACGTGGCTTCCATTATCCACCAAGACCGCTCCAGATCCTTCCTACCCCGGAGCACACAGCGCAATCAGTAAAGCAGGCGCGACCGTGTTGAGCTTTTACTTCGGCGACCGATTCACGTTCGATGTCACCTCCGAGTCGCTGCCAGGAGTGACACGACACTTCACTAGTTTCTCCGCTGCGGCGGAGGAAGCGGGACTGAGCCGTATTTACGCAGGGCAACACTTCCGCACTGACCACATCGCTGGCAAGGATTTGGGCGGGCAGGTGGCAGAGTCTATCGACGGTAGCATTCTGCTCCGAGAGGAATAAAACATCAGAAAGTCCGTTACCCCTAGTGAGACTCGTTTCGCAGGAGGTGAATGATGCAGATCAGAAAAAGCATGTCAGTAGAGTCCAGGTCGAACCCGACGGCATCTTTTATAACAGTGTTACTGGTGTCGCTCGGCAGCATGTCAGCCGGAGGTAAGGCGTTGCTAGGCCGGTGACCGACATGGCGAGTTCAAGCCATTCGTAACTTTTCCATCTTACGAGAATCTTGCATGAACACCGAAGCGAGAAGTAAGTTTGATGCAAGCTACAACGATCGCGTCGGGAAAATCCGCGCAGCGGCCGCCATCGCATTAAAGGAATTAGATCAGTTGCGTTCAAGCGGACCCATGACTCGAGAGACATTCGACACTGAGGTCGGGCGCATTGCGCAGGGGAAGCTGCACCCTTACGGATGCGATCTCGTTGTTCATCGGTCGGATGATGGGATCGCGCGATTCTTAATCGAGGTCCAGAGCACTGGGAGACGATACGATCTAATCAAGAGTTTTTTCCATCGCGATGAGGACGCCAAGGTTTTTGGGAATAAAATCGCGCGGCATCGGTAACGACGGGTACAAGGCAATACGCCAAGCACTAATTAAACCAAACCAACATTAATCCATTCTATGAAATCTGAAACCAAAGCTACAGCTACTAATGAGCGCGACAGCGCTAAATTATCGAATCCTAGCCAGGAATTCCCGCAGCCTCGACGCCTCGCCAGACGATCCTTTCTGCGCAATCTCGGCATGGGAGCCGCTCTTCTGGCCCCAAGAGCTGCTTTACTAGGCAGTGCTAGCAAGGCATTAGCAGCTAATGGAAGGCAAAGGCTTAACCCAGGTGATGTCGCGATCCTCCAGCTCCTCGCCGCGGCCGAACTGATCGAGGCCGATCTCTGGCAACAATACAAGGAGCTTGGAGGAGTCGACGCGCCAGATTCAGGTTACAAGGCAGGACTCGTGATTCTGGATGGGGACCAGCCCCAGTACATTTCCGACAACACCGATGATGAGCTGAGTCACGCGACTTTCCTAAATGCTTATTTAAGATCCAAAGGCGAGCCGCAGGTTAACCTGAGGCAGTTCGCCAACTTGCCGCCCAGCCAAGTCTCGTTCGTTCCGCAAACTGGTCGACTTACGAACCTTAAGCAACTCACTGTAGACACCAGCTGGTGGACCCGCTACCGCAGCACGACTAACCCTGATTTCGGCGCGGCCTTCCCGAATGCTGTCCCCAGTTTGGACATTGGGCTGCATACCGCGATTCCCAGAAACGACGATGAGCTAGGCGACCCAGATAACCCTAGTGATCATGTTAAGGCGATCGCTTTCACGGCCGGATTTCACTTTGGTTATATTGAACAAGGCGGCACGAGCCTTTACGCGACTCTGGCTCAGAAAGTAACCAGTCTCGAAGTTCTACGAATCCTCCTTAGTATCGGCGGATCCGAGATCATGCACTTTCAGACCTGGCAGGACAAGGCAGGCAATGCGACTCCGTTGACCGACGTCGACCCAATCAACAATTCAACGGTGACATTTATCGACTTGACCACAGGGCAGCCGGAGACGTTGCAGGCCAACTTGATCATGCCTGAGCCGTGCGAATTTATCCGCCGAGGCTTGCCGGCCTGTTCAATCATTCGTCCGACTGGTCCCGGACAGCTAGACGCCACCGGCGTTATAAACAGCTTCATTGCGGACGGACTCTTCAGGGGACAGCCGCCTCAGTTCTTGCAGCTAATTGCTTCTCTGGCCAGCGCTGCGGACGCGGCAGAGAGGGAAGTCGGTGATTGAATCGTACTTCGCGAATTCAGACGCCGCGCTTCGGGCCGATGCCTGAGCGCGGCGTTTTTGCAAATATTGCGAATCCCGCACCTAACCCTCCAAGATTTTGGGAATAAACGCGAACCAGATGGGTAAGGATAGATGTAAAACAAATACCAATTCATTAAACCGAAAGAAAAAGTTATGTCCGACTACATTTCTCACGATCACGAGCACGACGGGATTGATCGCCGCGGCTTTCTCCATTGCATGGCCTGGGCTGGGACCGGCCTGCTTTGGACAATCAGCGGTGGCGTACTTGCGTCGAAAACTTTGGCACAGATTGCGAAAGCCGGCGAGCCGCTGCCAGCTACCGACCTTAGCTTTCTGCAAATCAGCGACAGCCACATCGGCTTCAATAAAGAGGCGAACAAGGATGTCACTGCGACTTTCAAAATTGCGCTGGATCGCATCAACGCAATGCCTACCCCGCCATCTTTCCTTATTCATACAGGTGATATCACGCAACTCTCAAAGCCCGAGGAGTTCGACACCTTCGATGAGGTTCTCAAGAGTTGCCGAACAAAGGATGTCTTTTACGTGCCAGGCGAGCACGATGTGCTCAACGATGGCGGAAAACTTTACCGCGAACGGTATTTAAAGAGCGTCGAAGGCAAAGGCTCGGGCTGGTACAGCTTCAATAAGAACGGTGTCCATTTCATTGCCCTGGTCAATGTCCTAGACCTTCAGGCCGGCGGTCTGGGTCAACTCGGCGACGAGCAACTTGAATGGCTCGAGGCCGACGTGAAAGATCTCGGAACGAGCACACCGATTGTAGTCTTCGCGCATATCCCTCTCTGGGCGGTTTATCCCCAATGGGGCTGG
>DASXSC010000180.1:0-37678 GCA_036506215.1 Pyrinomonadaceae bacterium | reverse complement strand
ATCATGGGACTCCATCACGTCATGAATCAGCTTCCCCGATCGCACGAGTTCGAGAAAGGTCGATACCGTTACTGATTCTTTGCGCAAATCAAAGTTAGTGATGGTCACCAACGGCGTGCCTTGGCCTTCTTCCCTTTCGCCACCGTGGACAGTCCACTTATATCTCAACGCTTCGGGTCTCTCAACCGAGTACGCTGCCATGCCGTTGCTTGCTTCGCGGAAAAGCATGGCAGCAATGCAATCAACGTGAGCAAGCAGGGCACAGCTGCCACGCGGGACTCTCACCTTCAACCAGGAACGCTTAACGTCTGCGCTTCACCGGCCGAGCGACAACTAATCAAGCGCTCAAGTTAACGGATGAGAGACACAATGATTCTGATCCGCTGCAAGCGCTTATAGGCGGCCTCGGTCAGAGACGTGGTGAAATTCTTTCTACCGCCTCATTAGAGGAAATGACCGGGTAAACTTCGAACTCGACAAGATCATTCCAATTGACAATCCATTCGTCGAGAAGTTGGCGACTCTCAGCCTCCATCAGTTGGAAGCAACGTTCGAGCTTTTCATCGACCCAGCTTGATATGTATCGCACTCCTTCCGGCGCGAGCCGACCGCGATCCCTGAAGCGTCTATATACGGGCACAGGATCCTGATTTTTAAAGTGCTCAATAATTAGGTATAGCAAAGCCTTTGCTCCCGAGACTGAGCCTATTGATTCCGCTCGCGCCCCTACTCAAGGTTGATGAGAGGCGCGTGGTAAGACGTCGGGTGGCGCGCAGTGGTTAGATTGCGGTATTTAGCGCACGGGCATCAATTTCCTATGACGCAGAGCCGAATCTACAACCCTCCGTATTGCCCTAATCACTAAAGCTGGATCATCAAGTTGAATATGATGTCCACTCGCCTCCGCTATTATTTGTTTGCTGTTGCGTGAAAGATGAAGCAGGTCTGCCTGCATTCGCTTTTCCCGTTCGGTAAGCTGGCCACCAGCCTCCGTATCTGGGTACTCACTCTTGCCGCGTGTCAGCACGATAAGCGGAATGTCGCCAAGTGGATACTCGCCTGTCGTTCTAGTAGAAGAAATCTCGGCGTACTCCTCTCCGGAATAAGCGTCATCGTCCGCCGCGTAATGCTGCGGCTGCGCCAGTGCCCATAGCCGCACCTGTTGAATCTCCGGCGGCAGTCGATTGTACGGTGGCTCGATCCTGGGTTGCCCAATCTGTCTGAGGAAGCGGTCTGCTCGTTGCCTTTCTTCGACAGAGAGCGTTTTATCAGCGGCAGGGATGGAGGTCTGGATCGGCGGAATTGCCCTACCCAAAGAAAACTCTCTCATTAGCATTACTTTACCTTTGAAGTTTCGCTGATCATCTTCGTGTGCGCTGTCGACCAGAATCATCCCGGCTACTTCCTTTGGGTATTGGGATGCAAACGTACGTACCAGCAGGCCGCCGAATGAGTGGCCTACCAGCACGTAAGGAGGTTTCATGCCGAGTTTAACAAGCGCCGTATGGAGTTCATATGCGATCTGTCTCATTGTGCGCGGGCGCGGGCCGAGGTCACTCCAAGCGTGGCCGGCACGATCATAGGAACAGACGCGAGTAAAGCGTGCCACTTCCGGTTGCACTAAACTCCAGTCGAATGAGAAGTCACCCCAACCAGCCTCCAGCACTACGGTCGGGTTGTTTGGCTTATTCTCGCCAGTGCAGTTAAGGTGCAATCGCCATCCACCAATATCGACCAGTTTGCCCGGAGGAGCATGGCTGCGTGTATTGGCCGGCTGCTGGGCTGCTACTGATAGTGGAAGAAGCAGCACAGCTAAAGCAGTGACGCCTGAAGTCCAAAAGTGATTCATGTTTCTCGTGTTCTGCTGTCTCACCAGGCCATCCGATTGTGCAGTTCCAATAAAGTCATCTAACGCTTCAGCCGGCTGGGCGACAACTGCATCACACCTACGTTGTCGATCAGAGGGCGCGCTGATTCGGTCCGCTACAATCGCTGGTTGGGTGAAAACTGGAACTGTGCAACTTGATTCGATTGTCCAAGCCATGGCGTACGCAAACTTCATTGCGCGGCGCGTACGTTGCGAACGTATATCAGGAGGAACAATGGCCAGCCCAGCCCGACGATGGTCATCGGCCACCCGGCAAGTCCCCAGACCATCTGCCCAACCAGCATGGACACGAACAGGTTAGCCACCGCCGCCATTCGCGTAAAAGGTACGGCGCGCGGCGACTGCCGTAGTAATGCGATTCCGGCGGCCACAAGTAGTGCGGCTGACACTGCACCTAGTGTTCCGCCTGTGAGTGGAACCTTCTGGTTGTTGAAGACGCCCTGGACTACGAGTTCCTGAAGTCCGCCCGCAAAGCCCAAGGCACCAAGGAAGATCGTAAGGACTGCTACTAACATCGTCACCTTCCCCTTCTCGGATGACTAACTCTAGCAGCTATGGCCTAAGGCCTTTTCGTTAGACATCAATTCCGCCGGAGTTGTTCCATCCAAGGCCCCGCTTCAGCGGCCGGGCAATAAGTGCATTAGCAACAGGTTGTCGATGAAAGGCACGCTGATTCCGGTCCTGCGTGAGCCCTTTTCATCCTTCTATGTCCTGTCCAAAACATAAGCGATAGCCGTTGCAGTCTTCGACGTCGAAGTCACGGCAACCGTAGGGTTGATCACAAATGTCGCGTGTGATCTTCACGCCCTTCGATTTGAACTCACTGTTGAGTGCATCGCCTGGTTAGATGTGCCTACCTTGAACTTGTATCCAGAGACCCTCCATTCGCCATCGCTCTCTTTAATCAGAATTACGGTCTCTGTTCTTTCCATCTGCCGATCGAAAGTGGTGTCATACTCTACTACAACGTACTCTGCAGCTGGTTCCCAAGGCAATTCCGTCGTATATCGCTTTGATTTCAGTCTGCGTAGCACAGCTTTCCCGAGCGAATCCTGCACAGTTCTCAAAGAGGATTGCCACTGTTGCTTTGAGATACCTGATTTAAAGAAATCTTTCTCGGAGATGCCAGATTTAAAGAGTGAGGCCGTATGCTCCCAACTTTCTTCGAAGTCACCAGCATCCACTAGAGCCAACCATTCTTCGGCCGCCCTAACTCCCGCCTGTTCAGGAGCCTCGTTTGTCTGCATGCTGTTTTCTCAATGCCTCAATACATTCAATTCAAGGAAGAAATCCAACGGCTTGATGAACGACACACAATCGCGGCTCACCTGCAACGATTTGTTATACGTGACGCTAACAACTAGTCGAGCAACAGTGACCTACGATGCAAGCGGACGGCCGATCTCCCAATGATGGCCGAATGGATCGACCACGCGGCCCAAGCGCCACCCATACGCCTCCTCTACCGCGACGACCTCTAGGGCACCTGCCGCAATCGCCTGCGCGAACATCGCATCAGGATCCGGCACAGTCAAGATCATCCGAACCGTGCCACCGCCTAGCGACTCTGGACTGAAGTTGCCATGCTCAGGGGATTCGTCAGCTAGCCAAAACTCGGCACCATTAACGGACAGTCGAGAGACAACCGAACCGCCGGGATCCTCCACCCTGTAAACCTCTAGTGCTCCGAATGCCGACTTGTAGAACTCAACCGCTCCTGCGCCATCACGAACCGACAGCATGGGCGCGATCGAGCACACAAGAGAAGTTTCTGTGCCTGCGTCTATACTCATCTATCCTCCCCGATCATCAAAACCGTTTGACGCTGCGCTTCAGCAGCCGGGCGGGGTACGAGCCTACTCAAAATATCAGACGGCTCCATTCACTTTCTTTATGCGCCCGAACTCCTCACTTAACACATCTAATGAGGTCGGTTTGTTGTTAAGGTAAATGTCGCCACGCTCGTTAACCTTTACTTTGGCAATTGCGTGAGATTCCCATTCTGCGAATTTTTTTCGCCGCCTCAGCTTCGGCTTCTCGGTTGCTATTACTACAATTCAATTGAAGCAGAATCAAACCAATCATCAGGATATATAGGTATTTCATAAGCACTCTTTCCCCGGGGGCAGCCACCCTTCCCTACCTGAGAGTCTCTCGCTGAGTACTGAGCGCTAAGTGCTAAGTACTGTGGGCTGAGCACTGAGGGCCGCTACTATCTCGTCGGCTCTCTGTGTGTCGATTCGGTTTCTTGTTCACGGGACTCTTCTCTAACGAGCTTCTCCCCCAGCACGACGCGAACGGTATGGGTTTGCCCGTCGTCGTTCAACGGAATTTCATCATCGGGTTGTGGTTTGCCGTCCAGTTCGACAGTGGAAACGCCATGGCTGACCGCAAGCGGGTTTTCAACTCTGATCCGATAGATCGTCCGACCACGCCGGTAGGTAATTTCAAAATCGCGCCACCAGCGCGGCACACACGGATCAATGCGCATTCGTTCCCCGCGCAACTTGAAGCCAAGAATCGATTCGAGTCCCGCGCGATACATCCAACCAGCGGACCCGGTGTACCACGTCCAACCGCCTCGCCCCGTATGCGGGGGAACGGCATACACGTCGCCGACAGCCACATATGGCTCCACTTTATATTTGTGAAGCCCGGCGCGCGTTGAAGAGTGGTTCACGGGATTCAACAGCGAGAAGAGTTCGCCCGCGCGTTCTCCATCGCCGAGAATGGCAAAGGCGATTAAAGTCCACAGCGCGGCATGAGTATATTGCCCGCCATTCTCGCGCACGCCCGGCACATAGCCTTTGATGTAGCCGGGATCAAGCTTCCCTTTGTCGAAGGGCGGCGTGAAGAGAATCACCAGGCCATCGCCACGACGAATCAAGTACTCTTCAACCGCAGCCATCGCGCGCTGAGCGCGGTAGCTTTCAGCCGCGCCTGATATAACAGACCACGACTGGACAATCGAGTCGATGCGACACTCATCGTTCTGCGCTGAGCCGAGCGGCGTGCCCTCGTCGAAATAAGCACGGCGATACCAGTCGCCATCCCAAGCACTCTCTGCCAAGGCCTTCTTCAACTTCTCCAGGTGCTCCCGGTAGCGCTCGCCGCGCTTCTGTTCGTTTCTCGGATCGCATAAGGGGGCAAATGCCTCCAGCGTCTTATAAAGGAACCAACCCACCCAGACGCTCTCGCCTTTACCGAGATGGCCCACGCGATTCATGCCATCGTTCCAGTCTCCTCCGCCCATCAGCGGCAAGCCATGTGTGCCGACTGCCAAACTACGATCGAGCGCTCGAATGCAGTGTTCAAAAACCGAGGCCGACTCAGGCGAGACTGACGGCTGCATGTAGGCTTCATGCTCGTCCGGCCCCAACAGTGGCTGTTCGAGAAATGAAACTACCTCGTCGAACACCGAGAAATCGCCGGTGACGTTTGTATAAAACCCAGCAACAAACGGCAGCCATAGAAGATCATCGGAAAAACGCGTGCGCACCCCGCGTCCGGTCGGCGGATGCCACCAATGTTGTACGTCGCCCTCTTTGAACTGGTGGCCGGCGGCAGTCAGTATTTGTTCGCGCGCAATGGCGGGGCTGCTGTAGACGAGCGCCATCACGTCCTGCAACTGGTCGCGAAAACCAAAGGCGCCGCCTGATTGATAGAAAGCCGAACGCGCCCAAATACGACACGATAGAGTCTGGTAAAGCAGCCAGCGGTTGAGCATTGTGTCCATGGCCGTATCGGGAGTCCTGACCTCTATCGTACCGAGCAGTGTGTCCCAATGCGTCAACACATCCTCGAACGCGTCGTTAACATTTCCGGCGTGGTTAAATTTTGTAACCAGCGCCGCGGCTTCTTCCCGCGACCCGGCCTCTCCCAGCAGAAAGAAAACCTCGCGTCCTTCGTGAGGCGCCAGCTCGATGGTGACTTGCAGTGCGGCACAGGGATCGAGTCCGGCGC
Source organism: Pyrinomonadaceae bacterium (assembly GCA_036506215.1). Classification (GTDB taxonomy): domain Bacteria; phylum Acidobacteriota; class Blastocatellia; order Pyrinomonadales; family Pyrinomonadaceae; genus PSRF01. Next base: position 31,827 of record DASXSC010000180.1, on the reverse strand, counting down.
CATCGCGACCGGATAGATTCACCCGGCGCAAGGCAGCGGGACGAGTCAGCGTGCTATTGCGACCAATAAATTCTTTACGATCACAAGTGGCGCTGGAAACTCTTTCATTCGTCGCTGCAAAAGCAATGCGGCCGGCGAATTCATTGTTGAAAGGATTCCATGCAAAAATGGTCGAGTTTGGCTGATCGATTGCCGTAATGACGTAGGGAGCAGAAGTGGTGCGTTGCACGCCCAGCACGAGCTCGTTGTACAGCGTGACGGTCAGTTTTCTTCTTCTATCGCTGCGATTGCGCAGGCGCAGCAGTGAAATCTTTACGGGATCGTCAAGCGGCACAAATAGCAACAACTCCTGTGAAATGCCGTGACTGGTGTGTTCAAAAACCGAATAACCCTGGCCGTGCCTGATCACGTAGGGCTCCGTTCCACGAATCGGCAAGGGCGTGGCCGACCAGACCGTGCCGGTGTCTTCGTCGCGAAGGTAAACAACCTCGCCGGGCGGATCGCAAATGGCATCATTGGACCAGGGCGTCAGACGATTCTCGCGGCTGTTCACTGACCAGGTGTAGCCCGCGCCGGTCTCTGTGACCTGAAAACCAAAATCACTCTTGTTGGCAATAATGTTGGCCCAGGGAGCAGGCGTCCACTGTTCCGCACCCAGCAGCGTCACGTATTCGCGGCCACCCTGATGAAATCCGCCCAGCCCGTTGAAAAAAGTTAACTCCGGCGGCGCAACGGTAGGCTCCGGATAAGTCTGCGAAGGTAGACGCGGAACAAAGGCAGCCGGCAATGGCTCGGCAACTTCCGGCCGCTCGAGCTGATCTTCGAGCGGTCCGCGCTCGGTAACGATCACCGCCCGGGCTACTGAGTGGAGCAGAATGCGATCTGCTTCCGGCATTTGATCAGTGCGGCGCAAGAAGACGCCGCCAGGTTTGTCCAGCAAATTTCCCAGGCCGCTGGTGCGAATCATCGTCTCCAGTTCTTTTTGCAGCGATTGTAGATAGGTGGTGGGATTGTCGTTGAGGATCACCAGATCGATCTTTAGTCCCTTGTAGTGCAGATACTCATGGCCACGCACAATCTTGCGCACCATCGGCAGATCGGCTTCCTTGTTGATCCGCACAACCAGAATCGGCCAGTCGCCGCTAATGCCGTAAGCCCACAAACTCGACTGCGCTTTGGTGTTAAGCGCAAGCACGTGCGGGCGCGGGCGTAGTGAAGGATCCGAATAAACAATACGTGAAGCCAAACGCTGAAAGAGGTGCGCTTCTTCGGCGTCGATGTTCAGGTGACTCATCTCCACCTGCGCCTTGGTCCAGGCAAGTCGTAGTTCACGTTCAAAAGTATTAGGGTCGTGATATTTATCGGCCAGCATCACCGCCTGCTCGCGCGAGTGCGCCACAATGGTGCTGAATGAGCAACGTACAGTTTGGTTGGGCCTAATTCTTACGCGCCTGCGCAAACTAAACACCGGATCGAGCACCGGCCCCGTGGTATTCGAGAGTGGGCGATCCTCCATGACCGCAATGGGATCGTGGAACGTGTGGCCGCGACCGAGGAAGCGTCCGCGATCGGTTTCATATTGCACTGTGCCCACCAGATCACCTTCGACGACAACCACGTGAATGCCCCAGATGGGTTCGTCATCGCTCGAGCGTTGGCGACGATGGGCCAGGATGGCGTTTTCAGCGGCGAAGAATTCCGTTTCAATGAACAGGTTACTAAAAGCGGGATGGGCCGCGTCGGCCTGTGGAGTGTTAAGGACTACCTCTGCATAACTCGTCAGCTCGATCTCGCGGGTGCGGGTGGAATTGTTAGTTAACGAAACGCGGCGCATTTCCGCGTTGTCTTCGGCCGACACGAGGATCTCCATATGCGTAATGATGCCGGCATCGCTGCGCCAGAAATCTGCCTTATCTTCGGAAAAGGCTACCTCGTACGACTGCGGCCGCCGGTGAACTGGTTGATAACTTGCCGACCAGACGGCGCCGCTCCTGACATCGCGCAGATAGATGAAGGAGCCCCAGTTGTCACGCGTAACATCCTCGCGCCACCGCGTGACAGCATTTACTCCGCAGTTGGAATAACCGCCACCCGCGACCGTGAGCATCACATTGTAAGTTCCGTTTGAGAGCAACTGCGTGCGCGGCGTTTCTGTGTCGAAGCGATGGTAAACGCGTGTGCCCATTCCTGTCGGCGTTTGCATCACCCGGCCTGTCAATACTTCTTCCGCCCGCGGAGGCACTGCCGGCACCCCGACTGGAATGCGTTCCTGTAACAGCAACTCGGTTGCCAGAACCAGTGGCTCCGCATGGAAACGCTTCTCCATGCGATCGTCGTGAAGCACGTTGCTGAGAGCTACCAGACTCATACCCTGATGGTGGGTCATGAAAGCGCGAATCAAAACATGAGGCTGCCCCTGCGGTAAGCGTTCGGCCGTGTAGTCGATGGCTTCGAAATAACCATAGGGGCCCAGTACGCCTTCTTCCTCATGTCGGCGCAGGTTATCCATGGCTGCCCGCGGATCAATCTGCGCAGCAAGCATTGTCGCGTAAGGAGCCACAACCAGGTCCTCAATCAGTCCGCGTTTCAATCCCAGGCCGGGAACTCCAAATGGTCCGTATTGATAGTTCAACTGAATGTCGCGAACGTTGTATGCTGACTCCGACACGCCCCAGGGAACGCCGCGTTCTTCGGCATATTCGATCTGCCTCTTCACCACCGTGCGGTAGGTTTCATCCAGCAGAGAAGCCGGGTAATTGCGCATCACCAGCAGTGGCATCAGATATTCAAACATGGTGCCAGTCCAGGAAATAAGCGCGCGACCACCATCGACTGAGGTTAGCTGGCGACTTAAACGGAACCAGTGTTCCTGAGGCACGTCGCCCTTCGCGATTGCGACGAAGCTAGCCAGACGCGCTTCCGAAGCAAGGAGATCGTAGTAAGAGTTGTCGGCAACCTGGGCCGAGACGTTGTAGCCAATCGTGAACACCTTGCGCTCAGGATCGAGGAGAAACTTAAAGTCCATCTCTTCCATGACCTGTTCCGCGGTATGCGCGAGGCGACTTAGCCGTGCGAGGAAATCTCCCGCCGCGGCCGCCCCGTGCTCGAGCGCCCCTGTCAATTTCGCCAGCGTTTCAATGGATTGCTCGCGAAACTCCCCACTCAGCGCCGATAGTTGGAGCAGCGCGCGATCGCAGACCTGCGGCACTTCGGCCAGCGAGGGAACAGTGTGAAGAAGATTCAGCAGCGGCTTCCAGTGATTTTCGCTGACTGGTCCTTCCGCTGCATTATCTGCCTGAAGTTGTGACAACAAACGACCCCACGGCGTGAGCGCATCGGCATCACGGCGGCACGAACTTACCTGATGCTGTAAAGCACCCACCCACCAACGCAGCTCTTTGAAGTTGACCTCGCCATGCTCATGCGCGAGCGCGCTGATGATGTCTTCAATCTCAGACGTCCTTTGTCGCAAGGATTCAAAGAGCAGAAACCATGATGGCAAACTCTCCCTGTCTCCGGCCGAGACCAGTTTCTGACAAGCTTCGATCTCATTGCGCAACTGACTGACGGTAACCACTTCAGTGCGTTGTCGAAAGCTACGGAGTCTTCCGGCTTCGACGGAGATGGCGTTGATCGTGTCCGCAAGTCCTTCTATCAGTCGCTTATCAAACAACTTCGCGTCGGGCAGCTCGATGCACGCCTGTTTTAGCGCGATTGCATGGCCGGCCAAATTCCCACTGTCAACGGTAGATATGTATTGTGGCTGGAGCGGCTGGAGAGTTTTGGTGTCGTACCAGTTGAAAAAGTGTCCGTGAAATTTTCCCAGTTTCAGCAGACTTGCAAACATGAGTTCCTGACGCTCGAGAAATTCCAGCGAAGCGATGTAGCCCAGATCATGCGCCGACACAGTAGCGAGTGCCAGCAACCCAATATTTGTCGGCGAAGTTCGATGGGCCAGGACAGGAGCCGGATCCTCCTGAAAATTATCCGGAGGCAACCAATTGTCTTCGGCGCCAACAAACGTCTCAAAGAAACGCCAGGTGCGACGCGATACCAATCGCGCAAATTGCACATCGTTGTTGCTCAGCAACTTACGTTCGGGTGCTCGTAAAATGCTGATCCAGTAAGCAACGAAAGGCGAAAAAACCCAAACGGTAACAAATGCGGACATTATGACTAACGAAGCTGGTCTCACGATGAGCGTGGCCACTAGGGCCAGCGCTGCGAGTAACTCGGCCGGCAACATGAACCAAAGAAAGGCCGAGATGTCATGTCGCGCTTCCTTCTCGGCATCGGCAGCCGTGACCCATTCGAGCAGCTTCTTTCGTGAAACCAGTTTTCTGTAAATCGTCCGGACAATAGCGTCGGTCATCAGGTAGGCCTGATGCGGCAGGAACACGATCGATAAAATTACCTGCGTAGTGTTTGTTCTAACGTCACCCCAGACACTCCAGAAGTGGCTAGTCCAGGGAATTCCGCGGGGATGGATCAAGATACTCGTCGTAACGTGGAGATAGACCGGGAAGGCTATCGTCACCACGACAAACAAACTCCAGAACAGCGGCGAGCCTGGAAGAAGCGTCCACGCTGCAAGCAGCCAGAAGAACATTGACGGCGCCACCAGGCTGCGCCGTAAGTTATCGAGAATCTTCCAGCGTGAGATCAGTGGGAGTGGGTTTCGACCCTTGCGCCCGTTCGCATCGGGAACTGTGGGAAACAGCCAACGCAAAATTTGCCAGTCGCCGCGCGTCCATCGATGCTGCCGCTTGGCATACGCCTGGTAAGATCTAGGATAGTCATCCAGCAACTCGATGTCGGTTGCCAAGGCAGCGCGAGCAAACAACGATTCAAAAAGGTCGTGACTAAGCAGTGAGTTTTCGGGAACGCGGTTGGCCAGCGCGGCCTGAAATGCGTCCACGTCGTAAAGACCCTTGCCGGTGAAATTCCCTTCGCCAAAAAGATCCTGATAAACATCCGATACCGCAGTCGTGTAGGGATCGATTCCGGTGTTCCCGGAAAAAATACGCGCGAACCTCGAACGCGAGGCGCTGACGAGCGAAATGCTCACGCGCGGCTGCACAATGCTATAGCCTCGTGTAACCAGGTTGGCCGCAGTATCCAGTTTCGGCCGGTTGAGTGGATGAATTGCGGCCCCTACGAGTTTGCGAGCCACGTCGCGCGGAAGCTGCGTGTCGGAATCCAACGTGATCACGTAACGAATGTTCCAAAGCAAAGCTTCTACAGCACTCTTCTCTATCTCGCTCTTTTTCTTTCCACTTACTATCGTGAAGCTGGTATCCGTCGCTCCGCGCAAAAGTCGATTTAACTCTTCCAGTTTGCCGCGTTTTCGCTCCCAACCCATCCATTTGTCTTCACCCGGGTTCCACTGGCGATGCCGATGAAAGAGATGAAAGCGAGGTAAAGCTTCCATGCTGTGGCGTTGATTGAGATCGTCGATGCCCGCTGCGGCTTTCGCCAGGAGCGGTGCGTCAGCTGGAGTTTCTTCGGTCCCGGCATCAGGAAAATCACCCAGCAACGCGAAATAAATATGCTTGTCCTGATTAGCAAGAAAATGCACTTCGAGCTTTTCGAGTTGTTCATTTAGCTGTGACTCATTTGAAAAGATCGTCGGTACAACGACCATCGTGCAGGCTTCTTCAGGAACGCCGGTAGCGGTCCCCATGCGAGGCACCAGGCGCGGCGGAAACAAATGCGTTATGTCCCAGTTCAACACACAGACGGCGAAATCACTGGCGGGGATGAGGGCCAGCAGAGCAGTGGTAAGCAGGATCGGCCAGCTTGCTCCAGAGGTCGAACCGGAGACCGCGCTGACAAATACCGCGCTGACTAGAAGAGCAACGACCAGCAGGGTGAGGAATGTGAGAGCTCCGAGGTATACTCCCGTAGCATGGCGCAGAATAAAACGACGCAGTCTTTCCACGAGTTTGGGACGATAGGCAAAGTTTGCTTCCAACTGGGTTAGACCAGCGTCCACAAGGTAAAAACCTACATGCGATTCCGGGCGCGCGCTTAAGTAGCGTGTGTTATCGCTTTTTGCCTCGCCTTCCCTTCCCTCGTCCTCGGTTTTCTCCGCGTCTTCTGCAAGCTCCACCGCGGCTCTTGCCACGTCAAGTTCATTTGAGCGCGTTCGCTTACTAATTCGTTCAATGACGTGGCGGTAACGATCGCGCGAGGCAAACTCCATCTTCGCGTAAGCGCCGGCCGGATCCGTCCCCAGCAACGGTTCAATCAGACTCACGCTCTCGAAGAAGTCGCGCCAATCAAGCGTTGACAGCAGACGCATGCTGGTGATGATGTTGCCAACGGTGACCTGCATCCCCGCCTGTCGTTGATGTTCAGCATGAATGGTTTGTTCGATGCTTGTGCCCTGCGGCGCCAGTTGTTCCTCGAGCCAGTCCATCACCGGCGTGACCGCCGGATCCTGTTCACGAAGGCGCTGAGTAAGTTGAACTACAAACGATCGCGGAATCTTTGGCAGTTTTCCCAGTCTCTCAGCAACCAGCGGAATTAGCGCGGCGGGCTGACGCGAGGCGAGTTCCAGCAGCTTATCAGCGAGCTTGTCGGACTGCTCGCGCTCTTCCCGCGCTCTTACAATCTGCACGGCAAGTCTGCGGAGATTCTCTACCAGTGCGAGACGCAGAGTGATGGCAACCGCCCACAATTCACCTATTGAAAGTGGAGCTACAGTTTGATATGCCGCGATGAATCGGCGCAGCGTGGTGGTATCGAGCCGGCAGTCGGTGTGCGCGATCAGGGCCAGTGCGACGGCATAAATCCGGGGGTAGTCTTTTAATTCCCCTTCAGCAAGCTTGGGCAACTCATGGTAATAACTCTTGGGCAGGTCCTGACGAATCTCGCGCAGTTGTTCCTCGACGATATGAAAATTATCGACTAACCACTCCGCCGCCGGTGAGATCGCGCGACCATTTCGAATTGCCTCGACCAACGAGCGGTAACAGGCGACGAGTTTGCGGCCATTACTCTCAAGGCGAGGCAGCAGTTGAGCACGGCCCTTTTTTGTTACGGTCTTGTGTTCAGCCGCGAGTAGGCGCGCGTATTGCTCCAGACGCTCAACGCTGAAGATCTCAGCTCTGACAGGCTGCTCATCGGCATAGGCCGAAGCCTTGCCAAACGTGGCCGATAGCGAACCCAGGAACTCACTCATAATGATTCGAGCAACTCACTTCTGTCCTATGCCGTTCGCGGGATGGCTTTCCACAACTTCCCGGTCTTCGCGTGGACGCATAGCCAAACATGCTTTAAGCGGATTGATGAGTTCAGAATATCACGATTCGAATTTGCTCTTCAGGACGACAACGCATTCACCAAACTATCGCAGGCCGGCATGCTCCGTTCATGTCAAACTGGAAACGATTCTGTCAAATTGAGAACCCCCATTCAATCTGACCAGCAACATTGACCGTTCATGGTCATTTATCGGTCTCCAGACCGTGATCTAGTTGATTAATTCGCAAGTTTGAACGACTGGTTACGGAATGCCACTTGCCAATCACCCCCTCAGCAGTGGTGGAAAACTCTATCCGCCGGTCCTTCCTCACCGGAAGTTTTGGATAGGCTGCCGCAAACGCATTCACAGCAGTACTTTGAAAAGAGAGAAGGTGGACAAAAAAAGGATCAGAAGCTTGTATTTGCTTTCGGTTGCACTTGCCGGTGCGACCGTGACGGCGGTTTGTGCCTGGCGACTCCCCTTCACGCAGCTCGATTCAAAATTTGTAGTTCTGGTTCTCATCACAGTGTTTATAGGGTCACGGATTACTATCAAGATTCCGGGAGAGCGCGGTCAAATTGCAGTTTCCGATACCTTCGTTTTTCTCGCAATACTCTTATTTGGAATTGAAGCCGCAGTCGTGCTTGCCGCAGCCGAGGCATTTTGCTCGTCCGTTCGCTTCAGCAAGAAAGGTTCTGTACTCTTTTTCAATGCCGGAGTAATGGCATTGTCGACCTTCATTACCGCCTTGACCCTCCACGTCGCGTTCCCTGGAGTCAGTCTGCGGCAAGGCTATTCACCAAACCTCGTTATCGCGCTTTGTGTGATGGCTTTGTTGCAATACATATTAAACTCAGGGCCAATCGCCGTGGGCGTGGCGCTGAAAACAAATCAAAGCATCTGGCAGAGTTGGCGAACAAATTTCCTGTGGACCTCATTGACTTACTTTGCCGGCGCTTTTGGCGCGGCTGTCGTGGGAAGGTTGAGTCAGAACCTTGGAGTCTATGCCTTCATAGCAACCGCCCCGATCATCGCTATCGTCTACTTCACCTACCGAACCTACCTTGCGCATGTCGAAGGGTCGGCCGCACAAGCACAACAGGCGAAACTCCACGTCGAGGAGCTTAGCAAATACATTGCTGAGCAAAAGCGGATCAGCCAGGCACTGGTCGAGAGTGAAGAGCATTTTCGTAACGCATTTGATTACGCGGCGATCGGCATGGCGCTGGTATCGCCGGAAGGCAACTGGCTTCGCGTAAATCGTTCGCTCTGCGAGATTGTTGGCTTCTCCGAGGCCGAGATGCTTGTTTCGGATTTTCAGGCCATCACTCACCGCGACGATCTGGGCCGTGATCTGGCCGAGATTTACCGCATGCTGTCCGGCGAGATCCTTACCTGCCAACTGGAGAAGCGGTACATTCATAAACTTGGGCATGATGTTTGGGCGTCAAGCAGCGCATCGCTGGTCCGTGACGCACAAGGTGAACCGCTTCACTTTATCTTTCAGATCCAGGACATCACCGAGCGCAAACGGGCCGAAGCGGCGATTCACACACTCTCACTCGCCGACGAGCTAACCGGTCTTTATAATCGACGCGGCTTCCTGGCGTTTTGCAAGCAGTACCTGAACTCTCTTCACCGGTCCAGCAAGGGCGGCGTGATTGTCTATGCCGATCTTGACGGCTTGAAAACGATCAACGACTCGTTTGGTCACAAAGAGGGCGACCGCGCATTGATAAAGACTGCCGAGCTGCTGAAGGAAACATTCCGGTCTGCGGATGTGCTTGGTCGATTGGGCGGTGACGAATTTACGGCGCTGGCCGCCGTTGAGCCTGAGGGTGGGGTGGAAAAGCTCATCTCCCGTCTGGAGGAAAAGTTTGAAAGCTACAACAGTCTGAAACTTGTTCCCTATAAACTTTCGATCAGCATCGGCGTGGCCCAGCTGGACGCGGACGGGAAGCAAACATTGGAAGACCTGATGGCCCTGGCAGACCTGGCAATGTATGAGAACAAGCGCCGCAAGCGAGTTAGATTCCATTTGCCAGAGTCCGGCACCGAACACTCGAACGTAGCTGTAGCTTAGGCGGGACAACTCAGGAGACTTAGAACGGCAGGTTTCACGACCTGCCGTTTGTTTTTGTAGTATTCTCTGCGCTCATTCATGAGCGGACTCGATCAACAAGCAACGAAAGAACTGATTACGGACGCGCCATCGTTTGCCCGCTGGCGGGCCCTTGCGTTGTTGTCCCTGGCAGAACTTCTCGGCATGTCACTTTGGTTTAGCGCGGCGGCAGTGGTACCGGCGCTGCGCGTCGAATGGAATTTAAGTAACTCGAGCGTTAGCTGGTTAACGATTGCCGTGCAGCTTGGCTTCGTCGGTGGCACTTTGTTGAGCGCATTCCTGAACCTGCCTGACGTAATCAGTGTTAGATATCTCTTCGCCGTGTCGGCTTTCCTGGGTGCGTTAACTAACGCCGCTTTCGGTGCGTATGCTCACGACGCTCAAACAGCAATCGTGCTGCGATTCCTGACAGGGATGTTTCTCGCTGGGGTCTATCCACCTGGAATGAAAATCATGGCGACGTGGTTTCAGCGCTCTCGCGGGATGGCGCTCGGCGTGTTGGTGGGCGCGCTCACGCTCGGGAAAGCCTCACCGTATTTAGTAAACGGGCTGGGCAGTGCAAATTGGCGCCAGAATATTTTCTTCATTTCGTTGCTCGCAATAGTGGGGGCTCTTATCGTGCTCCTCTTTGTAGGCGACGGACCACACGCGCTGCCTTCGGCAAAGTTTGATTGGAAACAGGCCATCGCGGTATTTAGCAATCGCGGCGTTAGACTAGCCAGCTTCGGCTACTTCGGTCACATGTGGGAGCTCTACGCAATGTGGGTTTGGATTCCCGTGATGATTCGGGCAAGCCTGACAGTGTCAAAAGCGTCTCCAGTTGCTGCCGAAGTCGCTTCGTTTCTCGTCATTGGCTGCGGTGCGGTGGGTTGTGTCATAGCCGGTCTGGTCGCGGATCGCATAGGGCGCACCATTGTCACGTCCTGGGCCATGGGCATCAGCGGCGGTTGCTGTTTGCTGATTGGTTTCCTCTTCGGAGGGAACCCATTCTTGCTGCTTCTTGTGGCGGCAATTTGGGGAGCCACTGTGGTTGCAGACTCAGCGCAGTTTTCAGCCTGCGTTACGGAACTTGGCGATCCCCAGTACGTGGGAACAGCCCTAACGATGCAGACGTGCGTCGGCTTTCTGCTCACAACTATCTCTATCGAGTTGATACCTTACTTCGTGAAAGCCGTCGGCTGGAAATACGCATTCGCGATACTGGCGCCAGGGCCCCTGTTTGGCGTGATTTCGATGCTGCGGTTGCGCGCTTTGCCGGAAGCGGCGAAGATCGCGCACGGACGACGATAATAAGCTGCCAGGATCGGCAGAAGTCATTTACGGTATCCGCGGCCTGGACAGGTACCCTGCTTAGTAGATCTTTACTTAGTCGTTCCTCTCTGGCGTTTCTGGCGTCTGGGGTTTCAATGGAGGGAAATTGTGGCCAAAGAGGATTTGAAACAGAGAGTTCGGCAAATCATTCGCCTCCTGAAGCGTGCGTATCCGGACGCGAAGTGTTCGCTGAACCATTCAAGTCCTTTTGAGTTATTGATTGCGACGATTCTATCGGCACAGTGTACAGACGCGCGCGTGAATATCGTTACCCAGGATCTATTTCGCAAGTATCGCAAGCCTGAAGACTATCTGAAAGTTTCGGAGAATGAGCTGCAACGAGACATTCGCACTACCGGTTTCTTTCGCAACAAAACGAAGTCCATTCAAGGCACTGCAAAAGTTTTGACCGATCAATACGGCGGCCAGGTACCGGAAACAATCGAGGAGCTGTTGGAACTGCCCGGGGTCGCGCGCAAGACGGCGAATGTTGTCCTTGGCAATGCTTTTGGGGTTAGTTCCGGAGTCGTCGTTGATACGCACGTTAGCAGGCTATCGCACCGGCTTGGTCTTTCCGCGGAGAAGACCGCTGAAAAGATCGAACAAGACCTGATCGCGATTGTGCCAAAAAAGGATTGGGTTATCTTTCCTCATTTGTTCATTGCCCACGGCCGTGCGATTTGCAAAGCCCGTAATCCACTCTGCGCCGAGTGTGTCGTTGAGAAGGTTTGTCCCTCGTCTTACCTGAAAACCGGCGTAATGCCCGGGAGTTAAGGGATTCTCGCTCGCGTCTGGCAGATACCGGCAAACGTCGCTAGAATGGCCCTCGTTTCCTGATCCTGAACTCGACGTGTTAGACCTGCCGCTGCGCATGCCAGTCATTGCCGATCCGCATTTACGCTTGCATACAAACTTACTCCGCGACGGAAAAGGGTCATTCAACGGGCCGGCGGTGAAGGGAGCTGTTGCTTGAGTTACCGCTTCCCCTGGCATCGGCTTTCTGATGAACATCTGCTCGATTTGCGGATTTGCGATCTGCCGCTCAAGATCAAGGGCTCGTTTCTCGAACCTCATATCAAACGCCTGTACAGCGAATTGAATGATCGCGGCATTCGGTTTAAGCCGCACGTTTGGCTCTCGGAAGAGTGGTTTTCGCCTGATGGCGTGCCTGGTATTGCCATTCCCTTTTATCTCGCCCATCCACGCCTGATGAAACTTGAACGCAAGCAGATGCTGGAGGTGGAAGGCGGTACTGACACCGAATGCATGCGGATTCTGCGCCACGAAGCAGGTCACGCGCTCGATACAGCCTTTCGCTTGCACTTCAAGCGGCGCTGGCGTGAACTCTTCGGCTCTTTTGCGCAGCGCTACCCCGACTTCTATAAACCAAAGCCGAAGAGCCGCAACTACGTATTGCATCTGCGCGCCTGGTATGCACAGGCTCATCCTGCGGAAGACTTTGCTGAAACATTTGCGGTTTGGCTCACACCGCGCTCACGCTGGCGGCGCCGCTATAAAGGCTGGCCTGCCCTGCACAAGCTGGAATATATCAACAAGGCAATGAGGGAACTTGCAGGAACGAAACCACGAAACCGTACGCGAACTAAGGTCGAACCCCTCTCTGCTGTACGCACAACCTTGCGCGAACACTATGACCGCAAACGGGAGCGATACGATTTCGATTGGCCCGCCGTCTATGATCGCGACCTTCGGCGAATCTTCTCAGACGATCCACGCCACAAGACGCGGCCAAGCGCCGCTAGTTTTCTCCGCACTGTACGGCGTGAGGTTCGTCAAATCGTCGCTGAAGGCACGGGAGTTCATCAATACACTATCGACCATGTGCTCGAGAATATGATTGATCGTTGCAAGGATCTGAAGTTACGCGTGGCTACGCCTACCAGGGAGGCGCGTCGTCGCGTAATGATTGTCTTGACGGTTCAGGTAATGAACGTACTACATTCGGGTTATCATCGTATCGCCGTATGACTTCCCGGTCCAAAAAAAAGAACAAGATAGTCTTCGAGCCAAAAAAGAAGCTCAGGATCATCGTGCTCGTTCATCAGGACCTCGTGCCGCCCGATACGCTCGACGGACTGAGCGACAAAGAGAAGATCGAAATCAAGACTGAATACGACGTCATCTCCACTCTTAGGAAGATGGGCCACGATGTTTATCCCGTCGGACTCTACAATCAGTTGAATGTCATTGGCGACGCGTTAATGGAGTATAAGCCCCATATCGCTTTCAACCTGCTGGAGGAGTTTCATGGCTATCCACTTTACGACCAGCACGTCGTCAGCTACCTGGAGTTGATGAGGCAAGCTTATACTGGCTGCAATCCTCGCGGCATGACTCTCGCTCACGACAAAGCACTCACGAAAATGATCCTTGCTTACCACCGCCTTCAGGTGCCGCATTTCGCCGTATTTCCCATGAACCGAAAGGTCAGACGGGCCAAACGTTTGAAGTTTCCCTTGCTGGTCAAGTCGATCAGCGAAGAAGGATCGGTGGGCATTTCACAGGCATCTGTAGTGCACGACGATGAAAGGCTGACGCAGCGAGTGGAGTTTATTCATCGGCAAAACAAGACCGCAGCCATCGCGGAGCAATACATAAAAGGGCGCGAGATTTATGTTGGGGTGATCGGCAATCAGAATATTCAAACCTACGCGCCGTGGGAGCTCGTAATGGAGAAGCTTCCCGAAGGCTCGGAAAACATCGCTACACTCAAGGTCAAATGGGATCCGGCTTACCAGCAAAAAGTCGGAGTTGCGACACGGGCCGCAGATCTGACGCCCGAACAGCACAAGACCCTCGAACGCCTCTCCAAACGAACCTATCGCTACCTTTTTCTCAGCGGGTATGCGCGACTGGATTACCGCCTCACGGATGATGGCCATTTTTACCTGCTCGAAGCTAATCCGAACCCTCAAATTGCCGAAGGCGAAGACTTCGCCGACTCAGCCGCTCACAGCGGGCTGCCTTACGATCAATTGCTCCAGAAAATCATTACGGTCGGACTGAATTATCACGCTGCTTCTCAGGGTGGTTGAGTTAGATCCAAGCGTGGAAGTCTCTACCGATTGATTGTATTTCCAGTTTAGTACCCGGTCATCTTAGGAGAATTGCCCTGTGACGCTCGCACTCACACTGCTGTTCGTTCGCAATTTGTATAGGACTCTCTGTCGAAAACCGCTGGCGCGCCGTTAAGATCTTCGCTTCACATTGACTGATTGTGTTGCAAAATAAAAACGCTTTTGAACAAACGGCCTATGAAATTGGTTCTCTTCCGCAAACAGTTCTGACCTCTTTTGGTTCGCTTAGTTTCTTTCAAGTGTGATTCGTCACGAAACAGTCACATTGCCGCTTGTTCACTGCTACTGCGGCAACTAGAATTCATCTTGCCTCCAGCGGTACCCCTCACCCGAAAAAAATTAGGAGAGTTTACCCCTTTGCTTTTGAAAACAAAGTTTCCCTATGCGCTCGCGGCTTTCTTCGCCCTGGGCATGTTTCCCCTAATGGCGGCCGCGCAATCTGGCGAAACTCGCCAGCGCCAGGTATCGCAGATTATCCAAAGTCATAATCTTTCTGCTCTGGACAACGATCCGGTGCTCGTTTCCCTCGCTTCGGTGGAAGAGATCACCCCGTCGAAGCCTTTGACGATCAAAAGCGCCGGCAGTCTCCAATTCCGTCAGCTCATCACGGCAGCGATAGACGAGCGGCTCGGCGCCCGTTACTCATGGGGAGCGACTGGCCCATCAGCCTTTGACTGTTCAGGTTTTGTTTGGAGCACATTCCAATCGGCAGGAATCGATTTTGAACGCGGCAGTGCGCGCACGCTCTGGGCTCGTTTTACCGCTCCGGCTGCGGAACAACAATATAAGTTTGGCACGCTGGTTTTCTTTAGAAATCTCGCGCACGTGGGAATCGTTGCCGATGAACATGGTTTCTACCACGCTTCCCGCCATCATGGAGTTGTCTATTCACCTTTCAACGATTACTGGCTTTCGCGTATCGATGGGTTTCGCAAGGTTCCGATGCCGGCGCCGCTGACCACTGATTAATTCGAAACACTCGTACGAATACGAAAACGCCGGCGCTTCTCTAGCGCCGGCGTTTTAGCTTGCAGCTACAATTCTGTTCAGAACCAGTCGGACTCTGCTTCCTCGCTTAAATGGCCTTACGTGGACGCAACGAAGCCAGCTCTGTGCTCGTCATCTTTGGCTACCCACACAACCACGATCTTATCTATCGCCACGAAGCAAGTTTTCCCGTCGCTGTCCTGCAGGTGAACTACTCCTTCTTCGAGCTTAACAACTTCGCCACGCAGACTCGATGCCCCGCCGCAATAGACATCTATCTTCTTGCCGATCATACTCGCTAATAGCTCTTGCATAATGTGTGCTCGGTCCCCTGGCAATCCCTAATCACAGATATCAAGACTTTCCTTTACCATTCTTGAAAGTAATCTTCACGAGTGGGATCACATCGGGGTCGTCCTGCTGTTCGCGTTCAAATTGAATCAAGTCGTAGTAGGCGCAGCGCGACGTGGTCGGAAACTCGCGACAGACCAGCGGCCGTGCATGGTAGATTGTGCACTTCCGGGTGTCCTGATCCAGAAACATGCACGCCTGCCCAAACAATCGATCGGCTTTCCGCCGCAGGATTCGTTCCTTTCCAAATAGCTTTGTAAACCGTTGGGTTGCGACCTCAGGCAAAACACGGAAATGCGCAGCGAGCCGCCGAATATCACGGGGCGTAACCTGAACGCGATCATAAATCGAGCAACAGTAAGCTACGCACTTGTCGCAGTCATACTTCAACGCTTTGAAGGAGGTGGCCGGTGTTAGCCCCATGTTCGTTGGTTCCTCTTCCTCTTCCGCATTCTAGTCCCAATAACTTCACAAAAAAGCAGGTGTCTCGAACAACCTAACGATGGTGTTCGCAGCAGCCGTAGCGATCGCAATCAACCGCGCTTGGATTTCCGGTATTCAGACAGCAGCAATTTCATAAACTCGTCGCGACGATCGTAAAGCCGCTTTGGCTCGCGCGGATCGTGCTTAGCCAAAGCATAAGCCGTAATGATCGGAAGCGCCACTGTTGAATCTACATAGCAAACAACTGCATCCGGCAAACGATCCGGATCGACCTTGCCCCATGAAACTGCTTCACCCGGTGTCGCGCCGGACAAACCCCCAGTATCTGGGCGCGCATCGGTCACCTGTAAGAAGTAATCATGTCCACGTTCGTCTATGCCGAGCACCTCCTGGATCTGCGGTTCAGTTTGCAGCAGGAAATTCTTGGGCGAGCCGCCGCCGAGGATAAAGCACGCTGAACGGCCTGATTTCTTTTTGGACCGGCCTTTCCCTCTACTTTTTCCCTCTTCCGCTTTTCCTGCCTTCGCGTTTCGCTTCGCCGCCAACACTATTGCTGCAGTTTCATTCACATCCAGGGATGGATCAAATGCCAATTTATTGCCTTGAAGGGCCTTCGCCGCGACGTTCATCCCGATCGAAGAATCGCCCGGAGATGAAGTGTAGATAGGCACGCCATACTCATAGGCGACGGCGAGCAGCGACTTGTCTTTCAAACCCAATTTTCGCTCACGCTCGTTCACGTAGCGACCAGCCAGGTAGTGAAACTCGGCGGTGGACATGGTTTTCTGAAACTCTTTTCCGGAAATTATCTTGCGAAAGAAGGCGTCAGTGTCCAGCAACACCGAGTAGTCGAAAAAGATGTCATAGATACGAACAACTTCCTCTTCACGCAGGACGATGTCGGAGATTTGCGCGCTTCCCTGGTGTATCGCCAGGCCGATGCCGAAATGAGTGTCGTGATACAAGTTGGCGCCGGTTGAAATTATCCAATCGATAAACCCGGCTTTGATTAGTGGAATTAATGCGGAGATCCCCAAACCCGCCGGTGTGAGAGCGCCCGTGATCGAAACGCCGACGGTGACCTCAGGTTCGAGCATCTTCAACGTGAAGAGCTGACAGGCTTCACGCAAGCGCGCGCCGTTGTAAGCAATAAACGATTCGTCGACAAGCTCGGCGACTGTGGTATTCGTCGTTATGGGCGCTGGATCGATTCTTCTGCCCTGTAAGTATTTGCTCGTTCGTTTCGCCATTCTCGAGGTCACCCTATGTTGCCCCGGCTCATTTCGTTGGAGTTGTTTTCGGCCTCTCTCTTTACTCGCAGCCGCCCAATGCGTCGCTCATCTGATTCCAGCACTTCAACCTCGAGTCCGCGAAAAGTCAGACATTCACCGGTTTGCGGAACTTTGCCTGACTCACTTATGACCAGTCCCGCAATGGTTGTGAAATCGTCGGCCTCAATTTCCATATCGAACAGCCGCTCGATCTTGCCGATTTCGGTTGAGCCAAGCACTTCGTAACATCCCTCATTCTGTTCCACGATGTCATTGAGTTCATCGCCTTCAATGTCCTCATCCTCAATCTCACCGACGATTTCCTCGAGTATGTCCTCGACCGTAACCAGACCGGAGACACCACCGTACTCGTCTATCACCATCGAAAGCTGCACGTGCGCTTTCTGCATTTCTTCCAGAAGTTCGGCAACAGCTTTTGTCTCCGGTATAAAATAAACCGGACGCACAAGCGGCAAGATCGGTCCGTTTTCATTTCCTTCCGCCCAATGCTGAAGCAAATCGCGCACGTAGATCAGACCTTCAACATTATCGATTTGGTCGCGGTAAACAGGCAGGCGCGAATATTTCGATTCAATCATGATGTCGCGCGCGTCGCGCATAGTAGCAGTCGCCGCAAGGGCAACGATGTCAGGTCGCGGTGTCATCACCTCGCTTACGCGGGTGTCACCAAACTCAAGGATCGAATGAATTAGTTCTCCTTCTTCCTCTTCCAATATTCCTTCGGCTTCGCCGACGTCGATCAGCGCCTGAATGTCATCGCCCGCGTCCTGTTGTTCATCTTCTTCGCCGTCCTCCAGTTCCTGCTCCTTCCGTCGCGAGCGGTCAAACAGTTTATGAAATGGATCAGCGGCGAAAGCCATTAATGGCAACACAGGACGAATCATAGGCAGAAGGAAGAGCAGCGTTCCCTCGGGATCGCGAGTGGAGATAAAAAGCGGAATCAACTGTCGGAAGATTCCTGCCAGTACCAAACCAGCTAATAAGCCAACTAATACGAAGCGATCCTGCTGAAACAAACTAAGTGAGATAGAGGTTACCAGGACGGCCACGGCAACAAGCAGAATCTGAATAGTCGCGGAGACGGCAAAAGTAAACCTCGGCCTGTTTTCCAGTACCTGCTTAAGGAACTCAGACGAGCGTATTTTGGAACGTTCTTCAGCTTCGGTAATCAGGCGCCGCAGACCGACATCACTCAACTGGCCAAACGCCATGTCGACTGTCGCGAGCAGGGACAACCCGAGCAGCAGCAGGAAGGTTAGAATGAACTCAAGCCGCATTGTTCAGTAAATAGTAAATCTTATGTGTTGAATCGTATAGTCTTCGGTTTGGTGGAGTCGGATCTAAGATAATCTTCTCATGTCTCATTTCTCATTTGTCATTACCAGCCCACAAACCCTCATTACTCAAAATGGCACCTTGCAATCTCTTAAATGGCAGATGAGAAATGTCAAATGATATATGGAAAATCTTCTCTTCTCTTAGATCTCAAGCCTCTTCCTCAACCGCAGTTCAAGGCGATTCATTTCACCGTGGTCTGTGGAATGATCATAGCCGCAAAGATGAAGCAGGCCGTGCAGAATAAGCTGAGCAATCTCCTGGTCGAGCGTCAAATCATTTTCCTTCGCCTGTCGCGCAGCCTGTTCAATTGAAATCACCACGTCGCCCAGGTTCGGGCCTTCGAGCTTCTCAAACTCATCCTGCTCCGCTGGAAACGACAACACGTCCGTGGTTCCGTTCTTGTGCCGCCATAGACGGTTGAGCCCACGCATCGCGCGATCTGAAACAAAAGCGACCGTCGCGCTCGTGCCCTCAATCGGCAGTACTCGCATTGCATTTACCGCAAACGCCTGCCAGTGATCGCAATCAATCGGGACTTTGCGCTGGCGATTAACAACTTCAATCATGAGATGTCAAATGAAAGTGGCGTCCGATAGGCTCCGCCGTCTGATGTGCGAAAAGGTTATGCCTTTCCGTAATATGTTTACCAAATCTGGGACTGTGCCCCGAATTGCGGCGTAGACGCGATCAAAGAGTACGCCGTTCGGCAAGGCGAGGCCTTGCCGCACATCGGGCGGACTAGCCGCAAATCGACAACTAAATGTGGCCTTTCTTGTTGGAATGTTCTTCGTAAGCTTTGATGATCATCTGGACCAGTTTGTGGCGGACGACATCTCTCTCAGTGAAATAGATGAATTCAATGCCAACCAGATTCGCGAGCACGCGTTCAGCTTCAATCAGACCGCTGCGTTTGCCGGCCGGCAGGTCCACCTGCGTAACGTCGCCGGTGATTACAGCCTTCGAGCCAAACCCGATGCGCGTCAGAAACATCTTCATCTGTTCGCTGGTCGTGTTTTGCGCTTCGTCGAGAATAATGAAGGCATCGGAAAGCGTGCGGCCGCGCATGAAGGCCAATGGCGCCACTTCAATCACCTGCTTCTCCAGCAGCTTGGTAACCCGTTCGTAGTCGATCAAATCAAACAATGCGTCATAAAGGGGAC
This sequence comes from Pyrinomonadaceae bacterium, assembly GCA_036506215.1. GTDB lineage: Bacteria > Acidobacteriota > Blastocatellia > Pyrinomonadales > Pyrinomonadaceae > PSRF01. The sequence goes on along the minus strand of DASXSC010000180.1, from coordinate 12,475 downwards.
GCAGATAGGGATCCACTTTCTCCTGCAGATCGCCGGGAAGAAAACCCAATTTCTCGCCCGCCTCAACCGCAGGCCGGGCCAGCACGATGCGGTTGACCTGCTTCTGCATTAGTGCCTGCACGGCCAGCGCCACCGCCAGATATGTTTTTCCCGTGCCCGCGACACCTATGCCGAAAACGACATCCTGCTCCTGAATGGCCTGGATATATTTGCGTTGAGTGGCCGACTTCGGCGCGACCTGTTTCTTGCCAGCCGGATTAAAACGCGCCTTGGTGAAATAGTCGCGCAAACTAAACGCGCGATCCTCGGCTATTTGCGCAAAAGCTTCGCGCAGTTCCTTGTCGGTAAAGGAACGGCCCTCACGGAAGAGTTCGGCAAAGTCTTCGAGTATGTGCTGCGCAGTCGCAGCGTCTTCGGGGTCACCATCGATTGAAACGTCCTGCCCGCGCGCGTCAATGCGAACGTCGAGTAGCGACTCAAGGTATTTGATGTTCTGGTCGTGAACGCCAAAGAGCGTTTCTAACCCGCGAGGTGGCAATTCGATCTGTTTCAAAAGCTGGGGCGATCTCCTTCTGCCGGCGACGAAGTCAAAGGTGCGTTGTTAACTAAGGTGCGGGGGTGTGAGTGTGCTGAAATTGCTGGCATATGCTGTCACGTTTGACGCTACTACAGCCTTCATTAGCTGTCAAATATTGCATGAAAACATAGCCTTGGAGCATTCAGCTCAACTTGACACAGAATGAAGTGGTCCTTATACTCCGTCACTTGCGCAATGACCGCCATCGTATAAACTGAATACATAAATGAATTAAGTAGTGATACCGGAGACAGTGAATGCCTAATCATAAATCAGCGGAAAAGAGAATGCGCCAGAGCGAGGCGCGGCGAAAGATTAATCGTGGGAACCGCAGCCGCCTGAGAACGTCAATTAAGAATCTGCGCGGGGCCATCAGCACCGGCGACGCCAGACAGATTCAAGAACTGTTGCCGGCCACGATCTCAACGATCGATAAGGCCGTACAGAATGGGGCATTGCACAAAAACGCGGCCGCGCGCTATAAGTCGCGATTGACGGCCCGGTCGAATGCGGCGGCAGTCAAGTAACTTCTGACATAAACTACTCCAGTGGCGAGGCGGATCGATTATTCGGTCCGCCTCGTTTTTGCTTGCAGGAGGACAGGCATCCTTGCCTGCCCCTTGGTTAAAACGGGGATTCAGTCACAGAGAAGGAACAGGCAGGAATGCCTGTCCTACTGAGGCGAAGATGGGAAACTATTACCAAACCGAGGAAGAGATTGCTGCAGTGGTTGCCGGGTTCGAAGAGTGCACCACTGGCAAGGACGAATTCACCCATCTGAGCCACTTGACGGTAGCAGTCTATTATCTCCGTAATTCAACCTCTGATCAGGCGTTTGGGAAGATGCGGGACGGTCTCTTCCGCTTTCTCGATCATCATGGCGTCGGACGCACCAAGTATAACGAGCGGTTGACCCTCTCATGGCTTACGCTAATCCAGGACGTCCTCGAAACGATGGCTCCGAATCTCTCTCTTCTGGCAATCACTAACGCCGTGCTTGAACAATTAAGTGATTCACGACTGGTTGTTGGAGGCGACGATAAACAAACGCACTGTTAAGGTTGACTAATGCTTGTTTGCATTGAAGTTGTTTGGTAACTTTCGCCCGGAGAACCAAACCCTTCATGAAAATCAATTGCTTCATTGCAACGGCGCTCCTGATACTGATTTCAGTCGCTGGCTTCGCGCAACTCAAACCGGAACAGACTCTCAATCGCCGCTCAATTTCCGAACTCCGCTTTTCTCCTGATGGTGGTCGTTTAGCCTTTACCGTGAGCGAGCCACCGAAAGGGACCACTCGCAGCAGGCACATCTGGATCCTGGAAGTAGGAAAGGGTGAAGTGCGCCAGTTTACTAATTCCGCCAAGTCCGAGTTTGCGCCGCGATGGTCACCCGATGGTCGTCGCTTAGCTTTTCTATCCGATCGAGAAGAGACAACGCAGATCTATTTGCTGCCCACCGATGGCGGCGAGGCAATTCGTTTGACTGAAGGTAAGAACGCTGTCCGCGCGTTCGAGTGGTCTCCTGATGGCAGGCAGATCGCTTTTCTCGCCCCTGAACCCAAGAGTGAAGCAGAAGAGAAAAAAGAAAAGGACAAAGACGATGCCCGTGTGGCTGACCGGGATGACAAGCGTTCCCGCCTGTGGCTAATTGACATTGAGACTAAGAAGGTTCGTCAACTCACTGCCGGAAACTGGCAAATCCAGGAAGCGAAATGGTCGCCGCAGGGAGATCGCCTTATTATCTCCGCGACGGATCATCCGGAAATCGATCAAGACACCAATCGAATCTTCTCAATTGTAATCGGCGACGGTCAGATGAAGCAGATCTCGGCGCCGCGTGGTCCTTTTGCCCAGTTGAGTATTTCTCCTGACGGCCATGCAGTTGCTTATCTCGCTGCGCGCGTCGATGGCCCATCGCCACACGATCTCTACCTACAGTCGCTTGCCGGAGGACCGGCGCGTAATCTGACAAGCGGCAGCGTTGACCGCCCAATCGCCGGATTCGTGTGGCGCGCTGACGGTTCTGTTTTGGCACTGGCAGTAAACGGATTCCGCACCCAGTTCTACGCAATCACGCCGGAGGGAAAAGCTGAGGCGTTGTCGCAGTTTAAAGTGAATCCCGGTTCTTTTGACGCTACTGCAAAGGCCATCGCTTTCGCCGGCGAAACAGCGGTTCAGGCGCCAGAAGTCTGGCTATCAATTGAAGGGGCAACTCAACCTGCGGCCGCGGAAACCGTCACACACCTCAACGAGAGTTGGAAACAGATAGTCCTGATCAAGCCGGAATTTCTACGTTACAAGAGTTTTGACGGCACTGAGATCGAGGCTGCGTTGTTGAAGCCTGCCGGATACCAGACTGGCACGAAGGTGCCGCTCGTAGTGATTGTTCATGGGGGGCCGACATCTCGTTGGGCTGACTCGTTTCAGTCCTGGGGACAACTCCTCGCAACGCGCGGTTATGCAGTGCTCTATCCCAACGTTCGCGGTTCTACCGGCTATGGTCACCGCTTCGTGGAAATGAATCGAGCGGATTGGGGTGGGGGTGACTTCAAGGATCTGATGGCGGGGGTTGATTTTCTAATCGCGCGCGGTATTGCCGATCCTGATCGGTTGGGGATAGCGGGGTGGTCCTACGGCGGTTACATGGCATCGTGGGCCATTACTCAAACCAATCGCTTCAAAGCGGCAATTACCGGTGCGGGCTTGAGTGATCTAGCCAGTGAGTTTGGCACCGAGGACGGATCGAGTTATGACGAGTGGTTCTTTGGCACGCCTTACGAAAAACCACAAGGGTTTGTTAATAGCTCTCCAATCACTTTCGTAAAACATGCTCGCACGCCAACTTTAATCTTGCAGGGCGAAGCGGACGTTACTGACCCGATTGGACAGAGCCAACAACTGTATCGCGGACTGAAGCGCTACGGAGTGGAAACAGAGTTCGTGCTCTATCCGCGCGAGGGGCATGGCTTCCGCGAAGAAAAACACCAGCTTGATGTCCTCAACCGGATAGTCAACTGGTTTGAAGCTCATCTAAAGAAGTGACCGGACCCAGCCTGAACAAACAGCACAAGTCAAAGGAGACTTGAAAATGGACACAACTAAACTCGGCACGCCTCTACTCATGCTGACAATTGTTCTCTGGGGAACACTGCTCGGCGGGATTGCCTATTCACACCTTGTCTTCTTCCCGGTTTACCTCTCGGCACTTCCCGGCTCGGCTGTCCTGGTCAATGGACCTTACGCAATGAATGATGGGATCTTCTGGATGATCATCCACCCACTCCTGATCATTTCACTCGTGGCCACCCTGATACTGAACTGGAAATCAAGCTCGCGGCGCAAGCTCATCGCTATCAGCTTTGCGGTCTATGCAATCGTGCTGCTGGTCTCGCTGTTTTATTTCGTTCCCGAACTCGTACTCTTCAAGCACAGCCCGGAGTCAACCCTGCAGGCGACTGAGTGGCTGGTGCGCGGGCGGCGTTGGCAAAGGCTGAGCTGGCTAAGAGGGGCGGTGACCTACCTTGCGTTCGTGCCTTTGCTGATTGCCTTGACAAAGCCTGCCGCTGAATCCGAGCCGTTGCTCTCCTGAGACGACTCCAGAAAACTAAACGGAGCAACGGCTTGTTCTATGACATTGGGACTCGCCTAAATGCGTAGGCCTTGAGGGAAACTAGGAGGTTGGCTTCTTGCCCGTAACGACAAGAACTCTTGCGGGGAACCTCATCCCACCAGTCTTAAAATAACTGGCCACGGCCTTCTGAACGGTATATCTGATTGCCGCCACCTGATCGGGTACCAGCCTCTGGAGTTTATTTCGAAACGTGTCTGACAATTCGGTTCGTAACTCCCAAAAGCGCTCAACATTAATGGGCGCCTCGATCATAAACGCCAACTCGCGCTCTGCTACCTCAACAGCTCTCGCTTCCTGTAGCGCTCTCATGAGTTTTCCCGGTTTAGAAAAGCGAAAAGCCGCCGGTGCATCTTCGTCCTCGACATCGGCGGCCACAAATCTATCCAGGACGGTGGAGATCACGCTGAAGAACGGATTGACTTCTTTAGGTGCCCAGACGACGAAGGAAATAGGTCCGCCGGGTTTGACCACTCTCAATATTTCATGAAGACCCGCCAATACGTCCGGGAAAAACATCGCTGAAAGTCGGCTGACTGCCGCGTCAAATGAGTTGTCCGAAAAGGGAAGCTGTTCCGCGGGACATTGATGAAAGCGAATGTTCTTTAGTCCGCGCCGCTCGGCCTCAACTCGAGCAGCGTTGACCATGCCGGCCGCCGGATCGGTGTAGGTTACAGATCCCGACTCGCCAACAATTGGAGCTATGGTCAGGGACGGCTCGCCGGCGCCGCCCCCAACATCGAGCACTGCCTGCCCTGAACCAATGCCCGCGTCCTCGATGAGAGCACTCGACAAAGGCGCGTACATCTTCTCAATCAATGCCTGGTGCTTATTCCAGTATTGAGAAGAAGTTTCCCAGGCGGCGAGCACTTCATTAGGGTCGGCTGCCATCAGATTGTCCGACATTCACTTTCGGATTCGAAATTGCTCATGCGAGATCAAACAGCAATACTTCTGCAGGCTGGTCCGCAGTAATGCGTAGATTTGACTCCTGACTAATCGCCGCGCCGTCACCCTGCCGGAGAGCAATATCATTCAAGAGTACAGAGCCGGCTGCAACCTGAAGCCAGGCGCTACGTCCGTCGTCCATGTTATGGGCCACTTCCCTTCCTTTATCAAGCAGAGACGCATAAATTCTAGCGTGCTGATGAATTCTCACCGAGCCTTCTTCTCCGTCAGGCGAAACCATCAGCAGCAACCGGTTGCGCTTTTCGTCATCGGAAAATTGTTTCTCTTCATATTCAGGCGGAAGGTTTTTCTCGTTCGGCAAGATCCATATCTGCAGTAGGTGGACCGGCTCGTCTCCGGAAGGATTAGCTTCGCTATGTCTAACGCCGGTTCCCGCGCTCATGCGCTGTGCATCGCCCCGACGAATAATCGATCCGTTGCCCATGCTGTCGCGATGTTCCAAAGCTCCCTCCAAAATGTAGGTGACAATCTCCATGTCGCGATGTCCATGGGTCGGAAACCCCTGCCCCGGCTGCACGATGTCTTCATTGATCACACGCAGGCTGCGAAATCCCATGTGATTCGGATCGTAATACTGATCAAACGAGAAAGTGTGGTAAGTGTTGAGCCAGCCAAGATCGAAGTGGCCGCGCTCCTGGGTTTTGCGAATCGCGATCATGAGTTCCCTTCTGGTAGTTGAGAGTTCAAGCTTTAGCTTGTGAGTCAGCCGTTGCACCTAAAAGGTTGAACTCTAAACTTGTTGAGTCAATAAAAATCTCAGCCAGTTCATTCAAGCCGCGCGCATCTTCATCGTCGAACCGGTTGAATGCCTGGCTATCGAGATCCAGGACACCGATCAAACGTTCCTGCTTGATGAGCGGAACTACAATCTCTGAATTTGACACGCTGTCGCAAGCGATATGGCCGGGAAAGTCGTGAACGTTGGCAACCAGTATCGTCTGCCGTTGTTCCGCTGCCGTACCGCAAACTCCTTTTCCCATCGCAATGCGTACACATGCAGGCTTTCCCTGAAACGGGCCGAGCACCAATTCATCGGCTTTGCTCAAATAGAACCCGGCCCAGGTCACATCGGGTAGTGAGTAAAACAAGAGCGAAGCGAAGTTTGCCGCATTGGCAATGAAGTCGCGCTCGTCCGCGAGCAGGCTGTGAAGCTGGCCGGCGAGCTCCGCGTATAGTTCACCCTTTGATGCGGTTTCTATCTTTTCGAGTTGAAAGGTCATAGCTGAATTCGAATGCAGGTAGTGCTCGGCGCGCGAGCGGCGAACAGTATATAAAACATCCCAAACTGCTTACACCTGATCAGAGCTTTAGAAAGATTTCGTGCCTACAGCACGGAAACGTCTCCTCTTTTCCTCCAGAATAATCGCCTTCAATAGTTCTCCGAATCGACTGATGGCTTGATACTTATCACCACAGATTTCGAGACGGGCGTGTTGCTCTTGTCAGCCACGCTTCTGAGGGGAACCAGCACGTTGGTTTCCGGAAAGTAAGTGGCGGCGCAGCGTCGCGGAATGCTGTAAGGCACTACCACGAAATTTCGCGCGACGCGTTCCTCTCCATCAAAATGGCTAAATAGATCAACGATTTGTCCCTCAGCCAAACCAGCGCCGCTGATATCGCCTCGATTTAGAAAAATCACCTTTCGCCCGCCGTAAATGCCTCGATAGCGATCGTCCAGTCCGTAGATGGAAGTGTTGAACTGATCGTGGCTGCGGATGGTCATCATCAGGTACTGATCCGGCTTGAGGTCATGCTGGGGCGACGCATGAACGGTAAAAACCGCCCGCCCGATGGGTGTTTTGAATATTCTCTCCCTGGCAGCGTTTGGCAAGTGAAAGCCACCCGGCTGGCGGACGCGCGCGTTGTAGTCGTCAAACCCAGGCACGACTCGCGCAATGTGATCGCGTATTAAATCGTAATTGGAGATTAGCGCTTGCCATTCGACGTCCGAACGAGCCCCGAGCGTGGCGGTTGCGAGGCGCGCTACGATCGCGGGTTCACTCAAGAGATCGCCAGATGCCGGCCGCAGAAAACCGCGCGAGGCCTGGACGACGGCCATCGAGTTTTCCGTGGTCACAAACTGCGGGCCAGACGCTTGCACATCCGTTTCCGTTCTCCCCAGACATGGCAGAATCAAAGCTTGTTCGCCCGTGATCAGGTGCGCGCGATTGAGTTTCGTAGAGACATGGGCGGTGAGCCTGCACTGCCTCAACGCGTCCGCCGTATATTCTGTGTCGGGAGTGGCAGAGAGAAAGTTTCCACCCAGCGCGAAGAAGACGCGCGCTTTCTTCGCGTGCATCGCTTCGATTGCCGTCACTGTGTCATAACCGTGGCGGCGCGGCGGCTCGAACTTGAATTCAGATCCGAGACTGTCGAGGAATGCCTCCGTAGGGCGTTCCCAGATTCCCATGGTTCTGTCGCCCTGAACATTGCTATGCCCTCTCACCGGACAAAGACCGGCTCCGGGTTTCCCAAGCTGACCCCGCAGCAGCATCAGATTTACGATCTCCTGGATGTTAGCCACGGCGTTTTTATGTTGGGTGAGGCCCATGGCCCAACAAAAAATTGTGCGTTCTGATTCAATAAAGATTTGCGCGGCTGCATCAATTTGCGGTCGCGGAACGTCAGACTGCTTCGTGATTTCATCCCATGAAGTGTTCCCGACCGCCGCGGCGAATTCCCCGAATCCACTGGTGTAGCTGTCAATGAACGCTCGATCAAGCACCTGACCAGGTCGCCGTTGCTCCTCCTCGAATACCGCTTTGATAATTCCCTTGAGCAACGCCACATCGCCATTGATCCGCACCTGGAGAAAGAGATCGGCAAGCATCGTGCCCTTGCCAAGCCATCTCAAAACCTCCTGGGGATGTTTGAACCTCGTCATGCCAACTTCGGGAAGCGGGTTGACATGTACCAGCTTGGATCCGTTTCGTTTCGCCTTTTGCAGTGCGGTCAGCATGCGCGGATGGTTTGTGCCGGGGTTTTGTCCGATCACGAAGATTGCCTGAGCAAGGTTGAAGTCTTCAAGCGTCACTGTCCCCTTGCCGACGCCAATCGTTTCGCCCAGCGCCGACCCGCTCGACTCGTGACACATGTTTGAGCAGTCGGGCAGATTGTTAGTGCCGAATTGCCGCACGAAAAGCTGGTAGAGAAAGGCGGCTTCATTGCTCGTTCGTCCCGAAGTGTAAAAAATCGCTTCGTCAGGATGGTCCAGTGAATTCAATTCGTCCCCGATGAGCGCAAAAGCATCGTTCCAACTTATCTCTTCGTAATTTGTCGCTCCACGGCGAAGCACCATTGGATTGGTGATGCGTCCCTGTTGGCCCAGCCAGTAATCAGACTTTCCAGCAAGGTCGGCCACACCCCACTTACGGAAGAATTCCGGTGTCACACGTTTTGTTGTGGCTTCGTCAGCGACGTGTTTGGCTCCATTTTCACAAAACTCCGCGTGAGAGCGCTCGCCATCGGGCTCGGGCCAGGCGCATCCCGGACAGTCAAAGCCGGTCTGCTGGTTAAGTTTCAACAGCGTGCGGATTCCGCGGGCCACTCCCATTTCGTTCCAGGTAGTCTTCGCAGTAGCGATAATTGAGGGAATGCCACCTGCTATTTTGCTTGTCGATTTGATTTGAACCAGGGATGACTCTTCCGGAGGCTGCGCGCGCGCAACCGCTGACTTATCCTCGAATTCGTTCATCTCGTCCATGAAAGTTGATTTAGTTGACGATTCTAGTCAATGCAAAAGAAGCTGTACAACCGCGATTAAGCAGCGTGGACGAGCGGTTGCAGACCGCAATTCGCTTCATTTAAGAGTTTGACTTGCCACTCCGATTAGCTTAAAAGCTTTTTCTCCTCGAATTAGTTTCAGCACTTCCTTAATTAAGTGAGGAATCACCGATGTCCAGTTTAACTGTTCGCTGCCTCATATCTTCGCTTTTATTGATTGCCGCGTCTGTCGCCGCCGGTGGTCAGGTAAAACCAGGCCGCGATCCCAACCAGCCAGTTGATGAGGAATATACGAAGAAGATTCGGGAATACACCACCGAGCCCTTTTTCAATTCCCCTCTAACTGACTACCTGCCCGCGTCAGCCATCGTACCGGCGCCAAACTCCGTCCTGGGTGATGTTGCCGGCGCTCCCGGCAAGCTGCCGTATGCGGAAGAAGTTTATCGCTACATGCGCTTGCTGGAAAAAGCGAGCCCGCGAGTAAAGGTATATTCAATCGGCTCGACTGAAGAGGGCCGCGAAATGATTGCCGTGGCCGTAGCTTCGGAGCAATTGCTGGCGCGCCTTGATGAAAATCGCGCCCGGCTCAGCAAACTCGCCGATCCTCGCACGATCAATCTCAACGATGAAGAAGCCGACAAACTAGTCGCCGCTTCTTTTCCAATCTATTACATCACCGGCACCATCCATTCAACGGAAACTGGTTCACCTACAGCCTTGATGGAACTTGCCTATCGCCTCGCCGTTGATGACAGCGCCTATATCAAGGCGATTCGCGAAAACGTAGTAACACTGATTACGCCAGTGGTCGAAGTCGATGGCCGTAATCGCATGGTCGACATCTACAATTGGCATCTTGCTCATCGAAACGAAAGCCAGCTGCCACTAATTTACTGGGGCCATTATGTTGCTCACGATAACAATCGCGATGCAATCGGCCTTTCGCTTAAGCTCACCCGCAACGTGCTCAACACCTTCACCGGCTGGAAGGCGCAAGTGCTTCATGACCTGCACGAGTCAGTTCCCTATCTTTACGACAACACCATCGGTGATGGGCCTTACAACGCCTGGGTCGATCCAATTCTGACCGACGAATGGCAGATAATCGGTTGGAATAATGTTTCTGAAATGACGAAGTTTGGCATGCCTGGTGTATTTGCTCATGGAAACTTCGACACGTGGTCCCCGGGCTATCTCATGTTCATCGCCGCCACCCACAATGGCATCAGTCGCCTCTATGAAACTTTTGGTAACCGGGGCGCCGATACACTCGAACGCACACTCTCGCCCAGCGAATATCAGCGCACCTGGTATCGCCAGAATCCGCCACTCCCAAAAGCTACGTGGTCGCAGCGCAACAACAATAACTATCAGCAGACCGCGCTATTGACCTCACTCTATTACTTCGGTAACAACAGCAAGCTCTTTCTCAAGAATTTTTACTTGAAGAGCAAACGTTCAGTCCTGAAACCGGCGAACGAAGGACCAGCCGCCTACGTTTTGCCGGGAGACGATTCTCGTCCCGGAAATCAAGCGGAACTACTGCGAACGCTGCAAGCGCAGGGTGTCGAGATTCATCGTGCGACCGCGCCGTTCACTGTGAAAGTTAAAGCAAGCAAGGCTGAAGTGAAGAAGCTGTCGGGATCGGGCGCTTCAGCCCAGGCATCACCTTCACCTTCGCCGAAACCCTCTCTGGCGCCAGCCGACACAGGAGACTCTCGAACCTTTCCCGCCGGCAGCTATATTGTTCGCATGGACCAGCCTTACAGTCGCATTGCCGATGCGTTGCTTGACTACCAGTATTGGGCGCCAAACGATCCGCAGACTGAAGTCTACGACGACACCGCCTGGACGATGGGTGAGCTTGCGAATGTCGGGGTTTCTCGAATAGTTGACACGAAGGTGTTGAATGCCCCGATGGAACGCCTCGCCGCTGAAATTCGGTCGCCCGGCACGCTCGTGGGAACGGGTTCGATTTATATCGTCAACCACAATGCCGACAACGCGCTCGTGACTTTGCGCTATCACCTCAAAGATGCCAGCGTCGAAGCGGCTGAAGAACCGTTTGAAGCCGCTGGCCAAAAGTTTAATCGGGGGGCTTTCATTATTCGCAAGGCCTCGGGCGATGATCTCAATCGCGTCGGAAAGGAACTCGGCATTAAGATTTATGCTGTTACGGATGCTCCGCCAGTGAAGACACACCCAATCAAGCCGGCCCGCGTTGCGTTGATGCACACCTGGCTGGATACGCAGAATGAGGGCTGGTGGCGTTTGGCGATGGATCAGTTGCAGGTGCCTTATGCCTATATCAGTACGCAGGATGTCGCCCGGGAAGAAAACCTGAAAGCGAAGTATGACGTGATCATCTTTGCGCCGGTCGGCAGTTCTCCAAATGAAATCGTGGACGGCAGGCCAATGTACGGCAATGCCCTGCCGTGGAAAACAACTTCGCTAACACCCAACATTGGCAAGATTGATTCGACTGACGACATGCGTCCCGGCCTCGGTTGGTCGGGACTTGCGAACCTGAAGACGTTTGTGCAGCAGGGCGGAGTTTTCATAACTGTAGACGATACCGCCAACTTCGCGGTGAACTACGGATTCACCCCGGGCGTGGGGATCGCGCGAGCCAATCGACTAAGAGCGGTTGGCGACATTCTGCGAATCAAGACGGTCGATGCTCGCAGTCCGATTGCCTACGGCTATGCCGACTCTCTGGCGATGTACTGCGCCAATGGTCCTATTTTTAATCTGAGCAATGTTGCGGGCGGCAGCGGCGGGCGCCGCCGTGCAGATCAACGCGTTACCGGTCGTGGCACGCCCAACGATCCCGATACGGTGCAGGGCCGGCCGCCGGTTGAAATTCCGGAATCGCCCAAGGCAGACACCTGGGAAGCGCTCCCTTTGACGGACGAACAACGGCGGAACTTTGGCGGTTCGGTGATTCCTCCCGCCGAGCGTCCGCGCGTGATCTTACGTTACGCGGATATGAAAGACCTTTTCGTTTCCGGATTACTCGATGGCGGGGATGAGATTGCTGAGCATGCGGCGGTGATTGACGTGCCGTCAGGTCGCGGTCACGTGGTGCTCTTCTCAACTAATCCCATGTGGCGCGGCCAAACCAAAGGCAGCTACTTCCTCGTCTTCAACGCGATCTTGAACTTCGATAACTTGAATGCGGGTAGAAAACTCGACGAGAAGTAAGGTCTATGCGGAGGTCAGGCAATAGGGTCTCGCTGGTAATTTCCCTTAGGTGCAACGCAAAGTCAGAAAAGGGAGCAGTAGCGACCTGGTCGGATCCTTAGTTCTCAAGCATGTGGACCATTAATTACAAAATGTGCGAGCGCCGCGAGATTAGCGGTCGCTACCCGAGACTGTCTGATAACTCCGCGAAGCCGGGTCGTGAGGTCAGTACCACCTCGCCGTAGCGGGTGAGTCTTCCTCAGGATTTTCAATTTGCAGGTAAGGTCTTTGACCGCCGATGCGCGGCAAGTCTCCGACTTGCCGGCGACCTTTCTAAAGTTCTTTAAGGTCTCCGACCTTTGAGACTCCGGTCAAAGACCGGAAAACTGGGGT
>DASXSC010000179.1:0-8189 GCA_036506215.1 Pyrinomonadaceae bacterium | reverse complement strand
CGTCATAGCGCGACGAGCGCGTAAAAAAGGGTGCATTATAGTTTGGCCGCTGACTATGTCAAGGCTTTTGCCGCAACTCTCGTAAAGATGACGCTCATTTGGTCAGTAACTCCTTTTTAGCGCGTGGTTTAAGGATTTAAGAAAAGTAAATCGAAACAAAAAAGTTATAGACCGACTTCGTGTTTTCTGTTACATTGCGGCACCAAGCGTCCCATCCAGAAATTCTCCGCTAACTCGAGCTCGGGATGTGTATAACTACGCTTTGGCTTCAAGAATCAAGAACATTCGAGTTTTTCCGCAGGCTAGTCAGGAGACCGCGAATTGACCACGGCAATTGAGCACACGCTTGAAACCTATGGCATCGAAAACTGGGGCGCAGGATACTTTGACGTAAATCGCAAGGGAAACCTAATTGTCCGACCCGCCGAAGGTGACACCCGTTCGGCAGATCTAAAAGAGATTATCGATGATCTGGCCCGGCGCGGCATTGGCGCGCCAGTTCTCCTGCGCTTTCCTCAACTAGTCGCCGCCCAGGTCCGGAAACTACAACGCGCCTTCAGTCGTTCCATCCGAGAATTTGAATACCAGGGCGCGCACATGTGTGTCTATCCGATGAAGGTCAACCAGCAAAGGTCGCTGGTTGAGGAGTACTTGCGCGAAGGCTCGCGTTACGACTTTGGTCTCGAGGCAGGTTCCAAAGCAGAACTCTACGCAGCCCTCGCCCTGGAACAAACAGCCGATAGTCTGCTGGTACTCAATGGTTTCAAGGACGAAGAGTTTATCGAGCTGGCCTTTGCCGGCGCCCGCTGTGGCAAGCGGGTAGTGATTGTGATTGAAAAACTCAGCGAGCTTGATCACGTGCTGAACGTCGCCGACCGTAACGAAAGCGGTGGCACTCCAGTTCTCGGGATGCGCGTCAAGCTTTACTCGAAAGGCTCCGGCCGCTGGGAAAAATCGGGTGGAGAAGCTGCAAAGTTTGGGTTAACTACGACCGAGATGCTGGAAGTTATCCGCCGTCTTGAACAGGTGGATCGCATTGACATGCTGAAGCTGCTGCACTTTCACATTGGTTCGCAACTCACCGACATCAAGCGAATCAAGAATGCCATGAAAGAGGCGGCGCGCGTTTATGCGAAGGTCTATCAGATGAAGGTCCCGGTCGATCTTCTCGACGTCGGCGGCGGCATGGCGGTCGACTACGACGGGTCCAAAACGGCGTTTGACTCATCCGCCAACTACAGTGCCCAGGAATTCGCGAACGACGTAATCTATACAATCAAGCAAGTCTGCGATGATGAGAACGTGCCTCATCCGACAATTATCCAGGAGTCGGGACGCTTCCTGGCGGCCTATCACGCTCTCTTGATCACAAACGTACAGGACGAAATCGAAACTATAGTTGAAGACATCACGCCGATCGAGATCGACGACGACGATCCGCAAGTCGTTACTGAACTGGGCGATCTGAGAGCGTCAATAACGGTAAAGAACTATCGCGAGTATTACCACGATGCGCTGGAACACCGCGAAGAGCTGTTCACGCTTTTCAACCTTGGTCTGGTTTCCCTCGAGGATCGCGCCAAGGGTGAAGTGCTGTTTTGGGACATTTGCGAACGCGCGGACAAGTATGCCCAGCAGGCGAAGTATGTTTCCGAAGAATTTGACGATCTACGCCGCTTGTTATGCGCCAAGTATTTAACGAACTTTTCGGTGTTTCGTTCGGTTCCCGACCATTGGGCACTGGACCAGCTTTTTCCGATCGTGCCGATTCATTACCTGAACAAAGCACCCACGGAATACGCGACGCTTTGCGACATCACCTGCGATTCTGACGGCGTGGTAGATAAGTTTGTGGATTTGCACGACGTCAAACAAGTGCTTGAACTCCATTCACTGATTCCCGGTGAAACCTATTACCTGGCATTTCTGCTGGTGGGCGCCTATCAGGAGGTGATGGGAAACAATCACAACCTTTTTGGCACGCCGAATGAGGCTCATATCTATATTGATGACGAGGGCTATCTGATTAAGAAGGTGATCCGCGGCACGACTGTCGGCGCAGCAACAGAGCGCGCGCGTTATGAGAAGAGCCTGCTGCACGATGGTTTCCGGCGCTTGATAAATCAGCGGGTCAAGGACGGGGAGTTAACCGAGGCCGAGGGTGCTGAGCTGGCGCAGTTCTATGAGTCACGTTACGACGCCTACACCTATCTTTCCGTTAATGGAGCGAAAACGCGCTCACGGCGCCGCACCGATTTTTGATTACTTTGCTTATTTGGTCTGAGGTGAACCAGCAATAGTTTTGACGTTCACAATCTGAGAGGTTGACAAGTTTTATGGTTACGCAGCGAAAACCCAAAGCATCGAAATACCTCACGACGCCCACTCGCCCAGTTCAAGTGGATCGCGACCGATCCGTTGCCGGTTTGCTTGAAAAGATGGAGGGCGCCGGCTTTGGTGGCCGCCAGCTCGCTGAGGCTCATCGCATCTGGCTGGACATGCTTGGCGACAATACAACCATTATTGTTGCCGGCTCCGGGGCCCTGATACCCGCTGGCATGCGTCGTCTGCTCGCTTACGTAATCAAGAACCGCTTCGTCGATGTGCTGGTGCTCTCCGGCTCATTGCTCTTTCATGATTTGCATGAAACGCTCGGTCGCTACCACTTTCAGGCGCATCCCAACATGACAGACGCCGAACTGGACGCGTCGCAGATAAGCCGGATGTGGGACCTGCTTGCCAGCGATGAAGAATATCGGGAAGCCAATGAATGGGTCGGCGGCTTTACCAATCAGCTCGACCAGTCTCGTCCTTACTCGACACGCGAGTTTCTCCATCTGCTCGGCCGGGAGTTGGCTGAGATTGCCACCGAAGATGGCGTCCTTACGTCAGCATATAAAGCCCGAGTGCCGATTTTCTGTCCGGCTATTTCCGATAGTGGCATCGCTGTGGGAATTGCCGCCGCGCGTTTTGAAAAGAAAAACAACTTCATGTTTGACATCGTCCAGGATGTGCTAGACATGACAAACGTTACGGCGCGCGCGCGTCTCACCGGTGTTATCAATCTCGGTGGCGGAACACCGAAGAGTTTTGTTCAGCAAACCGAGGTTTCTTCGTTTATCCTCAAGAACCACCACCAGGGACACAAGTACGCGATTCAGATCACCACGGACGCTCCGCATCCCGGTGGTCGATCCAATGCGGTCTCGTTTGATGAGGGACTGATTTACGGAAAACTGGCTCGGGGCGCTCACAGCGCTTACGTGAATTGCGACGCCACCATCGCACTGCCGTTTCTCATCACCGCCCTTTCACAAACAGCAGCGAAATACCTCAAGGGCCGCAAGCGTCCTAACTTTACTTTCGGTCGTGAATTGATCGTAGAAGTGCCGTAACTTGCGGCTTGAAGACTCTCAGGCATCCAAGTCGGGACCAGATTTTCCATTTCTCATTTTTCATCAAACAGAAAATTCTCCACACGCCGTTTAGATAGGGCACTTGTGCCCCGCCGCGCGAGGCCGACGAGTCCGCTTTCTAAACGATCGGCTGAGGCGATGGTCAGCGAACAGAAAATTCTCCACACGCCGTTTAGATAGGGCACTTATGCCCCGCCGCGTGAGGCAGACAAGTCCGCTTTCTAAACGATCGGCTGAGGCAATGGTCAGCGAACAGAAAATTCTCCACACGCCGTTTGGATAGGGCACTTGTGCCCCGCCGCGTGAGGCAGACAAGTCCGCTTTCTAAACGATCGGCTGAAGCAATAGTATTCCGATTACTCGCAGAGTTTTAGCTGTCAACTCTCTACCTCCATCGTTTGATAGTGGACTCAATATCACAACCGGAAGCGGACCGGGGCCCCGCGCGGGTAGCCCGCGTGGGTGGTGGTAGCGATCGGCCCAATGCTCAACCAGGACTCTTCGGCAAGCGATCAAAGAGTGACGGCAATCCAAGCTGCAATCGACAGAATTGCGTTGAGCGTTCGGCCGGTCGCTACTGCTCCCGGTTCTGATTAAGACTTATGGCCCAGATACTGAAAAGCCGCTGACGCATTCCCGTTCATCGTAATCACAGTGAAGGGTTCGTACTCCAATTGCTGGAACGAACTTGTTATTTCCTCAATCCACTCTCTTTGGTGATGTCGCACGACGACACCTTCCGGTAGTTCAAATACTCCATAGCAGCCATAGACCTCAGCGTACTGCTCATAACGCTCGCGATTGCGC
Source organism: Pyrinomonadaceae bacterium (assembly GCA_036506215.1). Taxonomy (GTDB): domain Bacteria; phylum Acidobacteriota; class Blastocatellia; order Pyrinomonadales; family Pyrinomonadaceae; genus PSRF01. Next base: position 3,966 of record DASXSC010000179.1, on the reverse strand, counting down.
TGGTCATTGTTAACTAACAGGTCGCTCATGTAGAGCAATCCTCCAGTCCGCAACACTCGCTGTGCTTCAGCCAGGATAATCCGCTGCTCCTTACCATCAGGTATGCAGGTCAAGACAGCAAAGAGCAACACTACGTCGAAGCAATTGTCCTTGAAAGGTAAGCGGCGTCCGTCGTTTCTGATCAACCTTGGATCCGACACCTCGAGGCGCGCACGCGCGAGCATCTGCTCTGAGAAATCAATGCCAACGGCATTTTTATAGCCCGCCGCGGAAAGTTCTGCCAGCGAGCGTCCATAGCCACACCCGTAATCGAGAATGCTGGCCCGTTGGTCCGAATAGCGCGCAAGCCAGTCCTGCCGCAGCGGATGCGAGAAATGTTTCTGATTAGCTACTCGATCCCAGTAACCGATCTGTCTGGCCGTATCCTGTGTCACGGGTAAACGGATCACGTTTCCTTGTATTTGAAGGTCAGACCGAAGTAGATCCAGTACCAGCACAGCGCCAGGAGTTGGACCACGAATAGAGAGATGAACGCGAACGAACTCTTGTCGATGCTCGGATCGTTGACGAAGATGGAAAGCAACACCGCAATTAACGACAGAATGCCGAGGACGAACGCAATCCACCGGTAGTCCCAAAAGCCGGTGCTTGGCACCGTTTCCCGGCCCCATCCAGACCAGTAAACCCAAACAAAGTGGGAGAGCATTACCAACCAAAAGATCCACGTCATGAGAGCAAACAGGCCCGGGTTAATATCGCTCCAGACCATGAACTTGCTCCAGTCCGCGGCAATGTTGCAACCGGCTACCAGACCTCTAATGGTGTTGTACCCGAAATCGAGGCAGGCGGCGAGAAACCAGATGCGCAATACAAAGCGAATGAAGGGATTCGTAAATGTCGTAAAGAAAAATATCAACGCGAAAACGACAATGAGGAAGAGGTCGACGAATTGCGGCGCCGCCGGGAATCCTGCCATCCTGGTGCGACGGACAGGAGTCGGATTATCGCAAGCTGTTCGTTCGACAACGCTGACAGACGTTGAAGCGTCTCCAATCGTCACTCCGTTGAGGAAACTGCCGCTGGAGCTGCTATGCGGGAAGGGCGCGAGCTTGGGAAAACTTCCAGTGACCGCAAATGCGGCGAAGGCATGCGTACCTTCATGTATGGTTGTCTGAAAGAAATACAAAGCGGGGAGCGCGAGGAGTAACCAGCAAAATGCCATCAAGTCAGGAAACCAGAAGTTGCGCAACCGGGTGAAGTACTCCATATCTCACCTCCGTGGGGTTTGCGGCGGCTGGGTCAATCGCTAGTTCTTCGCCTCAAGTTGTTACCTATTGCTCTTGTTCTTCAAGTATCCCTCAATCCCTTTTATCAACCTATCCATGTCCTGGTGAAAGTCGGGGTCTGGCCGCACCGGGATCCCATTGCGGTACACGAGTGACTGGAGTATTTCAGGTAAATCCTCCGGGCCTGGCATGGATGACCCTTGTACCAACACGGGGACTAGTGGGATATCCCGCTTAAGGGCGGCCTCCATCTCTATTCTGACGAAATCATGGACGTCATCGAGACGGCGTTGACCTCTATCCCCGGCTAACCATTGCCTCCCGATAACTGTAAGCAGGACATCACACTGGCCCACCGAATCGCCTAAGTGTTTTCTGAAGTCAACCCCTAAAGGGATAGAGTCCACGTCCTTAAATACATTCTCTTTCCCAAAATGCTGACAAAGCCGGTCATAGATTCTTCCGGTAACATCAATGCTATCCTCGCGACGGTAGGCAATGAAGATCGCTGGCGTGGGTTGTGAATCCTTCGCAATTTGAGATTGAGATGGTTTACTGAGAGGCAAGTCGTGAGGTTGATTGCTCGGCGCAGTAACACGCTGCGACTCAGCCCCGGGAGGAGCCGTAAACATCGGTTCGCGGACATCTCTGGATTCACGTACCCGCTTATTTCTTCTCACCAGAAAGAGCAGATAGCCCCCCACAATGACGAACACGAAAAGTACGACAAGTACGATTGCGAAGAAATAAAGGAGAGTCCAATCGGTTGGAGCGACATCTGGAGTTGGGTCGGGACCTCCCAGGAAAAGCATCAGGTTAAAGAGCATAGGAATAGTGTTCATAAAGACCTCACACTCCCGGCAATGGCATAGCTGGCTCGCACCAGTATTATACGCGGATCTGCGGCATAAGAACGGGAATTCGGATCTTATCCGGCGTACACAATTGCGCCAAACAACCCTATGTCAGCCACTGCAGCACTTCTTCCTCGCCGGTGCTGCGCTCGCCGCCAACTACGTGAATGAAATACTCCTCCAGGGAGATTGGTCCCTTGTGTTGGCCGGCGAGGTCGGCTTGTTGGCCGTCAAGTTGGATTCCTTTTCGCAGCTCATTAAGTGAACCCGATGCCAGCAGCTTGCCCTGCGAGATGATCGCGATATCAGTGCAGAGCCTCTCCACAATCTCCAACACATGGGAAGTCAGGAAAACTGTCAGGCCACGCGCGGTGAGCCGGGAGAGCAGGTCCTTCAGCGTGCGCGAGGCAATCGCATCAATACCCTCAAATGGTTCGTCGAGAAAAAGAATTTCCGGGCGATGAATCAAGGCACAGGCCAGAGAGAGTTTCTTCTTCATCCCATGGGAGTATTCAACAATCAGCTTGCGCGGCTCGTTGCGGAGTTCCATGAGATCGAGGAGCTCTGGCGAACGCCCGGCAATCTCTTCTTTTTGCAGGCCATACATTCTTCCCGTGAAAGCAAGCATCTCGGCGCCGGTCAGTCTCTCAAAAAGATTCAGATCTTCGGGAACGACCCCAATCCTTCGTTTCACTTCCAAAGGTTGCTCGGAAAGATCGCGGCTGAGCACTCGAATCTTGCCGCTGGTGGGAGCCAGCAAACCGGTCAGCATTTTTATGGTGGTGGATTTGCCTGCGCCGTTGGGGCCGAGGAAGCCAAAGAAGCTTCCGCGTCGGACAACAAGGTTGAGGTTGTCAACGGCTACAAAATCCTGAAAGCGTCGCACGAGATCGAAAGTCTCAACGGCCCTGGAGGCGAGAGGGGAACCGTCTGTTTGTAGCTCCGTCATTTATAGGTTTGTACGCGTGGATCGAGCGCAACGTCAAGCGGCCTTATCAGAACCGGAAGCGTTAGCGACCGGCTCCATACTCAACTCTCAACTCTGGATGAATCACGTTATCAGGCAGCGATCAGTTTTGAAGATAACTACAACACCCAAGGTCATGGGAAGGAAGAGTATTCTTAGTTGAGTATTTGGCCGGTTGCTATCGCTTCCGGTTCTGATGTGGAGGTCTTATCCAAATCAAACGCAATGCGATCGGCGAGAATAAAGCTGAGGATCGAGCAAGCCGCAACGCTGGCCAGGTTAGCGCCGATGATCGGCAGACGGAAGTGTCCTACAAGGAGATTCATCAGCAACAGATTCCCGGCGATCGAAACCAGACCAGTCGTAACATTGAACTTCGCAAGCCGGTGCAGCGTCTCCTTTTTTGTTCCCGCGGGCCGATCATTCCAGGTCCAACGTTGATGCCAGATAAAGTTGTTCAAGACAGCCAGCTCAACGGCTACCACGGTGGCCGCGAGATAACTAAGGTGAGGCGCGGTATGCGTAAGGACGAAGAGTGCGCCCGACTGTAAGGCAAAGCCAAGCACGCCGACGACATTGAACTTTATCCAGTGGAGCATAGGTCAGAGGTCAGAGGTCAGAAGTCAGAGATCAGAGATCAGAGATCAGAGGTCAGGGATCAGAGGTCAGAGGCAGGATCTTGGAACCTCTTCCCATGGCCCAGATTAACTCTGAACGCTGATGGCCCTATTTGATATCTGACCTCTGACCTCTAACTTCTGTCCTCTGACCTCTGATCTCTGACTTCTGACCTCTGACCTCTGATCTCTGATCTCTGATCTCTGACTTCTGACCTCTGATCTCTGATCCCTGACCTCTG
>DASXSC010000178.1:0-49234 GCA_036506215.1 Pyrinomonadaceae bacterium | reverse complement strand
ATCCTCGTATAATCACTACGCCATTGTTGACGTTAGCATCCGGCGCTACCGCGCACGGTTCTGCATGGCGTGCGTTGAAGTTGACTCTAGCATCCGGCGCTACCGCGCACGGTTCTGCATCGGTACGCTGAAATTGACTTTAGCATCCGGCGCTACCGCGCTCGGTTCTGCATGGCGTGCGTTGAAGTTGACTCTAGCATCCGGCGCTACCGCGCACGGTTCTGCATCAGTACGCTGAAATTGACTCTAGCATCCGGCGCTACCGCGCTCGGTTCTGCATCACTACGCCAAAGTTGACCTCTAGCATCCAGCGCTACCGCGCTCGGTTCTGTATGGCGTGCGGCTCTTATTTATCAAACTGACCCGCTACGAGGCCTTAGCCTGCGTGGCGAATGCGGCAATCTTAAGGCTATAACACAGGCGCGCCGTCCGCGCGCCAGCCGCGGCTGGACTCTGGCGTTCCTGCTTCAATACTCACATTGCCTATTTCGTGACGCTCAGAACGCCACCAGAGTATTGAAACGTCGTTGGAGCCCACTTTTCAATCTGTTTCAGAACCTCCTCGGTCAGGGCCAAGGCGTAATTGTATTCCGGGTTGGCCGCTTCGATCGCTATGCCGACCAACTGAAAAACCGATTTTCCGTTCTGCTCGACGAGACGCCAGACGGGACTTCCGCTCTGGCCCACAGTCGTGTCGGCGGTGTGGCAGAGAACGTTGCCGTAACAGGACGGCAGGCGCTCTCTGATAGGCTTCGTCCTCGCATTGTCAACGCCCTCGCCACGGGCCCGCATCTGTACCCTATTAAATTCGTGCGGATATCCGGCGGAAAAGATTTTCACACCATTGAGATCGGTTTGAGACACAGCGCGGATCTCAAAGCCAGGTGAATCGCCCCAGTATCCAAGCGTAACGGTTTTGAGCTTGCGCTTGCCGTCCACGTCACGGATGCGCAGGTCGAATTTACGATTGCCGATCGGCTGTTCCAGCTCGATCAATGCGTAATCGCAGCTTTTTGAGCAGCTTCGCTGTCGGTAGCAGTCCGGCGTGTGCCGGCCGGGCCCCATCAACGTCCCAAAGGGTTTCATTCCCGCAGTTCTTTCCGCTATCGGTCGTTGGTCGTGCCCTGGATCGACAGACACTCTCACGACTTCCTCCAGCTGGCGACGGCCGTCGCCATCATCTACATCATCAAGAATCACGTGCGCGGCCGTGAGGACATGCCTGGGACTGATGAGCAGGCCGGAGGCCGACCCAACTTTAGCGCTCTTGTACTCGGGAGTTACCAGGCATACCCAGCGGAATGGACGGTCGATGGTATTCGACGTTTGTTCTCTATCCTGATGGTCCTTAATTTTGCCTGAGGGGTCACTTGGCGTGGCCGCCTCAAGCGCTACGTTCATCGGCTCGGAAGGCCCAGACGCTGTAGGTGGTCCACCCTGTCCAAGATGCGCATGGAAGTGTCGCAAGGGAGACGGCAACTCGGTTCGAAGCACGCGCACCATCACTTCGCGCGTAGCCGGCCCCACCTTGCCGTCGGCTTCGAGTCCATAATCGTTCTGAAAACGCTTCAAGGCATTCCGCAGTTCGTCCGTCATCTTGCCCCGCGGAGTCGGAATCAGTTTTCTGTAAAGCCAATCCATGGCGACCTGGTTAAGCGCCACGTTTGTTGGCACGTCCAGGACGCCACTGGGCTCCAATCCGGAAATCACCTGGAAGCATTCCAGCGCTTGCTTGGTACTCGCGCCGAACTTTCCGTCGACAACCAGGCCATCCTGATCACCGGCCACCGTCAAGATAGTCTGATACCAGACTGTTATTTCAGTGAGATTGCTTTTTGACATGAGGATCCGCCTTTGACGCGCACTCTCGACCTCGGTCACTTAGTAGCAAAGAACTAAACGATCGTTCGCATAAAGGCGCAACGTAGTTTGTTGAAACATCGAAGCGCGGCCTCGGCTTCAGCAGTTGCAGAAACCTCGTTTCAATCCGCTGTGTTTCTGTGTTGAGACATGCCCGCCAAACTACTGAACATTCGCGACCCGCTTTAGTTTATCCTGTTCCGCCCAATCTTTTGCGGAAACGAAAGACTCATGATCATAGATCAGGACGATCGTTCCCACGGGCAGCATCTTACTTACATCACGAGAGGCGAACATTGGAACCCGAATACATCCGTGACTCTTTGGCTCGATTGGGACCTCAGGATTTCCGTGAATCGCCACTCCGCCGCTAATGTAATTCGGGTAATAAAGCAATCCCAGAGGAGATCTTTTCCAGCCCGAGGCTTTGCCATAAACCCTGAACCTGCCTCTGGGTGTGTAGGCCATGCCTTTCATACCCTTCTCGTTATAGTGTTTGCCGCTGCCTGTCGAGACCGGAAGAATTCTATCGACTGCTCCTTCATCGTTGAGCAGCAGAAGCACCTGGTGGTCCAGATCGACTTCAACGTGCTTGTAACCGAGTTCCCTTGCACGCGGAGGAGCCGCATTGCGAATTGCCTCGAGTTCGTCGCGCGTAAGCCGGCCGGTAACCTTGCGGCCTTCCATTTTCTGGAAAGCGATCAACCCTGCCCGCGTCGCTGGATCGATTTCTCCGTCGATCCGGCCGGTCCAGTAACCCATATCTGCGAGACGCTGTTCCGCCGCCTTCGCTTCTGCCCGGTTAGGACGACGTTCGTGGCGCTTTTTGCTTTCTGCTGCGCTTGACTGAGTCGAAATCGCAAGCAGGAAACAGAAGCTGAAAATCAACCTTGGTGTGGATTTCCTAATGGCATTCATAATGTCTTTCGTTCTCTAAAACAATTGCTGGAAAGCCCCGCCCTGTCAGGGAAGGCGATCCTTCTCTGGTTCAACGTGCCACCCTTTCGAGTGCCAGGCGACCTCTTGTCCTCACTACGAGCTAATCCCGGTTCTCGGAGCGAGACGCATGATGCGGCTTGATCAGCGGGCTGGTCAGGGGCCGGAAATCGGGGATACCTGGGATGTGAAGGTTATCGGCGGCCAGTCCTGCTAAATAACTCTCTAATTAAGAGCACCTTACGCCGAGGACTAATGGGCAGTCAATAGTGGAGTGTGGGTGGTGGGTCAATTTGATGTCCGATAAGCTTTTTTAGCTTGTCGCTGAGTCACGACAAACTAAAGTTTATCGGACACTTCCTGCCTGGCCAATCATTCGGGATCGCGCGACTGAAGGCGTCGTTCTCGGCTACCTGGCGCAACAACGCGGCGGAGTCTGCTACGACACTTACGGCACCAGCACAACCTTGCCTATGTTCTTTCGCTCTTCCAGGTAGCTGTGCGCATCACCCGCTTGCGCAAAAGAGAATGCTTTGTCTACAAATGGACGAACCCATCCTTCGCTAACTCCGTCCAGTATCACCTTCATCCAGGCTGCAACTTTCTCCGGCTCATGCCACATGTGGCCGAGATTTAATCCGAAGACGCCACGGTTCTTGTTGAGTAACCCAAGCGGATGAAACCTCGGCATCTGCACTGCAGCTTTTATCAGCTTCAATTTACCTTTCAGACCGTTGGCGGATGCGGTGGAAACGCCGAACATGCCGAGCCGGCCAGTGTGCCGTAACGCCGCATAGCTCTTTTTCCAATGAGCGCCACCGATTGGATCAATTATCAACTCAACACCACGATCATTGGTAAGTTGCTTCAAGACAGGAAGCCAGTTCTGGTTGCGATAATCGATTGGATGATCGAGGCCGCGCCCGCGGAGAAACTCATGCTTCCCCGGACTCGCGGTGCCATAAGTGGTCGCGCCAATCTTCTTTGCGATGTCGAGCGCCGCCAGGCCTACGCCGCCGCCGGCATTGTGAATTAAAACCGATTCGCCTTCCTTAAGCGATCCCATCACGACTAAGAGTGCATAGCCGGTCAGGTAGTTCACCGGAATAGCTGCCGCCTGTTCGAAAGTCAGCGACTCGGGTTTTTCAAATATCTGATTCACGCTGACGACAACTTTTTCTGCTTGTCCACGGAAGCGTGTCATCGCCACGACGTCATTGCCGAGTAGATCCGGATCAACCCCTTCACCAACTGCTTCCACCGTGCCCGCAACTTCATAGCCCATAACGCAGGGCTTTTTGGGCCCATCCGGATAAAGTCCCTGGCGCGCCAGGATGTCGGCAAAGTTCAGGCCGGCAGCTTTTACCTGGATTACAACCTCGCCTTTGCCCGGGCCCGGGTCCGGCGCTTCCTGAACTTTTAGAACTTCAACGCCTCCGTTCTGAGTAGTGACAATCTGTCGCATAGATGTTTCCGCTGCGATTCGAGTCATAGAAAGGGCGCAAAGCGGAATCGCCCTGCGCCCCTCCAGTGCCTGAAACAATCCGACTTACGACGCGCTCTTGGCAGCGGTGTCCGTGGTCGTGGTCTTGTTCGGCTGCGGCGTAATGCGGAGATAAGGCTTCGGCGCTTTCCAGCCGGCGGGAAACTTCGCTTTCGCATCTTCATCCGACATCGAAGGAACAATGATTACATCATCGCCATCCTTCCAATTCACGGGCGTTGCTACGCTGTACTTCGCCGTGAGCTGAAGTGAATCGATCACCCGCAGAATCTCGTCAAAGTTGCGACCGGTGCTCGCGGGGTAAGTAATCATCAGTTTGATCTTCTTGTCTGGCCCAATAATGTAAACGGACCGAACCGTAAACACATCACTAATCTCGGGATGGATCATGTCGTATATTTCGGCGATCTTATGATCCGGATCCGCGATCACGGGAAAGTTGAGAGCTGTACCCTGCGTCTCTCGAATATCTTCCGCCCACTTCTTATGAGAATCCGTTGGATCTACACTGAGGCCGATTACCTTGACGTTGCGCTTATCGAATTCGGGTTTGAGACGCGCGCATTCACCGAGCTCGGTGGTGCAAACCGGCGTGAAATCCTTGGGATGTGAAAAAAGCACGGCCCAGCTATCGCCGATCCATTCGTGAAAGCTAATTGGGCCCTCCGTTGTTTCTGCTGTGAAATCGGGTGCGATGTCACCTAAACGTAATGCCATTTCGATCTCCTTCCATTGAAAAGAAGTAAGCTCCCTTTCGCCAACTATAAGGGAGTGGTTTCCGGCTTGGTTTGTATGAAGTCCTCAACGCTTTTACATCCAAGTCTGCGCCAAGTCAAATACAGGGCGGTCAGCTTCTGTCCTGGTCTCCGACCCCGATGCGCGGTAAGTCTCAGACTTACCGTTGCCTACCATGACTCACCTTTCCGGTCTATGATCGGAATCTTCAAGGTCGGAGACCTAAGGATCTTCACCCTGCGGTTCGGCAAGTCGGAGACTTGCCGCGCATCCGGGGTCAGAGACCTTACCTGACTTGCGACACTCCTTTTGCTCTGAGGTACTGATGCATTTCCAAGCCGGAAGTTCAGAGTTCAGCCCCGGGGAACGCCGCAGCCCGCGTGGGATGGTAGCCTTCAGGTTGCCGCTCCGACACGCAAGCTAAAGCCTGAACTCTAAACTGCATCAGTGCCAGACGGATGGCAGGGTTTAACCTGCGTTCAACTTGATGTATTATTTGACAACCCCCTTCGACCCCCTTTGACGCCAATCCCATGGCAACGGCAGCTAATCCTTCCCCGTCTGTCTGTCTGAAACTATGTCTGGCAAAGCATTCACGCTGCACATGAATCAAAACTCCCGCGAGCTGGGAGAGCTGCGCCAGGGCTTGTACCAGGCGATCTTCAGTCATTCTCGTGAACCCACTGCGATAATCGACCCGCAGGGTATTTACCTGGAACAGAATGCCGCTCACGCCGAGTTGCTGGGTTATACAGATAACGAACTCAAAAACAAAACTCCCGCAATACATCTGGGCGCGGAAGTCTTCGCGAAAGTAGCACGCGAATTGGCCGCCACAGGCGAGTACGGCGGCGAGGTGGTCAGTAAAACGAAAGCCGGGGAACTCAAGTACCTTGAGTTGTCAGCATTCGCAATGCGCAGCGAGTCGGGTGAACCGCTTTGCTACGTCGGCATCGCGCGGGACATTACCGAGCGCAAACTGGCAGAATGGGCTTTGCAGCGGAGCGAGGCTCAGTTGAGCGACTTTTTTGATAACGCCGCAATTGCCTTGCACTGGTTAGGACCTGACGGGGTCGTGCTACGCGTTAACCAAGCTGAGCTGGATATGCTTGGCTACGCTCGCGAGGAATATGTAGAACATCATATTGCCGAGTTTCATGTCGATCAAGATGCCATTCAAGACATCCTCACCCGTCTGCAAGCCGACGGAGTAGTTCAGAATTACGACGCGCGATTACGTTGCAAGGATGGTTCGCTTAGATACGTCCGCATTAACTCCAATGTTTACCGCGAAGACGGCAAGTTTATTCACACGCGTTGCTTCACGCGGGATATCACCGAACGAAAGCGAACGGAAAGCCGGCTGGCGCTGCAGTATGCCGTAACACAAATCCTTTCGGAGTCGCCAGACTTTGTTGAAATAGCGCAGCACGTTCTACGAGCCGTTTGCGAAAGTCTTGATTGGGAGGTGGGCGCCTTTTGGAAAGTCGATCAGCAAACTGAAACGATGAATAGCATCGAAATTTGTCATGCTACTTCGATGGCCACGCCTGAATTTGACCGGATGACGCAAACTATTACTTTCAAGAAAGGAGAGGGACTACCGGGAAGGATTTGGCAACTAGGCAAGCCCGTGTGGATTAATAACGTTTCAGCGGACCACAATTTTCCTCGAGCCATGGTGGCCATGCGTGAAGGCCTTCACGGCGCTTTTGGCTTCCCGATTCTGGTGGGCAGTGAGGTTTGGGGAGTAATCGAATTCTTCAGTCCCGAAATCAGAGAACCGGATGAGGAGTTGCTGAAGTTGGTGACCGGCATCGGAGGGCAGATCGGGCAGTTTACTCGACGAAAACTGGCTGAAGAAGAACGCACTGAATTGTTTAAACGTGAGCGGGCCGTGCGTGCCGACGCGGAAAAGGCTAATCGTTTGAAAGACGAATTTCTGGCCACGCTTTCTCATGAACTGCGCACACCGCTGAATGCAGTAATTGGCTGGTCTCGAATGCTGAACTCCGGCCGGCTTGATCGCGAGAGCTCAAAACACGCACTGGAAGTCATTGAACGAAATGCCTGGGCCCAAAAACAGATCATTGAAGACATACTGGACGTCTCGCGAGTAATCACCGGCAAGCTCCAACTTAATCTTAGCCCTGTTGATCTGGTGGGGGTGGTTGACGCGGCCCTTGACGCCGTGCGACCGGCGATGGAAGCAAAGGAAATCCAAATCGAGACCTTGATAGACGCGAGTTTGAGAATGGTTTCGGGTGATCCTGATCGTTTGCAACAGGTCGTTTGGAATATTCTTTCGAACGCCGCAAAATTTACGCCAAACGGTGGCAAAGTCGAAATTTCTGTCAACCAAACGAACACGCACGTTCATATTCAGGTTAAGGATAGTGGGCCGGGCATTGAACCCGCGTTTCTGCCTCACGTGTTCGAACGATTCCGTCAAGCCGATGGCTCAACTACGCGAATGCATGGAGGCCTGGGACTCGGCCTGGCAATCGTTCGTCATCTGGTCGAACTCCACGGCGGTACGATAGCGGTCGAGAATCGCGAAGATGGTCAGGGCGCGATCTTCACGCTTCGACTGCCGTTGCCCAGCGGCGAGCTTCGTCCGGAAACCCTGGCCGGCGCCGATTCGGCGTTCAAAGAATCCCAATTCGAACCAGCAACTTTGGAAGGATTGCAGATTCTCGTCGTTGACGACGAACCTGATACTCTGGACTTAATCGCCGTGGAACTGGCGCAACACGGCGCGAAAGTTACGGGCGCCACGAACTCAGAGGATGCTCTCGAAGCCCTTCAGAAGGGGCGATTCAATGTGCTGATTAGTGATATTGGGATGCCGAAGGTTGACGGTTACGATCTGATCCGTCGGATTCGTCAACAAGAGGCAGGTAAAGACAAACACATTCCAGCCATTGCTCTAACTGCTTATGCCAGGCTCCAGGATCGTATGCAGGCAATACTCGCAGGTTTCAGTACCCATATTGCGAAGCCTGTCGATGCCAACGAGCTGATCATGATCGTAGCAAGCCTGGCTGGCAAACCTGGCAAGAACTAGCGGTTCGAAAGGTGTTTCACAGCAAGAGGCATGGCGTTGGATGAAACGCGTCTTCGGGCTGACTACCAAGCGCAACAGTCCCCGTTGCTATCGAATTTCCTCAAGCCTCTGCTGAAGACTTCCTGATACACTACCCTCCATGCCGAAACGTTGCGATTGGGCCAGGACAGAACTATCCATCGCATATCATGACAAAGAATGGGGCGTGCCCATGCACGACGATCGCAAACTCTTCGAATTTCTCATTTTGGAGGGCGCTCAGGCAGGTCTTAGTTGGGAAATCATCCTGAACAAGCGCGAAGGATATCGAGCGGCGTTTAGTGGCTTCGATCCGGTCAAGGTAGCAAAGTATGGCGAACGAGAGCGCGAGCGGTTACTGCAAGATGCCCGTATAGTTCGCAATCGTCTAAAGATTGACGCGGCCATTCAAAACGCCAGGTCGTTTCTTGCGGTGCGCAAGGAGTTTGGTAGTTTCGATCGTTACGTCTGGCAGTTTGTGGATGGCGTTCCCAGGAAGAGAAAACGGGGGCATGACGTGCCCGCGTCCACAACAGAATCAGATGCGATGAGCAAAGACCTGCGCCGTCGGGGCTTCAAGTTTGTCGGCACGACAATCTGCTATGCCTTCATGCAAGCGGTCGGGATGGTTAACGATCACAATTACAGTTGCTTTCGTTTCCCAGAGATTACTTAGTTTCAGTAACCCCGGTAGTTCACATGTTTAAATTTGCGATTCTCGTACTGACCGTTGTTATTTGTATCGTATCGCTTTCTTGCCAGGAGTATTCGACAGGTTTGCAGAAGAGTGTTGCCCGCGCCGATGAAACGGCGGCAATGTCAGCCCTGCATACGATCGCACTGGCCCAGCAAACTTACTCCGCTACCAACGGCGGTGCTTTTGGCACCTTTGAGCAGCTAAGCGACGGCGGTTATCTGGATTCGCGCTTCGACTCCAGCAAGCCGACTATTAAAGACTATGTTTTGAAGATGGAGGTTACGCCGAAGTCGGAAGCCCAGGCGGCGGGATTCTATAGTTGCAACGCAGATCCAGTGCGGCCGGAAGCTCAACCTGGCAGACACTTTTACATCGACTCAACTTCATCCCAGTTACACGTGAATCCGGATGAAGCGGCGACCGCAAAGGATCCGATCGCTAATCCGTAAAGGTTTCGGATTGTCTGGAATTAGGGAATGATCTCTTGTCCAGCGGCATCGCGCCGGAGTTGCTCAATGATGGAGCGGATGGCGGGCGCCAGGCTTCCATTCGGAGCTAAAGCAAGATACTTCTCGTAGGCATCCACTGCTTCTTTGTATTTCTGCTGCTTCTCATAAGCCGCACCGAGCAGTTGGTAAATCACCGGCTCGGAATCCGAAAGTTGATCGAGGGCCTTGCGAAACTCGAGGATAGCTTCGTCATACTGTCCCTTGTCTTCGAAAACTCGCGCCAGACCCACGTGCGCCTCCGGCTGAATCCCGCGTGCCTCTCTGATAGCCCGGCGAAATGATTGAATTGCCTCGTTTGTGAAGGCGGCTTCGCGATTGATGCGTCCTTCAACGGCAGAAGCTTCCGCATAAACAGGACGAGTGCGACGAGCCGCTGCAATCTCGTCGAGCGCAGCATCGTATTGGTTGAGATCGAGCAGGACGCGCGCCAGGCCTACATGCGCGGCTGGATACGCTCCACGAAGTTTTAGTGTGGCGCGGTATAACTCCGCTGCTTTTTGTCTCGACGCATCATCTCTTGCTTTTTCACGAGCATCTTCGGCTTGCTGAAACGCGAGCTCCGCCTGATCCGTGGCTCTCACCAGTTTCACGCTCATGCTTCGTTTACCTGCAACCAAAGGCATTGTCACTTCCTTGAATCCCATCGCCCTCACTCGCAAGGTGTGACCACCTCCCGAAATCTTCTTCAACTCCAGCGTGCCCGAAGCCGAAGTTACACCGCGGCGAATGTCGTCGATCCAAATGATCGCGTTGGGCTCGGTGGTGATGGTAACACTGGCGGATTTTGGCGGCGGAGTCGCACCGCGTTTTTGAGCAAGTGAATGAACCGAAACGAAGGACAGAATCCCGGAAAGAATCAAAACAGAAAGAAAACCGTAGGGGCGAGACCCGTCCCGGCCTGCGCGTCTTATCAGAGAAGAATTCGGGCAGGTACAGGACCTATCCTTACAATTTATCGTTTTCTCAATGCTCATTCTTCACTTTCATCGCCGGTGACGCGGCGCTTGCGCACCGATGGATCCTCCGGTTGCGCACCCGGGCTTGGGCCGGTCGCCGGTTGATTTGTTATCGCTCGAGTGCCAACCTCTGGACGAAACTTCCCATTCGCGTCATAAAGCCGCTGATACTGAAGCCGATTTCGCACCACACCCTGAACATAACCGCGAGTTTCCTTGAATGGAACAGCCTCTGCCCATTCATCCATTTCCGCGGGCAGTGACGCTCGCCATTGGACGGCGCGAATCGGTCCGGCATTGTAGGCGGCGGCCACGTATTCGATCCGGACAAACTTGTCGATCTGATCTCGCAGGTACGCTGTGCCCAGTTGGACATTCAAACGCGGCTCATAAAGCGACTCTTCCGTAATCGTTCGCTCCACGCCATACTTTTTTGCCGTCAGCACGCCGGTAGGAATGAGCACCTGCATTAGCCCGTAAGCCCGGGCAGACGAGCGAGCGCGCGGCATAAAAACGGTCTCCTGGCGAATCAAGCCGGCTACTTGAAACGGATCCAGCTTTCTGGCGCGCGATTCCTGCACGATGATGTCCCAGTAAGGAAGCGGATAAAACACGTCCCACTCTTCTTGAGTCAGCTCTTCCGGCTTCATCTGTGAATAGTCGGGAAAACTCTTCTTCAGCACATTAAGCGCGCGCACGTTGTCTTCTTCAGAACGATAAATTCGCGCGATCGCCAGATTGACCTTCGGACTGTTTCCTGCTGAGGCTGAGGCGGAAGCCAACTCTTCCAATGCCCAATCGTTAAGACCGACATTATTGAGTTCGCCGGCTTTGGCGATCTCTTTATCTTCTTTTGCTCCAGCGGTCTCCTCCGCGACAGTGACCGTTTGCAAGTTCGCAACCGCGCGTGCGACTACAGAATCCGCAGGAAATGACTTTGCGGGCACTGTTCCGATGCCGCTGCGAAACATGGCATCCAATCGCTGCTTGGCGAGGTAACCATACCAGTTGGCGTCGTAGCGTCCGAGCATCGCCTGATAAAGTGCACGCGCCTCGGCGAGTTTGCCCGCGCGCTCCGAATCACGAGCAGCCCAGTAGCCAGCGCGGCCGCGGTTGTCAGTGTTTTTGTCTGCATAGTAAGCGAGATGCTCAGTCAATAATTTCGCTGACTCGGAAAAGTTTTTGTTCTCATGAGTCATCCAGGCCAGGTCGAATTGCGCCTGAGCAACTTCGCCCGAACCTTGATACGAATTGACAGCAGTGCGCAGGAAATATGAAGCGTCAGCATCGTTTTTTGCGTCTTCCGCGATCTGACCGACAGTTACAAGCGCGCTGGGCGTGAACGGACTTGAAGCGAAACTGCGTCGCAGTTCCTCGACGCTTGCGCGTGCCTGGTCCCACTGTTTCGCGCGGGCGTAGGCTTGCGCCATGGAGTAAAGCGCTTCCGCGCGCGTTTCGCCGGCAGAGGATGGGATAGCGTTCAGGGCGCTAACTGCATCAGCTATTTTCCTTACGTTGGCTGCCGCGATTAGGCGACGCAACTGCGATTGGGCAATAGCCGCATTTGGAAATCTCCCGAAGGCGTCACTGTAAGCTTGAGAAGCGTCGGAAAACCGTTTGGCGTCGTAGAGCTTATCTGCCCGGGTGATTGCTTCATCCGCCGTTGCCGGCGATGGCGTCGAGCCCAGCCGCGAAATTGCGGTCGCTGCGTCAACGCTCTCAGCGGAAGCAGGCGCCTGGAAATAAAGACGACGGTAAGCGGCCAGGGCCCGCGTCGAATCACCGGTTTGCTCGGAAGCTTTGGCCGTCAAAAGGAGTGCGGCAGGATCGTCCCGGGCTGTCAGTTCCTTCAATTGTATTGAGACTGCGGCTACGCTGCCGGTGCGCATCAGGATGTTGGCAACTCGCAATGCCGCTTCGCGCGCACGAGTCGACTCGGGATAGTCACTGAGTAACTGTTCGTAGGTGATGCGCGCTTCGGCTAGCTTCTCTGCCTGCTCTAGTGCGCTGCCGCGCAGAAAAAGCGCGTAGTCACCCAGCAAGCTGTAATCGCGGATTATGCTTGTATCAAGCAGCGTAGCGGCGCCGCTATAATCTTTGGCATTAATTCTGATGCGAGCACGAACTATCCTCGCCAGCGCGGCAGCCCTGGTACGTGGAAAATCTGATTCAATGCGCGACACCACTTCTTCCGAGGGCAGCACTCCGCCACGTGTCATCGCGCGCAGAGTTTCAAGTGCCCGCACCTCAGCCGGGGTTTGCGGTCGCGTCACACAGCTTGCCGTCATAAACGCCGGAAGCGAAGCGCCAGTGACAATGGCCAGGCCAATAACAATAAGCGTTAGACGATACTTTCCGAGCTTCTTCACAAACTTGCACCCCTTAAAACAGTTTCGAGTTTCGAGTCTCAAGTTTAACGTCAACGCGGTTCCCCGCGGAAACACCGTTAGAGTGTTTACACTCTGAAACTTGAAACCTGAAACTCAAAACTCAAAACCCAAAACTTAGTCGCGTCTTACGCCGAAACCGTTGCCCCCGGATAAGCACTACCAAGTTTAGCCTCGTCGCCTTCGGCAAGCGTGGCCACCAATTCATGGTGGAAATAGTCGTATCGGTGCGCGACTTCCCGCTTGACGCGTTTGTCGTACATCTCGCGCGAACGATCGATGTATTCGCGCAACCGCGCGTAGAGATCACCCTGCGAGCGACCCTCACTAACCTTCTGTTCGTTATAGAGTTTTATCTCCGAAACCAGCAAGCGGGCAAAACGGCGCGCGTCATTGTGGAGCCGTCGCTCTTCTTCACTTGCCACTTCCACAGGTAATTCGACATCCGCGCCATATCGTCGTCTCGGAGTTGCCGCCGATGGAAACGTGTCTACCGACACTGGCGGGGCGATCTCCGCTGCTACCTCCGCCGGCATTTCAACCGCGGGAGCGGCCTCGACTTGCCCAAACTCTGGCTGCCTTTCAAACTGCGGCCCAGCCGGCTGAACCTCAGCCGGCGCCGGTTGCGCTTCTGTAACCGGGAACGCTGGCGCGCTTTCTTCCACAACCGGAGTTATCTCGTCATACTGCACCTCCGGTGAGTATGCCGGCTGCTCGTAAGGCTGCGTCTGCTCCGGCGCGGCTTCTGCTGCTGGCGCAACTTGAGGCGCCGCGGACTGCCTCACTGAAGCGGCGCGGCCGGCGAGCAACTCGACGGCCATTCCGGAAACACGAACGAGAGTTTCGATAGCTTCCAAATTGATCGCTTCGGAATCAAGATCTGCGGAGTCGGCATACAACACTGCCACCGTGCGATTACGCACGACGAGTGGCACCGCAACAATCCGAGCTGGTGGCTCCTCGCCCAGCCGGTTCAGAATCATATGATCCTCAGAATGCGAACCTGGCCCGCCGCTCCACGGCGTACGCGTTCTCGCCGCGTTGCCAACTGCCGTATCCGCGGCAACTGGAAACGACATTTGATGAATGGAGTTGTCGCCGACTGTTCCCTCAAAACCTCGCGCGCGCCAACCAATACTCTGATCGCCCTTGATGACAAAGAAGGCAACGCGCGGTGCAAAAGCCGCCGCACGGTTAACCAGGATTTTCAAGATATCCGACTGCGATTGCTGCTCATCTATTTCGGAAATGGCCGCCTTGACGATGGCCATATCGCTGGACGCTTTCGCGCGTGCCGATTCAGTGGCAGCTAGATCAACTCCTTCTTCGTGGGCCGTCCTCAAGTGCTCCCGAATGGAATCTGCCAGGGCGCCGTCCAGTTGAACTTCGGCTTGCCGGTCCAGGAGGCGGCTGAGCGACTCATTGAGTTGGCTCTGAAGCGCGGAAATCTCTTGTTTAATGCCACTCACGCGCCCTTCGATATAGCTTTCTATATCATGACGCAAACTATCTTCCAGTTGTCCGCTGACCACAGTTTATTCCTCCGTTGAAGGATCTATTCGAACCCGCGTTCTTTGGTGAGAATCATAACTGAGATAAACGCCAATTGCTGAGACTTGCGGGGCCAATACGTCTCTTGAACGATTATGGACGTGCAGGAATCGGTGAGTCAAGAAATGCTTTCTTAAGGCCCAATTGACACCCTTTCAGCCGTAAGCTATAAGTCCCAACAGTATGGGTACCTGATATCCATTGGTTTCGGACTTTTTCCCATGACCGCTACCATCATTATTGCCGATGATCACGACGATAACCGCGAGCTTTTGCGACTTTTGCTTACGGGCGCGGGCTATGACGTGCGCGAAGCGAAGGATGGTAGCGAATGCCTCGCATTAGCCAGGAATCAACCGCCCGACCTGATTGTCATCGACTTATCGATGCCGGTGCTGGATGGCTGGGGAGTTTTCCAGGCACTAAAAACGGAGCAGCGCACTAGCAGGATTCCCTGCATGGCTGTTACGGCCCACGCCGAGCTGAATCGAATTGAGGCCCTCGAAGCTGGCTTCATCGACTACATTTCAAAGCCCTTCAGCGGCGATGCCCTCCTAAAAACCGTTGCGATGGTGCTTGCCAACCGGAAGACCCCCACTACATCGCAGACCTCTTAGAACGGGCGCACCCTTCGGCTACCTTAGGTGATGCTGACAACTCGCCCCATCTCTTGTTGTTTCCGCTCCTGGTAAGGCTTTCTTGTTCCCGCAAAGACCAGTTCTATTTGTAAGATACCACCACCTGCTGGATAGATGGCGGCAGCTGGTGCATTTCGCTTCGGGCAAAGCCTGCATTGGCAAGCATCCGTTCCAGCTCAGGAAATGTGTAGGCATCGCCGCCTGGCGTTCCGCCGAGCATCATGACGCTGAAGGCAGCGGCATCCGGTGGCGAAATGCGATCTTCGTTTGGCACAAACTCCAGCGTGATTGCGCGCCCACCTTCAGCCAGCGCGGCATGAACCTTCCGCAGCAGCGCTTCGTTGGTCGGCGGATCGAAGTGATGCAGGAAGTTTGTTAAGAGAATTAGATCATAGCCCGTACCGTAGTCGACATCGAAAGCGCTTCCCTCGATCGTGGAATACCTGTCAGCAACCCCGGCGTTCCGTGCATTCTCTTTGGCAACTTCGAGCACGTTGGGCCAATCGAGCGCAACTACGCTTGCTTGAGGGTTATTCCTTGCAAACGCGAGCCCGTAGAGTCCGTGACCGGCAGCGATGTCCAGAATCTTTAATCTCCGATCGGCCGCGGGGTCAGCCAGTTTCGCCAACAATTGCGCCGGCAACGCCATCATCGGCGCCATGCCACGGGCAAACTTCACCCAGATAGGATTCTCAGGAGCAATGGTGCCTCCGCCAGTCATCGTGGTGCCGCCTTTGCGCACGGTGTCGGCGAAATTTTTGAATCCTTCGGTGAGCATCGGCGACGAAATAAATTCTATGGCCCCGCCAAGATATGCCGGGGAGCGCTGGTCGAGAAACATAGCGGAGTCGGATGTCAGGCTGTAGCGGCTCCCGTCCTTGTTGAGAAAGCCCATGATACTCAGAAAGTCGCAGAGAATGCGCATGCCGCGTTCGGACGCTCCGCATCTCTTAGCGATCTCCGCAGCGGTTGCATTTCCCTCACCTATGGCGGTGAAGGTTTCCAGCTCAATTGCAGCTTTCAACCCCTCGGTTCGCTGGTAGGCATTAATGGTTTGAAAAAATAATTGCGGCGATGGCTGTGTTGCCGAAGGACTCGACATGATTAGTGCTCCTTTGGAGATTAGTTTGTAACCCAAACTCTTATTTTGCGAAACTCGGTACAGGGGCACGCTGAACGATGCTGAACCATCGCAAACTAACAGTTTGCCTTAAAATCCTATCGCCAGTCGTCGAGTATAAAAACGCCTGACTGGTTATATCCGGGCTCATTAGGAGCATGCATAGCCACGCCCTGCATTTGCGTTTTGAAACCGCGTCTGATCATTTGCTTGTAAGCGTCTGTGCGCGCTGTATTCACTCCAGCAAGCACGCGCGACAAACCACATCGAACCGCTAGAGTCAGGCAGGCAGAAAGGAGCCGCTCAAAGTTTACGCTGGCGTTCGAGCCGACGGATGTTGGTCTAACAGCGGCAAACTTCACATAACAAACATCCGGACCAGCCTCGCTTCCTTCGCCGCAATGACATGCGGCCAGTCCAACCAACCCCGAGTCGTCTCTCAACAGAATGCTGTCGCCAAGGTTTTGTTTTACAATCGACAGAATCTCGCGGCGCACATCAAGTCCTTCATAGATTTCGTTCGTAAGCTTGCGGCAAGACTCCAGAGCTTTTTCGCGCTCGTCCGGACTTAGCGCGGAGTATGTTTCAAGTTCTCCAATCGCCTCCGTTTCTTCTGAAGCAACTTCCAGCGACATGATGGCGGTGAGAAAGCGTGGCCAGAAGCCAAACTTCTGGTAAAGCGCAATATGTTTCTGACTTTGCGCAAAAGTGTAAAGGCCTGCCTGCTTTACTCCCCAGCGCGCAAATAAATCCAGCACCGGATCGATGAGATGCCTGCCTACGCCACGGTCCCAGAAGTCAGGATGAATAGTCAGTGGACCGAAGAAGCCGACGCTGCCCCAGTTTGTAGCGAAGTTTGTCCCGACAAGTTTTCCCTTGATCCTGGCCGCGAAAGCTGCGGCAGGATCTGCTGTCCAACGGGTACGCACGTAATCCGCTCCCTGATGAAAAGAAGCTGGATCAGGTACGCCAATGAAGGTTCCAAAGGCGAGTCGGAAAATATGATCCGCCTCAGCGAGATCCGCTTCTTGAAGATTCTCAATGGTGACCAGGTCTAACTCTTCTTGTGCTGACATCTGCTCCGTCTTTCTGCCTTCTGCTTTCTGTTTTATGGCTTCCGCCGACTCCCCGCTGCTCACTGCTAGATGTTTACTGCAAAGTGCTCACTGATTCTCAGGGTGTGAACGTGCGGAAAAACTCGATACCGGAATAGTTCATGCGCATCACTTGGGCAGCCCCCGCTGTGCGATTATTTCCATCACTTCGCAGAATCTATCGAGTTCGCCAAGGGTGGTGTACACATTCGGCGTGATCCGAATACCTTGAAACTCCTCGTGAATGATTGGAGTAGTAAAGATCTTGTGTTCCTTGAACAGATAATTTCCTACGGCGCTTGGATCTGTACCCTCGATGTGCACATTCGCGATAGCACACGACTGATTCGGATCAAATGAGGTGTTGAAACGAATCTTCGGAACGTCCTTCAGCCGGTTCATCCAGTAACGGGACAAATATCTGAGCCTGGCCTCTTTTCGTTTTCCACCGATCCCGTTATGAAACAACAACGCTTCGCCGATGGCGAGTTTGGGCGCGGCGGAGTGGGTGCCGATCTCTTCAAACTTGCGTATGTCATTCGCCTGTTTTGACTCGGCTGCCATCAACGGCCAGATCTTCGCAATCTTGCCGCTCTTGACGTAGAGCATCCCAGTACCTTTCGGAGCATAGAGCCACTTATGCAGGCTTGTGCCGAAGTAATCGCATCCGAGATCTTTTTGTTTGAAGTCAAACTGCGCAAACGAATGCGCGCCATCGACAATTGTTTCAATTCCTTTCGAGCGTGCCATTTCGCAGACGGCCTTCACCGGAGTGATCTGCCCGGTGATGTTGACCTGGTGGGCTATCAGGATCAGACGCGTGCGGTTGGTAATCCCCTTTTCAAAGGCGGCGGTAATCTCATTCAGGTCCTTTGGTGGAATAGGAATTTTAACTAACTTCAGCACGAGACCTTCTCGCTTCTCGCGCTGGTGCAAGGTGGTTAGCATGCGCGGGTAGTCTTGTGTGGTTGTCAGGATTTCATCGCCGGATTTGAAATCCATCCCCATCAGCAGAATTTCCAGCGACTCCGAAGCGTTGCGAGTGATGGCAATCTCTTCACGGTCGCAGCCAAACAGTTCGGCGAGGCCTGTGCGAATCGTTTCCGACTGCGGCTCAAGTATTTGCCACATCGTGTAAGCCGTGGCGTCTTCCTGCTGCCAGATGTAACGCACCAGGGCTTCCGTGACGATGCGCGGACTGGGCGAAACGCCGCCATTGTTGAGGTTGATGATGCCGCGCGTTACCGTAAAGGAATTCTGAATGACGGACCAGTAGTCTTCATCCATCGCCGCTTGTTCAGGCGTTAAATGAGCAACGCTCTTCGTAGCGCCTTGAATCTCTTTGAGTAGCGATGCAACTGTTGCAGAGGAAAGCGCTGCCAGGCCCAGGCTCTTGCCAGCGAGAGCGAGAAAGCTGCGACGAGCGGAATCAAAGCTGAGTTTCATGCGATGGATCCTTTTTAGCGTTTGACCGGAGTCTGTGACAGAGAAGTCATTCAACCAGCCTGCGGAGCAGGCGGCAGCATAAAGCCTGGGGTGGAGCGCAGCGAAACCCCAGGATTACGCACGCAATAGAGACGGAGCCCGTGGAACGGGCGGCAGTACCTTCGTTACACATTGCTTTCGTGTTCAATCCCATTCACTTCCAAGAGCCCGATCAATTCGTACCGAATCCACGCCGCGGCTGCCGCCCGACGGGCTAACTTGTTTCTATGCTTAAGAGTGCTGGAGTTTCGCTTCGCTTCGCCCCCAGGCTTTATGCTGTCGCGTGCTCCGCAGGCTGAAATGCTTTTTGCTGTCAGCTAGTGGTCTACTTCGCCTCGTAAACGATCTCGCCGCCAATCACGGTCATCACGCAACGTGTTTTCAATATTTGCATTTCCGGAATCTTCATGATGTCTGCGGAAAATATCGTGAAGTCGGCGAGTTTTCCCACCTCAATAGAACCTCGCAGCGTTTCTTCAAAAGCAGCGAAGGCGGGCCAGATTGTAAACATCCGCAGCGCCTGTTCACGCGAGACAGCTTCTTCCGGATGCCAGCCTTCGCCCGAAAAACCTTTCATGTCCTTGCGCGCGACGGCCGCGTAAAACTCGATCATCGGCTCGCCACGCTCAACCGGTGCGTCGGAACCACCGGGCACAATCGATCCCGATTTAATGAAACTCTGCCACGCATAAGCCCCGGCTAATCGTGCAATGCCGAGCCGGCTTGGAGCGAAGTGTAGATCGCCGATCGCGTGGGATGGCTGCATTGACGGAATCACTCCGAGCTTCGCAAAACGCGGAATGTCCGCCGGGTTCACAATTTGAGAATGCTCGACGCGCCAGCGCGGCTCTTTAATCTTCCATTCGACTCTGGGCACGGCATTCATGGCTTTCTCATACTGATCAAGGATGAAACGATTGCCACGGTCGCCAATTGCGTGCGTCTGGATTTGAATGCCCTTTCGCAACGCCTCTTGCAATATCGGCTGCAATTCCTCTTCCTTGATCGTTAAGAAGCCAGACGTGTCCGGCATATCCGAATAAGGCTGGAGAAGTGCTGCGCTGCGCGAACCGAGTGAGCCGTCAGCGTAAAGTTTGAGCGTGCGGACAGTGAGATGATAATCGTCGGCGCCGATGATCGGTCCATCGTGAAAAAGTCGCTGGGCATCTTCCCCCGGCGCCGAAAGGGCCTTATAGATACGCAGTTTGCTCTTTCCTTCGTCGTGGAGTTTTTTGAACAGTTCCAGTTCCCTGAAGCTGCCTCCCGGATCCTGAATCTGGGTCCAGCCCAGTTCGATGTCGCGCTTCACTCCCAGCACCACTGCACGCTCGGCCTCTTCCGGCGTTGTTCCCGGAATGTGGCTTTGTACTAAATCCTGAGCAGCGTCAAGCAACATGCCATTTGGTTCGCCGCTGTGTTTGTCTTTCGAAATCTCGCCGCCAAAAGGGCTGAGCGTACTTTTGTCGATTCCAGCAATTTTTAAAGCCGCACTATTTGCCACTGCTCCGTGACCGTCCGCACGGTCCAGAAACACAGGATTGTTTGGCGCCACCTTATCGAGATCCCAACGCGTGGGAAATACGGGCGGCGTCCAAAACGTTTCGATCCAGCCGCGCCCGGTGATCCATTCGCCCGGCTTTTTCTGAGCCACGCGCTCCTTAACTTTGGCCAGAAACCTCTCCAGGTTGGTGATGCCTTCGAGGTTGAGTGTGATTTCACGAAAGCCGACCCCGGAAAGATGGTGATGAGCATCAGTCATTCCCGGCACCATCGTCTTGCCATTCAGGTCGATAACGCGTGTATTCCTGCCCACATACTCCTGCGCCTCGCGATTTGATCCGACAAAGACAATCCGATCCCCTTTGATCCCCACTGCTTCTGCTTTTGGCCGGGCGTCGTTGACCGTGTAGATGTTGCCGTTCTTGAAAACCAGGTCCGCTGTTTGAACTTTCGCCGTCGTTGGCGGTAGGGGGAACGCGGAGACGATCGCGACCAATAGACATGCAAGGGCTTTCATATGTTGTTTGAACTGACTAACGCGAGTAGATTTTCTGCAGAGCGAGAGGTTTATATCACTTGCCTGAGAGAAATTGTAGGGTCGAGCCCGCACAATCGGCGCACTCCGGATGAATATTCGTCCCGCTTAGAAAGCGGAGGTCCCCGTTTACAGAGCAGAGTCCCGTTTAGAGAGCGGACTTGTCCGCCCCGGATCGAAAAGCATTCAACGCAACGGCGCACAAATGCGCTTACTAAACTTGACTGAAATCGCAGCGGGTTGCTACATCTTGCCTTTCGTTTGCACTATAATAGGAACTCAAAATCGCTGATTAAAATCTTTGCTGGAGAGCCTTGTCATGAAGACAGAAGCCCTCAATTTGAACACTTCGCGCGGCGCTACCACTGCCCACGTCGCGCGTCCTGACAACGACACGACAGCAGCCGTCATACTTATTCAAGAATGGTGGGGCATTAACGATCACATTCGCGATCTTGCCGGCCGCTACGCTCAGGAAGGCTATCTTTGCGTCGCTCCGGATCTATTTCGAGGGGAAGTGGCCAAGGACACGGAAGAAGCGTCCAGGTTGATGCAGGGACTGTCAATTGAAGACGGGCTGGAAACGATCCGGCAAGCCATTGCTGAAGTGAGGCGCACTTACAAGGCGCAGAAGATCGGCATAACGGGGTATTGCATGGGTGGCACGTTTGCGCTGCGTGCAGCTTGCGAAATAAGCGAGCTCGCCGCAGCGGCGCCGTTCTATGGCGACATTCCTGAAGAGCAGGTACTGAAACAATTAAAGGTGCCGACGCTCTTCATTGCCGGCAAACGCGATGCCTGGATCAATCCGCAGAAAGTGAATCAACTAATTGAGGCGGCGCGCAAATACGATTTGCCGGTGGAGGTCGTCACCTACGACGCCGACCATGCCTTCTTCAACGACACGCGCCCTGAAGTTTATGACGCTGAAGCGGCAGCCGACGCGTGGCGACGCGTGCTTGAGCTATTCAGAAAACATTTGGCGATCGCTGTTCCAACAGGCGCATGACTCAAGGGAACTGCTGGGACCGCGGGCGTCCCGCCCGCAAATGAGCGCAAGCGAAAAAAAACATTGCACCTGCGGCGCGCTTGTGGGCGAGACGCCCGCGGTCCCAGTAAAAAGTCGCTTCTAAAACTCACCATCCAGCGGACCTCGGGTCTGCGCCTGGGTGTTTTCTTTCGGATGGTGCTTCGACGGCACGTTTTCGCGGCCCCACTTCAAGGTGCGACTCATCCACACCAGTTCATCCAGAAAGCCGCTGGCCCTCTTCTCAAAGGCCTGATCCAGGAGTTTCCCTTCCGTGTCAAAGGTCTTTTGTACGGATGGGAAATTGAGATCCGTGAAGGTAACCGCCAGGCCTAACTCACGAACCATTGGCACCATAGCTTCGATGACTCGTGTTCCACCCCATCGGCCGTCGGAGACGCCGACAAAGGCCACCGCCTTGTGTATGTATTCCTTCAGCAGTAAATCGAGAACCGCTTTCAACGAGCCTGGATAGCCGTGATTGTATTCGGGCGTCACTATTACCAGTCCGTCCGCCTTGATTATTGTGTCGCGCCATTCGGGAAAGAGGGCCTTAATTCCCTGGCCGTAGTCGTCATGTGGCAAGGCAAAATCGGCGGCATCGAACAGTATTGTTTCAATCTCAGGCCTTTTCGCCATCTCCCCCACCAACCACTTCGCAGGATGTACGCTGTTCCGCTTGCTTCGATTAGTGCCCAAAAGTACCGGCAGGAGTAGCTTTTCCATTACCTTGTCTTCCCATCTACTGAATCAGAATCTCGTCAATAAAGATCCAGGCCTCGCCGCCGTTACCTGGATGCCAGTCAGGAATGCGTCCGTAGTTGTAAGCTTTGACGCGCACGTAACGCGCGCTTTGAGGCGGAATGGTCCGCACGAAGTCTCGCACAACAACGCCGTACTCTTTGTCGGACACTTCATTTGCAATCGTGGCACCAGGAATGAATCGCTCGCCGTCGATTGAGAATTCAAACTCGACGCGTCGCGGCATCCAGATCCAGGAAATAACGTCCTGGAAAAAACCGGCGCCGAGTTTACTTACTTCCTGGACCTTTCCCAGATCGATCACCGCCACAAAGTCCTGGCCCTGGTAACCTTGCCATGAGCCGGTGCTGAAATTGGTATTCCCTCTGACGCCATCGATCAGCGCCAGATCGCCGCCAGCCGCGTACTGCGAACTGTAATGAGAAAGGATGTTGATGCTCCAATCGTGTGGTATGCGATGAAAGACAGCGGTGGTGGTCAAGCTTCTTGCGCCGCTTCTGTTGACTGCTATTGCCTTCACGATAGTCGTATCGCGTATCATCAAACGCTTGTCAAAGACCGGCGAACTGATTTCTGGTTCGGACCCGTTGGTGGTGAAGTAGAGGCGCTCGTCGTTAACGTGCCCGTGAATACTGACTTCCATTTGCCCCTTGAAGGTGTTTGCCGCTCCCTCAATAACGGGCGCCGGCACAATCCTCCCGGCGGCAATGTTCGACACCGGAATATCGGTGCTGCTGGAGCCCCAGTTAATATTGGGCCGTGGTCCCATTTGAAAAACCAGCGTGCCGCCGTTAATCAGATCCTTGTGTAAAAGATACGAGTGGCGATACGGATGGCCATTGAGCGTGGCGCTTTGGATGTAAATATTTTGTGGAGAAACGTTGGGCGCTTTGATTACAAAAGACTTGCCATTTTCGAGATTGAATCGTAACTCGGGGAACAGTGGCGTCCCAATCGCGTAGGTGGGCGAGCCCGGCGTAACCGGATAGAAACCTGCCGCACTCAACACGTACCAGGCCGACATCTGTCCGCAGTCTTCATTGCCAATCAGCCCATCGGGCCGCGGCGAATAAAAGCTGTTCATGATTTGTCGCACGCGTGCCTGGGTTTTCCAGGGCTGGCCCACGTAATCATAAAGATAAGCCATGTGATGGCTCGGCTCATTTCCGTGCGCGTATTGGCCGATCAGTCCCGTGATGTCTGCTTGTTCGCGACCTGTAGTTTTGCTTTCCGTCGTGAACAGCTCGTCCAGCTTGTGCGCAAACTTTTCCTTCCCGCCAAGCAAGTCGATCAGTCCGGATAGATCCTGCGGCACGAAGAAGCTGTACTGCCATGAGTTGGCTTCGGTGAAGTTGAAATCGACTTCGCGCGGATCAAATGGACTGAGCCAGCCGCCATTTTTGCGCGGCCGCGCAAAGCCTACTGCCTGGTCAAACACATTGCGGTAAAACTGCGCGCGCTTTATGAACCGCTGGTAATCATCCTCATGATCCAACAGGTGAGCCATCTCGGCAATGCACCAATCGTCGTAAGCATATTCGAGAGTTTTTGAGACTGATTCGCGATCCTCTTCCATGCTTATGTAGCCGTGGTCCAGGTAGGAACCGAGCCCAAACTGCTTCAGCTCGGCGCTGTGCTTCATGGCAGCGAACGCTTTCTCTCGATCAAAACCGGCCAGGTTTTTTGTTGCCGCGTCGACAATTACCGGGATCGCGTGGTACCCGATCATTGTGTCAGTCTCATTGCCGGCGAGCTCCCAAACCGGCAAGCGGCCGCCATGCTCATACTGCGCCAGAAACGTATTAATGAAATCAGCGCTGCGTCGTTGTTCAATAATGGTGTAAAGCGGATGGGCGGCGCGAAACGTATCCCACAACGAGAAGACTGAATAATTGGTAAAGCCATTTGCCGTGTGGCTTCGCAGGTCGCGGCCGCGAAACTGGCGGTCCGTATCCATGAACAGGTTTGGCGCCATCATCGTGTGATAAAGAGCTGAATAGAAAGTCTTTAGCTGACCTTCGCTGCCGCCGGTAGCTTCAACGCGATGTAGCTCACGGTTCCAGGCGTCTTCAGCGCGTTGCACAGTCCCGTCAAAATTCCAACCCGGCAATTCAACGGTGAGATTTCGGCGAGCGCCTTCTAGGCTAACTGATGAAAGCGCGACTTTTACCAGGATAGGTCCACGGCTTACTGGAAAACCAAAGACTGCCTTGATGTTTTGCCCACGTGCTTCCTTCAGACTACGGTCCGCCTTGCCGTCCAAAGCGATTTCGAACTCGAACGGCTGCGAAAACTCAGCCACGAAATAAACCATCTGATCTTTGGCCCAGGCGGTCGAACGCCGGTAGCCTTCGAGGTGGGTGGAATCGACGATGCGCAGGTATGAATCAAGCACGCGGTCGCGATGCGTTAAATCCAGGATGATATTGCGGCGACCGTCTTCTGGATACGTGTAGCGATGAAAGCCCACTCGATTAGTGGCTGTTACTTCAGCCTTGATGTTGCCGTCGTCAAGCAGCACCGAGTAATAGCCCGGTGATGCCCTTTCATTCCGGTGACTGAATGGCGAGGCATAGCCTTTGTTCGCGTTGCCTTCAATGAGCGCATCGAGATAGGGCTCGCCGGTGGTGGGCATCAGGAGGATATCGCCGTAATCAGAGATCCCTGTGCCACTCAGATGTGTATGGCTGAAGCCGTAAATTATGTGGTCGGAATAGTGGTAGCCGGAACAGCCATCCCAGCCGCTCAACCGCGTGTCGGGACTGAGTTGGACCATGCCAAACGGCATCGTCGCCCCTGGAAATGTATGGCCGTGTCCGCCCGTGCCAACAAAAGGGTCGACATACCGCGCCAAATTCCGCTGAGCAGAGACCACCACAGGAAGAAAGAACAACCAGAGTAATAGGCTACCAATCAGTCGCATATTCTAATTACTTGGTGCGCGGGCAAGCTGCTCCAGGTAATTTTTGAGCTCGGCATGACCGCCATAGTCGGCCCAACCGGCGGGCGGCGAATTAACCTTAGTGTCCTTGACGTTGACGTTTGCACCCTGTTCGATTAGGAAATCGACCAAGGTCCGATGGCCGTTCAGAGCTGCATAATGGAGTCCAGTACCGGAGTAATCAAAACCAGGCGGAATAGCATCTATCTGCGCTCCTTTCTGCAACAACAGCTGGGCGGCGGCAATGTGGTTGTGCATACATGCATAAACAAAAGCGTTGTTGATGATGTCTTGCGGATCATCGGACCATGCAGCAACTTTCGCTTGTAGTTCGTCCTTTACCTTGCAATTCAAATTCGATTGTTGCGGTTCGCCAAAAGGCCAATCGATCTTTCCGGCTTCAGGTTTCAGACTGCCGTTACTCCGGAAAAAACTCTCGATCAAATCTGTCCGGCCAAGGCCTGCCGCGATACGCAGGTTATGCAATGATGCGCCGTGCGCAAGCAACAAATCTATGACCCCCTGTTTACTCCAGTACAACGCTTCCTCCAATGGCGACCAACTGCCTGTGCCGTTGATGGCCGCTCCACAGTCGAGCAGCAACTCGGCAATCTCGACGTTGTCTATGCAAGCCGCAGCGCCAAGCGGACCATTGAGTTCGGCGCCAAGGTCAATCAGCGCCTGGGCCATCTCGACCTTGTTCGGCACGTCGAGCGCTTCAAGGGCCAAACACTGGAGCAGTGTGGGATGACTTCGAGATGAACGGGCTGTCGCTAAGGAAGGATCCTGCCGGAGCAAGGCCCTGAGTCCGTCAAGATCGCCGGCCTTAATCACAGCTACGGCGGGATGAAATTTCGCGTCCATGAGAACTTCCTTTGTTCAAAAAGCTTTTGGGCCACTTTGGAGGAATTTGTTTAGTTCACTTACGGACGGCAAGGCGCTGCGCGCGCCGAGTGTGCGGCACTTGAGCGCGGCTACAGCATTCGCAAACTTCAGGCTTCCCTGAACATCTTCCCCGCTTAACAGTCCATAAAGAAACCCGCCGTGAAACGCGTCGCCCGCGCCGGTGGTATCCCGACAACCTCCCGGTACTTCGTAAGCAGGCGATTCGATGAATTGTCCTTCGCAATAAATAGTAGCGCCGCCTCGGCCCTTCGTCATGCCCACAATTCCACAGCCGTAGCGACTCTTCAATTCGACTAATGACGCTCGCTCATCGGCAATTCCTGTCAGTCTGTGCGGAAACTCCTTCGAGCCGATCAGTACATCGATTAATGGCAGGAGCTCGGGAAGCCCATCGTAGATATTATCGATATCTGCTGTAACGACGGTGCCTTCAGCGCGAGCGATGCGCGCCATGCGAGCCCCAGCCGGCGGATCATGCGCATCGAGATGCAAAACGCGCCCGCTTGATGCTAATGCAACCGGCGCCTCATCGACGCGGTAAGATAATCGTTCGTCTCTATTCCAGATGATTGTACGTTCGCCACTGCGTGCGTCCACGATGATGAAGGCCACCTGATTGCTTGCGCCTGCAATTATTTCCGCGAATTCGATGTTGACGCCCTCGTCCTTTATTGATGACACACCAAACTGTCCTTCAGCGTCTGAACCGAATCGACCGGCATAAGCTGTCTTGAAACCCAAGCGACGCAGCGCAACCATAGTTGTGGCTGCTTGCCCACCCGTAGCCTGTTTGTGTTCCAACAGGCGAAGCTTGGTGTCAGCAACCGGATACTGCGGAACAACGATCAAGTGATCGACTGCATTGAGGCCGAAGCCTACGGCGTCAAATTTACGGTTAGAAACTAGAGTAAAAGGAAAGTTCATCCTGTTAACTAATGCAAGTCGCGAGAGGCCGCCGCAACGGTCAAGCAGTTCAGAGTTCAACCTTCAGTGCGTTTTTCGTTAACCAGCAAGCTAAAGCTTGAACTCTCAACCTGTTGACTGTTTGCCAACTCCTCATATGCTTTGATTTGAGTTAGTCCTAATTCTCTTCGTAGTCTTCGGTGCGCTAGAATGTAAACTTACAATTTGGTTCGCGTAGTATAAAGCAGTGACATTAGCTGAAAAACTCAAGGAAATTCCAGTTTCAGCCGGCGTTTACCTCTACAAGGACAGCGCCGGCAAAATCATCTATATCGGCAAGGCCAAGCGACTGCGCAGCCGTGTGCGCTCCTACTTTCAGGCGCGGCCCTTCGATCGCAAGACCGATGCGCTGGTCAAACAGATCGCGGACGTCGAGGTCATCGTTACCGACAACGAGGTGGAAGCTTTAATACTGGAAGCTACGCTCACCAAGAAACATAAGCCCCGGTACAACGTCAATCTAAAAGACGACAAGTCGTATCCACATCTCAAACTCACGATCAACGAACCGTTTCCGAAAGCCGTGATCACGCGCCGCATCCAAAAGGACGGCGCGCTCTACTTCGGTCCTTTTTTGCCAGCCAGCATGGCGCGCAAAACGATCGATGTGATTAACAGGACTTTTCAACTTCGTACCTGCGATATTGAAATCGACGGCAAAGCGCCGCGTCCATGTCTCGAGTATCACATCAAGCGCTGTCTCGGCCCATGCGTCAAAGGACTCTGCACGCCGGAACAGTATCAGGAAGCAGTGCGCGACGTCAGGCTGTTGCTAGAAGGAAGAAACACGGAACTCGCAGACACGCTTGAAGAGCGGATGGGGCAGGCCTCGGGAGAACTGCGTTACGAGATGGCGGCGAAGTATCGCGATTTGCGCAAGACTGTCATCAAACTTTCGGAACAACAGAAGATGGCCACTTCGCCCGAGCGTGACGTCGATATTTTTGCCTACTACCGAGAGGGGTCGCGCCTCGCTTTGCAACTCTTCACGATGCGCGAAGGACACATCGTTGGCCGGCGCGAGTTCTTTTGGGAGGATCTGTCTGAAGACGATTTCGATCCAGCTTCATTTCTCGGCGAAGTGCTGGCGCAATACTACGCGACGGATTACGTGCCGCGCGAGATTCACGTCCCGGTAGATTTCGACGATCGCGAACTGCTGGAGAAAGCCCTGTCCGCGCGCAAAGGGCGGCGCGTCAAAATCCAGTATAGCCAGCGCGGCGAAAAGCGCGATTTGATCGACCTCGGCGAGAAGAATGCCAAGCTCGCATTTGAGCAACGCTTCCGCATCCTCAAGCCTGACATGAAACTCGTGCTCGAAGAATTGCAGGAAACGCTCGAGCTGCCGCGCTTTCCGGCGCGCATTGAGTCGTTTGATATCTCGCATATTCAGGGCGCGGAGAATGTTGCCGGCATGGTAGTGAGCGATAACGGCAAGATGAACCGTTCGGAGTATCGCAAGTTTCGAATCAAGACGGTCGAAGGGGCGAATGATGTGGCGTCAATGCGCGAGGCTGTCGCGCGTCGCTATCGCCGACTGCTGGATGAGGGAAAGCCGTTGCCGGATCTGATCATGATAGACGGCGGCAAGGGACAGCTTGGCGCCGCTGCCGATGCGATGCGCGAGCTTGATCTCGAAGCTGTGCCGATGGTGGGCGTAGTGAAGCCGCCCCTGAAACATAATCAGGTTTCATACCTGCTGGTCAAAGGGCGCGAGCATGAGCCTGTTTATCTCGATCCCCATTCGCTGATTCTGCGCCTGCTCCAGATGATTCGCGATGAAACGCATCGCTACGCCTTGAGTTACCACCGCAAACGACGCGAACTGCGCGACTTCACTTCGGAACTCTCCGCGATTCCCGGCGTCGGCGAGAAGCGCAAGGGGCGTTTACTAAGACACTTTGGTTCAATTCAGCGCATCGCAGTGGCAGCCGTTTCAGAGTTAACACCTTTTGTGGGAAAGAAAACTGCGCAGGAAATCGTCGATCACTTCGAGCGGCAGCGTGCTTTGGCAAAAGGCGTTGCAACTGTCGTCGACCCTTCATCCTTTCAA
The DNA here is from genome assembly GCA_036506215.1 of Pyrinomonadaceae bacterium. Classification (GTDB taxonomy): domain Bacteria; phylum Acidobacteriota; class Blastocatellia; order Pyrinomonadales; family Pyrinomonadaceae; genus PSRF01. The sequence goes on along the minus strand of DASXSC010000178.1, from coordinate 19,990 downwards.
CTTGAATCCTAGCCGATGAGCGGGGGCAAGCCCGCCTTCCTCACCTGGGAGATCTCGTGATTAGATCGGTAAAATCCCTGCTTGAACGCCTTTCATTGAAGAATAAGAGACTCAACACCGACGAGGTGGGCTTGCCCCCGCTGGTTTGCCAACACTCACGACTGCCCTTACCTTCTCTACTTGATCAGAGGCTCCGTCAATCCTTTACCCCTGCGGCAACTGCCCTTTCGCGCCGTTGAACTCGTAAGTGATATGCAAGCGCAGAGTCCCGTCCCGCACTTCAGAGCGCACATCCTTCACCTGCGCCTTAACCGAACCATTGCTCGCCTGCACCGGGATCATCAACTGCAGTTGCTGCGGACGTAAAAACTGAATTGGATTCACCCGGCTGTCGATCGCAGTGCGCACAAATACGGTAACGAAATTGTTTACCATGGGCGCGACCTGCTCAAGATTGACGCCTTCGACATTCACTCGGCCATAGAGAGTTTGATTGGGCTGATCAAAAGAGAACTGAATTGTCGTCTGCGCCCAACCCTTAAACTGCATGCAGTTTCCCAGCAACTTGTATTTGCCGCTAAAGGCAAGCGGCGCTGAGATCTTGTCGCCGGCAAACTGTACTCGCGTCTTGATGTTGCTGGCGTCCGGCGCCAGCGTCACACTATTTGTGCAGTCGCCCTGAAACACAGCCTGGGCAATAGTGGAAGAACCCCCGCCGTCCATTTCCGAGAGATTGAAGGTGGGCGGACCGAGATCTCGAAAGATCGTTCCCAGCAGTTCATCCAGGAAAGTGTCACTGATGGAAATAACTACAGTCGCCGGTGGATCTCCACCGGCGGCGGGAGCTTGGACAGTTGCTCCGGGAATCGCCTTTGCACGCGGTACCCCGAGAAAGTAGATCGCGGCAGCGGCGCCAACTACGAGTCCCAAAAGAAGCAGCAGTAAGTATTTCATCGGTTTTCTCAGTAAGGTCTATCGCGCAGGCGACACCAACGGCGATGGCGTTGCCGCTGCGGGCGACACGCTCGTAGTTGCGGCCGCGTTCATGTTGCTTAACAGTGCCCTGAGCACTGCAGCTACCGTGTTGGTTAACGAGTCAATCTGCTGACGCACTTGCTCGGGTGGCACTTTGTTGAGTCCGGCAGGAACCTGAAACAAGGAGTCATCAATGTTAGTGCTTATATCGCGCATCTCCGCGACCACCTTCGCGCCTTTTACTCCCTGAACATTTCCAGTGGCTTCCGAGTACAGCTCTGCCTTGAGTGGCAGGCCGGTATCTTTATCAACATAGAAGAAAGCTTCGGTATTCACCTGGCCTGCCGACGTCGACGTATTAGTTGTGGTCGCATAACGATACTTGTCCGCCGGGCGGCCGTTCATAGTGTCGTCGCCAACTCGCTCGACACCCTTCAGTCTCTCCAAATAGGAAACGATCTGGCCGGGTGTCATCAGTTTTTGCAGTTGAAAACCGGTCGCTTCGGGAGTCAATTCCGCGTATTGCTTTCGGGCAGGCATGATAACAATATGCTTGTCTCCCTGCTCCAGGTAGATCAAATCGGAACCGTCGGGCAGCTTGAAGGAGACACGACGATCAGTGCCATTGCGCGCGACCTCAGCAGACAACGAAGGAATGCCGACGGTCTTTTGTCCTCCTTCGGTTTCGGCGCTAAGAACCAGGACAGCACGATATTTGTCCGGTTCGCGAGCTGCGGCGACCGAAGCAGGCGCGGGCGAAAGGTTCGCATTCGCGTTTGTTGTGGCGTTGATGTTAGCTGTCAGATTAGTATTCGTATTGGCGTTCGTATCGGGTCTCTGACAAGCGCTTCCGGCAAGGCCTAACAGGGTGATTATCAAGAGAGAGATCAGTTGCGGTGTTTTCAAGACAGTGTTTTTCATAGCGTCTCCGAAGAATTAGAGCCCCCGGCTTTATGCCTGGTTCGCGGCTCGGTTAACTAAAACAGGGGGTTTTGGAGGAAGCTTAGGATACCACGTGTCGCTAACGTTTGTAACGCAAACTGTTAGTTTGCGTCTTACACGCTTTAAGTCGGCCGGTCACATGCAAACTAACGGCTGGCATTACATGATTTGCGTCGAGGACGCCGCTGCCAGTCATTGACTTACAGCCCTGTTTTGGAATAGAAGCGCACTGCTCTTCCAGCCCCTTCTTGTGAGTGCCCTATGAAACAGATTCCTGTCCTGCTTGTGCTCGGATTTGCGCTGTCGCTTTGCAACTTAAGTAATAGACTAAGAACCTCCACGAACTCGGGCGAGCCAGGCAAGTCCGCATCGGCAGGTAAAGGTGGCGAAGCCGAACTTGCGACGCCTACTGCGGCCCAGGTGGAGGCATTGGCCGGGGGCCAAACTGTTACCTGGGACCAGCAGGGAATGTCCTGGACAGTTCCACCCAAATGGAGCCAGGCCACTAATGAGTCCAAGATGCTCGTTTGGCGATCGCCGGGCGGCTCGGAAGCAGCTAACTTGATCGTCAACATCTCGCCGATGGACGAAAGCTTTCCCACCGACATCAGCATCAAGGCGTTCTACGACGGCGCCAAAACGAGGGCAAAGAATGGGGAGGTTGATGAAGTGAAGTGGCTCGAGATCAACGGCCTAAAGGGCGTTGAGTTTCGCGAGTCTAATCCCGAGCAGGCAGACGGCATCAGGCGTTTGCAGTGGATGGCTTATCGAAAGTACGCGGGCCAGGTGCAACTGGTGAACGTGATGCTCTCAAGCAACGGCACAGGTTTCCCCAAACACCAGGATGCGATGTATGGGGTTATGTATTCCACGAAGATTGTCCACTAAAAACAAGGGGGGAAGGGTCAAGGGGAAACGGGCGCGCATTGCATTTCCCTTACCCCTTCCCCCTTACCCTTTCCCCTACTTGACCCATCCCACGGTGTATTAGTTTTTCTTGATGTAGTTTCTGTGAACCCACGCACCCGGCTGCGCGCGGTCGCGAGTTTCAAACAAGATATTCTCATCGTCCTCGCGAGTCAGAAGGTTTACGCGGGCATTGACATCCTTGTCTGAGCCCTTCGCCTTATCCGCTTCCGAGAGAAATCCTCGCACATTATCGGCGGAGGCGGGTTTGAATTTCTCTTGCTGCAACTCCGCAATGGCCTCGACCGCGTTTGCCTTGAGCAACTTGGGCCACAGCTTTCGGAAGAGGACGTTAGACCCGTAGATATCCGCACTATTTACTTTTCCGTTTATCGCGAACACATAACCGATCACGTCATCGTTGCGATTTGGGATGTTAGAAAGTGCTTTGACATAGCTGTCGGCAGTCTCGCGAACCTTGTTATTTTCAACGGCGAGTTGAAGGCTCGACTCTGACACACTTGAGTTAACACGAGCGCCAACATTTCGACTCAGTTTATCCTGGGCCACTGTTACACTCTGCCAGACGCCGCCTTGCGAGTTCAAACGTTTTGCCGCCAGCTTGATGTCTTTAGTTGCTACGGCATCGGACGAACTGGCGAAGGCAGAAGCTCGTTCATTACCGCGCCCGCTCCATCTACCATGCTCCACGCAAAACGCCGAAATCGGCAGCCTGCCTGACTTTGGCGGCACAATCAGATCTACGCCGATCATGCGATCCTGCTGTCCACCTTTGACGATGTCGCCGGATTGAACGTAGACATCCTCGTTCGAGAAATTCTGAATGGAGAGCTCGTTAACACTCTTGGTCTCGTAAACGACCACCTTCTTTTGCACAAGAGCTTCCTGCAGCGTTAGAAACGACTTACCTTTGATTGAATTTTTTCCGTGAACCAAAAAGATAGACAGATTCTTGTGAGTGTAGGGCCCGGAAAGACGATATTCGCCGTCATCGTTTCCCGATGCTTGCAACCGCCCAGCTGCGCCATGACCCGTCGATCTTTTGCGAGTTTGGCCAGTAATCAATACGCCCATCACCGTAATCGACAACAGCACTACCCCGAGTGTTAGAACAAAAGCTTGCTTCTTCATTGTCTTGTCTCCTTAGCCATAGCTTTCGGCGACGTCACTGAATGGCATAGAGGTCTGGAAAACTCCAGTACTATTCGAATAACGACGCCGGAAAGCCGAGTAAAAAACCAATACGGGGAGCCCAACCTCGGGGAGACCTTTGACATGCGGAGCGGAGAACCGGTTCAAAACTCCACCGCGTCACACTTGGTGACAGAGCCCTGGTGGAAATTGCTGCAACTGACCCCTGGATCCGGGAAGACGCTAAAAGATAGAACCTAACTGGTGTGTAGAACGAGGACGGAGAGACTTCTTGCGTTGAGAAGGGATAAGCTGTGGAATAGTTGCCAATATATTGTGCGTGCCGCTTTCACAAGCAAGTTCATGCCCGCGAAGGCGAAAGAGATTAGCACGATCTCTCTTGTCTTCGCGCGCGAGACCATCTTCTTCTCAATCCGGGTGGACAGTGGGTGCATCCGCATGCGGCACGAAGCATCGACGGCAACGGGCTTCGTACATCCCGGTGGCACCGACTGCGACGCGCTCCTCTGATTCGAAGGTGCGTTGGGAGTAGTTGGCGGGTTGGCCACACTTCATGCAGATGGCGTGGGTCTTGGTGATGTACTCGGCGACGGCGAGTAGTTGTGGCATGGGTTCCCAGGGTTTGCCGGTGTAGTCCTGATCGAGCCCGGCGATGATAACGCGAACTCCGCGACCGGCGAGTTGGGTTGCAACATCTACCAGAGCATTGTCGAAAAACTGCCCCTCATCAATACCAACAACTTCCGTGTCGGGTTCAACCTTCGCCAGCACTTCTTCGGCACTCCGAATAATGGCTGACTCGTGTCGCATTTCCGAATGCGAGACAATTTGGTCCTGGGAATAGCGCGAGTCAATATCCGGTTTGAAGACCTGAACCTTCTGACGCGCAATCCTAGCTCGTCGTAGCCGGCGGATCAGTTCTTCCGACTTTCCCGAAAACATCGAACCGGCAATCACCTCAATCCAACCGACGTTAGGACGCGAATGGTGCGTCGGATCCCCGTCAGTCACCTGCGCGATTAGTTCTTCCATGTTAAAAAAGTTCAGCGTTCAAGCTTGATCTGTTTCCTTCCGCTGAGAACAACCAAGAAAAAGGCTGAACTCTAAACATCAGTGTACATCTCCTTATTGTAAAACGGAGCAAACGCGGCAATCAGCGCTATTTCAAAACTCATCGCACGCGTCACGAGATCCCGAGATAGAATTCCCCATGCTCCCTGGCGACTGCGCACGTCTTGTAGTCCGGCGACTTCGTCAATGACGAGCCCGAGTTCGCGTCGTCCTTCAATAACTTTTTTCGCAAGGGCAGCGGGAACACTTATTGAAGGCGTGCCGCCAAATGTTCCGTCTTTTCCATTGGTCGCAAAGGCCCAACCGCGCAAAAACGTGTGCCACTCCCCTTCAATTGAAATGGAATGAAAGCCACCCTCGAGTCCAACGTAAATATCCGCCTCTCGTCGCTGGGCCCGAAGTTGATCGCGCACCGCCAGTGCCCTTTCGCGGGCCCCCTGCATCAGTTGCCAATCATTCAATGGCATTGCCGGCGCGCTGATTTCAACCGCACGTGCCAGCACAGTCGCTTCACCCCAGGATGAGTCGACCGTCGCAATGCGCGCAATGCTTGCCCGAACGGCCATGATCTTCGCCGCCCGGTCAGAGCCCAGCGCGATTGTCTTAAGTTGGGCCGGAGCGTGGCTGTTCAAGGTTGATAGATTAGAACCAAACGTTAGTTGGATGAAACGCGTGAGAGGCTATAACAGAGCCACGCCTGGCGTCAAAGGAGGCGGTGAAATACCTCGCTTGACATTAACTACAACGGGTTGCTGTAATCAAATTTCTTTCCAGTTCTCCAGAGTTGGAGCTTGTGGGAATGTTGTTGTAAAGGTGTAGGTGTGAGCTAAAGTTCGTGAAGACGCACGTCCGCCTCCATAGGATGAGTTGAACCCGGAGGGCTTATCGAGTGTCGCTTAATGAATTAGTCTACGATTGGAACACAGTCGATCCCGCGTTGTTTCTTCCCAATCGCCATATTGGCTTTGACGACGAGACCCTTCGTGACGGTTTGCAGTCGCCTTCCGTGAGCGAGCCTCCAGTTGAACAGAAGATTGAGCTGCTCCATCTGATGGACGCGTTGGGGATCGACACCGCCGACATCGGATTACCCGGCGCCGGCGGTACACACGCCGCTGGTGTGGAGCTGATGGCTCGTGAGATAGCCGACAAGAAACTGAGGCTTCGGCCTAACTGCGCTGCACGTACTCACCGCCACGACATCCTGCCCATTGTAGAAATCTCGCAGCGTGTGGGTATTCCAATTGAGGCCTGCACCTTCATAGGCTCATCGGCAATAAGATTCTTTGCGGAAGACTGGACGCTCGATAAGTTGTTAAAACTAACGGAAGACGCGGTGACGTTCGCAGTCACTGAAGGTGTACCGGTGATGTACGTCACCGAAGACACTACGCGGGCAAACCCGGAAACAATTCGTGCTCTTTACACAACGGCCATACGGTGCGGAGCGAAGGCGGTATGCGTTTGCGACACTGTCGGCCATTCAACTCCAGACGGCGCGCGGTCCGTTGTTCGATTTGTAAAGGACATCATCGAGGAGCAAGGTGGCGACATCCGGCTCGATTGGCATGGCCATCAGGATCGAGGCTTGGGCGTAATCAACTCTATCGCTGCAATCCAAGGTGGCGCGGATCAGGTCCATGGGTCCGCGCTGGGCATCGGCGAGCGCGTTGGGAATACGCCAATGGATCAATTGCTGGTCAACCTGAAACTAATGGACTGGATTCAAAACGACCTGTCGCGACTCGGCGAGTATTGTTCCCTCGCGTCGAAGGCCTGCGGATGGACTATCCCTTATAACTATCCCGTTTTTGGTCGCGATGCCTTTCGCACGGCGACGGGCGTGCATGCGGCGGCGGTGATTAAGAGTTACAAGAAGGGCGACCGGGAACTTGCCGATCTTGTTTATTCCGGCGTTCCCGCGGGACAGTTCGGCCTGGAACAGGTGGTTGAGATCGGACCCATGAGTGGTAAATCAAACGTTATTTACTGGCTCGAAAAGCGAGGCATCGAAGCGAACGAAGACCGCGTCAGCCGGATCTACGACCGAGCAAAACAAGCATCCGCGGTCTTAGCAGACGACGAAATCATGCAGTTGGTTTGAATCAACGAGAAAAAAAAGGGGAAATGGTAAAAGCTGCATGGCTTTACCCTTTCCCCTTAATCCCTTGTTTTTCTGATCTTAGTTTATCGGGATCGTTATTGTTGCCGAACCCGCTTTTCCTGCGGGGAAGCGCTTCTGACGGGCAATTCGTATCGCAGTCGCATCGCCGCCTGACGCTTGCGTAACGCGACCCGACTCATCATACGTAACCGTCACGGCAACCTTCTTTGAGCCCGGTTTTCCAGCCTCGGTTATAACAGTCGGCGCCACAGGAGCGATTGAAGCTGGTTTATTCAGCGCGGGCGACTTCTCATCACGCGCTCTTGGCTTTTCCTTCTCGTGTTGGCGCTTCGCCGCAAGCGCAGCCTCATCGCTGTGATCGTCTGCCTGTGAAACTTCTGGAGATGCCACCTCGTTGCTGGGAACCTCGGCAACCGCCGGGGGCGAAGGCTCAGTTGTTACAGCATTCGTTGCCTGAGCGGCAGCGGCGGCGGTCTTAGCGTGACCGTACCAACCCGCGGGGACACCGATCGCGGCAACACTGGCCAGCACCGCGAACGCCACTGCACCTGCAATCACAAATTTTCGCTTACCAATCGACTCCGGACCCATGAACGAAAGAAATGAGGGGACCCGCAAACTCTCGAGCTCCGCAAATTTATCCTCCTGCCCGTCAGTAGATGCCGAATCGTTATCGTCACGATAGTCAGGCGGAAAGGCGGCGGCGGGAACAATTCCTTCATCAAGTCGACGTAGACCTTCAAGCACCACTTGAGTCCAGGGCTGATTAATCGTGCGCTCAGTGGATTCCGTTGCGCCACCAAACTCAAACTTTGCGTTCGGAAGCGTCAGCGCATAATAGACGGCGTCAATTCCTCGCAGCACGCCGATACGCGCGTCAACCACGGAGCCAGTCTGAAGATAAAAATAGCCAGGACCTTCCGGGTAAAGCACCTTAAGCTGTCCGGTCTTGCGTTGGTTGCAAAAAAATTCGATCAATTCAGAAAGCGAAAGATCGCTGAGGTGTCCGGTTAATGCCATCAGAGTTAGCTCCTCTTATGAAAAGAAATGTTGGGAGGAATTGAAAATCGAAAAAAGACGCCAGCCAAGAGGTTGGCGCCTTTGCCCTGGGAGAGTTACTGGGAGAGAGAGAATTTATAGTTGATCACGCCCGATACCTTGACAGGCTGTCCCGAAAGCTTCGTCGGAGAGAACCGTGCCCGCATAGCAGCTTGCACAGCCACATCTCGCAATACAGCTTGTCCGTTGGTGGCCACCGCGGAGATTACTTTTCCCGTTTCATCCACAACCACCTCTACCGAAACCAGACCACCTATTCGTAGTCGTCTGGCAGCCTCTGGATAGTTCGGTGAGGGCAGACTAACAGCCGTTCCGTTAAGAACGCCACCTGACACTGGCTTAAGAATGGGCTTTGGTGCAGGGGGCGGCTCGGATTCGAGCTGAACCACCGGAACCTGGAGTTCGGTGTTTGATCGCGCGCTTCCCACTTCAACCGTTCCCAGACCGCTCACCTTATCCCCCGTGTTTACCGAACCTGGCAATGCGGCCGAAGTCTTCTGGCTTGAGCTCGAGTTGTTGTTGGCTGTGGGTTTGGCGGCAAGGAGCGTATTCTTCGTCTCCGAGTTCGCCGCAGCCACGTTGCTTGCAGGCACAGTCGATGGAGAGCTTGTTTGGGTAGCTGTCGGTGCACTTGGCTGGGCCATCTTGATCATGTTCTCATCCAGGTAATACATGATGGAACGATAGGTTACTTCCGAGGGCTCAAAGGACATTCTGCCCCCTTCAATGACCGCCACCGACGTAGTCATTTTGTTCCAGTTTCCAGCAAAATCAAACTCGTATTTGTAGATTTCCTTGCTCAACAAAGATCCGTCTCCGTTCAAGAGAGTCATCTCACTAATGTTCCCCTTGTCGTCATATTTATAGACCTCTTTACCGGTAAGAGTCGCTCCCGCTATTGGAAAGTACTGATTCTCGATTTTATTCCCCTTGATATCGTATGCCGCTACTTCCAAAACCGCGTGTTTGCCTTCCTGCAGTTTTCCGCTCTCACTTGAAAGTTTGGCGACTTCTGTCCTGACTCTCCGTACGGGACCAACCAGGCCATCTCTGATTCGATCGCTTTCCACGACCGCGCTGGCAGGGGTAGGCTGAAGCTTATTTGCTCTCGCCGTAAGCTTAGACTGGCCCAACGTCGTGACGCTAAATGCAGCCAGCGCGATTACACAAAACGTGAAACTACCGATCCTTCTTAGCATTGATTTCACTCCTGACTGAAGAGGTGGGACTGCTCTCAAATATGATATGAGGCGTGCTTGGTGCAGGTAGACGGGCCTAACCGCAAACCCGACCAGAGTGATAATAGCTGGTTAAACGCGGTTTGTCTAGAGTCAACATTGGTTGGCTCCGATTGGATCGATTCAGTGTTTTTCAGCCGGTAGGGCTGGAAATGCTGCCAGTAAGACAACAATTTGGTCGATTAGACGGGTGCTTTCGCTTTGGCCAGTCTGGTCGTTGCACATGATTGAGAAGGCCAAAAGTTCCCCGCTGGCGGTGGTTAAGTAACCAGAAAGCGAGTTATCGTAAGTCAAAGAGCCGGTTTTAGCCCACACACGATCGATGATGGCTGTTAGCCTGCCCCCCAACGTGCCATCTCGTCCCGAGATTGGCAACGACTCTTTGAAAACGGAAGCTGAGGCCGTCCTGGAAAGCGACAGCAACAAGCGTGCGCTCGACTCGGGCGTAACCAGGTCGAGTCTGGACAAACCAGACCCATCGTGGAGGGCGATGCCACGGGTCGGTACCCCTGAACGCTCCAGCCATACTCGCATGACGGCCAGTCCCACTTGGTCATCTCCACGCTCTCTTCCTATTGCCTCAGGCAAAGCAGCCATCTCTCCACGCTCTCTTCCCAGTGTGCGAAGGATCAATTCAGCATTTAGGTTCACGCTCTCCTTGTTTGTCGTCTTTACGATCTCCCTCAAGGACTGACTGCTTACTGACGCCAATTCGATCGACTGGGCAGGATTAAACCTTTGGCTCTGAGGTACACGCGAATTTCGCGCTAGCGTCTGACCCTCGATTGTTATGCCACGCGTCTTAAGCGCGTCCCAAAACAACTTCGCCGCCCAAAGCGCGGGATCGTGTACTGCGAGTCGAGCACCAAAGCCTTTAGTGCCTGGCGCAAACTCTCCCCACACTTCAACGTTGTTATCAGAGAGTCCGCGATAAACACCGATAGTTGGCCGGGCACCCGATTTGCCAACAGCCATGCGGTTTTGCACAGTTACATAACCTTCGGGATCGCTGGTTCTCACAACTGGCGAATCGCCAGCTTTAATGGAAGGCACGAAGTTGATGTCAACCTCATTACCATTCACTGAGAGTGCGCTCGCTTCCGCACCGAAGTACCACTGAATGTCGGTCCACTGCCAACCATCGCCTAGAGAATCACCACGGAAGTAACTTTCGTCTCCGATTACGTTACCACTCACCTGTCTCACACCGCGTGCATAAAGATCGTCCGCGAGTTTTGCGAGTGAGCCTTTACTGTCATTCTTGCTGCGCGCCACCAGATCAGGCGCGCCGCGTCCGTAGAGTATAAGGTCGCCCTGAATCCTGCCGCTGGGATCAGGTTGATTAGTAGCATAGACAGAAGTGCGCCAGCGGTAGTCAGCGCCTAGAAGATCAAGTGCAACTCCTGTTGTATAGATTTTCATGTTGGAAGCAGGAGTGAAGAGTTTGTCAGCGTCTCGCTGGTAAAGGGTTGATCCGTCAGACATTGAAATCACGCAGATCCCCCAACGTGCCCTGGCCAGCCCACTTTCATCAATTGCTTTGTCAATGCGCCCTGCCAATTCGGTGGTCTCTGCGGTAACCGGTTTCCCCTGAGAAGCTACTGGTGCTTTCGCTTGTTCCTTCTTGACTTTGTCTTTCGCGATGCTCGTACTAAGGGGCCTAAGCAGCAACAGCGGTGGTATTGTCAGCAGAACAATCAACAAGCCCCTTGCGATCACCGTGCGAATGGTTATATACGTGGTATTCATTTATTCGAAGTCTGAGCGGCGCTTGACTGGAGACAAAGAAACCACAAAGTTCTAACAAAACTATAACGCGCTCAACTCGCGAAGAGGGTTGCTGTCCGACCGGACGCCAGAATCGATCTGGTCGCAGCGTAGACTTCATCAACGCTAATATCGCCGATTACCCTGTTGTAGATCACACGGTGGCGCTCGCCCTGCGGCAAATAACTTTCGGGGGCACGCTTGTCAAGTAGGAGCACCACAGGAGTGCCAACTGCGGACGCAATATGCATGGGACCAGTATCGTTTGAGACGAAAGCTGCAAGCCGGGCCTGAGCCGCGGCGAGTTGGGGAATGGTGAGTTGATCGAGAATCACAATCGATGGCGGGAACTGCCGGCGAATGTCTTTAGTGAGCTCACGCTCTTCGGGACCTAAGAAAACTAGAATTTTTATCTGGTCGTTTCTGATCAAGAAATCAGCGAGGCTGGCAAATTGTCCGAGCGGCCAGCAGCGACTGGGATGACCCGCTCCGGGAAATAGTCCAACCAATGGCGCACCGACGTCTGCTTTCGCTTTCACCAGGATCCGCTCCAGCGCTGCGGCATCGGATGGTCGAGTTTTAAGCTTGGGAAGACGGTCGGCATTCTCAACCTCGAGAGGAATCAACACATCAAGATATCGATCAATTAGATGACGCTGGCGATGATCCATTTCCACCGGCGGCCGCGGGTGAAAGTTTGCCAAATAATCCAACGAGCGCCCGGGCCGACGCGCATAGAGTCGCTTTGGAGCTCCAGATAAAAACCCCAATAGGTTAGTCTCGGAGAGGCTATGAAGGTCGATGACGAAATCAAACTTCTTTAGTCTGACGTCCTTGACAAGCTTGAAAAGGCGAAATACGGAAACAGGTTTGAAGCCATCGCGCAGGGCCACGCGATCCACGACCAGCGTCTCATCTGCGAAACCGGATAAACCAACAACCTCCGCCCCTGGCTTTCCCACTGCCACTGTAATCCGCGCTCTGGGGAATCGGTTTCGGATGGCACCCAGTGCAGGCAAACTGAGCACGACGTCGCCAAGCTGACCGAAATCGATTACCAGGATGTTGCGAGGATCAAACACTCTCAAAATCTTCCAATAAGGCTTTCTGTATTACGCTTTTGGCGGCAAGAGGGTTCAATCCGGGTCACGGAGATCACGACCCGTCATCTCTGCCGGTTTTTCGTTGCCAAGCAAACCGAGTAGTGTGGGAGCCACGTCTTCCAGTGCGCCGCCTCTGCGTAATTTCAATCCCCGAGAGGCCTCGTCAATCAAATGGAACGGAACCGGATTGGTTGTGTGCGCGGTGTGTGGTCCACCTGATTTAGGATCGATCATCTGTTCCGCATTACCGTGATCCGCGGTGATTACCGTAGCACCGCGAGCTTGCCGAATTCCTTTGATGATCAAACCAAGGCAAGTGTCAACATACTGACAGGCCTCAATTGTCTTATCGAGCTTGCCCGTGTGACCCACCATGTCAGGGTTCGCGAAGTTGACTATGAAAACATCCGTCTCTTTTTCTTCGATTCCGCGCAATATCTTCTCAGTAACCTTGAAAGCCGACATCTCCGGCTGCAGGTCGTAGGTGGAAATCCTCGGCGACGGGACCAGCAAGCGTCGTTCGCAGGCGTGTTCCTTTTCAACGCCGCCATTGAAGAAATATGTGACGTGGGCGTACTTCTCGGTCTCAGCCAAACGATAATTGTGCACGCAAATCTTTTCCCAAACCTCCACCAACACGTTCTTGTGATCGTGGGGAGGAAAAGCAACTGGTAACGAAAAGGATCGGTCGTAGACTGTGAAGCAGACCAATTCGATCTGTGGGCGACCCGACACGTCAAACTCCGCGAAGCCTGGAATCGCCAACGCTTTTGTAAGTTGTCGCGCTCGATCAGGGCGAAAGTTGAAAAAAACAACAGCATCGCCCTCCTGAATTATAGCCACTGGCTCGCCGGTAGCTTTTACGATCACTGTGGGCTCGATAAACTCGTCAGTAATTCCTCGGTCGTAGAAGCTCAGGATTGCGGCAACAGGATCCGTCGCTGGTTCACCTTTGCCTTTTAGCAGGAGCTCGTAAGCGCGCTCCGTTCTCTCCCAGCGCTTATCGCGGTCCATTGCGTAGTAACGCCCAATAAGAGAAGCAATTTGGCCGCAACCAATTTCCTCGATCTTTTTCTGTAGCGCCTCAACGTAATGCGCGGCGGACGAAGGAGGCGTATCGCGGCCGTCAAGAAAGCAGTGTACAAACACACGCTCGAGGCCACGCTGTTTCGCGAGGCGAAGCAGCGCGTAAAGGTGCTCTTGCGAGGAATGCACCTGACCATCAGAAATGAGGCCCATGAGGTGAAGCGCCGCGCCTCGCTTCTTAACACCGTCAATCGCAGACAGCAAGACTTTATTTCGGAAAAACTCGCCGGTCGCGATGTCGTGATCTACTCGCGAAACGTCCATGCGAATCACGCGTCCAGCCCCGATGTTCAGATGTCCCACTTCGGAGTTGCCCATCACACCAGCAGGCAACCCCACGCGCGTGCCTGAAGCTTCCAGCAACGTCTGCGGATAGTTTTCACAAATCTCGTCGTAGTGTGGTGTCGCAGCCATTGCAATGGCGTTACCCTCGCGACTCGCGGAATATCCCCATCCGTCAATAATTATTAACGCCAGCGGTCCGAGTTTCTGATTCAAGTGGTAACCCCTAAGCCTGTATTAGCTTGAAAGATCATTTCTCCAGTAATCCGGGACTCTCCTTAATATTCGGATCGGGACGTTCCATCCAGCGCTCAACTCGTTGCAATGCGACAAAGCCGAAGCGAGCATATAAAGCGTGCGCGTCTTTAGTTGCCAAAACCCAGCGCCGGAAACCTTGCAATTCCGGATGCGACAAAATCACTTCCATCAGCCATTTGGAGAGGCCTTGACCGCGATGTCCCGGAAGAACGAACACATCCGCAATCCAGGCGAACGTCGCATAGTCGGTAACGACGCGCCCAAAGCCAATCTGCTGATTGTTTTTATAGACTCCGAAGTTTAAAGAATTATTGAGGGCGCGCTGCATCGTCTCTATTGGGCGGCCTGGTGCCCAGTAAGACTGATTCGAAATGAAATCATGAATTATCCGAATACTAAGGCGGTTGTTATCAGTGCTGATTGTATATTCGCCTCGCTGCCATTCGCGCTCCCGGGCTTCCGTCATTTATTACTTTCTACTCCTTTGCTTTTTGTGACGAATTCCCTGGCCTGATTTGAGGCGTGACTTGAATCGGATATTTTCAACTGATAGAACGCAGAGCGACCCGGGTATCGGGCAGCGCCTCGCAAGTCTTCTTCGATACGGAGGAGTTGATTGTACTTGGCGATCCGATCCGTGCGTGAAAGCGAGCCCGTTTTGATTTGGCCGGAATTAGTGGCTACTGCCAGGTCAGCGATGAAAGGGTCTTCGGTTTCGCCGGAACGGTGGGATATCACGGCGGTACGCCCGTTAGTTTTTGCGAGCTCAACGCAATCCAAAGTTTCTGTTAGCGTGCCGATTTGATTTACTTTGATCAGGATGGAATTTGCAACGCCAAGCTCAATTCCCTTGCGCAGGAATTTGGTATTGGTCACAAACAGATCATCGCCCACAAGCTGTAGGCGTTGGCCCAACACGTCCGTCATCGTCTTCCAACCCGCCCAATCGTCTTCAGCCATGCCGTCTTCAATCGAGATAATCGAAGAATACTTTTCAGTCCATTCCGCCCAGAATTCAACCATCTGATCGCTTGAAAGTCTTCGCTGATCACTCTTCTTGAAGACGTACGACCCGTCTTCATAAAACTCGCTCGCTGCCGGATCCAGTGCGAGCAGGCAATCTTTGCCAGCGGCATAATGGGCTTGTGCAATTGCCTCGAGAATCGTATCGATCGCTTCCTCATTAGAGCGCAGATTGGGCGCAAAGCCGCCTTCATCGCCGACGCTGGTGGCATAGCCCTTCTTCTTTAGCACTGCCTTTAATGTGTGAAAGATCTCGGCGCCAATCCGCAAGCTTTCGCTAAAACTCTCGGCGCCAACAGGCACTATCATGAATTCCTGAAAGTCGACATTGTTGTCGGCGTGGGCACCGCCATTGATGATATTCATCATTGGTACTGGCAGCGTGCGTGCACCTGGGCCACCGAGGTATCTGTAAAGTGGAACTTCCAGATAAGCAGCCGCGGCGCGGGCATTGGCCATAGAGACGGCTAGCATTGCGTTTGCGCCCATTTTGTTCTTTGTGGCCGTGCCGTCGAGGGCAATGAGTGCGGCATCGATCTCTGCTTGATCGAGCGCATCCATGCCATTGATTTCGGGAGCGATGATTTCGTTGACATTGTGCACGGCTTTCAAGACGCCTTTGCCGCCATAACGCTCCTGGTCAGCGTCCCGCAGTTCCACCGCTTCGTGCTCGCCGGTAGACGCCCCTGAAGGCACTGCAGCACGGCCAACTTCACCCCCAACTAAAGTTACTTCCGCTTCAATCGTGGGGTTACCGCGTGAATCCAGAATCTCGCGCGCGTGAATTTCCTCAATCCAGCTCATCTCGTTTAAACTCCAGCTAGCACAAACACTTGGGCACAATGGCTACAAACGTGGTTCAATCAGGCAACTTTACCATCGTTCGGAGTAGGAATCGAATGTTGGAGCAGAAGGGTGGAAGTTAGCCGGCGGCGCGCGCACCCTCACTCGCCGTCTCGGTTACGGCGGTCCTAGAATCAGCGTGTAATTCCAGTCGCACGGTTATTACGCGGCGGCGCTCGACGCGATCGACCTCGAAGCGGAGCCCGTTGTAGTTCACCTTATCACCAGGCTTAAGAACGTGGCCTGCTTCGGTCATAAGGAAGCCAGCAATCGTCGTATAGCTTTCGGACTCAGGCAAGGAAAGCTTTAGACGGCGATTGAGATCACGGACGGCCAGTCCGCCTGCAAGTACATACTTGTCGTCATCCAGCAGCACGATTTGTTCGTTAACCTCTTCATCGTGCTCGTCAGAAATGTCACCGACAATCTCTTCCAGCAAATCCTCCAGAGTAATGATGCCTTCCAAACCACCGTGTTCATCGACAACGAAACCGAAATGCGCCTTCGCTTTCTGCATTTGCCGCAAAACATCATCGAGACGCGCGGTGTCAACCACGTATAGCGGCGGCTGCAACACATCCTCCAGGCGAAATGCTTCAGGATGCAGCAGATACGGCATGACATCTTTACTGTGTATGAAGCCAATCACGTCATCGAGCGATTCGCGGTAGACCGGCAAACGCGAATAACGAAACTTATCGAATGCCCTGGTGATCTGTTCCAGCGAGCTGTCACTCCGAATAGCGGCCATCTCGGTGCGAGGCACCATGGCCTCGCGCACCAAGGTATCCGAAAACTCAAACACACGATGGATCAAGCGCCTCTCTTCCGCACGCAAATAGCCACTCTCGCGGGCAACATCGATCAACTGGCGCAACTCGGTTTCTGTGTATACGGCCGCATGATCGAGAGTTGACTTCAATCCAATGAGACGGCCGAGCGCGGATCCAACCGAGTTGAAGATCCACAATGGTGCACTAAAGATTTTCGCGAATAACTCCAGCGGACGTGAGCAGAAAAGCGCAATTCTTTCCGCCCGTTCAAGAGCCGCCATCTTCGGCATCAACTCACCCAGAACGATATGCAGGAACGTGATTAGTGTGAAGGCGATGACAATCGCCATCCCGTGGGCCACATAAGCCGCGCGTCCTTCCGAAGCTATGCTCGAAGCAATTGGCTCGAGCAACGCCGCTACAGTTGGTTCTCCGATCCATCCAAGTGCCAACGATGCGAGTGTGATGCCAAACTGCACTGCAGAGATGAAGACGGTTGGGTTATCAATCAGGCGAAGCGCGGCTTGCGCGTTTTTGCTCCCGGCAGCGGCGCGCGCTTCGAGCCGCGCTCGGCGGACGGACACGAGCGCAAACTCCGATGCCACGAAGAACCCGTTCGTGGCAACAAGAAGCACGATCGCAGCTAATTTTAGGAGTGCAATCATAGAAGCAGCGTGGCTGGGAATGCTCTACGCTGAAAACTGACGGTGAGATTACTGCCAGGTTCGTCCATTGGTAAAGGCGGAAGTTGGTTCAGGCTGGGAATTATAGCATGCGAAGGCTGGGCCACGAACACATGCCTGCTGCAGGCTCAGGTGAGCGATTTTAGAATGCGCTGATTTTCGGGCTGTTTGAGATTTCGACGCTCAACAAAGTGCCCCGGGGACATTTTTAGTGCCCGGCGGTGGCTCCTGCCGCGCGCGCGCGCGCTGGGCGACGATCGTGCTTCATGCAAGCACGAGTGAGAGCCTGTTCTACTCGTGGTTCGATGTTGCATTCCGGCTGACGGCAAACAGCCGCCAACTCCGAAATCACCAGGTAACGAGCCCGCTCAAGCATCCTTTGCTCGCGAAATGAGAGGGGCTTGAGATGACTGAGGTAGGTCAGGTGCTTGAGCACATCTGCAGCCTCAAAAATGTCACCGGTGCGCATCTTTTCCGAGAAGTCTTTGAAACGATCCTTCCAGTCGTTAGCTGGAAACGAGAAATCATCCGCTAACACCTTGAAGAGCATTTCGCATTCACCGGAAGTTATTGGCGACCGCAGACCAACTTCCGTTGCGTTTGAAACAGGGACGAGTACGAGGGAGTTATTAGCAGCGAGCCGAAGCGTATAGAAAGGGAGTAGGGTAGCGCCTATTTGCTTCTGTTCAATCTGCTCGATGGTCCCGATACCGTGATTGGGATAAACAACCTTCTGGCCGACTTTGAAGCCCACCGCAGCACCTCCATTGAGTTTGAAAAATCAGACTGCGCCGCACGCGCGGGTCTGGGGGAAATCCGAGCGACGCATCAAAGCGCCGGGCCCTAACTGGTAAGTGTTTTGAGTCTAGCAACTGCTCTTGCCAAGCGTCAAGCTATTCAACGAACAACTTCGGCAAGTGAAAATCGGAACATACTTTTGTGTTTTAGGCTTGACTTTCAACTATTAATGATTGTGTCTAATCAGGTGCCGTAGCGCACATTACCCATTAATCACTAGTTTTTGAGCGGCGAGATTTTGAATGGTAACTGGTAGTCCGACACACCCTGACAAGGCTTAAGCTCGACGCTTGTTTTGGCGTCCTCAGCGACCCGCCGGATTTGCGTTCTTGCCTCGACTTCCTCAGGTGCCCGCAGTTTTGAATCGGACCGCGGTTCATTGTCGGAGGTAACTCGAGTGAGCGCCCAGTAGCGACCCGGCGGAACGTTGTTGACAGCAAATGTTCCATCCGGATTCACACGTACAACAAAAAATCGCAACACATCCTCGGCAAATTCTTTTTCGGCCGGAACCAGATGCAGGTAAAGTCCAGCCGGCACACTTTCGCCTTCTGCGTGCTTTACCGTTCCCCGAATGGACGCTGCGCCCTCTGCAAGCGTTATTCTCAAGCCGCCGACGCGCTCACTAAACTTCAGACTAATCCCACTTCGCGCGGCGTCTGTTTGCCGGTTCGCTTGTCCATCTCTTGCATTTGCCGGCTGGGTCGCAGTCGCCTCGCGCGAGATGGAACGCAGATACCAATACTTCGCAAAGAACCGAACATTCAAACTGAATTGGCCGGGTGCAAGATTACGCAGCACAAAATCACCGGACTTGTCGGGTGAAGTTTGAGCGAAGATATTTGGGAACGCCAGCTGCTCTTTCGGCGTGGTTTTCTCGCTTCGGCGCACCGCCAGCAATATTTCGGAAAGCAGCGGTTGTTTTTTGTTTTTACATTCAGCAGCGGCCGCGGTCTCCAATGTCACATGCCCGTTAATCGAAGCAAGTCCTTTGAGCATCAGTTCAATTCCGGTTATGTCGGCGCCCTTCACCGTAATGCGTCGCGGCTCTGAAGTAACCATTTCGCCCTGACCTAAAAAGGACTGGGCAATCAGGTCATAATCCCCATCCGCGATTCCGTAGAACGCGAATCCTTTGCTGTAGGGAGTCTGAAATGAAAAGGCGCTGGCTTGAGGAAAACCGTTCATGATTTGCGTCAAGTTGATGTTGGTCGAAGAGTTTGGTGAGGTTGGTCCGCTAACAGTACCACTAACTGCGTGGCCCGCCTGGCCCCGATAACGAATATCCACACCGGGTGTCTCTTCGCCGGCCAGAACCACCACTTCCGCTGCCGTGTCTCGAGTTGAGGAAGGTGCATAAGTTGGCGCATCAGTATCGTAAGCGTTTGGAGAATAACTGTAAGAAGCGCGCCCGCCCGCCGAAACTAAATATGTGCCGGGCGTCAAACCATAGATTCGATAAATGCCACGATCGTCGGTTTGCCTTTCAGATGAAAATCGAGGGCCGGTCGGAGGCTTTCCATTGGCATCGCGTATAAGGATAGCCCGAACTCCGATTTGAACCAATGGCCCACCTGTCGCCGAGGTAACAGTTCCCGTTATCACACCCCCTTTGAGCAGACTGATCGTCACTGAATCACCGATGCGGTAATACGGTGGCAGGCTTTCCGGCTCGCGCGGAGCCGTGATGTAGGAGGGCGATGAAGCGCCGACATTGTAAACCAGCGCATCGAGACCAGTGACCTGGAAGTTTCCCGCGTCATCTGTGAAGGTAATACGAGGCTGAGGAAGGGCCATCGGAGCAGTTACGTAAACCGTGGCATGCGATACAGGCTGTCCATTCTCGTTGATTACGCGCCCAGTGAGTGTTCCGGTCCCTGGCTCG